>CAZMOM010000010.1:3444-88698 GCA_964568075.1 uncultured Gammaproteobacteria bacterium
AGGACTATTACCAGTAAGGCATAGGATACGTACAGGAAGAATTTGCTTCGACGATGCAATTCTCGCATGGATTGCCGCCCCCTTCTTTAGGTGGGTTGGTCTTTTTCGTTATTTCTTGTGTCGCTTTTATACGCTGATTTGGAAAAATTTTACAGTCGGTTAATTTAACCTGGAGCGCAATAAGCGATCGGGAAGGTCCGCTTTGGGACGTAAAGCGGCCTTCCGCCAGGATCAACTGTTTTCAGCCTCTGATGTCCGCTTCCTGCCAATAGCGGACGCTCCAGCAAAGAGAGAATGCCGCCATTATCAGCCGTTTCTGATCTGTCTGCGAAATCAGCTAGAATTCCAAGCTTCACTAAAGGATATGATCAATTTCGGATCGATAACCCGGCATCACAACATGCGGATCGAATCATCCGCGTTTCACCAGTTTTGCCGGCATTACAACTACACTTAGCTCGTGAAATTAGATTACGGATTTGGAGTACGAGTGATGGCTAGATTACTTACGCTACTGATGACGATCGGCCTTACCGGTTGCAGCAGCTTGTTGCCCGCTATGCAAATGCCTGAGTTCGGTGCATCGTTTGATGCCGACACCCATGGTGTGGTGGCACCGGATGTGGCCAAGTTAATCGTCTACCGAGATTCAGAAATAGACGAGCGGATCAAATACTTTGTGAGAATATTGCCTGGGAATCAAAAAATTGGCGTCGTCTTTGCAGGCGCGTTTTTGGAAGCCACCCGGGTGCCCGACACACTGGAAATTGTAGCGACGCGCTCCTGGTGGAACGAAAATCCGCCTGCTGGCCAATCTTTTTTAGGGAGGATGGAGCTCCGTGAGCCGCCGCCTGCACGAAACGGTCGTACGACGCACATCCAAGCGAACGAAAATCCGCCTGCCGGTGAATCTTTTAAGGAGAAGTTGGCGAGGTTTTATGCAGAAGCAAGACTCGATCTGAAAGCGCTGGCCGGCACGATTACGTATCTCAGGCTGAAAAGAACGATGACCGAAGAAATAAAGACATGCGCAGAATCCGCGGAAACGGTAGACCTGTGCACCTACGTCACGTATGCAACTTTGCTTGAAATCGTACCGCCCGACGCAGCACACCGTGAGCTGGCCGGGCTCAAGGAAACCGTCTACGCGAAGGCAAAATAATGATCACTATTGATCACAATCGCGCTATTGGCTCTGTGGCATTGTTCGCCGCCACGGCATTGATCAGCGCTTGCGCCAGCACCAGCAGGCCGACTCATGCCACGTTGCGGAGCATTCCTCTTGCCAGCAGCATCCGCGTCGTTGCCGTGGAGCCCGAGATTGAGACTCCGGACGCCAAGACCGCCGGCGAAATGGTCGGCAAGGGTACCGCGGGGGGCGCCGTCATGGGTGCAGCATACGGCGCAGGGGCCGGGTTCATGTTGGGCTTTGTGTGCGGCCCGTTATTCATCATTTGCAGCCCGTTAGGAGCTGCCGGTGGTGCGGCAAGCGGTGTGATCTTCGGTGCGGCTGCTGGTGGCGTCTGGAACGCAATGCTTGCATTGCCCGAAGAAAAAGCCGAGGCGCTCGAAGCCGTCATGGCTGCCACGATCGCAGATTTGAGTGTCTCGCAGACGCTCGTACAAGAGTTCAGGGAGCAAAGCAAAGACCGGTGGGCAATTATCGATGCAGAGGCGCCAACCAAGATTACGCTAGGCATCGAGGGGCTTTTTATCGACCAGGGGAAGGATGACCGACTCGTTGTAAAGTTGGTCAACTCGATGGTGGTTAGCTACGGCTCCGGCGAACTCGATACAACCAAGCGCATACTATTCACCTACGTCAGCGAGCGGCATCATGTCGACCACTGGATCGATAATGACGGCGCCAATTTCCAGACAGCGATCTACGAGGGCTTTGCCAGGAACATGGAGGACATGGCCATGGTACTGCAGCAATATTCACGTTAGAAGGATAGAAAATGCTATCGCGTCTGCGTGGCCAGGCGCTCAAGCGATATTCGGGACCGGGTGATAGATGATCGGCAGGAAAACTTGAATGACCGTTTTGGGTCGTAAAGCAAGATATTGGTGCCGGTGTTCACTTATTGACTTTTTTGAATTAGTTTAAATAAGTGAATAAGTGAACACCGGCACCGTAATTAGATTTTCCGAAACCAGATAAGCTGTGGAAAAATCTGGCGCGCCCGGCAGGACTCGAACCTGCAACCCTCGGCTTAGCTTACCAACTACCGCTTTCGCGGCCCCGCACTACGGGTTTGTGGTCTGGACTATCTCTTCGCCATCTCAGGCGCTGCACGTATAGTCTCTACGGAACCCTACGAAAGTCAGAAGCAAAATTCACTCCCTTGCTCTGACCATTCTTAGGTGCCTCTACCCTCAGGGATGCATTCGAGCCAAACTTTCCAGGTTCAAGGTAATAGCACTGGTCCGATTCCGGACAGTAAACGCAGTACAGATCGATCTCGTCCTTGTCGATGGGCCTGGTATGAGTACCATGCTTGTCTGTCCAACAAGTCGAAAACTTTACGTCGATCTTGCCAAACCGGTCGATTGATCTGTATTTCACTTGAACCCGATGAAATTCACCGTCTTTATAAGCCACCAGATCGAACGGACAATGTTCAGTCTGCGGTACAAAAATAGTGAATCCCTGCTCGAACAAATCCACCTGAGCCTTCAAGACGCCTAGGTTGCCCTTTTCCTTAGTGTGGTGCATGCCATTCATTGGTAAATCTGACACCATCGTACGGGTCAACCATAGGTTTCCACGGGATTGCCATCAGCACTACCTGTTAAGGGTTCCCCGTTACAGTGCAGTCCACTGTACCGGTTCAGTTTCCCGGCACAGGCTCCTCACTCAAAGGCCGATGCTCTATCCGGTTGAGCTACGGGCGCTACTTTGTCTCACTCCTATTTATATCTGTTAAATCACCAGTGTGCTTATCGACAGATAATTTACAGATCATACTGGGCACATAAGTTAACACTTTGTCCGGTATAAGGTGTAAACCATGTGACCGGAATACACCCAGAAAAACTGGTCGGGGCAGAGGGATTCGAACCCCCGACCTTCTGCTCCCAAAGCAGACGCGCTACCAGGCTGCGCTATGCCCCGTGGCAAACCCGCCTGCAGCAGACACGATGCCCCCCTGTGCGGGAGTCGCATGATACGTCCCGCTATCGGACAAATCAATTTCGCAAGCGTTCGAATTGCTCGATCGCAGCGTCCCATCTGACGGGAATTGACGGGTATAATGCGCGCCTTTCAAGCACTGTAGATCACGCCATGACCGCCAGACTGATCAGTGGAAAACCGCTCGCGGATAAGATCCGGGAAGACGTGCGCCTGGCGGTGAACGAGCGACTGGAAAAAGGTCTCCGGCGACCCGGACTCGCCGTCGTGCTGGTGGGCGACGACCCGGCATCCACCATTTACGTCAACAATAAACGCAAGGCGTGCGAAGAAGTCGGATTTGTCTCCCGGGCCCATGACCTGAACGCCGCAACCACACAAACGGAATTGCTGACGCTGATCGAGGAGTTGAATCAGGACCCTGAAATCGACGGCATCCTGGTGCAACTTCCGCTCCCGGAGCAGATCGATGAAAACGTGGTCATCGAGGCCATCGACCCAGCCAAGGACGTCGATGGCTTCCACCCGACCAACGTTGGCCGGCTGGCGCAGCGCGCGCCGCGCTTGCGCCCGTGCACGCCACTGGGTGTGATGCGCCTGCTCGAGGCAAACGGTATCGAAATCCGCGGCAAGGATGCGGTGGTGGTCGGCGCTTCCAATATCGTCGGCCGCCCCATGGCGCTGGAATTGCTGCTCGCCGGCGCCACGGTAACGATCTGTCATCGCTTTACCAAAAACCTGGAGCAAAAGGTTCGCCAGGCTGAAATACTGGTCGTTGCCGTTGGTAAAAAGAACCTGATACCCGGCGACTGGATTGCGGATGGGGCCGTCGTTATCGACGTCGGTATTAACCGGCGGGAAGATGGCACTCTGGCCGGTGACGTCGAATTCGAAGAGGCCCGCAAAAAAGCCTCGTGGATCACGCCGGTACCGGGTGGCGTCGGGCCGATGACGGTCGCTATTTTGCTGGAAAACACGCTGAAATCGGCGCAACTAAGCGACGGCAGGTAGCTAGCAAGAGACTGCGAGAGACGCGACGAAAACCGGCGCCGGATTTATCTGCGCCAAGTCGTCCCGTCGGCGCCATCTTCGAGGTGCACTCCGGCAACGGCGAGTAAATCGCGTATTCGGTCGGACTCACCCCAGTCTTTTTCAGCTCTCGCCTGCTCGCGCTTTGCAATCAACTCCTCGATCTCGGGGTCGCTCAAAGACTGTGCGGATTTTGCGTCCGGCGCCGGCCTTCTCAGCCACTGCTGCGGCTGCTGATCGAGGAGACCCAGAATGCCGGCCAGCCTGACCAGCTCCCGACCCAGGCTATCGGCACGCGCCTGCTCACCGGATTTCAGGCAACGATTCAGGTCCCGTTTCAGGTCGGCCAGGACCGCCATCGCGCCAGGCGTATTGAAATCGTCATCCATCGCCTCGGCAAAGCGGCGAGTATAGGAATCCGGCGCCGGTTCGGCCTGTTCGTCCGCCTCGAGGTTCACTTTTGCCAGCGCCGAATAATATCCGGTCAGCGCCGCCCGCGCGGAATCAAGTTCGGCATCGCTATAATTGATCGGTTGGCGGTAATGCGCGCCGAGCAGGAAATAACGCACCTCATCGGGGTGATAGCGTTCGAAAATTTCCCGCACGGTAAAGAAATTGCCCAGCGACTTGGACATTTTTTCTTCATCCACGCGGACAAAGCCATTGTGCATCCACAGCCTCGCGAAACGCTCGCCGGTCGCGGCGCAGGATTGTGCGATTTCGTTTTCATGGTGCGGAAATTTCAGGTCCATGCCGCCGCCATGAATATCGAAGACGTTCCCCAGGACTTCGGTTGCCATCGCCGAGCACTCGATATGCCAGCCGGGCCGGCCATCGCCCCAGGGTGAGGGCCAGAACGGTTCGTCCGGCTTGGCCGCTTTCCAGAGCACGAAGTCCAGCGGGTCGCGTTTGTTCTCGTCGGTTTCTACGCGCGCGCCGGCACGCAGATCGGCCGGGTTCTTGCCCGATAGCGCGCCATAGCCGGGGAACCGGGATACGGAATAGTACACATCGCCATTGTCGCCACGGTAAGCGAAGCCCTTCGCCTCCAGCGCCTCGATCATTTCGATGATGGCAGCCATCGTTTCTGTCGCACGCGGTTCATGATCCGGCGGCAACACGCCCAGCGCCGCGCAATCTTCATTCATCGCCTCGATGAATCTTGCTGTCAGCTCCGCGACCGCCTCGCCGTTTTTTCGTGCCCGGGTAATAATCTTGTCGTCGATGTCGGTGATATTGCGGACATAGGTCAGCTGATAACCGCTGGCGCGCAACCAGCGGGTGACCATGTCGAATACGATCAGCATGCGGGCGTGCCCCAGGTGCAGATAGTCATAGACGGTGATGCCGCACACATACATGCGCACCTTGCCCGCCTCCATCGGTTCGAAGACTTCTTTCCTGCCACTGAAGCTATCGTGAATTTTCAGCATCTGGTACCTGAGCCTGTGTTACCCGGGACCGGTCTATGCCGCGCAATATTGCACCGCCTGCCGCAATCTGAGTTCAACGCGATCCCCGCCCATCAGGGCAGCGATTTTTTCCAGTTCCGGGCCATGCGTCCGGCCGGTCAGGGCCAGGCGCAATGGCATAAATAATTTCCTGCCCTTGCTGCCGGTCTGTGCGCTGAGCTTGCTGGAGAAAACATGAAAACTGGCGTGTTCTTGCTGCCATAATCCGGCCGCGGTTTCGAAAAATTCGGGATCGGTATTGCTCAGCCCCGCGGTGACTATTTCCCCGGCTATTGCGTCGTCCCGAAACAATATGTTCATCCAGTCCGCACCCTCCGCCGGCCGCTGCAAGTTTTCCCGGACCAGCTCGATAAAGTCGGTTTCATCGTCTTCCGGTACCAGGCCATCGAGATATATCCCATCGGTATCGGCGCCCAGCCAGGTTTTGATCTCTGCATCGCCAAGCTGCATAACCGCCAGCTTCTGCCAGTGATCCAGCTGCACCGTGTCGTGACGGGCCGGCGCCCGTCCTAGATTCCGGCAGTCGAAATGAGCCGCCATCTCATCCAGCGACATCAGCTCGCCGCTGTCGCTGGCGTGCCCGAGCCTGAACAGGTGGTTGTTCAGGGCGGCGGGCAGATAGCCGAGCGCCCGGAATTCGCGCAGGCTGCTGGCACCATGGCGTTTCGACAGCGGTTTACCGTCGTCGTCAACGATCAGCGAGAGGTGACCGTACTCGGGTACCTGCAGATCAAGTGACCGGAGCAGGGCAATCTGGCGTGGCGTATTGGCCAGGTGGTCCTCGCCGCGCAGGACATGGGTAACGCCCATCAGGGAATCGTCCAGCGCGTTGCTGTAGAAAAACGCCGGCGTACCGTCCGAACGGCGCACGATAAAATCGCCGATATCGGCCAGATCGAATCGCTGCGCGCCCTTGGCCAGGTCAGTGAATTCGATGCAGCCTTCATCCGCTACCCGGAATCTCAGCGTCGGTCGCTGCCCTTCGGCCAGCCTTTTTTGAATATCCTTTGGATCGAGTTCGCGACAGGTCCCTTGATAGCGTGGCGCCTTGCCCGCGCGCTGCTGGGCCCTGCGAGAATGTTCAAGCTGTTCGCGGCTGCAAAAACAAGAATAGGCCAGACCTTTTTCGGTCAGCCGATCGAAATACCGTCGATAGATAGCGCCACGTTCTGACTGACGAAACGGTCCGCCATTATTCGCCTCCTCTGGACTGTCGGGACCCAGGTCCCAGTCCAGCCCCAGCCAGCGCAAATCCTCACACAGCGCGTCGAGAAATTCCTCGGCGCTGCGGTCGCGATCCGTATCCTCCGAACGCAACAGGAACCGGCCACCCCCGGCCCGGGCGAGCAAGGCATTAAACAAGGCCGTGCGCAGGTTGCCCAGGTGTGTGTATCCGGTCGGACTCGGCGCGAAACGGGTGGTAATGGCGGCGTTTGTCATGGCGCGTCATGGTAGCTAAAACACCAGTCGGCGACAAAAGCCGTCCGCTCCGGGCAGACCCGGGCGGCGACTATCATCTCCAGTCCGAACCGGCCTATCATTGGCAGCATTGGCATGACGGAGAACAAGAATGAGAAGACTGATCGCTTTACTGGCCCTGGGTCTTTTTGTGTCGCAACTGCAGGCGCAGGAAATCCCGCTGTCCCCCAAGGTGTTGATGAAAACGAACCGCGGGAACATCGTGCTCGAGCTCGATCGCGCGCGAGCCCCGGTAACGGTCGATAACTTTTTGGCGTACGTCGAGAGTGGTTATTATGACGGTACGATTTTTCACCGGGTCATTCCGGGATTTATGGTGCAGGGTGGCGGCTTCACCGCCGGCTACGAGGAAAAATCGACCGGTGACCCGATTGCCAACGAGTCCGGCAACGGCCTGAGCAATCGGACCGGCACGATCGCCATGGCGCGCATTAACAAGCCCCATTCGGCCACGGCGCAATTTTTTATTAATGTCGCGGACAACGACAACCTCGACCCCAGCCTCAGCCGGTGGGGCTACGCGGTATTTGGCACCGTGATCGAGGGCATGAACGTGGTCGGCGAAATCGAAGCCGTGCCCACCGGCCCTGGCGGTCCGTTTCCAACCGATGCCCCGCGAAGCCTGGTGCTGATCGAAAAAGTATCGCTGATCGAAGAATAATTCCCGTCAGTGTCTGTTGTCTTCGCATCCGATATCCATCTCGAGTCCGGCCGGCCGGATATCAACGAACGTTTTTTCGGTTTCTGGAACAACAGGCCCTCGATGCGGATGAACCGTACCTGTTGGGCGATGTGTTCGCGGCATGGGTCGGCGACGACGATGACGACCCCTTCGCCGACGAGGTAAAAAACAGGCTGCGATTGCTCGGCGAAACCGGCGGCGCCGTCTATTTCATGCATGGCAATCGTGATTTTCTGATCGGCGACCGGTTCGCCAGCGAAAGCGGTTGCCGGCTTCTCGATGGCCCGGCGCCGGGATGATATTCAGCCCGGCGGACCGCTGTGAAAGCGGAACTCGCGATCCGGCTTGCTGCACAGATCCGCTTCACAGACCCGAAACGCCTCGATTCGAGCTTGCAGTTGCGCTTCGCCGTCTTCGTGGCATTCGCCGGCCAGAGCCAGGTATTGCTGAAAGTGCCTCGCCTCGGCAGCCAGCAGGCCTGTATAAAATCGTCCGAGTTCTTCATCCAGCCGCGGCACCAGTACGGCGAATCGCTCGCAGGAACGCGCCTCGATAAACGCTCCGGTGAGCAGCGTGTCGACCAACGCGCCCGGCTCATCCGGGCGGACCAGTTTTCTCAGCCCCGCGGCATAACGGGATGCGGTCAATGGCCGATCCGCGACCGATCGTTTTTCCATCAAGGTGCGGACCTGCTCGAAATGTCTGAGTTCCTCCCTCGCCAGCCGCGACATCCGGTAGACCAGTTTCTGGCGCCGCGGATAACGAAACATCAGGCTCACCGCCGTGGACGCCGCCTTCAGTTCGCAATTGGCATGGTCCTGCAACAAAATTTCCGGTTGTCTCAGGGCCTCGTCGGCCCAGGCTCGTGGCGTTTCGCAAGCCAAAAACGCAGTCAGTTCGGCGGGCAGGCCGGTTCCGGTCATCGGGCCGGCCAGTGCTGGTCCAGACAGGCCAGCAGTTCATCCATGGATTGAAACCGGTCGCGGGGCTTTTTCGCGAGCATCTTGTCCACCATTTCCTGATATTCCACCAGCTCGCTGCGCAATTTCGGAATCGGCGCTTTGTTGTGTTTATAGATCACCGCCATCGGCGAGTCGCCGAAAAACGGTTTCTCCCCCGTCAGCATTTCGAAAAACACGACGCCGAGGCTGTAGAGGTCACTGCGTTCATCGACCTGGCCGGCGTGGCCCTGTTCGGGACTCATGTAATAGGGCGTACCAAAAATTTCCCCGGACCCGGTAATTTCCTGCTCCAGCGTCAATTGTTTGGCGAGCCCGAAATCGATCAATGCGATGGACTGGTCCTCCCGCAACATGATATTGGCCGGTTTCAGGTCGCGATGCAAAACCCCGACTTCGTGTATTTTTTGCAGCGCTTGCGCGATCTGGCGTAGATAATCCACTGCCGTCTCGACGGACAAGCCCTCGTCCATTTTCGCCCGCAGGGTGCCGTCCTTGAAATATTCCATCGCGATGTAGGCATGATCATCGGCGATACCCAGATCGAAAATTCGCACGATGCTTGGATGCTTGATCCGGGAAATGACTTCATACTCCTGGATAAAGCGATCGAACGATCTTTGGCCGTCGGCGATATCGGGGACCTGCTGGAATACCTTGAGAACCACCAGGTCTCGTTCTTTTTCACTTTTCGCCAGGTAAACGGACGCCAGTCCCCCGCTGCCCAGCTCGCGAATATAACGCTGGCCGCGAATTTTGACGGAGCCAAACCGGTACGCCTCGTCAATCGCTTCGCGCCGGCTGATCAGAGCCGATTTTCTTTTGCGCTTGCGGATCACCGCACGCAGACTGGCTACAAAGCGGTCGTGGTTCATTTCCTGTTTTAACAGGTAGTCCTCGGCGCCGGCCTTGATCGCTTCGACCGCCAGTAATTCGTGGCCACGGTCGGTGATAAAAATAACCGGCGGAAACCCGGGGCGCCGTTTGAAGTCTCTGAGCCAGGCTAGCCCATCTTGTCCGGATGGCGCACGATCCAGCAGAACGACGTCATAATCGCCCGGATTGATACGATCAGGAATATGCGAACTGTTACCGGACATGACCGATGGCTTGAAGGTCCGCACATCGGCGTCGTGCCATTCGCTGACAATATGATGAGCCAGTAATTTTTGGTATTCCTGGTCGTCCTCGATGATCAGTACGCGCACTGTTATTCCTGTCAGCCTGTTTGTGGTTTTGCCGTTGCCGGCTCATTATGAAGCCCGGCCAGCTGTCTTCAAATGTTTTGTGTCAGTAAACCGGTCAGCGCAATAGCAATGTCTGCGACATTGGTCCCGGTCGGGCCCGTGCGCAGCAATGCGCCGGTTTTTTCTAATACTGGATAGCTGTCAGCGTCGGTCAGCGCTTTATCCAGATCCAGGCCTTCGCTGCCGGCCTGACGACACAATCCACCATCGACGATGGCGCCGGCTGCGTCGGTCAGCCCATCTTCCCCGTCCGTTCCGGCCAGCAGCATCGACCATCCGCCAACGGATTCGAGGCCTCGGGCAACCAGCAATGCCAGATGCAGATTTCGTCCGCCCTGCCCGGCATCCGGCGGCAGGTGAACCGTCGATTCGCCGGAAAATACATGGACGACAACGTCATCTTCGAGACAATACGGCTGCAAGGTCTCGGTCAGACGCAGCGCAACCGCCTCACTGTCGCCATACAACGCGCGGCCGTGGTCCTGCACATCGAACCCCGCCGCCGCCGCCGCGGCAACGACACCCGCCCTGGCCTGATCCTGCCCGGCCAGGACACGGTGGGCAATACGTACGGGATCTGCAGGCAAGGCCATCGGCTCGCAGCGGTTGATCATCTCGCTTACCCAGTCCGGCAACCCCGTGGGCAGTTCGTCGAGCGCCTCGTGCAGCGGCCCGGAGCCGATGACCTGCGGCCGGTCACCCGGCACATCGGACAGCAACAGAACCGTGCATGGCTGTCCCCGCAACCAGCGCCGCAGGCCGCCGCCTTTAATCTGCGAAACCGCGGCTCTGACGGCGTTGATCTTTTCGATGGGCAGACCGGAAGACAAAAAATACCGGTTGAGCCGCTGCATATCGTCGAGCGAGATATTCTCCGCCGGCATCTCGATCAGGCTCGACGTTCCACCCGAGATCAGAAAGAGTACGCACCGGTCGCGCGGCTGTTTTTGCAGCAGATCCCGAATCGCCATCGCCGCCTCTATGCTGCCCCGGTCGGGTAGCGGGTGGCCACCGATGAGATATGCAAAACCCGGAATTGCCACTGTCGCCAGCGCCGCGTCATCCCGTTTACCAACGGCCAGACCCGCCCTGATTCGATCGCCCAGCGCATCCACCGCGCCAAGCATCATCGAGGCAGAGGCCTTGCCGGTAGCGATGACGCAATAGTCTTCCTCTTCGGGTACTTCGTTCAGCGCCGCGCACACCAACGGTCGCGGGTCCACCGCAGCGAGCGCCGCAGCAAAAAAATCTTCCAGTAAACGGCGGTGATGTCCGCCTGCGGGATGTTGCGTGTGAACTGGCGTCACCGGAGTCGACCCATACCCCACCAAGGCAGATACCGGTCAGACAGCCTGTTGTAAATCCTGGTCGTCCGCGTTACGCGCGGCCTTGGCAACATCGCAACGTTCCTGTTCGAGCCTGTGCAGGTACTCCTCGCTGACGTCTCCGGCAACGTACTCGCCGGAAAAACAGGACGTATCAAAATGTTCAATGTCTGCATTGTCGTAACGCACCGCGGCTTCGAGATCGGCCAGTTCCTGATAGATGAGCCAGTCTGCACCTATGTAATCCGCGATCTCGCGCTCGCTTCTTCCATTCGCGATCAGTTCTTCCGCCGCCGGCATATCGATGCCGTAAACATTGGGGAACCTTACCGGTGGCGCGGCCGATGCAAAATAGACTTTGCTGGCGCCCGCCTCCCGGGCCATTTCGATGATCTGCTGAGACGTCGTGCCCCGAACGATGGAGTCGTCAACCAGCAGTACATTTTTGCCACGAAACTCGAGATCGATCGCATTGAGTTTTCTGCGTACGGATCGTTTGCGCATTTCCTGTCCGGGCATGATAAACGTCCGTCCGATGTAGCGGTTCTTAATAAACCCTTCGCGGTATTTAACGTCGAGCGCGTGGGCAACCTGGACCGCGCTGGTACGACTCGTATCGGGTATGGGGATAACGACATCAATATCGTTATCCGGATACTTGTTGAGAATACGCGCAGCGAGCCGGTCCCCCATTCTCAGGCGTGCCTTATACACAGAAATATTGTCGATGATCGAGTCGGGCCGGGCAAAGTAAACATATTCGAAAATACACGGAGCGTGGGGGGCATGACCGGCGCACTGTTTCGCATGCAAATTGCCCTGCACATCTATCCAGACTGCCTCGCCGGGTCTTACATCGCGCAGCAATTCGAAACCGATCACATCAAGGGCCACGCTTTCCGACGCCAGCATGTGCTCCTGGCCGTTTTCCGTTTGCCGGGCGCCAATCACCAGCGGGCGGATGCCGTTGGGGTCACGAATCCCCAGAATACCGTGACCGATAATCATCGCGACCAGCGCATAGCCGCCCGCGCATCGCAAATGCAGTGCGCTGACGGCACGATATATTTTTTCCGGCGTGAGCTCACATTCCTGACGTTGCAGTTCATGGGCCAGCACGTTCAGCAACAACTCTGAATCGGATTTCGTATTGAGGTGTCTGCGGTCTTCTTTGATCAGCAACCGGGTCAGTTGCTTCGCATTGGTCAGATTTCCATTATGCGCCAGGCAGATACCGTGCGGACTGTTGACATAGAAAGGCTGCGCTTCCATCGCACTCGCACCGCCAGCCGTCGGATAACGAACATGACCCAGACCCATATTGCCGCGCAGATCGAGCATGTGGCGCGTACGAAACACATCGCGCACAAGGCCATTGTCCTTGCGCATGTGCAACTGAAATCCGTCACAGGTCATAATGCCGGCAGCATCCTGGCCACGGTGTTGCAATACAGTCAGGGCATCATAAATGGCCTGATTGACGGCGTTTTGACCAACAATTCCTATGACACCACACATTTCAGTTTGTCACCGTATCTCAATGGCAAAGAGCCAATGGCAATGGGTAAGACCGCGGATCAGATATCCACGGAATCTTCGATATAGTTAACACCGGCATCCAAAAACTCATGCATCCAGTCGGCGACTGCCGTGCCATAGGGAACCAGTTTCGAATCGTCCCACCAAGGCTCGCTCGACATCTGCAATATTTCTCCACCCATGATCACCAGCCCGACCAGGATCACGCCGCGCACAAAACCGAACATCATGCCCAGGCTGCGGTCAGGCACCGACAGCGCGGTACGTTGCACGATCATGCTGACCAGATTGGCGATCAGCAAAGAGATGATCAGTACCGAAAGGAAAAGAATCAGGCGGCCCGCCCAGATCTTGGCGGCCACGGACAATCCGCTGCCGAGATACGGCTCGAGCGCCTCGGCATATTCCCACGCAGCCCAGATTGCGATTATCCAACCGACAAGCGACAGTGATTCGCGGAAAAATCCTCGCATTACGCCAATAGACATCGAAATCAAAAGAATGACGATCAGGAAGAAATCGAAAAAAATCATGGGCGATCCGGAAACCTGCGAGAAGTGCATTTTAGCAGACTCGCCGATGCAAACAGCAAGCACAAATTAGCAGCGCCGGTGATTACGCTCACGGATTGGGCACTGGCTTCGCTGGCTGGCCCTGCTGCTGGAGTTCACGGGCTACCTGATCCGCGGCCTCGCGGGTCCTCATCGGGCCAACCCGCACTCGATGCAACGTGCGGCCGGCAACAGTTGTCTCGCTGAGATAGCTGTCATAACCCATCGAAGCGAGCGAATTGGCCTGCCGGCGCGCATTTTCGAGATTCGAAAAACTGCCGGTCTGCACCGCCCATTCTCCCCGCGCCCCGACCGGTTGGTCCTGCTCAATCGCGGTCGCCTCGCCAGTAGCCGGATTCTGCTTTGTCGCGGATTGTGACACCGCCTGTTTGACGGCAGTCACGGGTTGCTTCGCTGTGGGCTGCGTTTCAGTCTGGCTGGGCACTGACCGGGCGACCGGCGGTTGCGATCGCAAATTGTCATCGACGTGAATCGTGTGCGTCCGCGTCGGCTGTTCAACCGCACCGGGCAGGATCAGCGCCTGGCTCTCGCCGGCGGATTCCTCACGCGGGCCGGACAGAAATTCCGGAATAAAGATAATACCGAGCATGACCAGGACGGCCGCCCCGGTCAGTCGTTCTCTAAGTTGCTGGCTCGTTGCCATATCGTGTTCTCAACATTTTCAGAGGCTGGCGCCCGGCCGGATCAGGATGACGTGGATGATCAGTTTAACAAGATTCGACTGCCGACTTCGGAATCTCTTTCTGCAGCCATGCCAGCGCGGGACCGACGATCGAAAATGACCCCGCCACGACGATCCGGTCACCCGGCCGCGCCGCCTTCGCCGCGATCTCACAAGCCTCGCTCACTTGTGCGATACACGCGACCGGTTGCCCCAGGACCCCGGCCAGCTTGCCGGCCAGGCCGGCCGCCTCCAGTCCACGCGCTCCTTCCGTGCTAACCGCATACCAGTCGTCGATGACATCGGCGAGAGCGGCCGGTGCGGATGGGTCCTTATCGGCCAGCATGCCCAGGATCAGATGACTGCGGCCTGACTCAGGGCGCGGCCGGTTGCCGAGATTGCTGGCCAGCAAATCCATGGCGGCGCGGTTGTGGGCAACATCCAGTATCCATTCCACTGAGCCCGGCACGACCTGGAACCGGCCGGGCAACCCGCTGCCGGCCAGCGCATGAACCAGCGCATCGTGCATTTGCCGATGGTCAATGGCCGGGTCCAGCCCGATTTGCTGAAGTGCGGCAACCGCACAGGAATAATTGGCCAGGTAAGCGTCGCTGGCCGGGACCGGCAATGGCAAGTCTTTAAAATGCCAATCCGGCCCGCGGCATTGCCACCCCGATGAATCGGCAGTCCATGAGAAATCGCGATCCACAAGCTGCAGGCAAGCGGAGATATCCCCGGCGGTCTCCAGCAGCGAGTCCGGCGGGTTACTGACGCCACAGATCGCGGGTCTCCCGGAACGGAAAATCCCGGCTTTCTCGCGGGCGATTTCTGCGATGCTTTCTCCCAGCCAGTCCTGATGATCGAGCGCAAGCGAAGTGATAACCGCGACATCCGCGTCGATGACATTGCACGCATCGAGCCGGCCACCCAGGCCAACCTCAAGCAGGCCGATCTCGATCTCCGCCCGGTTAAACAATTCGATCGCGGCGAGGGCGCCAAATTCAAAGTAGGTCAGGCTGATCTCTCGCCGCGCCTCATTGACCACCACAAATGCGTCGGTCAGCTGCCGGTCGCTTACCTCGGCGCCGGCGATGCGGATACGCTCGTTATAACGAAGCAGATGGGGCGACGTGAAGGTACCGGGGCGAAGCCCCAGCCTCAGCAATATCTGCTCCATAAGGGCGACGCACGAACCCTTGCCATTGGTACCGGCAACTGTAATAACCGGCCATCGAGGCGCGGCGGGGTCCAGGCGCCCGAGTACTGCCCGGCAACGCTCCAGACCGAGATCGATCTTGCGTGGATGAAGAGACTCCTGCCACCGCAGCCAGTCTTTCAGTGCGCTTTTTTTACCGGGTATTTCAGCTGGCATGATGCATGCCGGACAGCCGGGGCCAGGTTCAGTTTTCCGCCGCCGGTTTTGGTTGGTTCAAAAGCATCGATACGATATCCGCGACGCGGTCACGCATTTCGCGACGGTCCACGATCTGGTCCAGCGCGCCATGTTCGAGCAAAAACTCGCTACGCTGAAATCCCTCCGGCAAAGTCTCGCGCACCGTCTGGGCGATGACACGCGGTCCGGCAAACCCGATCAGCGCACCAGGCTCACCGATATTGACGTCACCCAATGAGGCCAGGCTGGCGGACACGCCGCCGGTCGTCGGATCGGTCAGTACGGAAATGTAGGGAATCCCTCTCTGCCCCAGTCTGGTCAGCGCCGCGCTGGTTTTCGTCATTTGAAACAGCGACATCAATGCCTCCTGCATGCGGGCGCCGCCACTCGCGGAAAAACAGATCAGCGGACGATTGTCTTCGAGGCAGGCGTTGACGGCGCGAACGAATTTCTCGCCAACCACAGAACCCATGGAGCCGCCGAGAAAACCAAATTCGAAAGCACAGACGACCACCGGGATACCCTTGAGCTCGCCTTTCAAGACGATCAGGGCAGCTTTTTCATTCGTTTTCTTTTGCGCCGCCTGTAGCCGGTCTTTGTACCGCTTGCTGTCTTTGAAGCGCAACATATCGACCGATTCCATTTTTTCTGCAATTTCCTGCCGGTTGTTTTGGTCGAGAAATCCGCCCAGTCGGTCGCGCGCGGAAATACGCATGTGGTAACCGCATTTCGGGCAAACGCTGAGATTACGCTCAAGTTCGGACTTGTACAGAACCGCGCCACAGGGTTTGCAGTTCATCCACAAGCCTTCGGGCACCGACCGCGTACGCAGGTCCGTCTTGATCCGCGAGGGCATGAGTTTTTGAAACCAGCTCATCAGGCGACCTTTGTATTAATACTGCCCGGCGCCATCTATCCTACAGTGAAACAGATGGGCTGGCACGACATTGTCCGGCAGCCCGTGTTTCTTGTCGTAAGCGACTCCGACCAGGTAAAGACCCGACGCCGACGCCGTCATCCCGGCCGAACTGCGGCTCTGCGCAGCGAGCGCTTCGGCCGCCCATCCGGGGTCCGCGTCGCCACGACCTATCCTGATCAAGGTACCGGCAATGTTCCTGACCATGTGGTGTAAAAATGCATCGGCTGTGATCACGATGCTCACGAGATCGCCGCGACGCTCTACGTCCAGCCTCTCAATGGTGCGCACCGGGGTTTTCGCCTGGCATCCCGATGCCCTGAACGAACTGAAATCATGCTCACCGAGCAGGAATTTAGCGCCCAGCCGCATCGCGTCGGCATCGAGACTCTCTCTGACCCAGCTGGTCCTCCGGTGCCAAAGCGCGCTGCGCTCGCTGCGGTTGAGAATCAGGTACTGGTAGGTTCGCGACAACGCACTGAACCGGGCATGAAACTGGTCGCCGACGGGCCTCGCCCAGTAGAGATTAATATCGTCCGGAAGATTGCTGTTGCCGCCCAGAATCCAGCCACGTTGAGAACGCTCTACGCCGGTGTCTATATGAACGACCTGGGCTGTGGCGTGTACACCGGCATCCGTTCGTCCGGCGCAGATGACGGACAGGTTCTCATCGGCTACCGTCGATAACGCGTCCTGCAGGCAGGTCTGCACGCTGCGGCCTTCGCGCTGCGCCTGCCATCCGACCAGCTTGCTGCCATCGTACTCAACGCCAAACGCCAGTCGACCCATAGATCAAGGCAGGTTGTTAATCAGCCCCTGCGCTTCTTCTTTTTGTTTGTCGTTGCCTTCTTCCAGTACTTCTTCAAGAATGCTGCGCGCGCCATCGGGGTCGCCCATGTCCATATAGGCTCTCGCCAGATCGAGCTTGGTCCCGACCTCGCTCATGGTTTCGGCTTCCGAATCCGCGTCGGGCAGCTTGACCGTACCGGTGTAGTCAACGTCCTCGACGATAGCCTCATGGATACCCGTGACTTCATGGATGCCGGTCGCATCGACCGGGGTTGGATCGGGCAGTTTCATCGTGCTCGAATGATCCAGATCGTCGCTGCCACCAGATTCCATCTCGCGCGTCATTTCCAGCGTATCGGCGCTGTCGGATCTGTCGGTGCTGAGATCGCCGCCGATATCCATATCCAGTTTGTCCGAAATGCGGGACTCATCGTCATCGCCGAAAACATCGGTAAACATTTGTTCTTCGTCGTCTTCGTCGTCATCGCTCGACATCCTGGGCATCTCAGCGGTTTTTCCCTGATCTACGGCGATACCGGCAGCGGCGTCCAGATCGATATCGAGGCCGGTTTTCGCGTCTTCCAGCGCGGTCTTCCTGATCTGTACGGTATCGTGGCCTGTTTTACCTTCCTCAGCCTCCACGTCGATTACTTGCATCGTCCCCGTGGCTTCCAGTTCATCATCGAGACCCAGATCATCCACATTGAGTTCCGCGGTCTGACCGGTGGCATCAGGATCGATTTCGCCCGCCGCATCACCGCTCAAATCATCCGCTGCCGCCACTGTCTCATCGTCGCCAAGTTCCAGCGCCGCCAGTCCGCTGATGTCGATCTCATCTGCGACGGACGCCGCGGCCGGCTCATCCGCCTCATCGACGTCTGCAAAAATGTCATCGAAAGCGGTCGTTTCAGGTTCGATGATCGTATCGTCCCCCGCCATCAGCAAATCGACGTCAACCTCACTGACCTTGGTCTCCTCGAGCTCCACATCGACAACACCACCCGGCGCCATCATGCCCGGCGACTCGCTGAACAAGCCGGCGTCCGGGCAGATCTGCTTGCCCATGATCAGAATCTTGTCCCATTCGCCCTGCTCCATTTGATCCTGATGGCTGTGCAGGTATTGGGCGGTTTCAAGGAAAGAATCCTTGTTGCCCCAGACAAAAAATATTTCCGTCAGTTTGATTCGGTATTCGTTGCGATCCGGGTTTTTATCGAGTGCTTTTTGCACCAGATCGGCCGCCTGATCGTACAAGCCGTAAGCCATGTGAAAATCCGCCTCGGCAAGAGGATCGGTGCCTTCCAGGTTTAGCGCCGTTTCACCGCTGACGGTTTGCTCGATTTTAGTCAAATCGACTTCGACGCCTGGCATGGTCGACTCAAGATCGGTGCCACCCACAGCGGGCGTCGCTGCCGGCGGTTCCCCTATGACCGGCTCGACAGTCTCGTCCTCTGCGATCGTATCCGCAAATGCGGCATCACCGGCAAGCGTCTCTTCCACGACAAAACCTTCATCCGACCCCGGCACGATCGCCCTGATTTGTGCGGTGCCGGTGTCTTCGATGGAGTCGTCACCGTATGGCTCATCGGCGATGATTGCCTCCAGGTCGCCTGATTCATCGCGGCGACGCCGTGCAAAAACGAGCCCACCGAAACCAAGCAGGACAACCCCCAGCCCGATCCAGACCCACTGATTTCCCAGCAGATCCGACGCACGATCCATCAACGTCGGGCCCTTGTCCGGTCGGGTGACTACGGTGGGCACCGGCTGGATCGTCGGTTCTATATCCGTGACCGTGGTTTCGCCGGTGACTGTGTCATCCGTTACTCCGTCGTCGGCCAATTCATCCGCCAGCTCAGCGGCCAGCCGGGCTTCGTCGTCCGCAAGCGCAGCGGCGGTCAACGCTTCGTCCGCGAGCGCAGCGGCGGTCAACGCTTCGTCCGCGAGCGCAGCGGCTGCCAACGCTTCGTCCGCGAGTGCAGCGGCTGCCAACGAATCATCGAGCTGGCGCTGCAATACGGCCAGTTCGGAGTCCTTGATCTGTATCAGGCGATCCTGCTCGTCCAGGCTTTGCGTCATTTCTTCGATCTGCTCGCGCAGCACCAGGTTTTCTGTCGTCTGGTCGGCGAGTTCCTCGGCGAGCGCCTCATCTGCAGCGCTTGCACCGGCCCCGCCCTGGGTGCTGCTGTCAGCCGGCACCAGGCGCAACCGGCCGGATTCGCCGCTGTCGTAAGCATAACTTCCGCCGCGCCATTCATTCATATGGCGGCGAACTTCGGCATTGGCGTCCGAGCGATTTATATCAGCCACATCCACGCTGTCTGGTATGCGCAGTATCACCCCGGCCTTAAGACGATTGATGTTGCCGTAAAAAGCCTCGGGATTGGCCCGAAACATGGCGATCATCATGCGGTTGATACCGGTACCGTCCGGGCGCATGTCGCGCGACAGTTCCCACAACGTATCGCCACGCTGAACCATGTATTCATTGGGCTGTGTAGCTGTCGGCAGCGCTCTGGGCGAATAGGGTTCAGAAATTCGAGTTTCCGCGCCTGGTGCCGGCTGCTCGGGTAGCGGCATTCTGACCACGGTGCCCGTGGTCTGAGTTGTCGATCTCGGTGTCGGCGCGATGGGTGTCGGCACCGGCTGACTCTCCTGCGCGGCAAATACAGGGGGATCGAGCAGCACGGTGTACTCACGCAACATGTGGCCGCGCGCCCAGTCCAGCTCGACGAGCATGGTCACGAAAGGCTCCGGGATCGAGCGATCGGAAGAAACGTGGATAACGTGCCGGTTACCAGGCAAGTGCCTGATTTCCAAAGAAATTGAGCGCAAAAATCCTGGTTGGTCCAAACCATATCGGGCGAATAGCTCGGGCGATGCCATGTTCGCTTCCAGAGAAACAAGATCTTCGTCCGCCACGGACAACAACTCGATATCGGCGTCCATCGGCTGATTCAACGCCGAATGAAGCGTAATTTCGCCCAGGCCCAGTCCATGTGCCGAAAACGGTACGATCAGCAATGCCAGCCAGACCGAAAACGCAATTTTGCGCACCATTCTTACTCCCTGAATTTCCGCCATCCGCCTCGCGGCCAGTCCGGCCAGCGACCCCTGCCAACCTAACAAGCCCCTTTAGTTTCAACGCCTAACTATAGCTTACAAATGGGTTTTTACCAAAATTTCAGCAATTTGGATACTGTTCAAAGCTGCGCCTTTTCGGACATTATCCGCCACTATCCATAAATTCAATCCATTGCTGTCCACGAGGTCCTTTCTGACCCGCCCGACAAAAACTTCGTCCGTTTTCGGCGTATCGATCGCCGGGGTTGGGAAAATCATCTTTCCAGGCTCATCCATCAAGCGTACACCGGGCGCCTCGCGTAGCAATTCTCTCGCCCTTTCGGCGCTCAGCTGCTCTTCGGTTTCGATCGTTACCGATGCGGCGTGGCCGAAAAATACCGGCACTCGCACAGCCGTCGCACTGACCCGGAGTTCCGGGATCCCCAGTATTCGCCTCGTTTCCCAGACGATTTTCATTTCTTCGCGGGTGTAGTCATTGTCCTGAAATTCGTCAATCTGCGGCCAGACATTAAATGCCATCCGCAGATCCTTATCCCGCCCCTTGCCGGCCAGTAATTCGACCGATTGCTTTGCCAGGTCCTCCAGCTCCCCCCTGCCGGCGCCGGAGACCGACTGGTAGGTGCTGACCCGCACGCTGCGAATACCCGCTGCATCGTGCAAGGGTTTCAGCGCCACCACCAACTGAATAGTCGAGCAATTCGGGTTGGCGATCAGGTTTCGCTGCCGAAAATTTTCGATTTCGGCTGCGTTGACCTCCGGTACGATCAATGGAACGTCGTCGTCGTAACGAAAGCACGATGTATTGTCGATAACCACGCAACCGGCCTCTGCCGCTTTGTTGGCGTACTTCGCCGATACCGACGCGCCTGCAGAAAACAGCGCCAGGTCAGTGGCGGCGAAATCATAATCCTGCAACATCTCAACGGGCAGTTCCTGGTTTCCGAAACAGACGGTCTTGCCAAACGAACGCTCGCTGCCGATCGCCCGTACCTCGGTCGCCGGAAATTTTCGCTCGGCCAGAATATCAAGCATTGTTTCGCCGACCAGGCCGGTCGCGCCGACGACTGCGATGTTTAAATTGTCCGCCATCGTCTGTTCCGCAAACCCTGTTACTCCGCCGGTACCGAACCGGGCACAGGCAGAGTCTCACAAACCACATCCTGATTCTGAGCACGGTGTCGCAAATAATGATCCATCAAAACGAGCGCGAGCATGGCTTCGACAATTGGCACGGCCCGAAGACCCACGCATGGGTCGTGACGGCCCCGGGTTATCGCCTCGGTCGCCCGCCCTTTTTCATCTATCGTGGCAACCGGCAAGCGCAGACTGGATGTCGGTTTGAACGCCACACTGACGAGGATGTCCTGCCCGGAGGAGATGCCGCCGAGTACACCGCCTGCGTGGTTGCTCAGAAACCCGGCGGGAGTGAGCGGATCACGATGCTCGGTGCCCGGTTGCCTGATCGCGTCAAATCCGGCGCCGATCTCGACCCCTTTGGCGGCGTTTATCCCCATCATGGCGCCGGCAATATCGGCATCGAGTTTGTCAAAGACCGGCTCGCCCAGGCCAGGCGGCACGCCTTTGCCAACTACATTGACTCTGGCGCCGACCGAGTTGCCCGATTTGCGCAGTTCGTCTATAAAATTTTCGAGTTCCGATAAACGCGATTCGTCCGCACAAAAAAACGGGTTGTCGTTGACAATGGTCATATCGGCCGGGGCAAGCTCGAGCGGACCGAGTTGTGCCAGGTAACCTGTGATCTCTACGCCCAGTCGTGCCGCCAGATACTTTCTCGCAATTGCGCCGGCGGCAACGCGAATCACGGTTTCGCGTGCGGATGAGCGACCTCCGCCCCGATAATCCCGGAATCCATACTTCATCTGGTACGTGTAATCTGCGTGTCCGGGCCGGAAGATGGTCTTGATGGAATCATAGTCGCGGGTTCGTTGATCTGTGTTTTCGATCAGCAAGCCGATCGGTGCGCCGGTGGTTTTACCTGCAAATACGCCGGACAATATTTTGACCTTGTCCGGCTCCCGCCGTTGACTGGTATGTCTCGATTGCCCGCTGCGCCGCCGGTCGATATCGCGCTGCAAATCTTCTTCATTCAGTTCCAGGCCGGGCGGGCAACCATCGACGATGCCACCGAGCGCCGGGCCGTGGCTTTCGCCAAAACTGCTGAGAACAAACGATTTTCCGATGCTGTTACCCGACATTGGCCCGCCCCTGCAAACATTCCAGAAGTTGTTCGCGATATAGCAAAAACACGCCTTCCCCGCCTCGCGAGAATTCAAGCCAGGTGAATGGCCAGTCCGGATACCTTGATTCGAGTTGCGGACGACGCGCGCCGACTTCCACGATAAGCGCGCCGCCAGGATTCAGCATGGCCGGCGCCTGTACCAGGATCCGCTCCACGATATCCAGTCCCGATTTGCCGGCGGCCAGACCCAGCCTGGGTTCATGACGGTATTCATCCGGCAAACCAGCCCACTCCTTCTCAGCGACGTAAGGTGGGTTGCTGACGATGATATCGAATGTTTGCTCCGTAATCGCTGCAAACAGATCGCTGTGCACAAAACTGACCTGCCCTTCGACACCGTGAATTTTTGCGTTGTCCCGGGCCAGGCAGAGTGCGCCCGCGGACAGGTCGCTGCCGGTGACCCGCGCGCCGGGTAAGGCCAGCGCAGACGCGATCGCGATACAACCGCTGCCAGTACCCAGGTCGAGCAGGGTTTCGATTTTGTCCGGCTCCAGCCAGGGCGAAAACCCGGATTCAATCAATTCGGCGATCGGCGAACGGGGTATCAAGACCCTTTCATCGACTTTGAACGGGAGACCGCAAAACCAGGCTTTGCCAGTCAGGTAGGGCGCGGGTTTTCGCTCCCCGATTCTCCGCGCAAACAATTCGAGCACGAACTGCTGCTGTTTCTCATCGAGTTCCAGCCCGGCGAGTTGCTCAGCGTCTTCGTGCGCAAGACAGAGTCCATCGAATACCAGGCAGGCGGCTTCGTCCAAAGCATTGTCGGTTCCGTGACCAAAAAACAGTTCGGCCTCGTCAAACCGGCTGGCGCCTTGCCGAACCAGATCCTCCACCGTGACTTTCTCCCGGCTCATAGAAATTCTGCTGCGCATTTTTTTCCGATGCCGTTTCATTACTGCTGTGTGATAATGCGCGGCCATGCCCATTCCTGCAAAATCGCCCGGGTTGATCCTTGCGGCCATCGCCGCGCTGGCAGCCGGAATCGTTACGGCCGTGTGGCTGGCCCCGGCCTCTTTCATAAACGAATCCGTCACCAACTTGGTCACCAACAATGAGCCGCAAAACGCGACCTGGCTGCGTGATCCCCGGCCGCTGCCGGAGTTTGAACTTATGAGCCACGCCGGACAAGCCTTTCGCAAGGAAAACCTGACCGGAAACTGGAACTTTCTTTTTTTCGGATTTACCCATTGCCCCGATGTTTGCCCGACGACGCTGGCGACCTTGAATAAGGTGCTTCTACAGATCTCCGAGTCATCCGCAACCCGGCCCCCGGGGGTCGTGTTTGTCTCGGTCGACCCGGCAAGGGACAGTGTTGCGAAGCTGGCCGCGTACGTCCCTTATTTTAATCCCGTTTTTATCGGTCTGACCGGCAGACCCGACGAAATCCAGAATTTGACCCGGGATATGGGAGTTGCGGTTATTTACTCGCCAGTGGAACCGGGCCCCGACGAAGAAACGCCGGACGCAGAGCGAAATTACACCGTGGATCATTCGACGGCTCTTTTCCTGGTCGACCCGATGGGCCGGCTGGCCGGTATTTTCGGCGCGCCCCACAAAGCGGAAACTGTCATCAATGACTTTCTTATTATCAGCGGGCAGCGCTGAGCGGCAGCCTGGCGGGCGACGCCGCTTACAGACTGCGTTCCCGGTGGCGCTCGTCGTGCTGTTCCTGATGCAATGGGCCTGTAGCCCGGAGCCTGCACTGCGCCTGTCGGGTGGCTGGATCAGGGAAGCCCCGCCGGGCTCGATGCACCTGGCAGCATATTTCGAGCTGCATAACACTCTTGCGGAAACGGTGACGCTGACCGGTGCGAGCAGTGCGTCGTTCGCCAGCGTGGAGTTTCACGAAACCCGCATGGAACACGGGGTCGCCCGGATGCGGCCGACCGGCGATATACCGATCCGGCCTGGCGAGACTCTGTCCCTGCAACCGGGCGCCATGCACCTGATGTTGATGAACCCGTCCAGAGAACTCGGCGCAGGAGTAACGGTGAAACTGCTACTCCATTTCGCCGACCGCGCGGATCTGCGCGCGGATCTGCCGGTCAGGAAAGCCGGCGACTGAGTCCGTCGATGAATCGTTCAGTGTCTGCCTTGTTCGTCTTCTTGCAGTATCTGTTACCGAAACGGCAAGTCTCACGCCTGTTTTTCGTGCTGACCAGAATCCGCTGGACGTGGTTCAAAAATGTTTTTATTCGGGTTTTTTGCCGGCTTTACCCGGTCAGCATGGACGAAGCGCTGAAATCGAACATTAACGAGTATTCCTGTTTCAACGAGTTTTTTACCCGCGAGCTGAAACCGGGCGTCCGGCGGCTCGACGGCCCTGCGCAAAGAGTCGTTTGCCCGGTGGACGGGACGATCTGTCAACTGGGCCGGATTGACGGAGATCGCCTGCTGCAGGCCAAGAACCGCCCATACCGGCTGGCAGCCCTGCTCGCGGACCCGAAGCTTGCCGCCGTTTTTAACGACGGCAGTTTTGCAACGATTTATCTCGCGCCTTTTAATTATCACCGGGTGCACATGCCGGTGGCTGGTCGATTGTTGTCGATGCGCTATGTCCCGGGGCAACTATTCAGCGTTAACGAGGCTACCGTGAAGCGCATCGATCAGCTGTTTGCCCGCAATGAACGGATCGTTTGCGAATTCGAAACTGCCGCAGGACGAATGGCGCAGGTCATGGTCGGCGCGATGAACGTGGGCTCGATGGCGACCGTGTGGGCGGGAGACGTCACCCCCAGGACGAATCGTACGGTCGAGTGCTGGCAATACTCCGAGCAAAATCTGCGCTATCAGCGCGGTAGTGAAATTGGCCGGTTCAACATGGGATCGACGGTGATTGTCCTGTTTGCCCCCGGGTCGATCACGCTGAACCCGCAACTGGAGGCGGGTCAGGCAATAGAACTCGGGCAGACGCTTGGCGAGTGCAGCGTAACAACCGGCACGGAGATAATTTGATGACCGGGCCAGGGGGCCAGCGATGGCGGCCGGGGCTGAACCGGGTAACGCTGGCATTACGCGCTGCGCTGTTAAGACGGACCCGCGATTTTTTTGCCGCCCGGACGGTGCTCGAAGTGGAAACGCCGGTCCTCGGCAGGCATACGGCCAGCGCCGTGCACATCGAAAGTCTGCAAACGGTGTTGCGCGGCTACCGGCAGCCGTTTTACCTGCAAACATCCCCCGAATATCACATGAAAAGGCTGCTGGCCGCAGGGAGCGGAGATATTTATCAGGTTTCCCGGGTTTTTCGGGATGGCGAGGCGGGCCGCAGACACAATCCGGAATTTACTCTGCTGGAGTGGTACCGGACCGGCATGCCTTATCTTGATTTGGCTACCGAAGTTTGTGAGCTGCTGGCCTGCCTGCTCGACGATGCGGCGCTGTCCCTTCCTGAGTGCATCCGCTACGATCAGACGCTGAAAAAATTTACCGGCCTGGATACCCAGCCGTATTCGGCTGCGCAGTTGAGCCATGTGCTCGATCGCGGCGGCATTCCCGTACCGGATGATCATCGCGGCGGCGAACTGCTGGACCTGGTTTTCACGACGCTCGTCGCCCCCGAACTGGGCAAGGACAGGCCGGTCGTAATTTACCAATACCCGGCGGAACAAGCGGCGCTGGCCCGGCTTTGCCCCGATGAGGCGGACCGGGCGGAGAGATTCGAGGTTTTTTATCGCGGCATGGAACTGGCAAACGGTTACCGGGAATTGCTGGACGCCGATGAACAGTTGGCGAGATTTCTCCAGGACCAGGACTTGCGGCGGGTGGCGGGACGCGACCCCACCGAACCCGACGACAGACTGATTGCAGCGCTGGCGCACGGCCTGCCGGATTGTTCGGGAGTTGCGATGGGTTTTGACCGAGTCGTCATGCTGGCGGCGGAAACGGATAATATCGGTGATGTTCTGGCTTTCGATACAGACAGGGCATAACAGGAAATGGGCGCTAAGAAAAAATTGTATTCACGAATTCATGCGCAGCTCGATGGCTTGTTGTCGGGCGAGACCGACGCGATAGCCAACGCTGCCAATATGGCTGCGTTACTTTTTCTGGAACTGGAAAATATCAACTGGGCCGGCTTCTATATACACAAGAACGGCGAACTGGTGCTGGGGCCGTTCCATGGCAATCCTGCCTGCGTCCGCATTGCCATGGGCAAAGGCGCTTGCGGAACGGCGGCTGAGAGCCGCGAGACATTAGTGATCGACGATGTCAGCCAGTTTGCGGAGCACATCGCCTGCGACAGCGCGTCGCAGGCGGAGATCGTCATTCCGTTGATCGAAAACGAATCGTTGTGGGGCGTGCTCGATATCGACAGCCCGCTGCTGTCTCGTTTTGACGGCATCGACCGGCAGGGGCTGGAGGCGATGGCCGATCTTTTTATCGAGCGGAGCGATTTGTCCGCCTCCGGCTGATAAGGCAACATGCTGATAATCAATTCTTGACGCGCGAGACGTATTCACCGCTGCGCGTATCTACCTTGATCACTTCTCCTTCTTCGAGAAAAAGCGGCACGCGTACGGTCGCTCCCGTTTCCAGCCGCGCCGGCTTGATACCACCCTGCGCCGTATCGCCACGAAGGCCGGGGTCTGTTTCGACGATTTTCAGTTTGACGAAATTGGGAGGTGCAACGATCAGCGGCGTGTTGTTCCACAGCGTAATCAGGCAAAGATCTTCCTCTTTGAGCCATTTTTTTGCACCTGCGACGGCGTTCGCGTCCGCCGCATGCTGTTCGAACGATTTCGGATCCATGAAATGCCAGAATTCGCCGTCGCTATAAAGAAATTGCATCTCGGTATCGATGACATCGGCCGCCTCCAGTGACTCACCAGACTTGTAGGTCTTGTCCACGACCCGACCGGTTTTGAGATTACGAATCCTGACCCGGTTAAACGCCTGGCCTTTCCCCGGTTTTACAAATTCGTTCTCCATGATCACACAGGGATCGTTATCGATAATAATCTTGAGTCCCGATCGAAATTCACTGGTGCTGTAGCTGGCCATCGTTATTCCATTTGTATTTCTGAAAAGATAAAGGACCAGACGGCGGCGGCTCGCTACGCACTCGCGCTTCGGGTCCTTTCGGAATCGGGAATGATACCTGTTCATGCCCCGGCAGGTAAGGCTTGCCGTTCAGGCCATGGCCCCGCCGGATTAGGTTAAAACGTGAATATTCAACACGTTATCGGCTATAGTGCGACTTGCGATCAGCGATGATCGCAATACCGTTGCGCAAGGAGGCTGCCATGGTAAAACACGCCACCGCTATTCCCGTGATCGTGATCGCGGAAAAGCAGGACCAGGTCGAGGCGCTTAAAAAGAGCATACGCAAAGCCGGCTGGCCCGTGCACTGCTCATGGATATCGGATATCAACGAGCTTGGCGATGCGCTGGACCAGATCAACCCCGATCTGATCGTTTTATTTCTTGATGAAATAAACGATCGTCTCAAAGTCGTCACCAAAATTCGCGATCGCTTCGCCTCACGTATTCCCGTCATCGTCAGCTGTCAATCAGTCGATGAAGAAAAAATCGCCGGCGCGATGAGGGCGGGCGCCCAGGATGTGGTTTCGCTACAGCACCCGGATCGGCTGCAAGCGGTCATCGAGAGGGAGTTGAGAGCGTTTCGTCTCGAGCAAGCCCTCAACAAATCCAGCCAAATCGCACGGGAATACAAAACCCAACTGACCGCCGCCCGGCGTGGCTCGGCCGACGCGATTGCCGTGGTCAGCGAGGGCATCATCAAGAGCGTCAATCCTGCCTGGCTCGAGCAGTTCGGCTGGTCGAGAGAGGACGAACTGGTCGGTCAGCCGCTGATGGACTTTTTCGATCCTGGCAGTCACGTCACTTTGAAAGGCGCCCTGATCGCCTGCGGACTCGGTCGCCTGCGACTCGAGGTGATCACGGTCGCCGCGTTGCTCAGCGACCGCAGTAAATTGACGCTCGATCTAAAGCTTGAGCAAGCGAAGAGCGGTCGCAAACCAGACGTCATCATCACGATTCCTGCCGATCGGGACGCCGACAAGGCGCCCGAGCAAAAACTAAGTCGCGCCCTGCATACCGACCCGGCAACCGGTCTGTTCCATCGCATGCATTTTTTGTACCGTTTGATAACCGCCCTGAAAACTGAGCCGCAAAGCGGAGTCAGGGCCCTGATCTACCTGAAACCGGATCAGTTCGGATCGATTACCCGGGAGATCGGCCCGGTCGCGACCGAGAGTATTCTGGTCCAGATGGCGAGACTACTCAAAGAGATGACCCAGCCAGGTGACCTTTACGGCCGCTTCGGTGGCAATGTGTTTTGTGCTCTTTTGCATCGAGGAAACAGCAGGGACATCGACGCCTGGGCTGAAAATCTGGTTCACCGTATGGCCGCTCACAGCTACCAGGCGGGAAGCCAGTCGGTCTCGTTAACGGTCACCATCGGCATGGTGCCACCTGAGGCGATGTCCGATGACGCGGGCGACCTGCTAAAGCGCGCCGAGAAAGCCAATGCCGGTGGGCGAAAAAAAGGCGGCAATCGTCTGAGCGTCGTGGAATTCAGCGACACGGACACCAGTATCAAGGCATACGATGCTCTCTGGGTAAAGCGCATCAAGAATGCGCTGTTGCAAAACGAGTTTCGATTGCTCCATCAGCCCATTGGCAATCTCGGCGGCAAAGAACAAAAGATTTTCGACCTGTTGGTGCGCATGATCGACGAAGAAGGAAACGCCATATTGCCCGGGGAGTTTCTGCCGGCGGCGACGCGCAACAACCTGATGAAACCGATAGACCGGTGGGTTGTGGGCGCTGCGGTGTCCTTCTGCCGGGCGAAAAACCCGGATCAGGTTTTTGTCCGCCTGTCGGCGGATTCCCTGGTTGATAAGACGCTGGTCGACTGGCTGGCAAAACAACTGGTTGAAAAGGAAGTGGACCCGAAAAAGCTGGTGTTTCAGGTCACCGAATCCGACGTGGCGCGGCAAATAGAGCCGGTCTCGTTACTGGCGAAAAATCTCCGCAGCCTGGGCTGTTCGCTCGCTTTTGAGCATTTCGGCACCGGCCGCAATTCGGCTGAGTTACTCAAGCGGCTGCCGGTCGGCTTCGTCAAAATCGACGGCTCGTTGATGCAGGGCATCGCCGGCAGCACCGAACTACAAGACAAGGTTCGCGACCTTGTGGGACTTGCCCGGGACAACAAAGTGGTAACGATCGCTGAGCAGGTACAAGACGCCAATACGATGGCGACGCTGTGGCAACTCGGTGTCGAATACATGCAGGGTTATTACGTTCAGGAACCCGACGTCGTTCTCGAAGACGACCCAGTCAACGACAAGTAACGAACACAGGCGACTGCGGCCGCTTGCTCCGCGTCATCCTCGAATTACAGGTGCATATAGCTCTGTCGTAACGCGTCGATCCGCACGTCCAGGGGCGGATGACTCATGAGCAGGCGCTTCAGGCCGCCGTTGCCGCCGCCCGCAATACCGAACGCATTCAGTTCCTTCGGCAACTGTGCAGGTCCGTGCACGCCCTTGAGCCTCTCAAGTGCAGCAATCATTTTCTGCCGTCCGGCGATCCTGGCCCCACCCGCGTCTGCGCGAAATTCACGATAGCGTGAAAACCACATGACGATGATCGACGCCAGTATGCCCAGTACGATCTGGGTCACGATGACGCTGATAAAATAGCCCACGCCATAATTTGAAGCGGAGCGGAAGACCACACGATTGACGACACCGCCGATAAGCCTCGAGAGGAATATGACAAAGGTATTCAACACGCCCTGGAGCAACGTCAGAGTCACCATGTCGCCATTGGCGATGTGTGTAATCTCGTGCGCCAGAACCGCTTCGACCTCTTCACGCGACATGGTCTGCAACAGGCCCTGACTCACGGCGACCAAAGCCGCGTCTCGCCTGGCGCCGGTGGCAAACGCATTGGGTTCGGGACTCGGAAATATGGCGACCTCGGGCATACCGATCCCGGCCTGCCGAGCCTGGTGCTCGATCGTTCTGATCAACCAGGCCTCGGCGTCATTCGCCGGTTTTTCGATGACTTTCGCACCCGTCGAGCGTTTGGCCATCCACTTTGAAATCGCCAGCGATATCAATGCGCCACCCATGCCGAACACGGCGCTAAAGACCAGCAACGCCTGGTAGTTGTACCCTTGTTGTTCCAGGTACTGGTCGGCGCCCAGTAATCTCAGCGCAATGCTGAGAACCAGAATAACAGCAATATTGGTCGCCAAAAAAAGCGAAATTCTTTTCATTTATTTCTCCACTCCACGTCCGTCCAGTAATATGGGCTGGACGAGATGATTACAAGGTTGAGACAAGCGGGACCCGTGTTTTATTCCGTAGTCATCGCCGTAACCTTGCGCCAACCGCGTGGCAGCAAAGCGCCGCGCCGGCCGCGCGAACCTTCGTAACGGTCCATTTCATGATAGCCCAGGCTCATGTGCCGCTCGCCGCAATGGATCGTCAGTTTTTGCTCGGGACCGAAAACTGCGATGGCCGCGAGACGTTCTTCGCCGCTGGCCAGCAATTTTTTCGGGATTCCGATAATCTTGTTGCCTTTGCCACGCGCCATTTCGGGCAATTCCTCGAGTGGAAAACTCAGTACATGCCCGGCACTCGTTGCGGCGACCACCCACAGTTCATCGGGATCGCCCGCCAGCCGGGCCGGAACGACGACGCCGGCGCCTTTTGGCACGCGCAGCGCCACCTTGCCCGCCTTGTTCCGGCTTTGCAGATCCTCTATCCGGACAATAAACCCAAAACCCGCGTCGGAGGCCAGCAGCCATTTGTCATCGGCCTCTCCCATCATGACGCCGGCAAACACGGCTCCGTCGGGCGGCTTGAGTCTGCCCGACAGCGGTTCACCCTGGCTCCTGGCCGACGGCAGCGTGTGAGCCGGGAGGCTGTATGTGCGGCCGGTGCTATCCAGGAAAATCGCGAGCTGGTTGCTGCGGCCGGTGGCGGCGGCCTGGAAACCGTCACCGGATTTGAAGTTGAGGCCCAGCGGGTCAACTTCATGTCCCCTGGCCGTGCGCGCCCAGCCTCGCTGCGACAGGATCACGGTAGCCGGTTCGTTGGGAATCAGTGCCGTTTCATCCATTGCCTGTGCCGCCTGTCGTTCCTTGATGATCGTGCGCCGGGCGTCACCATGTTTTTTGGCGTCTTCCTTGATTTCATCGATAATCAGTTTTCGCAGCCGCGCCTTGCCGACCAGCGTTTTTTCCAGCGCCTTGCGCTCTGCCGATAATTCCTCCTGCTCGGCGCGTATTTTTATTTCCTCGAGCTTGGCCAGGTTTCGCAGACGCAGGTTCAAGATTGCCTCGGCCTGCAAATCCGAAAGCTTGAAGCGCTTGATCAATTTTGGTTTTGGCTCATCCACACTACGGATGATGGCGATGACCTCATCGATGTTCAGGTACGCGATCAGCAAGCCTTCGAGCTGGTGCATGCGCTGCTCGACTTTTTCCAGCCGGTTTTTCAGGCGCCTCGTTACCGTCTCCGATCGAAACTTGATCCACTCCTTTAGCAATGGCAGAAGACCAAATACACGCGGCTTGCCATCCAGCGCGATTACGTTCAGGTTGGCGCGGACCGTGCGCTCCAGATCGGTCGTGGCAAACAGGTGAGACATCAGCTCGCCTACGTCGACCCGGTTCGAGCGCGGCGAAACGATCAGGCGAACGGGATTTTCATGATCCGACTCGTCACGCAGATCGTCGACCAGCGGCAGTTTTTTGGCTCGCATCTGACTGGCGATCTGTTCGAGAATCTTGTTCCCGGACACCTGCCACGGCAACTCATTGATGACGATCTCGCCGTTTTCTATTTCGTACCGCGCGCGCAGACGCAAGGTTCCGTTGCCGGTCTCGTAAATTCTCTCGATGTCGTCTCGCGGGCTGATAATTTCCCCGCCGGTCGGAAAATCCGGAGCCTTGATGTGCTTCATCAGCTGCCCCAGCGTCGTTTTCGGATCCTTGAGCAACCGGATACAGGCGCTGGCCACTTCGTTGAGATTGTGTGGCGGAATGTCGGTGGACATGCCCACGGCAATACCGCTCGTCCCATTGAGCAGGATGTTGGGCAATCTGGCCGGCAGGGTCACCGGTTCATCCAGCGTCCCATCGAAATTCGGCTGCCAGTCCACCGTGCCCAGCGCCAACTCCCTCAACAGGACACTGGCATAAGGCGTCAGACGGGACTCGGTGTAGCGCATCGCGGCAAAAGACTTGGGATCATCACTGGAACCCCAATTGCCCTGCCCGTCGATCAGGGGATAACGATAGGCGAAAGACTGCGCCATCAGCACCATCGCCTCATAACAGGCGGCATCGCCATGCGGATGAAACTTGCCGATCACATCGCCGACCGCTCGCGCCGATTTCTTGTGCTTGGAACCGGCCGCAAGACCCAGCTCGCTCATCGCATAAACGATGCGCCGCTGAACCGGTTTCAGCCCATCGCCGACTCCCGGCAGGGCGCGGTCCAGAATGACGTACATCGAATAATCGAGATAAGCCTTTTCGGTAAAAACCTTTAGCGGCTGTTCCTCGATGCCTTCTAGATTCAATTCCTGGTTTTGCATAGTGGGTACCATTTCAACTGATTTATGGAAGCTCTGCTCTATTCATCAACTCGTATCTTCCGCCCAAAATATCCCGCTTCCGCGTTGCAAATCTTTGCAATAGCCAGCTATTACGTGCGCTTCGCGCCTTGAATCTGAACATTTTGGATCACAATCTACTTCGCCCATGAATAAATCAGATTCGGGCGAGATCGCCCTTCTTCTGCAGCCATTCCTTGCGATCCTGGGCACGCTTTTTCGATAACAGCATGTCCATCAGTTTTTCGGTCTGATCGCGCGCGCTGACGGTCAGCCTGACCATGCGACGCGTATCCGGCGACATCGTGGTGACCCGCAATTGCGCGGGACTCATCTCACCCAGTCCCTTGAACCGGGTCACCATCAGTTTTCCCTTGATCTTCTCGGCCGCGATCTGATCGAGACGTCCGTCTCTCTCTGCCTCGTCGAGCGCATAATAAACCTGCTTGCCGGCGTCGATCCGGTACAGGGGCGGCATCGCAATATAGACATGTCCCTGCCGGACAAGTTGCGGGAAATGTCTGACGAACAAAGCACACAGCAAGGTCGCGATGTGCTGACCATCGGAGTCGGCGTCCGCGAGGATGCAAATCTTGTGGTAGCGCAAGCCTTCGAGATCGTCGCTGCCGGGATCTATGCCAAGCGCGACGCTGATATCGTGTACTTCCTGCGACGCCAGAACCTCCGCCGAATCCACCTCCCAGGTATTCAGAATCTTGCCGCGCAGAGGCATGATCGCCTGGATCACCCGGTCTCTGGCCTGCTTGGCCGACCCACCCGCGGAGTCGCCCTCGACCAGAAACAGTTCGGTCAGTTCAGGTTCCTGGCAGGTGCAGTCCGCCAGCTTGCCCGGCAATGCCGGGCCACTGGTGATTTTTTTGCGTACGACTTTCCGGCTCGCCTTGAGGCGCTGCTGCGCGCTGCTGATTGCGATTTGGGCGATGCCGTCGCCCGTGTCCGGATGCTGGTTCAACCACTGCGCGAATGCGTCCTTAACGACGCCGGAAATGAATGCCGCACATTCGCGCGATGAAAGCCGCTCCTTGGTCTGGCCGGAGAATTGCGGGTCTTCCAGCTTCGCCGACAGAACATAACTGACTTTTTCCCAGACATCGTCGGGCGCGAGCCGTAAACCCCTGGGCAGTAAATTTCTGCTTTCACAGAATTCTCTTAGCGCGTCGGTCAGGCCGCTGCGTAACCCATTGACGTGGGTTCCGCCCTGCGGCGTCGGCACCAGGTTGACGTAACTTTCCGTGATCGCCTGGTCACCGTCGCGCAGCCAGACCAGCGCCCAGTCCACCGCTTCCTTGTTTCCGGTCAGGCTGCCGTCGAACGGATCTTCCGGCAACCAGTCACCGGCGCCGATCTCTTCAAGCAAATACTCGTTCAGGCCGCCGCTGTATTCCCAGCTGTCCTTCTTCCCGTTCTTTTCATTCTTCAAGCTGACTTTGAGCCCGGGGCAAAGTACCGCTTTCGCACGCAGGACATGTTTCAGTCTGGGAATCGAAAACTTTGCGCTATCGAAATAACTGGCGTCGGGCCAGAAGCGGATCGTCGTACCGGTATTCTTTTTGCCGACCTCACCGACGACTTCCAACTTCGAGGTGCGGCGTCCGCCGCTGAAACTCTGGTTGTATTCCTTGCCGCCACGCCTTACCCAGACCTCGAGGTTTTTCGACAGCGCATTGACCACCGATACCCCGACGCCGTGCAGGCCACCCGAGTACTGATAGTGCTCGTCGTCAAATTTTGCGCCCGCATGCAGGCGAGTCAGGATCAGTTCGACGCCTGGAATTTTTTCTTTGGGATGAATATCGACCGGCATTCCGCGGCCGTCGTCTTCGACTTCCAGCGATCCGTCCTTGTGCAGGATGACCTTGATGTTCTTGCAGTAGCCGGCCAGCGCTTCGTCGACGCTGTTATCGACGACTTCGTGGGCCAGGTAGTTCGGCCGGCTGGTATCCGTGAACATCCCCGGCCGTTTGCGAACGGGGTCGAGTCCGCTGAGAACTTCAATGTCAGAAGCGGTGTATTGGCGGCTCATCCGCAATCCCTTTTTCGCGTCTTCGCGATTCTAACCCGATCCGCTAGTGACAGATATGGATTTTTTGTTCAGGCCAGGTCGTTCAGAAGCGATTCGCTGAGTCCGGCCTCCAGCGGAGTGACGTCAAACCGGTAATGGGGATGATCGACGCCTGCCGATAAAGTCTTGCCGGACTTTAGATCCGAAATCATAGCGGGACTCAGCTCGAAGCGGAGAAAATGTACCGCCGAAGTTTTTTCCTCAGTGCTACGTTGCAAGTCCTCGTCGGCGATCGCAAAAACCGGATCGTGGCCATCGACCTGCATCCACACGCGATCTTCGATACCGACCAGTTTTTGCAGTTCCTGACGACGTTGCTCGACATCAGGAAATTCGATCAGCATCGTCGCCTTAAAGTTGCTGCCATCGGGTATCAAAGGGTTATAGACGCCGAGCTCGTCCTCGATGCCTGCGGTTTCGAAAATCCGTTCGATGCGCAGCATTTCCTGGATCTGGTATTGCATGGTGATGCGGTCTTCAAACGACAGGATCAGGTTGTCTCCCAGCGCCAGCCGCCTGGCGTTTCTGTGCGCCACGGCCTGGCGTCGCAGATCGACCCGCGCCGCCGCATATTGCTCCAGTGAAAACAGGTCGGCGGCTTTAAGCCTGGCGTTGCCGACAAAAAATTCTGGCATGGTCATGCTGGCAGATCTCCTTCAGTCGTGAGACAGCGGTTGGTCCGTAAAAAGATAATCCCTGAGTTCCTTGTCGAACGCCGGGCTGTGCCGCCGGATCCATTCCAGCACCATCGAGGCATGTTCCATTTCCTCGTCTCGGTTATGAGCGAGAATACCTTTGAGTTCCTTGTCTTTGCAGGCTTCCACGCGCTGGTTATACCAGTCGATCGCCTCGAGTTCTTCCATCAGCGATACGATGGCACGATGAAAATCGCGGCATTCGTCGGACAACTCGCCGACCGGTTCGTGATAACCCTCGTTTGACATTTTTTTCTCCCGGTATCCTTTAGCTTCATATACCGTATGCGCGGCGTACCAGTTCGAGCGGATGGGCGGCGGTCTGTTTTTTCTCCATGCCCTCCCCGATCTGCGTTCCTGCCATCGGGCAATCGCTGGCGTAATAATCGGCATCCGCTGCATCCACTTTACGCGACACCGGCTTGCCGATCTTCATCGAAATATCATGAAATTCTTTCTTTACGGCGTAAGTCCCGTTGTGACCGGAACATCTTTCGATCACGTCGACATCGGTATCCGGCACCAGACGCAGAAACTCCGCAGTCTTCAAACCGATGTTTTGTACGCGGAGGTGACAGGCGGCATGATAGACCACTTTTCCCAGCGGATTTTGAAAACGGGTGTCGAGCAAACCGTCCTTGTGTCTGAGCATCAGGTATTCGAAGGGATCGAAGATCGCGTCACGAACCTTGGCTACCTGCTCGTCGTCGGGGAACATCAGCGGCAGTTCCTGCTTGAACATCAATACACAAGACGGCACCGGCGCGACGATATCCCAGCCCTCATCCACAAGTCTCGCGAGCTCCGGGATGTTGACCGAGCGGGCTTTGTCCACTGCTTCCAGGTCGCCGAGTTCCAGCTTCGGCATCCCGCAGCATTTTTCCTTGCCCGCCAGCCTGACGGGAATTCCGTTGTGCCGGTATATTTCCACAAGATCGACGCCAAGCTGAGGTTCGTTATGCTCGCCATAACAAGTGGCGAACAGCACGACCTTGCCGCGCGTTGTCGCACCCGGCTTCGCCTCCTCCGGTCCGCTGTCCGCAACGTGTTTCCCGAGACGCCGCCGCAGGCTTTTCGGATCGTATGGCGGTAACGCTGCGTCGCGATCCACGCCCAGCGTCTTTTCCATCAGCGCGCGCATCCCTTTGCTGCGATTCGCCGCGTTTACGGTCTGCGCCACCACCGGGATTCCCGCGAAGCTGCCGACAAGATCCGTATTACTGAGCATCCGGTCACGCCGCGATGCCCCTTCCTGGCTGAATCGTTGCGCCTTGGCCCTGAGCATCAGGTGGGGAAAATCCACGTTCCATTCGTGTGGCGGCACGTAAGGACATTTACTCATGTAACACATGTCGCAGAGGTAACAGTGATCCACGACCTGCCAATAGGCCTCGTGCGAGACTCCATCGACTTCCATCGTTGCCGACTCATCGATCAGATCGAACAACGTGGGAAAAGCGTTACACAGGCTGAAGCATCGTCTGCAGCCATGGCAGATATCGAAAACTCTCTCCAGCTCGCTGAACAGCGATTCCTCGTTATAGAAATCCGGATTTTGCCAGTCCAGCGGGTGGCGCGTCGGCGCCTCCAGGCTGCCCTCTCGCTTTTTGTATTGCTCGCTCATTAACCCTCGGCTGCCAGCCAGGACTTACCCGTCCAGATTATCGAGCGCCTTCTGGAAACGATTCGCGTGAGACCGCTCTGCACGCGCGAGCGTCTCGAACCAATCGGCGATCTCGTCGAAGCCCTCGTCGCGGGCAGCCTTGGCCATACCCGGATACATATCGGTGTATTCGTGCGTTTCCCCGGCGATCGCCGCCTGCAGGTTGTCCGCGGTGCCGCCGATCGGCAGACCGGTGGCGGGATCACCGGTCGCTTCCAGGTATTCGAGATGGCCGTGCGCATGCCCGGTCTCGCCCTCCGCGGTTGACCGGAACACGGCCGAAACATCGTTATAGCCTTCGATGTCGGCTTTGCTGGCGAAATACAGATAACGGCGGTTGGCCTGTGATTCGCCGGAAAATGCGTCTTTGAGGTTCTGTTCTGTCTTGCTGCCTTTAAGGTCCACGATGATCTCCTGATACTAGGTTAATAAGGTCAGACCGCAATTTAGAATGAGTCTAGATTGAGAATATAGCCGCTGGCTTGCTTCCTGTCAAACACCTGCATTGACCGTCAGACGGGGCCTGTGTAGGGTAGGCTCGCGCGCCGAAGGAGACAAGCCTTGCCGAAAAAAACCACCCCGCCCGACTTCGAAAAAGCCCTGTCGGAGCTCGAATCATTGGTCGAAAGTCTCGAAAAAGGGGACTTGCCTCTGGAGGAGACGCTGAAGCTATTTGAACGGGGAATCGAGTTGACCCGAAACTGTCAGAAGGCGCTGAAATCAGCGGAACAACGGGTTGAAATTCTTCTGGGAGACGGCGAGGAAAGCAAAACCGGGCCGTTTTCAGGCGCCGACGACGCATAGAACCCGATGATCACAGAATCTTTGATTAGCCGTATCGAGGGCTACCGCGCGCGTGTGGAAAACGCGCTGGACCGATTCCTGCCATCGGCAGACCAGCCGTCCACGCGGCTGGAAGAGGCCATGCGTTACGCTGTACTCGGCGGTGGCAAGCGGGTCAGACCGTTGCTGGTTTATCTGACCGGTGAATCGCTGGCTGTGAAGCCGGAGATTCTCGACGGCCCGGCGTGTGCCGTCGAAATGATTCACGCGTATTCGCTGGTACACGACGATTTGCCGGCAATGGATAATGATGATCTGCGCCGCGGCAAACCGACCCTGCACCGCGCATTTAACGAAGCGACGGCGACGCTGGCAGGTGACGCCCTGCAGGCGATGGCTTTCAGGATTCTGACCGAATCGGGCCCGGTCGACCCAGCGAGCCGTCTGGCCGTGATTCGGTGTCTGGCTGATGCGGCGGGTACCGCCGGCATGGCCGGTGGGCAGCTCGTCGATATCGAAGCGACCGGCCAGGTGCTCAGTCTCGAAGAGCTGGAGCGGATGCATCGGCTAAAGACCGGGCGGCTCATACAGGCCTGCGTGAAAATGGCCGCGCTGTGTCTGCCCGGCCTGCCCGCAGACCAATTTTCGGCGCTGGAGCAATATGCGCTGGAAATCGGTCTCGCGTTCCAGATTCAGGACGACATACTGGATGTCGTTGGCAACAGCGAAGCGATGGGGAAAAAAACGGGTGCAGATTGCGCGCTGGAAAAAGCCACGTATCCCGGTCTGGCCGGTCTCGACAAGGCGAGAAAACGAGCCCGTGATCTTGCCGACAACGCCTGCGACGCGCTCAAACCCATGGGAGAAAGGGCTCGACCACTGCACGAGCTGGCGGAATATATCGTTAGCCGGGAACGCTGATCGGGCCGCCAGCAAGAATTAAGATTGTACCCGGGGGGATAACTGCCGGATAATCAGCCATGCCGGGTTCAAGATATCCTGCACAGCGACAGACAGCAGCAATTAAATAATGAGCGAAGCAGACAAATATCCCGCCTTGTGGCGGATAAATACTCCCGCGGATTTGCGCGGCCTGTCTGGCGACGAGCTGCAGATCGTTACCGATGAATTGCGCGCCTATCTGATCGATACTGTCAGCACCATGGGCGGACATTTTGCCGCCGGCCTTGGAACTGTCGAACTGACCATCGCTTTACACCACATTTTTCAGACGCCGTACGACCGGCTCGTCTGGGATGTCGGACACCAGGCTTATCCTCACAAAGTGATAACCGGCAGGCGCGACCAACTGCATACGATCAAGAAAGAAGGCGGCCTCGCACCGTTTCCAAAACGGGATGAAAGTGAATATGACACTTTTGGAGTTGGCCATGCGAGCACGTCGATAAGCGCCGCTCTGGGCATGGCGATCGCCAATGCGTACAAAAAAGGCGACCGTCGTGTCGTCGCCGTCATCGGTGACGGCGCGCTTAGCGGCGGCATGGCGTTCGAGGCTCTCAACCATGCAGGATCTCTGAACATCGATCTCCTGGTTATTCTGAATGACAATGACATGTCTATTTCCGAAAACGTCGGCGCGATGTCCAATTACCTTGCGCGGCTGCTGTCCGGACCTTTTTATTCGCATCTTCGGGAAGGCAGCAAAAAAGTACTGGACCGTATGCCAACCGTTTGGGAATTAGCGCGGCGATCCGAAGAGCACTTCAAGGGCATGGTTCTTCCGGGTACGTTGTTCGAGGAAATGGGGCTCAATTTTATCGGCCCGATCGATGGCCACGATCTTCCTACGCTGATTTCAACACTGAGAAATATTCGCGATCTCAAGGGTCCGCAATTTCTCCATGTCGTCACCAGAAAGGGCAGAGGGTACGAGCCCGCCGAGGACGATCCGATCAAATGGCACGGCCCTGGACCGTTTGACGCGACAACCGGCGTGATCCTCAAGACCAAGGCCTCCAGTCAGACTTATTCGCAGGTGTTCGGAGAATGGATGTGTGATATGGCGGAGAAAGATGAGCGTGTCATCGGGATTACCCCGGCGATGAGAGAAGGCTCGGGCATGGTCGAGTATGAAAAACGTTTCCCCGATCGTTATTTCGATGTCGCGATCGCGGAACAACATGCGGTCACGCTGGCGGCCGGTATGGCCTGCGAGGGGCTCAAACCGGTCGTGGCGATTTACTCGACATTCCTGCAACGCGGGTATGACCAGCTGATTCACGATGTGGCCTTGCAGAATCTCCCGGTTCTTTTCGCCATAGACCGGGCCGGACTGGTCGGGGGCGACGGGGCGACGCATCAGGGCTGGCTTGATTTTAGTTATATGCGTATCTTGCCGAATATGGTGCTCATGGCGCCCGCCGACGAGAACGAATGCCGGCAAATGCTCTACACCGGAATCACGCTCGATCAACCGTCGGCAGTCAGATACCCGCGAGGCGCAGGCCCCGGCGTGGCGATCGAAAAGCACATGGAGGCCCTGCCGATCGGCAAAGCAGAAACCAGACGTCGTGGTGAGACCCTGGCCCTGTTGTCATTCGGTCACATGTTGCAAACCGCGATGCATGTTGCAGACAAATTGAATGCGACCGTGGTCAACATGCGGTTCGTGAAACCGCTCGACGAAGAACTCATCTTTGAGATGACGACGACACACAGCGGAATTATCACGCTGGAAGAAAACGTCGTTGCCGGCGGTGCAGGCAGCGCAGTCGCGGAACTTCTGGCCGCCCATGAAATTCAGATCCCTGTCCTGCAACTGGGGATACCCGATGTCTTTATCCAACACGGCACGCAGGAGAGCTGTCGCCGGGACGCCGGTCTCGACCCGGAAAGCATTCTGAAAGCGATCCGGCATTGGTGGCCTGCCGAGTCCAGGGCGCAAAGCCTTTAGTCAGCTTGCCGACGACTTGCGGGGCAATCCGGCGGAACAAAGACTATACTGTATCGTTCCGGCGCCGCCGCAAAATGACACGATTTAATGGACACCACGGGAACAGACATGGCGAGAGCGCAACAAGAGCCTGACACTGGCAGTATTGAAGACGTACAGGGCACCGCCGATCTCCGGCAATTACCGATCAACAAAGTCGGCATCAAGGACATCTTTCACCCGGTCATCGTCAGCGACCGGTCCGGCGGCGAGCAGCATACGATCGCCAATTTTAATATGTACGTGAACCTGCCGCACAACTTTAAAGGCACACACATGTCGCGCTTCGTCGAGATTCTTAATCTTCACGAACGCGAAATCACGGTGAAATCTTTTCGCGAAATGCTGACTGAGCTTACCGACCGGCTGGACGCGGATGCCGGCCATATAGAGATGAGTTTCCCGTACTTCGTCAACAAGACGGCGCCGGTGTCCGGCGTCAAAAGCTTGCTGGACTACCAGGTTACTTTTGTCGGGGAATACAGCGAAGGGAAAAACCGCATCTGGGTAAAGGTCGTCGTTCCAGTCACTTCGTTGTGCCCCTGCTCAAAAAGTATTGCGGACAGGGGTGCGCACAACCAACGATCCCACGTGACGATTAACGCGCGAATCGATTCCTTTATGTGGCTTGAGGAACTGATCGATATCGCGGAGAGCGAAGCGTCCTGCGAGTTATACGGAATACTTAAACGGCCCGACGAAAAGCTGGTCACCGAACGGGCCTATGACAATCCGAAATTTGTCGAGGACATGGTTCGCGATATCGCCGCAAAGCTTAACGCGGACGACCGCATCCGCGCCTATGTCATCGAATCGGAAAATTTCGAATCCATCCACAACCACTCCGCATACGCGATGATCGAGCACGACAAGGACGTCGAATAAGCCGGCCGGTGTTCGCGGCCGGCATCACAACGCCGCTATAGTTTAACGCTGAGCCACGTGACTGTTTTGTATTTGCGCAAACCAAAAAGCCAGCTCTGCTCAGATAGTCGTAGCGAGGCAGATGGATACCGCAGTAGACTAGCCCTGAGCAGAGCTGGCTTTTTGGTTTGCTTACGTCTGGGCGGTACCGGCGCGTTGCAGCCGCTCGATCATGTTTTGCAGGAAGACTCTGACGAAGCGAAGCTGGGTCGAGGAGGATACCTGTTCAAGCAAGGTCGAACTCACGCGCAGTACGATGACTTCGCCATCGGCACTGATCGTGGCGGTTCGCTTGGCGTTCTGCACATAGCTGGTCTCGCCAAAACACTCGCCTGCGCCCAGCATCCCTATTTTATTGCCGTTGTGCACGACATGAACATTGCCGGCGACGATGATATAGAAACGATCGTCGGCTTCGCCTTCTTTGACAATTTCCAATTGCGGCGGGCAATCGCGCCAGTCGCTTGCCCGCAATACTTCCCAGATTTCCGAATGAGAGAAATCGTGGAAAAACCGTAACCGCCTGAGAATATCGAATCTTTCGCGCTGATCGATCGCGGCTTGCTGGCTACGCAGTTTCTGATAAACACGGGTCAGGTCGGCGGCGAGATCTGTGCCATTGGAATACCGTTTCTCCGGTTCCTTATCCATCGCCTGCATGCAGATTTTCTCCAACTCTTCGGCTATGTCGGAACGAAGCTTGTGGATCGGTTCCGGCGTGGCGTAAACGATCTGGTGCAGGAGTTTTGACAGACTGCTGGCCCGATACGGCCTGAAACCGGTCAGCATTTCGTACATCACCGCGCCCAGTGAATAAATATCGGAACTCGCGGTAATCTCATGGCCCTGAACCTGCTCGGGCGACATATAACTGGGTGAGCCTGCGATTCCCTCGATACGGGATACTTCCGAGTCGGCTACCAGCGCGATCCCGAAATCGATAATGCGCACGTCACTCTCGGTGTTGAGCATGATATTACTGGGCTTGATATCGCGGTGGATAACGCCCCGACTGTGTGCGTAATGCAAAGCTTTCGCGCACTTGTAGATGATTTCGACGACGTCATCGACGCGCAACAAGTTGTCGGGTTTGCAGTAGGCGGCCAGCGTACGCGCGCCATGTACAAATTCGGTTACCACGTAATAACGGCCACCCTCTTCGCCCGCGTCGAAAATTGGTAGAATATTCGGGTGCTGCAGCATACCAACCATGTGCGCTTCACTGAGAAACATTTTGCGCGCCATGTCGGCATGTTCGGCGTCGGAACCAGTGCCACTGTTGTAAACCTTAATCGCGACATCGCGTCCGTAATAGGGATCATGTGACAGGTAAACCATACCTGTACTGCCTTTACCGACCTCATTGATGATCGCGTATTTGCCGATCTTATCGGGCAATTTTCCCTGGGCAGGAAACTTGCTGATTTTTTTCGCGGTTTTGCTCGCCATTCCCGATATCCATTAACCCAGCAGACCCCGCGCTGCCCAAATGACGATCGCGCTAAAAAGACCTGCTGCAATGTCGTCGAGCATAATGCCCAAACCCCCGCCAATACTGTGATCCAATTCTCGGATCGGCCATGGTTTGACAATATCCAACACCCTGAACAGCGAAAATCCGGTCAGGACCCAGATCCAGCCCGGCGGAGCGGCCAGCATGGCGATGAAATAGCCGCAAATTTCATCCCAGACGATGGCCTGATGATCATGCTGACCGAGTTTTCGCGCGCTAACGTGACAAACCCAGACGCCAAACACAACCATAAGCAGCACCAGGATCGCCCTGTGTACGACATCCGGCAGCCAGTGTCTGGCTACCAGTTCGAGCAAAACGGCCAGCAGAGTTCCGGCGGTTCCGGGCGCATAGGGGGCCAGCCCCGAGCCAAAACCCAGCGCGAAGAAATGCACCGGATCCCGTAGTACGCTTGGGCTCAGGGGTGATTTCCTCATAGCTCATTCTCCGAAATGCCGGTAGCCGCTCGTATCGATCGAGGCCGGCTTGCCCAGATAACTGAGAACGACGCCGTCACCTTCGATCGTCTCGCCCACCCGGGTCAGTTTCACCCCCAGCTTTTTTCTCAAGGCAGCGATCCGGTCTTCCCGATTCGGCGGCACGGTGAAGCAAAGCTGATAGTCGTCGCCACCACCGGCTGCCAGCCTGATCGAGTGTTGCGGATCCTTCCCGCTGCGCAGTTCATCGCACAGCGGCAAATTTTCCAGCAAGAGCCTGGCGCCGAGTGCGCTGGAACTTAAAACGTGACCCAGGTCACGGATCAGACCATCAGATATATCGATGGCGGCACTGGCGATCCCGCGCAGCGCAATTCCGAGCGCTACCTGGGGCAGCGGCCGCCAGAATTCTGCCGCCAGAGCGGAGCCGATCAGGTCGACTTTGTCGTTTTTGTACCGGTCGATCCACAAGGCCGCCGCCCCCAGCTCGCCGCTGACATAGACGGCGTCCCCACGACCCGCTCCACTGCGCAGAAGAGCCTGACCGGCCGGCACCGCGCCGATGACCTGGATCGTGACACTGAATGGTCCACGGCAGGTGTCGCCACCGACCAGCGCAATATCGAATTGCGTCGCGCACTCTGCGAGGCCCTGGCTGAACTCCTGCAGCCAATCGGGTGACGCTTCCGGCAGGGTCAGCGCCAGCGTAAACCACAATGGATTCGCCCCCATTGCGGCCAGGTCGCTCAAATTGACGGCCAGGCATCGGTAACCCAGGTCGGCCGCATGGCGCTCCTTTTCCTGATTTGGAAAATGCACACCGGCGATCAGCGAATCGCAACTGATCACCAGCTCACTGCCGGAGTCTGCGTTGCCGTTCAGCCGCAGGATGGCGGCATCGTCTCCGATACCGGTCAGAACACCCGTGCCGGACGGAAACCCGCGTGAAAAATACCGCTCAATAATTTCGAATTCACTCGTCACGCCTTCACCCCGGTCTATTCGCAGCCTGTAGAAAAACCCTCAACCGGCACTATTCGGTGTTAATAACCGGCTCAAAATGCTCTTGTACTGGCGTGTACACTGCTGTGCCGGGCAGGACGCCCAAATGCCGCGGAGCCCAGGGACGGGCGAGAGCGGCGCCGGGCAGGACGCCCAAATGCCGCGGAGCCTAGGGACGGGCGAGAGCGGCGGCTCGCCGAAGTCGGCATAGACCAGCGGTCCGACTGTCTGCAAAGCGACAACCAGCAGATCCTTGACCAGTTTGCTGAGGTGCGAACAACCTTTGATCCCGCCGACACGTTCAGCCAGTTTCCTGCCAAAGCCCGACCCAAACCGCAGGCCGATCAACGACCGGTAGTCCGTCTCGATCTCACCGCAAACCGAGATCGGATACTTATCCGAAGTGGCGACGATATCCTGGATGACGAACTGATCATCGATCGTGATCCGCATCCACATCTCATGCAGCGGTTCGCCAATAGAAATTTCGCCTCGAAAGCGGTTTTTGAACGGATAGGTTTTCTTATCCGTCAGATGAGCTTCCAGGTCCCACAGCCCGTCCTTCCGGCGGTAACCCCCGCACAAAATGTCACGCTGATGAATTTCCTCACGCGCTGCTGGCGCTGGCAATGGCATGCTTAACCCTCTTCGTCCGGTTGTTTCGTATTGATAGTCGGCCGATGACCGGTGATCGCGGTCCTTAAATCCCTGGCGGCCCGGTCCAATACCGCGTTGACATACCGGTGACCGTCCTTGGCGCCAAATTTTTTGCTCAGCTCCACGGCCTCATTGATAACGACCGCGTGCGGCACGTCGAGATGATCGCGCAGTTCGAACAACCCTATCCACATAATGGCGTGCTCAACCGGCGTCAGCTGGTCAAGAGCCCGGTCCGCATACTTCGCCAGCAGAATATCCAGCGCTTTGCTGTCGCTCGAAATCTCGAGCAATAATTCCTTGAAGTAAGCGGCATCTGCCCGCTCAAAATCGCGATCGTCGCAATATTGCAGATAGATATCTTTCGGTGGCTCGCCCGCCAGCTGCCAGGAATATAGCGCTTGCATCGCCAGACGCCGCGCGCGACTGCGCCGGTGCCGCGCGCGCACCTGCGTGTGATTGGTCACCGGTCAGGCTTCCAGCTGGCGTAAAAGACTGGCCATTTCGATGGCCGCCAGCGTGGCATCCGAGCCCTTGTTGCCGGCTTTGGTACCCGCTCTTTCCAGCGCCTGCTCAATAGTGTCGACGGTCAGTACGCCAAAACCGATCGCCACGCCGTGACGGGTGCTGACCTGGTTAATCGACTTCGCGCATTCGCCGGCAACGTAATCAAAATGTGGGGTCGCCCCGCGAATAACCGCGCCAAGTGCGACGATCGCATCGTAACGTCGGCTGCTGGCCAGTTTTTCCAACGCGGGACCTAATTCGATCGCCCCAGGGACACGAATCAGCGTGATGTTATCGTCGGTGCCGCCGTGGCTACGCAATGTTTCGACCGCCCCTTTGATCAGGCTGTCGACGACCAGTTCATTGAAGCGCGCGGCAACGATCGCGACTCGCAGGTCGCTCGCACTGAGTTCGCCTCTGATGGTTTTGATTTTTTCCATGCAATCATCCCGCACCGTGGTGCCGGCAGTTTACCCCGTGCGCCTCGCCAAAAACATAGCCTCAGGCGCTGGCTGCTTTATGCTCCTCGTCGACATAACCGACGATTTCCAGCCCAAAACCGGAAATGCCATGCATTTGCCTCGGGGCACTCATTATGATCATCTTGCCGACGCCCAGGTCTCGGAGAATCTGCGCTCCCGTTCCGTAAGTTCGCAGGATTCGGCTGCTGCCTTCTTCCGGCTCTGCTACCGGTTTGCCCAGGGATCGCAGCTTCTCGATTATCGTTCCGGGGTCTTCGCCATGCCGCAATATGATCAGGACGCCATGACCTTCTTTCGCGATACGTTCCATGGCCGACTGGAGCGGCCAGCCGAATTCGCTACCGGATAAGCCGACCACGTCGGTCAGGCTGTCTTCGAGATGGACCCGGACCAGCGTCGGCTGGTCACTTTTTATTTCCCCCTTGACCAGGGCGAAATGCACATTGCGATTGACATGGTCTTCGTAACAAACCATCAGAAAATCACCGTGGCCGGTATTGACCTGCCGTTCGAGGATGCGCTCAATCGACTGTTCGGTCTGCAGGCGATAGCTGATCAGGTCGGCGATGCTCCCCATTTTCAGCTGATGTTTTTTGGCGAACTTCTCGAGATCGGGTCTGCGCGCCATCGTGCCGTCCGCGTTGAGAATCTCGACGATCACCGAACTGGGCTCCAGACCGGCCAACCGGGTCAGATCGCAACCCGCCTCGGTGTGTCCTGCCCGGTTCAGCACGCCTCCCGGTTGCGCCATGATCGGAAAAATATGGCCAGGCTGTCGCAGATCCTCCGGCCTGGCGTCAGGCCGGACCGCCGCCTGCACGGTATGCGCCCGGTCATGGGCCGAGATGCCCGTCGTCACGCCTTCGGCAGCTTCGATGGAAAGCGTGAAATTCGTGCCGTGCCGGGTGTCGGTTTCGCTGACCATCAGCGGCAGGCGGAGTTGCTGGCAGCGTTGTTTGGTCAGGGTCAGGCAGATCAGGCCGCGCCCGTGATGGGCCATGAAATTGATGTCTTCCGGGCGAACCTTGTTGGCGGCCATCAGCAGGTCGCCCTCGTTTTCGCGGTCTTCATCATCGACGATAATGACCATGCGACCCGCTTTCAGCTCTGCAAGAATTTCTTCGACGCTGTTCATTGCTTCCGTTCCCCGCCCGTCTGTTTATCGCACGTCTTGTTATCATCGATCAGCCGTTCGATGTACCTGGCCAAAAGATCCACTTCCAGATTGACCTCCGCTCCCCCACGATAACGCCCCATCGTGGTCTGCTCCAGCGTATGCGGCACTATATTAACTTCGAATGAATTACCCGACACCTTGTTTACAGTCAGGCTGACGCCATCGACACACACCGAGCCCTTCGCCGCAATAAACCGGGCAACGGAATCCGCCACGGAAAACTTCATAACGACCGATCTGGCTGCATCCCGCCGGCTGACCAGTTTGCCAACGGCGTCGACGTGACCACTGACGAGGTGACCGCCCAGTGGGTCTCCCAGGCACAGCGCTTTTTCGAGATTGACGGCATCGCCAACGCGCTTTTTCCCGAGCGTGCTACAGGACAGCGTCTCGCGCGACAAGTCCGCGACGAAGCCGTTCTTGTTCAGTGATGTCGCCGTCACGCATACGCCGTCTACCGCGATACTGTCCCCCACCGAAACACCGGCCAGATCGAGCCCGGCGGCATCGATCTCCATCGTCAGATCGCCGCCTTTGGGCCGGCTGGCGCGGATTTTGCCAACGGACTGGATGATGCCGGTAAACACGAGCTATTCCTTTTCGTCCGCGCAGTTAACCGAGAACTGCATTCTCAGGTCATCGCCCAGCAGCCGCAGGCCGGTCCGTTTCAATTCGATTCGCTGCGCCATTTTGTTCAGCCCCGGGATGGTAAACATGCCGCGACCATCGTCGCCCATCACATGACTGGCCTGATATAGCAATATTTCATCCACCAGTCTTGCGGCCAGCAGCGCCCCGTTCAATCGCGGCCCGGATTCGACCAACACTTCGTTAATACCTCGCCTGGCCAATTCAGCCATCAGCTCGTTCAGATCAACTTTGCCATCCGGTCTTGGTCTCAAGCCAAGCACATCGACGCCGCGATCCTGGTACGCCCCGGTCAGGGGCAGTTTGTCCTCCGTGGTGACCAGCAGCCGGGGGCCCTCAAGATTAAGGCATTTGGCCTCCGCCGGGACACGCAGTCCACTATCGACAATCACTCGCAGCGGCTGCCGTTCGACTCCTTCCAGCCGCACGTTCAGCGACGGATCATCGGCAACGACCGTACCGCTGCCGCTGAGGATCGCACAGCTCTGCGCGCGCCAGCGTTGCACATCCCGCCGTGCCGCTTCGCCGGTTACCCACTGGCTTTCTCCGCTGGCCATCGCCGTTCGCCCATCCACGCTGGCCGCCAGTTTCGATCGTATGAACGGCAAACCGCTGCGCATGCGTTTATTGAACCCCGGGTTCAACGCTTCCGCGCCAGCCGCCATTAAACCCGTTGCAACGGTAACGCCTGCTTTTTCGAGCTGACTGATACCGGCCCCGTCGACCTGCGGATTCGGGTCCCGCTGCGCGACGATCAGCCGGCCGACCCTCGCCTCTAGCAAAGCCTGAGTGCAGGGCGGTGTCAATCCATGATGACTGCATGGCTCCAGCGTCAGAAAAACGCTGGCGCCCTTCGCCTTCTCGCCGGCCTGCTTCAGCGCCACGATTTCAGCATGCGGACCGCCGGCTTTCTCATGCCAGCCTTCGCCGATGACCTCGCCATCGCTGACCAGTACACAGCCGACGCGGGGATTGGGGGTCGTCGTATACAGTCCGCGTCTCGCCAGCTGGAGCGCCCGGGCCATGTAGCGGCTGTCGGTTTTGCGGGTCATTTTTTCTCTTTCTCGTCCGGCAGCAACGACATTTGCTCGCGCTCCAATTCAGGCGTTGGCATCAATTTCAAACGCTCGATCTCCTCACGAAAGGCGTCAACATCTTCAAAACTGCGATAAACGGATGCAAATCGCACGAAGGCGACCTGATCCAGCCCGTGCAACTCATGCATCACGGCCTCACCCAATTGTCTTGCCGGAATTTCCCTCTCTCCCTGAGTGGCCAGCGCGTGTACGATGCGCTGAATCGCAGCTTCGATGTCTTCACTGCTGACCGGCCTTTTCTCCAGCGCCTTCAGCATGCCCTCACGCAGTTTGGCTTCATCAAAAGGTTGCCGGCTGTTGTCCCGTTTCACGATTCGTGGCATCACCAGCTCGGCGGATTCAAATGTCGTAAACCGCTCCGCACAACTCAGGCATTCCCGGCGGCGACGCACCTGGCGTCCATCGCCGGCCAGTCTCGAATCGATGACCTTGGTCTCTTCGTGAGTGCAGAATGGGCAATGCATGAATCGACTACCGCCTGCTCACAGCCCGACGATTACCCATTCATCCGACCGTAGACCGGAAACCGCGCACACAGGGCCAGCACATCGGCCTGGACACGACCAATCGTCGCGTCGTTCTCAATATCATCCAGTACATCGGCTAACAACCTGGTTAACTGTTCAATTTCTTTTTCCTTGAAGCCACGTGTCGTCACAGCGGGGGTACCGAGGCGCAAACCGCTGGTAACGAACGGCGAGCGCGGGTCGTTGGGCACGCTGTTTTTGTTGACGGTGATATTGGCGCGACCCAGTGCGGCGTCTGCATCCTTACCGGTGATGTCCTTGTCGATCAGGTCCACGAGGAACAGGTGATTGTCAGTTCCGCCGGATACGATTTTGTATCCGCGCACGCCAAGAATGTCGGTCATCAAGCGGGCATTTTTGACCACCTGCTCCTGGTAACTTTTAAACTCAGGCTGCATGGCCTCCTTGAGCGCGACCGCCTTCGCTGCAATGACATGCATCAGCGGACCACCCTGGGTCCCTGGGAAAACCAGGGAATTGATTTTTTTTGTCAATTCATCATTTTCTCGCGCCAGGATCAGGCCACCGCGTGGACCGCGCAGCGTCTTGTGTGTCGTCGTCGTCGTGATATCCGCTATCGGCACCGGGTTCGGGTATATCCCGACGGCAATGAGTCCCGCCACATGCGCCATATCGACAAAAAGATAGGCGCCAACCTCATCGGCGATGGCCCGGAACCGTTCCCAGTCCACGATCCGCGAGTACGCTGAGAATCCTGCGACCAGCACCCTGGGCTGGTGCTCCCTGGCGAGGTCTGCGACCTGCTGGTAGTCGATTTCGCCGGTGTTTTCATCCAGGCCGTATTGAATGGCGTTGAAAACCTTGCCCGAGAAATTGACCTTCGAACCGTGGGTCAGGTGACCGCCGTGGGCGAGACTCATACCCAGCAAGGTATCGCCGGGATTCATCATCGCCAGATAGGCCGCGATGTTCGCGCTCGAGCCCGAGTGTGGCTGCACATTGGCGTAGCTGGCGGAAAAAAGTTCCTTCGACCGTTCGATGGCCAGCGTTTCGGCAACGTCGACATTTTCGCAGCCACCGTAATAACGTTTTCCCGGGTAGCCTTCCGCATATTTATTGGTCAGCACGCTGCCCTGGGCCTCGAGAACCCTGGGACTGGCATAGTTTTCCGAGGCGATCAGTTCGATATGCTCTTCCTGCCTGAGGCGCTCCGCCTCGATGGACCGCTCGAGTTCGTCATCAAAACCTGCGATCGTCATATCGTCACTGAACATGGCATACCTTTTAGGAGCCGAAAACCGGGGTTGGGTGTGTCGGGGCGCTATTCTAACGCTGTGGCTTACTGCACCGCCACAAACTCTTTGACGACACGGCTCCAGGCAGCGGCCAGGTTGGCGAGCGTGTATCCGCCGCCGCCGAGGGCCAGTACTTTGCCATCGGCGAATCGGCGTAACCGTTTGGCCGCATGTCCGTGGGCGGCGGCGGTATAACGCAGGTGAGTGATCGGATCCCCGGCCAGGCTGTCAGCGCCACATTGCAAAATCACAAACTGGGGGTCTTGTTTTTCGAGGAAAGCTTCAACCCGTTCCCAGGCGGTCATGAATTCGCTGTCGCCGGCGCCGGGCGCCATCGGGATATTCAGTTTATGACCTTCGCCCTCGCCGATCCCGGTCTCTGCGGCCGCGCCGGTGCCGGGATAAAGATAACGCCCGTCTTCGTGGAGATCGGCAAAAATCAGCCAGGGCTGATCTTCGAAAGCGTAATAGACGCCGTCGCCATGGTGCGCATCGATATCGACATAGGCGATGCGGTCGAATCTCCAGCGACGGCGCAGCTGTTCGATCAGTACGCCGCAGTCATTGAACACGCAGAATCCCGCTGCCGATTCTCGTGACGCGTGATGCAGACCGGCGATCGGCACGAAGCCACAATCAACCTCGCCATCGACGATGGCGCGCGCGCATTCCAGCACTGCGCCGACGACGCAGGCCGCGGTTTCGTACATGCCGGCAAATGCGGGCGTGTCGCCAAGATCGAGGAAACCTTGGCCGCGCAAAGACATTTCGCGGACACGATCCAGGTAAGCGACGGTATGAAAACTGGCCAGCTCGTCGTCGCTGGCCTGGCGTATCGCGGTCTTGTGCAAGCGGTCGAGCAAGCCCTGCTTTTCCAGCGCCTGTACGAACACGGCGTGGCGATCGGGACCAAACGGATGATCTTCACCGAAACTGTAAGCGGCGATTTGGTCGCCGGTTGCCAGACCTACTTTGTTATCCATTACCGTCTCCCGCGCCATTACAGACACTGGCAAGGACCCGGCAGTTTGTCCAATATTCCCTGGCTACGATGCGCTGCGGAACGCTGTTTCTACCTGCGAGCCGATTCGAAACGAAGTTTATCGGCGAGTGGGTAAAACAGCGGTCCCTGCCACCGCATCGGTTATAGTCGTTTAATGGGAAGGCGGAATGCCTGCCGTTCCATGCACTGCGTTCCGAATGGAACGGACAGCGATTTCGCCTCCCCTGTCACGCAATCGCTGGCTGGACAAATCGCCATGCACATCCACAACAGGAAGCACCTCGATAGTGCTTGGTATTTCCGGGCAATCAACCGATAATTCGCCGCCGTCCGGGCAGACCGATAGAGACAATGTAATGGCTCATTTATTTACACCATGAACCAGGTGGCAAAAATCGTGCCGCCGAAGCGCTTCATTCTGCGTGATATTTCCTTAAGCTTTTTCCCCGGCGCCAAGATCGGTGTGCTGGGCCTGAATGGCGCCGGCAAATCCACGTTGCTGCGTATCATGGCCGGGCTCGATACCGAGATCGAAGGCGAAGCTCGTCCCCAGACCGGCATCAAGATCGGATATTTGCCGCAGGAACCGCGCCTCGATCCGCACAAGGATGTGCGTGGAAATGTCGAAGAGGGCCTGGGAGAAATTAAAGGTGCGCAGGCGCGCCTCGCCGAGATCTATGCCGCCTACGCCGAACCTGATGCCGATTTCGATGCCCTGGCAGAGGAGCAAGCGCGACTGGAAAACATTCTTCAGGCCGGTGACGGGCACAACCTGGAGAGAACCCTCGAGATTGCCTCGGACGCACTGCGCCTGCCGCCCTGGGATGCCGACATCAGTAAGTTGTCGGGCGGCGAAAAACGTCGCGTGGCACTCTGCCGCCTGTTGTTGTCAAAGCCCGACATGCTGCTGCTGGATGAGCCTACCAACCACCTGGATGCGGAATCCGTGGCCTGGCTGGAGCACTTTCTTGAAGAGTACCCGGGCACGGTCATAGCGGTGACCCATGACCGCTATTTTCTCGATAACGTCGCCGGTTGGATACTCGAGCTTGACCGTGGTCATGGAATTCCGTGGCGGGGTAACTACTCATCCTGGCTCGAGCAGAAGGAAAAACGGCTCGAGATAGAGGAAAAAACCGAGTCGGCGCGGATTAAGACCATGAAGCAGGAGCTGGCGTGGGTACGTACCAATCCAAAAGGAAGACAGGCCAAAGCCAAGGCTCGCCTGCAGCGTTTCGATGAACTTGCATCGCGGGAAACACAAAAGCGTAACGAAACGAATGAGATCTATATTCCGCCCGGGCCGCGGCTCGGCGACCTGGCTATCGAAGTCAGCGGCCTGAAAAAAGGCTTTGGCGACAAGCTGCTGATCGATGACCTCAGTTTCAGTTTGCCGCCAGGCGGCATCGTCGGTGTGATCGGACCCAACGGCGCGGGCAAGACAACACTTTTCCGGATGCTGGTCGGCGACGAGCAGCCAGACGCCGGCGAAATCAGACTCGGCAAAACCGTCGAGCTCGCGTATGTTGACCAGTCGCGCCATCATCTCGATGACAAGAAGACGGTCTGGGAAGAAATTTCCGATGGGCACGACATTATTCAGGTCGGCAGTTACGAAACACCGTCACGCGCCTACGTCGGACACTTCAATTTCAAAGGCACCAACCAGCAGCAACGCATCGGCGATTTATCCGGTGGTGAACGAAACCGTGTTCACCTGGCCAAGCTGTTGCGTTCCGGCGGCAACATTTTATTACTCGATGAACCGACCAACGATCTCGACGTCGAAACGCTGCGCGCATTGGAAGAGGCCTTGCTGGCTTTCCCCGGTTGCGCGGTTGTGATCTCACATGACCGCTGGTTCCTGGACCGCATCGCGACGCACATCCTCGCTTTCGAAGGCAACAGCGAGGTCGTCTGGTTCGCAGGAAATTACGCCGATTACGAGCAGGATCTGAAACGACGCAAAGGCGAAGAAGCAGCGCAGCCCCACCGCATCAGGTACAAAAGACTGGTCGCTTAGCGGTCCGGCAGGGCGCCGGTCTGCCGGCGTCAGGAACGCGCGGAGAGATATTTCTCGCGTCGTAAATGGGGCGTCGGGAAGCCGGCATCTTTCAGATAGGTCGTGGCCTGATCGATCATATTCGGATTTCCACAAAGATAAACGATGTCCTTTTCCGGGTTCAGGTTCATTTCCTCGAATCGTGTCTGCACGTAGCCATGGTACTCATTCGCCGATGGGTCGTCCGGAAAATCCCTGCTGTAACAAGCCTGAAAATCGAATCTGTCGTGTTTCCGCGCCATGGCCAGAAAATCGTCTGCGTAAAGGGATTCCTCACGCCGCCAAATACCCACGATCACAGCCACCGAAAATCCCTGAGCCAGCCGCTCTTCAAGCGACGGCAACATGGCGCGGTATGGAGTGACGCCGGTCCCGGTAGCGACCAGCACGTAACGAGTCGGTTCGTCGTCTTTCAAAATAAAACGGCCATAGGGTCCACTGGCCTCGATGACATCGCCTACGGCCAACCCGGACAACAGTTTCGTCGCCTTGCCGTCTTCTACCGGCGACATCGCGATCTCGATAAAATCGTCACCTGGCGTGTTGGCGACGCTGTAGCTGCGATGAATCATTTTTTCACCGCTGGCAAAATGAATATTGAAGAATTGACCCGCCTTGTAATCGAATGTCACTCCATCGTCACGTTCGAAAACAAGATGCAGAATGCTGGGCGTCACATGCCGGCTTTCAATCAATCTTAACGGAAAAGTTTTCCAAGCCACTTCGTAATTCCCAGGGCAAAGGCGGCGCATGATAGCACCGCCCGGATATGCACTGCACCCCGCGCGCCGAATGGCGCAAAATTATGTCGTCAACTGCTGCCTGACCATTTCAGAGAATTCCGAGAAAATATCGTTAAGCAATTGTTTTATAGCGATAAACTTCGGGTGTGACAAGGCCGTCTCAGGCGCCTCCTCATTCATATAGACGCGCTGGCACATCTCGATCTGCAGGGCCTGCACGGGTTTCGACTGGCCGTAGTGGGCGGTGATATAACCGCCTTTGTACGGGTCGTTGCGAGATACCGAGAGCTCCGCCTGGTCGAATGCGCCGGCAAAAAAATCCATCAGCGGAGCCTTACAACTTCGTCCTTCGCGATCGCCCAGGTAAATTTCTTTCTGCAGTGCTCCGTGCAAACGATTGGCGTCGGCTACGACGCTGTGCGCATCGATCAGCCAGGCCTGCCCGGATCGCTCGACCGCGCTGGCCAGCAATCGGGACAACCTTTCATGATAGGGCCGGTGATATTGCAGACGGCGTTGCTCAACCACGGCCGCGTCCGGAACCGATTTCCAGATAGGTTCGCCCTTGAAGGTTTCGTTCGCCACAAGGCCGGTTTCGAATCGCCCCGGATACAGTTCCAGCGGGACCGGCGAGCGATTCAGATCGACGACGAATCGAGACCAGTTCGCGAAAATCGTGGTCACGCCGAGACCGGGCAGAAAATCGTACAAGTGGTGCAAGTGCCAGTCGGTCATCGGCAGGGATGCGATGTATTCACTGGCGAACTGCTCTGAAATATCGCGTGGCACCTGAACGCCCGTGTGCGGAATACTGACCACTACGGGTATCCCTGCCACTGACGGCTCGCGCACAAAGAAATCCGGCTGACCGCTTTCGGCCACCGCTCAGTTACCCCCGGTTTCGCTATCGTGAATCTCGACGCCGTGCCAGAACGCCACATGATCGCGGATGTGGCCGGCGGCTTCCTTTGGCTCCGGGTAATACCAAGCGGCGCCTTTATTGACCTGGCCATCGACGACGATGTCGTAGTAGCTGGCCGTGCCTTTCCACGGGCACACGCTGTGCTGTTCATTTTTTTGCAGGACGGCGGTATTGACGTCCGCAAGCGGAAAATAATGATTGCCCTCGACGACGACCGTCGCAGCGCTTTCTGCGATGATCGTTCCTTGCCAGATCGCCTGTATGCCAGCCATCGTTACTCCTCCAAAAGGCGACGGATCGTCGCCGCGAATTCGATCGCGCTTTCGTCCCAGCCACCGACTGGCTCGCCGTTTTCTGCGCGCAACTCGCCGCCGACATAGGTCGCCGCAACATTTTGCCGGCCACCGCCGACGATCAGCGCGTCTGCCAGCAAGTCAACGGCAGGACCATTGAGGGAACCGCGATTATCGAGGACCGTGAGATCGGCCAGTTGACCTACTGCGATCCGGCCGGCCGGCAACACCATCGCCGCAGCACCACCGTCGCAGGCCGTTTGCCAGAGGCGCGCACCGAAACTGTGTTCATCGGCCAGCCGGGCACGGAGCCGGTCGCGAAGCCGCTGCCCGTATTCGAGCAGGCGCAGTTCCTCGACCGGATCGATTCGCGCGTTGCTGTCCGATCCGATCGCCCAGCGCCCGCCCAGCGCCTGAAATTCAGTGGCCGGGAAAATACCGTCGCCGAGACAGGCCTCGGTCAGCGGACAAAGCACGATCTGGCAACCGCTGTCGGTCGCCAGGCGAAGTTCCCGGGTCGAAAAATGCGTGCCATGCACCAGGTTCCATCGTGGCCCGAGATCGGCATAGCCAGACAAGACCTCGAGCGGTCGCTTGCCGTGGTGCGCCAGGCATTCTTCAATTTCCCGGCCTTGCTCGGAGATGTGCATGTGGATCGGGTAATCTGCGCCCAATACCGAGTCGACGGCGCGCAGAATATCCGGCAGCTTTTCAGCCGCGACCGCGCGCAGAGAATGCGGTGCGAAGCCGAGCGCCGCTGCTGACAACTGTTCGAGCAAGCGACAGTAATCATCGACGTCATCGTGGATGAACCGCAGCTGACCCGGCCCCGGCGGTTGTCCGAAACCACCGTGCTGATACAAGACCGGCAACAACAACAGACGGATTCCGGTTTCTCCGGCCGCGGCAATGAGCGCCTGACCCATCGCGGGTGATCGCGTGCCATCGGGCAGGTGATGCAAATAATGGAATTCGGCAACCGCTGTGTATCCCGCCGCCAGCATCTCGGAAAACGCCTGTTTTGCGATGACGTACAGATCATGCTCGGTCACGCTGGCGGCGAGCCGATACATCAGCTCGCGCCAACTCCAGAAGGAATCCTTGCCGGAACCCGCCGGCTGGGCGCGCTCGCCGTAGCCACACAATACGCGCTGGAAACTGTGGCTGTGCGCGTTCGGCATTCCGGGCAACGCAAAGAAACCATCGCTGACCTGTTCGCCGGCATCCTCGATCGCGCTGATCAGGCCATGATCGTCGATCAGCAGAGTCTGTCGGGAAAGTATTCCGCCAGGGGTCAGGATATGGTCAAATGTCAGCCGCTTTTTCTTCATCGAGTGGCCCGTTCGGATACCGTGTACGACCTTTTGATCAGCAACGCGCGATTGTACCCCATGAGTGGCGACGCCCTGCCCGCCGTTGCGGATTGTCTCGCGGTCACGGACGGCCGGATAGCCGCCATCGGCGACGCCGCATCCGCACGCACGACTGTCGATGCGCATGGCGCCTGCCTGCTGCCCGGTTTTATCGATTGCCACACGCACGCGGTATACGCCGGTGATCGGATCCAGGAGCACACGGCCAGGCTTCGCGGCACCAGCTACGAGGAAATTGCCAGGGCCGGCGGAGGAATATTGTCGACGGTAAAGGCTGTCGCGGCGGCGAGCGAACAGGAACTGCTCGCGAGCGCCGGTCCCCGGCTCAGGGCATTGGCTGCCGAAGGCGTAACGACGATCGAAATAAAAAGCGGTTACGGCCTGGACACCGAGAACGAGCTGAAAATGCTGCGCGTGATACGTCAACTGGGAGAAACGATGCCGATGCACGTCAGCGCCACCTTTCTCGGCGCGCACACGGTTCCGGCGGGCCAGACGCGTGCATCATATATGGACCTGGTCATCGACGATATGCTGCCGAAAGTCGCCGGCCAGTCGCTGGCCGACGCGGTCGATATTTTCGTCGAGAGCATCGGCTTTACCGTCGCCGACATGGAGAGACTGTTTGCGGCCGCCAAAGATTGTGGTCTGAATCTCCGCGCGCACACCGAACAATTATCCGACCTGGGCGGCGCCCGGCGCGCCGCGGAGCTGGGCGCGTTATCGTGCGATCACCTGGAGTACCTGGACGAAAATGGGGCCGTTGCGATGGCCGCCGCGGACAGTGTCGCGGTGTTATTGCCCGGCGCATTTTATTTTCTCGGTGAGACCCGGCGGCCACCGGTCGACGCGTTGCGCAAACACGGTGTCAGCATGGCGGTCGCCAGCGATCTGAATCCGGGGTCATCGCCGGTCAACAGTCTGTTGACTTGCCTGCATATGGCGTCGTCGCTGTTTGGCCTGACGCCGGATGAGGCTCTGCTGGGCGTGACCATAAACGCCGCCCGGGCGCTCGGCATGGCGCATGAAACGGGTAGCCTGGAGATCGGCAAACGAGCAGACTTCTGCCTGTGGGAGATCGGCTCGCCGGAGGTGCTCAGTTATCAACTCGGTGGCTTGCGGCCGAGCGCCATCTACAAAGACGGCGCCCGGGTCGATTGCCAATAAGCGCTTGCCGATGAAAGGAAACGGAAACGGGCGATGAGGCTATGAGTGAAAATTCACTGATTCTTGACGGCCAGTCATTGACGCTGGCCCAGGTCGATGGTTTTTCCGGGGACCGGCCGGCGTGCGGTCTTTCCGCCGCTGCCCGCGAGCGCATGGACAAGAGCGTGGCGACCGTCAACGACGTCCTCGAAAGTGGCCGCGTTTGTTATGGCATCAATACTGGATTCGGCGCGTTGGCCAACCGGCGGATCTCTGCGCAACAAACCACCGCCTTGCAATACAACCTGGTGCGCAGCCACTGCACGGGGACCGGGCCCATGCTGGACGCCGGCATCGTCCGGCGGACCATGCTGTTGAAAGCCAACAGCCTGGCGGCCGGCTGCTCGGGTATCCGGCACCAGGTCGTCGATACGCTGCTGGCTTTGCTCAACGCCGATGTACTGCCGCTCATTCCGTCACAAGGCTCGGTCGGCGCGTCGGGCGATCTGGCACCGCTGGCCCACCTGGCGCTGGCGTTGATCGGCGAAGGCGAGGCGACTCAGAATGGGAAACGGCTGACAGGAGCTGCGGTCGTTGAAGCGGCAGGCGGTCAGCCGGTCACGCTGCAAGCCAAAGAGGGTCTCGCCCTGCTCAATGGAACCCAGGTCAGCGCCGCACTGGCGATGGAGGGCCTGTTCAGGGGCGAGAAATTACTGAAAACGGCGATCATCAGCGGCGCCTTCACCGTCGAGACGCTGGCCGGCAGTCATCATCCTTTCGACGAACGAATTCATGCTGCCCGTAATCTGCGTGGCCAGCAGAGAGTCGCCGAGGCGATCCGCAGTCTGCTCGGCGACAGTGAAATCAAGGCCAGCCATGCCGATTGCGACCGGGTGCAGGATCCATACTCCGTTCGCTGCATGCCACAGGTCATGGGTGGGGTGGCGGACACGCTGCGCCATGCGGCGGACACGCTCGCGCTGGAGTGCAACAGTGTCTCGGACAATCCGCTGATCTTCGATGGCGACGTTTTATCCGGCGGTAACTTTCACGCGGAGCCACTCGCGTTTATCAGTGACTTTATGGCGATCGCGTTGAGCGAAATCGGCGCGATTTCCGAACGCCGGATCGATCTTCTGTTACGCCAGGTCAATCCCGCGCTGCGCATGTTCCTGACGACCGAGCCCGGTCTCGAGTCGGGTTATATGATTGCCCATGTCACCGCCGCCGCCCTGGCGTCTGAAAACAAGACGCTGGCGCACCCGGCGAGCACCGACAGCATCCCGACATCGGCCGGGCAGGAGGACCACGTCAGCATGGCGACCTGGGCCGGCCGTAAGTTGTTGAGCATTACCGACAACCTGGCAAACATCCTGGCGATCGAGTTGCTGGCCTCGGCCACCGCACTCGATCAACTGCGTCCGCTGAAAACAACGCCTGCGCTGGAAGCCATCCATGCCGCCGTCCGGGAGTTGGTGCCCGCCGCTACCGCCGATCGCAGACTCGACAAGGAGTTCGCGGCGATCTCGGCGGCAATTCTCGACGGCAAAATACCGGGCCTGCTCTCGGCGGACTACGCCTTCGCGTATTGACGGAGTATCGTGATGGCACTGGCAATGAAAGCGGCATGCGAACGCTGTCGGCAGCGCCTTGACGATGATGCCGAAGCCTGCATTTGCAGTTATGAATGCACTTTCTGCCTGCCCTGCGCGAGCGCAATGAAGTATCGATGTCGCAAAGCGAGGGCGAACTCAAAGGGCGTCCGCGCAGGTAATTTGCAACTGTTCAGACGATCCCGACCCGCGACCGCAGCAGGCACCGGAACCGGCTGTACGCCAATGGTCGCAACGGATTTAACTTAATCCAGAAAGATGTCCTGGTGCGCACGATGGGATAGACTGCGGGAACGCGAAAGCGCCGCCCGCAAAGGCCTACCAAGAGTGAGCCAGAAGAGCCTCGGGGGTACGAAGATTGAGCATTGAGATCAGATCCGACGGATCGTTGAGCAACAGCCGTGAACAACACTTGGCAGTTAAGTGTCCTCATTGCCAGGTGCTGTCACACATTACGCCTGTCTCGATACCGAACTACGAAAAGCTGCTCCAGTTCAAACCCAGCCATGTCGGCCTGGTCTACCGCTGCGATTCGTGCAACTCGCCGGTATTTTTAAAATACGTGGTAAAAAAATATCACGACGGCCAGGTCAGCCTTTCGAGCCACTACATAGAAATCGAAAGAGCGAGAGAAAAATTCAGTTACACCTATTTACCGGAAGATATCGAAGCGTTTTTTCGAGAAGCGCTGACCTGTTATTCGCACAGTTGCTTTACCGCTTTTGCCGTCATGTGCCAGCAAAGCGCCCAGGCGGTCTTTGCCGACCTGGGTAAAACAGCCAGACTGCGCCTTTTCGATCAGTTTATCGAAGCTCGCGACATGGCCGATATAGACGATCGCACGTTCGCCCTGAGCAAAAATATAGTCTTCGATGTCGATACCAAAATCAGCCGGATCAGCGCGACTGACGCCACGGTCCTGATGGAGCTGATGAAGGATTTGCTGTACCAGGCCTATGTTCGAAAAGGAAAACTGCAGCAGGCCGTGATGATGCGTCAGTATTTCGTTGCCGGCGACAAGCAAAGCCCTGCCGATAAAAATACGCCCGCCGATACGGTCGTTCTGCCCGTTCACGACCGAGAAGCGTGAAGCGTGACGCGCCGCAACCAGCAACGTCTGCCTGGTCGGCGATCAATCGATCATCGGTAGATCAAGACCGCGTTCGCGGGCCACATCGATCGCCTTTTGATAACCGGCGTCGGCATGGCGCATGACACCGGTACCCGGGTCGTTGGTCAGCACCAGTCTCAGCGCCCGCTCGGCGCGCTCACTGCCATCGGCGACGATAACCACGCCGGCATGCAACGCGTAACCCATACCAACGCCACCGCCATGATGAAAACTGACCCAGGAAGCGCCGCTGGCGGTGTTCAGGAGCGCATTGAGTACCGGCCAGTCCGCGACGGCGTCCGAACCGTCCTTCATACCTTCGGTTTCACGGTTTGGCGATGCGACAGAACCCGCATCCAGGTGATCGCGGCCAATCACGATCGGTGCTTTTAGTTCGCCATTGCGAACCATCTCGTTGAACGCCAGCCCCAGTTTGTGTCGTTCCTGGTAGCCCAGCCAGCAGATTCGGCAGGGCAGGCCTTGAAACTTGATGCGTTCACGGGCGTGATCCAGCCAGCGGTGCAACTCGACCTTGTCGGGAAACATTTCTCTGGCCCTGGCATCGGTCTGATAGATATCTTCGGGATCGCCGGACAAGGCCGCCCAGCGGAACGGGCCCATCCCCTCGCAAAACAAAGGCCGCACATACAGCGGGACGAAGCCTTTGAAATCAAAGGCATTTTCGACGCCGGCATCGCGCGCCATGGCACGAATGTTGTTGCCATAATCGAAGGTCGCAATCCCTCTTTCATGGAAGCCGAGCATCGCCCGCACCTGCACCGCCATCGAATTTTTCGACCGACGGACATACTCGCCGGCATCGCTTTCCCTGAGCTGTGCCGCCCGCTCCAGGCTATAGCCCTGCGGGATATATCCGTTCAGCGGGTCGTGCGCCGACGTCTGGTCGGTGACCAGGTCGGGTAGACAGTCGCCCTGCAGAATTTGCGGAAAAATATCCGCGGCATTGCCCAGGAGACCGACCGAGATAACCTCGCCATCGGCCAGCGCCTGTTTGATCATGGCCAGCGCTTCTGCCAGCGTATCCGTCCGCTTGTCCACATAGCCGGAGTCCAGTCGTTTCTGGATTCGATCCGGATCGACTTCGACGGCGAGACAGCATAAGCCGGCAAAAACCGCAGCCAGGGGCTGGGCGCCGCCCATGCCGCCCAGCCCGCCGGTTAGCAGCCAGCGGTTTTTGGCGTTACCGGCAAAATGCTGGCGCACCGCTTCGACGAAAGTCTCATACGTCCCCTGTACGATGCCCTGCGAGCCGATATAGATCCAGGAACCGGCCGTCATCTGACCAAACATCATCAGTCCCTTTTTATCCAGCTCAAAGAAATGGTCCCAGTTGGCCCACTCGCCGACCAGGTTGGAATTGGCGATCAGGATTCTCGGTGCGTCCTCGTGGGTTTTGAAAACGCCGACCGGCTTGCCGGACTGCACGAGCAGAGTTTCGTCATTTTCGAGACGCCTCAGGGTTTCGACGATCGCGTCGAAACACTCCCAGTTTCTCGCCGCCCGGCCGATCCCGCCATACACGATCAGCTCATGCGGGTTTTCCGCGACCGCCGGGTCCAGATTATTGTGCAGCATTCGCAACGCCGCTTCCTGTACCCAGCCCTTGCAGCTTTTTTCCGGACCCGTCGGCGCGTGTAATTCGACGTCGCGATACCGGGTGGCATTTTTTTGCTCGCTCATCAGGTAGTCTCTCGCTGTTTACTCTCTGGATCGCGCCCGTCACACGGCGCTAATCGACCCACACCCTGGCGTTACGATACATGCGCATCCAGGGTCCGTCTTCCCCCCATGCGTCCGGCGCCCATGAATGTTGCACCGTACGCGAAACGCGCTCCGGGTGTGGCATGGTGATGGTCACCCGGCCATCGCTGTTGCAAAGACCGGCAATGCCATCGGGCGAGCCGTTCGGATTGTGTGGATAGTATTCCGCCGGGTCCCCATAGGAGTCGACAAAGCGCAGCGTCGTCTGGCCCGCGCAGGCGGTCAGATCCTCTTCGGTGGCGAACTCGGCGCGGCCTTCGCCATGTGAGGTCGCTACGGGCAGCATCGAACCGTGCATACCCGAAAAAAACAATGACGGCGATTGCACAATTTCGACGCTGGAAAGACGCGCCTCAAACTGCTCCGACCGATTGCGCACAAACCGTGGCCAGTGTTCGGCGCCCGGGATCAACGGTTTCAGATTGGCCATCATCTGGCAACCATTACAGACGCCCAGCGAAAAACTGTCCGGCCGATGAAAGAACGCTGCGAATTGATCGCGCGCCTGTGAATTAAAAAGTATCGACTTGGCCCAGCCTTCACCGGCGCCGAGGACATCGCCGTAGGAAAATCCACCACAGGCGACCAGCCCGCGATAGTCGTTCAGATCCACCTCCCCGGCCAGCACCTGGGACATGTGAACATCGACCGCGTCGAATCCCGCCCTGGCCAGAAAGGCGGCCATTTCGACGTGGCTGTTGACGCCCTGTTCACGCAGTACCGCGACCCGGGGCCTGATATCCAGGTTCAGATAGGGCGCGGCGATGTCCTCTTCAATAGCGAAACTGGTGACTACCTTCAGCCCGGGATCGTCTTCATCGAGCAACCGGTCATACTCTTCCAGCGCGCATTCGGGATTGTCCCTGAGGCTCTGCATGCGGAACGTGGTTTCCGACCAGGCCCGGTGCAAGTTGCTGCGCCGGTCGGCGAGATACTCGTGACCCGCAAACTCGAACACGATCCGGCCGCCGTCATCGGGCTGTCCAATGTCGTGCGTCAGCGCATCAAGGCCATGTTTTTTAAGCAGTTTTTTGACCCTGGCTAAGTTGCCGACAGGAATCTGCAGCACCATACCGAGCTCTTCGCTGAACAACGCCGCCATCGGCTCCTCGCCAAGCCCGGACAGATCGATCCGTATCCCGCAACGCCCGGCAAACGCCATCTCACAGACCGTCGCCAGCAATCCGCCATCCGAGCGGTCATGGCAGGCGAGTAACAGGCCCCGCTCTTTCATCTCGGTCATCGCGGCGAACAGCCCCGCCAGCGCGACGGCGTCATCCAGATCCGGCGGCTCCGCGCCCAGTTCACCATGGACCTGCGCCAGTACCGATCCACCCAGCCTGTTCTTGCCGGCGCCGAGATCGATCAGGAGCAGGCGGCTGTCGCCGGAGTCGGTCCTGATCCGGGGGGTCAGCGTGCGCCGAACGTCACGAACCGGAGCGAACGCGGAAACGATCAGCGATAACGGAGCGACCACCGCTTTGTCCCCGTCGCCATCGTTCCAGGTCGTTTTCATCGACATTGAGTCCTTGCCGACCGGGATCGCAATCCCCAGTTGCGGACAGAGCTCCTCGCCCAGCGCCCTGACGGTGTCATAAAGAATCGCGTCTTCGCCCGGCTCGCCGGATGGCACCATCCAGTTAGCCGACAGTCGGACAGCGGAAATTTTTTCCACGTCTGCCGACATCAGGTTGGTCAGCGCCTCGCCGACCGCCATGCGGCCTGACGCCGGGCCATCGAGTAAAGCCAGCGGCGTCCGCTCGCCCATGGACATCGCCTCGCCCGCATAGCCGAAATAATCGGCACAGGTAACCGCCACATCGCTGACCGGGACCTGCCACGGACCGACCATTTGATCCTGGCTGCATAAACCGCCCACGGTCCGGTCGCCGATGGTGACCAGGAAAGTCTTGTCGGCCACCGCCGGGAACTGTAAAACCCGAAACGCAGCCTCGCCGACATCCAGACCGTCCGTCGAGAATTCGAGCGGTGAGATCGTCGTGCGCTCGACATCTCTGGTCATTTGCGGCGTCTTGCCAAGCAGAACTTCCATCGGAATATCGACGGGAAGGTTGTCGAACTGGCTGTCTTCGAGGGTCAGTTGCCGCTGTTCGGTGATTTCACCGATCACGGCATACGGACAGCGCTCCCGGACGCAGATTTTTTTGAACCGTGCGAGGTCGTCAGGACCGATCAGCAACACATAACGCTCCTGCGCCTCGTTGCACCAAATCTCCATCGGCGACATACCGGGTTCATCGTTCGGCACGTCGCGCAACCGCAAGCGCGCTCCGCGTGCGCTGTGATCGACGGCTTCAGGTACCGCGTTGGACAGGCCGCCGGCGCCGACGTCGTGAATGAGCAAAATCGGATTCCGGTCGCCCAGTTGCCAGCAGGCATCGATCACTTCCTGGGCGCGCCGCTGGATTTCCGGATTGCCTCTCTGCACCGAGGCGAAATCCAGTTCCGCATCACTGGCACCCGACGCAACGGACGAAGCGGCTCCGCCACCCAGGCCGATCAGCATCGCCGGTCCGCCCAGCACGATCACTTGCGCGCCAGGCGGTATAGCGCATTTTTCGACATGTCCGCGGCGAATGTTGCCCATGCCGCCGGCCACCATAATTGGCTTGTGATATCCGCGGCTTCGATCCGGGTGTTCGGCAAATTCAAAATTACGGAAATACCCGAGCAGATTTGGCCTGCCGAATTCGTTATTGAAAGACGCGCCGCCGAGCGGCCCCTCGAGCATGATATCGAGCGCCGACGCGATTCGATCCGGCTTGCCGATCCCGTCATTCTCCCAGGGCTGCGGCAGATCCGGGATCCGCAGATGGGAGACCGAAAAGCCGGTCAGCCCGGCCTTGGGCTTGCCTCCCCTGCCGGTCGCGCCCTCGTCCCGGATTTCGCCGCCGGATCCCGTCGCCGCTCCCGGGAACGGTGAAATGGCGGTCGGGTGGTTGTGGGTTTCCACTTTCATCAGGATATCGATAGGCTCGCAGGCTTCGCGGTAGACCCGGCTGTCCGGGTCGGGAAACCAGCGCCGGCCTTCCGTCCCCTCGACGACCGCGGCATTATCGCGATAGGCCGACAACACGCCCGCGGGCGATTTCGCGTGGGTATTGCGAATCATCGAAAACAGAGACTTTTCCTGGGGTTCGCCGTCAATAACCCAGTCCGCGTTAAATATCTTGTGCCGGCAATGCTCGGAGTTGGCCTGGGCAAACATCATCAATTCGACATCGGTCGGGTTGCGGCCCATCCCGGCAAAATTCTGCACCAGGTAATCCATCTCGTCGTCGGATAATGCGAGCCCGAGTTCGACATCGGCCTCGACCAATTTCCGTTTACCCCCGGCCAACAGATCGACCGACCGGACGGGCGCCGGCTCCAGGTGAGTAAACAACTTTTCCGCATCCGCAGTTTCCCTGCTCACGCTCTCGGTCATTCGATCATGGAGCAGAGGCAGAATCTGCAGGATCTGTTTTTCCAACAGGGCTGTTTCGGCATGGAGGTGATAGGCGACTCCTCGTTCTATACGAATCACCTTGTCGAGACCACAAATACTGGCGATGTCGCTGGCCTTGCTCGACCAGGGCGAGATCGTTCCGAAGCGAGGCAAAACAAGGAAAAACTCGCCGATTTCATGAACCGCGTCGCGCGCCGGCCCATAGGTGAGAATCTGTTCGAGGATTTGTTGTTCTTTTTCGTTCAGCGGTTTGCTGATTTCGGCGAAGTGTACATAACGAGCCGAAACGGCATGGATTCCAGCTACCTTTTCCTGCAGCCGGGAGTGCAGTCGCTGAAGTCGGAATCTGGACAGCGCGGTGGCGCCGGGCAACTGGATAATGGCCATAGGCTCGTCGCGGATCCCTGGTGACCTGATGGTCAAAAACGAGAGCCGAATAATACAGGAGGCCGCGAAGCTAAAGAAGTCTCGTCGTCTGCACGTCCCGGATCAGCCGACCTTTTGCCAGTCCAGGCCGCTCTCCTGTCCCGCAACCCGCACCTCGGCCGGATCGCATCCCAGTGCATCCGCCATCGCCGACTTTGCCAGACCCGGCGTGTTGTTCGTCTCGCTCAGATGAACGGCCGCGACCCAACGCAGCCGTTCGTGATTCACCGCGTCGAGCAGTTCGCCGGTCTGGCCGTTATTGAGATGACCAAGATTTCCACCCACTCTTTGTTTCACGCTGTACGGATACGGTCCCCGGCTGAGCATGCCGGCATCGTGGTTTGCCTCGATGACCAGCGCAGTGCAGGATGCCAGGCTGTCGATGACGTGTGGCGTGAGGTGACCCGTATCAGTCAAGACCCCAAGCCGGTCCAATCCGTCATCGAAAACAAACTGACAAGGCTCGCGCGCATCATGCGGGACCGCGATGGGCGAGATTTCAAGATCGCCGATCACCAGCGGATCATGCGGGTCGATAATTCCGGTTTCGATTTCGTTCAGGTCGGCACGAGCCCTGAGTGTGCCCGCGGTCAACCAGACCGGGATATCGAAACGCCGCGCCAGCCGGGCGACGCCGGCGATGTGATCGCTGTGCTCATGGGTAACCAGGATAGCGCTGATGCATTCGGGGGATCGGTTTAGCCTGTCCAGCCGTCTTAGCGTCTCCCGGGTGCTGAATCCACAATCCAGCATCACGCTGGTTTGCCCGGCCTCGATTAATGCGGAATTTCCCTTGCTGCCGCTGCCCAGGTACGCGATCCGCAGGTCGCCCACGTCAGCCTTTCGTGCCTTTATCGCCACCGGGTGCATAAATCGGCACTGGGAACTGGGCGATATTGCCCTCGGGATTGCTGATTTTGCTGACGCCCTGTTTTTCGACTTCATCGATGCGGAGCACAGCGTGCAAAGGAATAAAAGTGCGCCTGACGCCTGAAAACTCGGTTTTTATGCGTTCCTCGGAGGGGTCCACCACGACGGTCGTCCGTTCGCCAAAAATCAGCTTTTCTACTTCAAGGAACCCGAATAAATCGCCCTGTCGTACGCCCCCGGCAAAAATCTCGTAGACCTTGCCCTGATTCATGAACTGGATCCTGAAAATATGCTTGGAAGACATCAAAAACGGCCGTTTTTCCGAGATTCACAGGATAACACATGGACTGGGTCACAAAATGAGCAATCCAATGGGCTAAACAGTTGAGACACGCCCCCGGATACCTTAGATTTGGCACATATATTGTTAAATTAGGAGAGGAATGGATTCGCTATGCCAATGACCTTGCGCATATTGAACGGCCCCGGCGATCTTCTCGAGACCGAGACGAAGAAGGTTTTCGACGAGGTCGGAGGCACGATCGGCCGATCCCCGGCTTGTGACTGGAGCCTGCCCGATCCCGAGAATTTTGTTTCCGGACATCACGCCAGTATTTTATGGCAGGACGGCGAGTTTTATCTGATCGACACGAGCACGAACGGCACGTTTGTCAACAACATGCCGGATCCTATCCCATCGGGCAAACCCCAGCTTCTGACCCACGAAGACCAGGTGACCATCGGCAATTACCAAATCGAAATCAGCCTGGATCCGAAAGACGCTGTGCGTGCCGAAGACTGCTCTTTCGACATCTCCACGATACTTGTCCAGGACAAAGCGTTCAAAAAACAGCAACTGCCCAAAAAGCGACCCGTAAAACCGGCACCGAAGAAGATAAACCCCCTCAGGGTACAGGCGTACCGGGATATGGATGAACCCACGGGTTCATGGGCCATGCTCGAACTGGATGATCTGGACGGGGCGGGCGGCGGAGATACCGCCAAACTACCCACGAAGGTAAAAAAAAACGAATAAAACGTAAAAAGAACGGCGGTCCCGCTGAATCGGCCGCGGCATCGGATACCGACCTGGTAAACCTGAGTCTCGAGGAGCCGCCCGAGCCCCCCAAATCTAAAAAGAAAAAAGGCCCGCACAAGCACCGGGAAGACAGTCGAACGGACTTAATAAGAGCGAAAGTCGTAAAATCGATGTCGTCCGGCGGTAAACGTAAAAGTAAAGGTAAAAATAAAGCTGAGAAACAGTCATTGACCAAGTCGACCAACCGGGCACCGCAAAAGCTTGCGCCGTCGGCCAACAATAATCAGATGCTGGATGCCTTTACAAGAGGACTGGGCGTCGACGAAGACGTACTGCCAAACCGCAACCCAGCGGATTTGATGGAGGATGTCGGGCGCATTTTCGCTGTGATGCTTGAAGGACTCCAGGAGTTATTGCAAAGCCGCGCGCTTCTCAAGGAAAGACTCCAGCTGAGTCGGACGATGATAAAGTCAAAGTCCAATAACCCGATCAAATTTTCGGCGGGCATCGACGACGCGCTGCCACGACTGTTGTCCAGCAAACCCGGCAGCTACAAAGAAGCGGAAGACGCCGTCCGCGAGTGTTTTTTTGATGTCAATGCGGACATGGAATCGATGAATGAGGCGATGCGCAGGGCATTGTTCGAATACCTCAAGATGTTTGATCCGGAAAATCTTCAGGAACAGTTTCAACATGTCCTGGGCAAGAGCAAACTCCTTGGCAGCAACAAGCGCCGCTACTGGGAGTTGTATGCAGAACGTTACCGGTCACTGACCGAACACCGCGAGGGCAGGCTCCCGGATGGGTATGCCAGCCCATTTGTCGACGCGTTCGAAAACGCCAGTTCGAAACGCAAATACGAAAAAGGCCCGAAATAAGAATAAACAATGCCACGGCCGACCGGGTTTCAGGTACCTAACGGCGAGCCGCAATCACCTGCGATTATCGAACTCTTTCTTTCCCTCAACGTCAGATTACCCGTCACATAGAAAAAAGAAAGGATGCGCGCATGTACGCTTTGCAACGCAGCTCTTGTCAACTTCTGGCGTTGCTCGCGGCATTCGTATTCCTGATTTCCTGTGGCGGTGGGTCTGACTCCACATCGTCCCCGCCTGCTTCAAATTCCACATTTTGTGATGGATTCATCTTTACCGACCCGGCCAACTCACCGTATGTACTGCCCTGGTCGCCGGGTGCGACTTACCGAATGTTTCAAGGCAACTGCAGCACGCTCGGTGGACACCGGGATACTTTCGCCTATGATTTCGACCTGAACATGGGAGACCCGATCTACGCATCACGCGCGGGGACGGTAATCATCGTCAACGATCAATTCTCGGACGACGACCATATTGAAGGCCATGAGAACAACGTTTTTGTCGAACATGCAGACCTCACGGTCGTGCGCTATACGCACCTAATGGAAGGCAGTGCGGCCGTTGCCGTCGGCCAGGAAGTCGTCGCGGGAAACCTGCTGGCACTGGCTGGCAACTCGGGAAATTCATCCGGACCGCATCTGCATTTCCAGGTGTTCCGGGACCGTACGAGTTTCGACAAATCGAATTCACTCCCGATTACCTTCAGTAACGCCCTTGGCGTCACCAGGACCAGTGGCGAACTGATCGAGAGTAACGCGTACACGGCAGATTCTTTTACCCCATAAGCTAACGAGCCGATCAGCCTTTTTTGCAATCTCCACCGAGTGCGCAACAAGCCGCAGGAAATAGCAACAAGCGGGTGGCCATTACTCCTGATTTCGGCAATCATGACGGCCGCTGTCACGGAGATTACCGTATGAATCCCGAACTGAAACGAGCCGCTGAGCTCGCCGCCGAATACATCGACTCGCTCGACAGGGAAGCGGTCAGCCACGAACCGAGTGTTGGCGATTTGAGAAAAAAACTGGGCAAGGATTTAACCGCCGACGGATTACCCGCGCTGCAGGTGATCGAGGAACTGGCGGCCGACGCCCGTGACGGTTTGCTCAACAGCGCCGGCGGGCGTTTCTACGGCTGGGTAATCGGCGGTGGAATTCCGGTCTCGATCGCCGCCGACTGGCTGACCTCGGCCTGGGATCAGAACGCGGCAGCCTATGCCTGCTCGCCGGCCGCGGCAGTTATCGAAGAAGTGGTTGCCGACTGGCTGAAGGACATTCTCGGTTTGCCGCAGCACGCCTCATACGCCTTTGTCACCGGTTGCCAGATGGCGCATGTAACCGCGCTGGCTGCCGCCCGGCACAAGATCCTGGCCGATAAAGGCTGGTCGGTCGAGGAGCAAGGCCTGACCGGAAGCCCGCCGATACGCGTGCTGGTCGGGGAACACCACGAGACCCTGTTACGCGCCCTGCGTCATCTCGGCATAGGCACCGACGCCGTTGTTCAGGTCGCGATGAATGACGATGGCACGATCGATGTCGCCGCGCTGGAAACAGAGCTTAAGAAAAACCCCGCTGCGGCGACGATTGTTTCGCTTGCCGCCGGCGATCTGAATCGAGGCGCTTTCGATCCGTTCGACGAAATCTGCGACCTGGCCCATCGATACGGCGCCTGGGTGCACGTCGATGGTGCGTTCGGTCTGTGGGTCGCAGCGAGTAAAAAATTACGCCACCTCGTCAAAGGCGTTGAAAAAGCAGATTCCTGGGCAACCGACGCGCACAAGTGGCTCAACGTTCCGTATGACAGTGGAGTTGCTTTCGTCGCCGACCCGGAGTCGCACAAGACGGCGATGACGGTACCGGCCGCCTACAAGGTCGAAGTCGACGATGTCCGTGATCAGTTCGAGTGGGGACCCGAGTGGTCACGAAGGGCGCGGGGTATCCCAATATATGCGGCTCTTCGCGTACTCGGTCGCAATGGTGTCGCAGAAATGATCGAGCGCTGTTGCGATCTTACCCGGGACATCGTGAACAAACTGGGCGACTTGCCTGGCGTGGAAGTACTGACCACACCGGTCATCAACCAGGGGCTGGTGCGTTTCCTCGACCCGGACGGCAATCACGACGCGCGAACCGACGAAGTCATCAAACACATCAACGAAAGTGGCGAGGCGTGGTTCGGGGCCACGTTATGGAACGGCATGCGGGTCATGCGAATTTCGCTGAGCAACTGGCAGACCAGTCAGGGCGACATCGACCGAACGGTTGCCGCAGTCAAGGCGGCGCTGGACGCTTAACCCGGATATTTCACCAAGGATCGCGGATTCTGGGTGAGGACTTGGGCGGCTGAGGGCAGGTCTGGAGCGAAACCCATAGTGGTAGCTATGGGTTGAGTGAAGACCAAGCTCAGCTGTCCGAGAACCAGCCAGGGCCGTGATAGGTGGCCGCCGGCGTGAAAATTGTAATCAGCCATCAACGGACCGATGACTCAAAATTCCTGAACCCTCAATTCCTTACACCCGGCGGCAACCGCCTTGGTGAAATATCCGGGTCAACTGTCCAGCAACCCGGTTATCAACGGCGTCAACACTGCAACAGCAATACCGACGATCAGCCACTGAATCTGGGCCGGCCAGCTCGCCGCGCTTTGCCAGTCAAAACTGAGCGCGCTCAGGCTCGACCAGTCGAACGACAAAGTCGCCAGGCTTTGCCAATCCACGGAAAATGTCGCGATCCGCTGCGCAATCTCGGTTCCGATCTGCCTCAATGGCACAAAACCGATCGCTCCACCCACGACAGAAAAACATCCCAGTACGATTTTTCGCGACCAGACGCGACGACGAACACGCTTTGCAACAGCGTCAACAAATCCATCGTCGGCGATCACCGTGAAATGGTTCTTGAACATTGCCCTGACCCGGGCATCGGCCAGTTCGCGCGATGGGTTTTCTGTTGTGTGATCGGTCATTTTTTACTAACCACTGTCTGCGTCTTTGAGCTCGAAGTGCTCTCGAATCTTGAACTTGCCTCGCTGGATATGCGATTTGACCGTACCCAGAGGCAGTCCGCTGATTTCCGATATCTCACTGTGCGTCAGGTCATTGACAAAATACAGCAGCATAATCCTGCGCTCTTCTTCTCCGAGTATGCCGAGATATTTTGGCATATCCAGGGATCCTGCCATTGCCGAAACATCGGTATTGCTGTCGGTGTTCATTATTACAGCCTGATCTTCCACTTCTTCCAGTATCTGCTTGTATCTTTTTGACTTTCGATACGCTTGTAAAAACATGTTGTGTGCGATTTTCATCAGCCAGGCAGCGAATCGGCCGCTGCCTGAAAATGTATTCATTTTCTCCCAGGCCCGTATAAAGGTCTCCTGAGCGAGGTCATCGGCACTTGCCGGATCCCGCGTCAGCTGCCGCAGATAATTTCTGACCGGCGACTGATAACGTCGAACCAGCTCGGTAAACGCCTGTTGGTCGCGCAGGGAAACAACCCGGGCGACGAGTGCCTCGTCACTCGGTGGCACGGTTCACCCGGGTTGAGCCTGTATTTTTGATAAGAACTACTCACTGAACTTGTGCAGTCCCAAGTATGCTACGCCAATCAGGAATGGAAAAGCCGCGATCGCCAACAACGGACCCTGCGCATCTTCTTCGCCAAGCAAAATGCCAAACGCAACCAGGGCAAGCCCGATGCTTATCGACAGGACGCCACGCCGCAAATCCGATTTCGGCGATGGCAGCGAGTCGCCCAGCTTGTCGAGTAATTCAGGCGATAGCTCCTGCCCTTTGTCCAGCGCAGCGCGCACCGTGGCCGTGATTTCATGTTTTGCCCGGTAACGGAAATACATGAAAAGTCCCGCGACCGTGCCGAGCGAAATAAACAAAACAATTGGGACCCATTGATATTGCATTTTTTCTCTCCAGTTAAACCAAACCGAGCCAAAAAAGAGGCTCCTGACAAGTTGATACCTGTCGGAGCCGTTTTGGATGCAGAAAACCGGATTTTTTATTTTTTTTATATTTTGTTGGTTAGCCCGCCTGTTTCCCGGCGATGTACTCGTCTACCTGCTGCTCGAGAATAGTCAGTGGAATATCGCCGTTGCGCAGTACGACGTCATGAAACTCCCCGATATCGAATTCATCGGCCAGCGCGGTCTTTGCGCGCTCGCGCAGCTCCAGAATCTTGAGCATGCCGACCTTATAGGAAGTAGCCTGCCCCGGGATCACGAAATAACGTTCGATTTCGGCGACCACATCGTGCTTCGCCACGCCCGTGTTGTCATACATGTAGTCGATCGCTTCCTCGCGCGACCAGCGATTGCGATGAATCCCGGTATCAACCACCAGGCGCACGGCGCGAAACAGCTCTGCCTGCAATCGTCCGAGATTATCGTAGGGATCGTCCTGCAGGCCCGCCTCCCACGCGATGCGCTCTGAGTAAAGAGCCCAACCCTCGGAGAACGCGGTAAAGCCCATCATCTTCCTGAATTGCGGGACGCCGGTCATCTCGGTTTGCAATGCCGTCTGCAAATGATGCCCCGGAACTGCCTCGTGATAGGCAAGGGTCCGCATAGTGTATTTTGGATGCTCTTCCAGATTGCGCAGGTTGGCATAAAAGACACCCGGCCGTGATCCGTCCATGGACGGGCCCTGGTAGTAGGCACCGGCCGAATTGGCCTCGCTGAACTTCGGAATGCGTTTTACCTGAACTTTGGATTTGGGAAGCGTATTGAAGTATTCCGGCATCTGCTCCGTGATCTCATCGATAATTGCCTGGAAATCCTTGAGTATCTGTTCCCTGCCCGCGTCATCATTCGGATACAGAAAACGCTCCTCAGTATTGAGCTGCGCCATTCGCTCCGCCACGGTTCCATCGGCATAGCCTTCCGCTACCAGGATTTCGTCCATCTGCGCCTGGATTCTCGCGACCTCCGACAAACCGAGGTCGTGAATCTCGTCAGCGGTCATATCGGTCGTCGTGTTCGAGCGCAACCGAAAATCGTACCAGGCATCACCGTTCGGTAAATTCCAGGCGCCGTGGTTGGTCGTCGCTTGCGGGCGCAATTCTTCGAAATAGGCGATCAGCTTGTCGTAGGACGGATATACGGTGCCATCGATCTCTGCCTCGGCGCCGGCCAGCAGATCATCGCGGGTCGCTGCATCGACATCTTCGATCTTGTCCAGTTTCTCGGCAAAGGATGTGTACAAAATGTTTTCTTTGGCGGGCGTTCCGCGGAAACCTTGCATTTCCTCGATCACTTTTTCGACGACAAACGTCGGCGGGATGATGCCCTTCACCTCGCGCAGATTCAGGTCCTCGAGTAACTGATCGAACTTCGTATCGAATTTCGACAGGCGGGTAACATAATGCCTGGCATCGCGCTCGTTGCCGACGTGATGAATTGTCGCCATGAAGTGTGGCATGAGGTTCTGCACGCCGAACAGCTGATTGACCGGGTAGCCATGCCACGCAAACTCGATACCCTCGACCTCGTTGCTCATGAACCAGTCCATAATGTCATAGGAAATCGCCGCCTGGCCCTCCAGCTGACTACGGTCGTAGCGGCGCAGCATTTCCCGGTCCTCGATCAGCCATTGATTGAGCTTTTCCGTATGCGCCGGTGAAATATCGGCCAGATCGTCGTTGTGAAATGTCAGCCCGATCTGCTCGAGCAACCGCATGCTGCTGAGCATTTCCGGATCTTCCAGCGCGTACTTGAGAAACGCCGATTCGAAAAACATATTGATGGTGATCGGCTTGAACCAGGCGATATTGACGATCAGCCCGACGATCAACAGGACGATGACGCCAAATGACAGCCCCAGCCATTTTAGAAATTTTTTCATCCGCAGACTCCCCCGAAGAGCGGCGCTTATGTTCTGTTTTCGCCCCGCCTGTTCACCATAATAAGACAAAACGCAGCGCGGAACACCGGACTGATACACGGTGATCGGAAAAGGCCTTCAGGAAACAGATTCCCTGTGCTCGGGCGCCGATATCCGACCACCGATGACAATATCCTTTTCCTGGGCGGGACCCGCAACCTGACCATCCTCGCCGGCGAAATCACGATCCAGGATATTTAGTCCGTTTTGCGACCATAACGATATCGATAATGCGCAAATTTTAAAATCTGCGCGCAAAATCTGCGCAAAACTGTGGTTTTTTCGCTACTGGATTATGAAAAATACTTTTCCCCGAATCCATACCGGCTCCCGAAGCTTTACGCGGCCGGGCTTCCGGAGATCATTCAAAGTATCTGCTGATCCGGTCAGCCGATTATGTTATGTCGTTGATTTGAGACAGTTTTTTTATGCGCAGATGGCATCTAGTATTTGCAGGCTAGAAAAATATACAGATCTGTATCAGGGGATACATCATGCGAGTCAAATTAGCCCTGTGTGCGTTCGTCTTGATCATCGGTGGCTGTGGCGGCGAGGAGAGCGCGGCCCCGGAACCAGGGACTCTGACGCTGGCGGTGACCGACGCGCCGGTCGACTTCGCCCAACGGGTTGTGGTTTTTTTTGCCGCGGTCGAAATCAAGCCGGCCACTGGTGAATCATTCATGGTCGACGTCAACGACCAGATCGATCTGCTGGCGCTCGCCGGTGGTGGCAGCGAAATTATCCTCAATAACATTACGCTCGACGCCGGTCATTACAACTGGCTCCGGCTCGAGGTCAATGCCGTAGCGACGATGATGGATTCCTTCATCGTCCTGGATGATGGGTCCGAACACTCCTTATTTATACCCAGCGGCGATGAGACCGGCCTGAAGCTGATCGGCGGTTTCGACGTGCCCGCCGGCGGAAACGCCAGCTTTACGCTGGACTTCGATCTGCGCAAGTCGGTGCACAACCCGATCGGCCTGCTGCCCGATTACATCCTGCGTCCGACGCTGCGCATCATCGATAACGGTGTGAATGGCGATCCTGTCGGCAGCATCAGCGGAGAAATCGGCAACAACCTGATTTTCAACGAGCTCTGCATCAATGGCAGCGGCAACGCCGTCTACATATTCTCCGGCCACGATTCCTTTATCGACGATGTCGATGGCATCGCGCCGGATCCGGTGGACAGCGCCGTAGTGACCCTGGACACGAACACCGGTGCGCATGTGTACATGATCGACAATCTGCCGGTTGGCGATTACACGATCGCGTTCACCTGTGAGGCGGGCGATGACGACCCCACCACCGACGACGACATACTCTTTCTCGGTGGCACGTTTAACATCACCATCGTCGAAGGTCTGACGAAGATGCAGGATTTCTAGAAAAAATACCTGGCACTCACCTGAAATTTGCCGGCGGTCCAGCACTGGACCAACCGCACTCCTTATCTATATACAGGTTAAAAAAACCCCGCCCTCGTGATGGGGGCGGGGTTAGTGTTCGGGGTCACGATTTCGGCCCCGTGGGGATGGATTCTGCTAAGGATTTCTTTCGGTTAGCTCCACGATCACCGTCTTGCCACCGCTGAGCTCTTCGATCAGCACCAGGCCATCACCGCCCGGGCAGTAAACCTTGTGCTCGATGGTCTGGTTCTCCAGCTCGGTCCATTCCTTGGTCTTCATGCAGCCTTCGTAATCGCCGCGGTCGGTGGAAACGGACACATCCAGCCTGAGAATCTTGGCCTGATCCTCGGCTTCCTCCTCGTAGAATTCCTGGAAGAACGAATCACCGACATGCGGGTCGCCCAGCACAACGGTTCCGGCCAGGGCGCCGTCATAACCGGCTTCCCAGGAACCTTCGGACGTGGCAAACAAAAAATTGCCGTCATCGTCATATTCATAGGCGATTGTTTCTTCGCCCAGATACCAGATGTTTCCAAAGTCGTCCTGCGCATACCAGTCCTGGGTTTCCTCATCGAGTTGGTCACCCGTGCCGTCACAGTCTTCGTCGATCCATTCGACGTCGTAGACGATCCTGGCGACCGCCCTTTTATATACCGTCCTCGCCGGAAAATTCCTTTTCGCTTCATTGCTGACATATACCGTGTTGAGGACGCATTCGTCGTCCTCCTCCGCCACATAGGTAAAAGTCGTTCCCGCGATCAGTGGCCAGAATGGGTTGTCAATGTTCAGCGGATCGGAAAAGTTGGCCTGATCGTATTCCATCAGTTCCAGTTTGACCGCGCCTGCCTGTGGCGCAAGCAACGCCAGTAACGCAATGACCGCAGCGCTTCCGCTCAGAAATCTGTAAAGCTTGTTCATTATTTAGTCTCCTGCTTTTTCGGCTTCTGCTGTTTTGACGGTGTTTCAAGAAAAAATCGGTCGCATGATGTGCTTGCCATGCGGGGATCTTTCTTGTCGAATGAAGAGGCAGCCCTTGTTTACGGAAGCCATGACGGATAGCAGGGAAAATTCCAGACTGATCCGGTCCCTACTCAGTCCGGCGGCCTATCCGCATCCGACAGACAACATTCGGCTGATCGAAACCCATGTTTCCTGGCTCGTCCTGACCGGGGACTTTGTCTACAAGATCAAGAAGCCCGCCGACCTCGGTTTCCTCGATTACTCGACGCTGGAGAAACGGAAATTCTTCTGCGAGGAAGAGCTTCGTCTCAACCTGCGATTCGCGCCGGATCTCTACCTCGAGGTCGTTGGCATCACCGGGACCGAGGATGAACCGAGCATCGGCGGAGACGGCCCAGTCATCGAGTACGCGGTCAAAATGAAACAGTTCCCGCAGGCTGCACAGCTCGACCGGCTGCTCGATAATGATCTGCTGACACGAGCCGATATGGAATTCGCCGCGGCGTGGGTAGGCCGGTTTCACGCCGGCAGTGCGGCCGCCGGTCAGGACACGAAGTACGGCACGCCCGAGCAAGTCTGGCTGCCGGTGCTGGAAAACTTCAACCAGATCCTGCCACGTATCGACGATCCGCCAACCCGGGCCAAGCTTGATACGCTGCTGCGCTGGAGCGAAGACGAATTCACCAGGCTCAAGCCCATTTTCGAACGACGCAGAAAAGACGGCTTCATCCGCGAATGCCATGGTGACCTGCACTTGAGCAACCTGATCAAGACCGACCAGGGCGTCGCCGCGTTCGACTGCATCGAGTTCGATCCTATGCTCCGCTGGATCGATGTCATCAGTGAGATCGCATTTCTGGTTATGGACCTCGAGGTCCGGGATCGCAGTGACCTGGCCTTCGCATTTACCAATCGCTACCTGGAAATCACCGGCGACTATGCCGGCATGCCACTGATGCAATTTCACCTGGTATACAAGTCGATGGTGCGCGCCAAGGTCGCCGCCATCCGCCTTGCCGACGACTCACTGAATGTCCAGGACAGAAAAGCGCAGCTTATTCGCTTCGAACATCATGTCGGCTATGCCGAATCGGCAACGCAAAGGCCCGCGCCGAAGCTGATCATCTGCCATGGCCTGTCGGGCTCGGGCAAAACCTTCGTCAGCGATCGGTTGCTGGCGCCGCTGTCAGCTATTCGCGTGCGCTCGGATATCGAACGCAAACGTTTGCACGGTCTGGCTGCGGAGCAAAGCAGTGGCTCAGATGTCGCTTCCGGAATTTACTCCGCTGAAGCCGGCCTACGTACTTACGAGAGACTCGCGGAATTGACGCGCCCTGTTGTCGATGCCGGCTATACCGTGATTGTCGATGCAGCCTTCCTGAAAAAAAATCAACGACAGCAATTCGAAACCCTGGCCGGTGACAGCCAGGTCCCGTTTGTCATCCTGAACTGCATGGCGGAGCGGGACACACTCAGGCGACGCATCATCAAGCGCGATGCCGACAACGACGATGCATCGGAAGCGAACCTGGCGGTGCTAAAACATCAGCTAAGCGACTACACCGGTCTGGACCAAACCGAGCTTGCCTCGGCAATAGTGGTCGATACCGGTAAGGCCGTTGCTATCGACGCACTGGTCCGCGAAATACGATCACGAGGGCGCTGAAAAAAAGGGGACAGATTTATTTTTTTTGAAAAAATAAATCTGTCCGCTTTTTGAAACCTATTCCTCCAACTCGGCCAAAACCTCATCCAGCATCGAGATCAGCGCCTCACGATCATAGGTATATGTCTGCCCCGCATTGAGCTGCGCCATTTCGCGTAGCGCCTGCTTGATCGTGATTTCTGCCTCAAACTCATTGGGCACGACCATGTACCGAAGCTTGGGGTTATCGTCGAACAAGGCATGCATGACGGCATCGGCCACCTCGACCGGATCCTTGTATTGCGCTCGGTCCGTCGGTCTTTCCATTCTGCTTTTTATTTCATCTGCAAACAACGAATCGTCGAAATTCTGATTGTTGTCGCTAATGCGCTTGTACAGGTTCTTGAAAATATCGGATTTGTAATTACCCGGTTCGACCACACTCACTTTCACATCGAAACCTCGCATTTCCCTGGACAGCGAGTCGGTATAGGCCTCGATGGCATGTTTGCTCATGCTGTACGGACCCGACAAGGCGCCGGACAGGATGCCGGCGATCGAACCGATCGTCGTGATCCGGCCTTTCGATTCCATGATCAGCGGAGCGAAAGCCTTGGTGATCCGGTAAGGACCATAGACATTCACATCGAACTGGAAGTCGAGCTCTGCCTCTTCCACTTCGATCAAGGGACCCAGCACAGCCACACCGGCGTTGTTGACCAGGCCATACAAGCCCCGGCCCTGTTTCCGAACCGTTTCGACGGCCGCATCGATTTCTCCCTGTTTAGTCACATCCAGCCGGATGGACTGTATATTATCGATCGCATTCAGATCGGCCAGGTCTTTTTCCTTCCGCGCGCCGGCGTAGACGAAATAACCATTCGCGGCCAGCGTCTCGGCGATCTTCCTGCCGATCCCGGTGCTGGCGCCCGTGACGAGAATCGCTTTTTGCGAGCCGGCTCCATCGGCGGAGCCGCTGGCATCGACAGCCAGGCCGGGTATCACCCAGCAAACCAGCAGGAAAGTGACGAGCCTGATGTTATTTTTCATTTTCTATCCCCGGTGGCGGTGTTAAGTTACGGAAGTTTCGCCTACCAAGATATGCAGAATGACTGCGTTTCACAACACCGGCCCCGTTGAATAAGGAACTACCCATGCGCTCTTTTGGCTTCGTCATTGTCTCTCTCCTTGCGCTTACGGCCTGCACGCCCGCACCGGACACGACCCAGGCAGGGACGGCCGAATCTCAACTGCACGCCATTATTACCGAACACTGGGATTACCAACTGCGTGAAAGTCCCCTGCTGGCGACCCAGGCGGGCGTTGCCGATTACAACGATCGGCTGGCCGGCGTGACCGAGGCGGATCGTGATCGTCGGTTGGCGACAGAGCAGGAATTTCTGCGAAGACTCCGGGCCATCGATCCCGATGCGCTCGGTGCGGACGACCGCATCAACCACGAACTGCTGGAATGGGTGTTGCAGGACTCTATCGGTGCCTATCAGTTAAATCTTTCGCGCATCCCGTTTAATACTTTTTATGGTTTTTACATGGCGGTGCTGAGCATGACCAATGGCCTGCCGACAGCAACGGTGGACGACTACGAAGACTACATCGCCCGGCTCAACGATATCCCGCGTTATTTCTCCGAAAACATCGACAACATGCGCGAGGGCATCGACACCGGTTTCACGCTGCCGAAGATCGTTATCGAGGGCGTGCTGCCGACGATCAAGGCGCAGCTCTACGACGATCCGGAAAAAAGTGGTTTCTACGAGCCATTTGCCGACCTGGGCGACAACCTTGCGGATGACGACAAAGCACGCCTGCTATCGGCGGGTCGCAAAGCGATCGCCGACAGCGCATTAACGGCATTCTCCGATCTCGCGGATTTTTTCGAAAACGAATATCTGGATGCGGCGACCGCTACGCTGGGCGCGGAACAATTGCCCGACGGCGAAGCCTATTACGCGCATCAGATCAGCTCCTACGCCACCGTCACCGATAAGACCTCGACCGACATCCACAACATCGGTCTTGGCGAAGTCGCCCGGATACGATCGGAGATGGATGCGCTGATCGCCGAGCTCGAGTTTGACGGCGACTTCGCTGCGTTCACCGACTTCCTGCGTACCGATCCGCAGTTTTACGCCAGCAGCGAAGAAGAGTTGTTGAAGGAAGCGGCCTATACCGCCAAGCGCATCGACTACCTGATGCCCGGCTTTTTCGGCAAGCTGCCGCGCCTGTCCTACGGCGTGGTACCCGTCCCGGCAGAAGTAGCCCCCAACTACACGACGGCTGCCTATGTCGGGGCGCCGATCGGCAGCAAGATCGGCGGCGCATTCTGGGTCAACACCTATGCGCTGGATCAACGACCGCTTTATGAGCTGACCGCACTGACGCTGCACGAGGCGGTCCCGGGCCACCATCACCAGGGCGCGCTGTCACAGGAACTGGAAAACATGCCCGATTTCCGGCGCAACCTGTATCTCAGCGCCTATGGCGAAGGTTGGGGCCTGTATTCGGAAAAACTCGGCGTGGAGATGGATGTCTACCGAACCCCGTATGAGCATTTTGGCCGATTGAGTTACGAGATGTGGCGCGCATGCCGGCTGGTCATCGATACCGGTATCCACTCACAGGGCTGGAGCCGCGAACAGGCGATGGAATACCTCGCGAGCAACACCTCGCTGTCGCGAGGCAATGTCCGGGCCGAAGTGGATCGTTACATCTCCTGGCCCGGTCAGGCATTGTCGTACAAGCTCGGCGAGTTAAAAATCTGGGAGCTGCGCCACCGCGCGGAAGAGAAACTGGGCGATGATTTCGATCTGCGGGAATTTCACGACGTGTTGCTGGGCAGCGGCGCACTGCCGCTGACCATGCTGGAAAATGTCATCGATCGGTTTATTGATGCAAAGTTGAGTGCGATTTAGCCACGATGCCATTTTATTGTGTTAGACGGCCTTTACGGTCAGGATAACCTTATGCCGCGGAGCGCAGGGATGCGCGAGAGCGGCCGACGTGTAGGACGCACAAGTGCCGCGGAGCGCAGGGATGCGCGAGCGCGGCCAGGCCCGAACAGATTATCCGAGCATATGGCCTGGACTTCGGTCGTATAGTCGTTGATGCCTGTGGCGTGCGAATTTCCGTTTTTTGCATAGATTCGAGAGATTTCCAGGTCATGTCACGGGCGGGGCTTTCGGTTACGATGATTCAGTGATGCGGTATCACTACACTTTTCATTCACCTTCGCGTTAGGCACCAATATTTGGATAAGAGCGAACACTGTGATCAAGGAAATTCCAGACCTGCCCGGCAATGTCATCGGATTTACGGCAAGCGGAACTGTGACTGCGGAAGACTATGAATCCGTGTTGATTCCCGCAGTGGAGGCGAAACTAGCCGAACAGAAGATGATCCGCTTGCTCTATCACCTCGGCCCCGATTTCGCGGGATACAAGATGGCGGCGATGTGGGAAGATGCGAAGATCGGACTTCGGCATTTTACGGCGTGGGAACGAATAGCGGTGGTCACTGACGTGGACTGGATACGATCCTCCGTCAAAGTGTTCGGTTTTGCCATGCCGGGACACGTGCGCGTGTTTAAAAATGATGAGCTTGCCGAGGCAAAAGGGTGGCTGGGCGAGTAATAGAATTCGATGGAGTACAAAGACTACTACGAAGTCATAGGGGTCGCGCGGGACGCGACCCAGGACGAGATCAAACGCGCGTACCGCAAGCTGGCGCGCAAGTATCATCCCGACGTCAGCGATGCCCCGGAGGCCGAGGAACGATTCAAGTCGGTCGGCGAAGCCTACGTGGTCCTGAAAGACCCCGAGAAACGCGCGGCTTACGATCAGCTCGGATCACAATGGCGGGGCGGTCAGGAATTCCGACCGCCGCCTCACTGGAATCAGAACTTCGAGTTTCGTGGCAGCGGTTTTTCGGGTGACGGCGGCGCGGACTTCAGTGATTTCTTTTCCTCGCTGTTCGGGCAGATGCGTGGACGCGAACCCGTCGGCCGTCGCGCCAGTTTCCGGATGCAGGGCGAAGACCACCATGCGAAGATTTCGATCGACGTGGCGGACAGTTATACCGGCATCACGCGCGGGATCAAACTGCGCCTGCCGGAAGTAACCAGCGACGGTCATGTCGTGACCCGCGACCGGGTGCTGAACGTCAAGATTCCAAAGGGCGTCCGGCCCGGCCAGCGGATTCGTCTCGCCGGCCAGGGCGGCCCCGGATTGGGCGACGGTAAATCGGGTGATCTATACCTCGAGATCGAATTTGATACCGGTGGCCGATACCGGGTCGATGACAAGGATGTTTATTTGAGCCTGCCCGTCGCACCGTGGGAAGCAGCGCTCGGTACGACGATTACGGTGCCGATTCCTTCGGGCAGCGTCGATTTGAAAATCCCGGCTGGTTCCGGTCAAGGCAGCCGGCTGCGCCTGAAGGGCAAGGGCCTTCCGGCCAGGACGCCCGGCGATTTTTACGTCGATCTCAAGGTCGTATTACCGCCGGCGGACAGTAAAGAGGCGAAGGCGTTTTATCGAAAAATGGAATCCGAACTGCCATTCGATCCACGCGCCGGCTCGGGAGGTACCTAGAGAATGACTGAACGAGATGCAAATCTTCTCAGTGGTCAGATCGTCGATGAAACGACGGAGATCACGATCGTCGAATTGTGCCGGTCCTGTGCAGTCGATGCCGAACTTGTCGAGGCGATGATCGATGAGGGGATAATAGAACCGACTCGAAAGCGCGGCGCGGAGTGGTGCTTCGCACTGAACACTGTAAGGCGGACGCGCGTCGTCGTTCGGCTGCAACGTGACCTCGGCGTGAACCTGGCCGGTGCGGCATTGGCGATCGAACTACTCGACCGGCTCGAGCGATTACAACGCCGGAATCGCCATGACGATAGTTAGGGGAATTGATTTGGGACCATGTCAGGGCGATTCTCTGGTCTGCGACCCGGCGTGGCTTTGCTCCACCGTCCTACCCCTTTTTGTTTAGTGCCGCGAAGCACACGGATGTGCGAGTGCCGCGGAGGCCAAGGATGGCCGGGAGCGGC
>CAZMOM010000011.1:0-87751 GCA_964568075.1 uncultured Gammaproteobacteria bacterium
TCGGCCACAAGCGGACATTAGGCTGCTTGGATTGCACTGACTTGATTAACTAATTCAATCAGCCAGTTAATCGCTTGTTGTTCAACGCCGAATAGGCATAGCATCGGCGCTATGATTTCCGGTTCCGACTGCATGAAAGACGATAAGCCGCCGCATATCTGTAAGCAGTGTTATCGGGATCAAAAGCCAGCGCAGGAATATGTCTGTGACCACAAGGGGTATGGTGTTACCTGGATGGGCAACGGGTGGGGTAGGAAAAACCAGCCATTAGTGGCCATTCCGGAAAAAGCATGGGCGGAAAGATTCTGTACTGGCACACCCGGCACTACTTCCTGAGGCGCAAGCACAAGCAATTCGATCGCACCGCTCCCGGCCGTAGATGTGGTATAATGAAATGTTGCGTTACCGACAAAGGCAAACCTAGCCAAAGCTAGGGACGCAAAGCCACGGGTCCTCGCTTCCTACGCGACGCCTCCAACGACGCCACGAAGGCCCCTAAGATCGCCAGGCTGCCGGCCAGTTTACTCTTGGAAAAGGTACCTATATTGCAACCTTTTTTCGTTGCGTATCTTCATGTATTGGATAGCCTGCGGTCCGTAATAGCGGTTCCGGCTACTCGGGCTTAACGGTTGGGTTCATTGCGTTTCCTAACTTCCTCAGCCCTATGTGGTCGGGGCCGCGCTCTGCGAAGGTACGCGCAACCAAAACTAACGTGGAAACCCCACCCAGATCGCTGGGGGAATAAGACCGTATGGATCAATTCGATGATTGGCTGCAAAGGATAAGCGAGGGGAAAATTGATGGGGCCCTTCAGAGCGAGATTGCCGATAAAATTCTAGCGCTTCTTGAACAAAAGAAAGCTGCCCTGAGCGCACGGGAAAAAACACTATTTGTTCAGGCTATAACGGGACTGTCCATAAATGTTAATTCGACTGATCATCCTACTGAAATAGGCTTAAGGCGTTGTCTGATAGCTCTGCAAAAGGCAACGAATCCAGAAAACGAGCCTGATGAGTCGTATGCGCTAAGAGACGACGATGGCGAACTCACTAATTACGCCATCCTCGTAACCACCGTTGAAAAATTACAAGAACAAATTTTCTAAAAACTGGTAACACCTATTGGAAGCCGGGCCTTTGTAGAGTGACCGGCTACAGGCCAAGCCCCGCAAGTATTGCGCAAATCAGCCGACAAAACCCAAAGTCGCCTGGCAACCAAATGGAGACACGCATGAACGACAAATTTGATCGAGAACAAAAAATGGCGTTCGATGACGTCAGGGAAAGATACCGAGTCGCACATCTCAGATTCTACGAGTTTTTGGGGAGAGCAGGCGCTGCCGGTAAGAGCGGCATTATTTGGCCATCTTTTAACGATGAATGGGGTGAAGTGTGCGCCGAGTTACAAGAAGCAGAGGCCGCGATCAGCAAGATCGTAGACAACATTCTTGGATCTCGCTAGTTGGTAGTGTCCTAATTTGATACCGAGAAATAGACTCTATGTGGCACTAGGACGAGTTTTAAGTGGGCAGTAGCCCGCATGTGCCGAGGAGAAGCCTGAACCTTGGACGGGAGTTAGAGTCTCCTGCGAACCACCACACACAGGAACCATCTTACCCGCTACCGTTCGCCGATGATGTGATCTATTTGGCGGATTTCTTCTGTTCTCGATAATCCTTCACGATAGATGCCCTCACCGCTTTTTCAGGAGAGTCTATGGGTGGCACCTTGAGGACAGCGTAAAACTTGCGGCGCTCCAAGGCCAAATCAGGTTTGACCCCGACCAGACTCAAAATATGCCCCTCCTATATGGCGACGCAAAATGGCCAGTCAACATGCTGGCTGCTATGCCTATTGGGCCAAAAGGATTACGCCGGTAACGCGGCGGAAGTGGGATAGTTTGGACATTCGCAGCAGTAAATAGAATACGGCTCAGGTTCTCGCTTCCTGCGAGGAGCCACGGAACAACTCTGCGCAGGACTTCAAGATCACCGGGCTGTCGACCAGTTTACTCTTGGAAAAGATACGCTTGTTGCGACATTTTTTCGTTGCGTATCTTCATGTTTAGGATAGCCTGCGGTCCGTAATAGCGGTTCCGGCTACTCGGGCTTAACGGTTGGGTTCATTGCGTTTCCTGACCTCCTCAGCCCTATGTGGTCGGGGCCGCGCTCTGCGAAGGCGTAACCAAACTCCTAATGTCAAAGCACCACCCAAAGGCGTAGGCTTGCAGTCAGTAAAGGGCGGGGGAGCTAGCGGATGACCGGGATGACCTAACGAATCATGACCAGAAATAAGCCGACAATCGGCACTATTGCGCTCCAGGTTGGCGTCAGTATTGAAACCATCCGTTATTACCAGCGACTCGGGCTGGTCAAAGAGCCGCCAAAAACTGGCGGGTTCCGCTTTTACTCGGACAAGGCGGTCAAAAGGCTTCTTTTCATCCGTCGCCTAAAGAAATTGGGCTTTACTCTGCGCGAGATAGCCGGTCTTCTTGGGGTCGGCCCCAAAGGCTGTAGTGAGGTCAGCGCAATGCTGCAAAACAAGCAGTCGGAATTACTACAAAAAATAGAGCAGATGCACGCTGCGGCCGGGGAACTCAAACAGATGGAAATTGTTTGCCGAGAGCAGTTACTTCATGGGGCTTGTGCCTGCCTGCATGTTCCCGAGCCAGACTAGCCTGGACCCAGTCACGCAACTTTATCCGCCTACGTCTTCAGGATAACGATCCAAGAAAGACGAAGGAAACACTTACGGCAACAGTACCGAAAGTGAAAGGCTACTAGCACTGGTGAGATTTATCCTCGGCCTACCGGAACAGTACGGGAGGCGGCAAAAGGTGAAGCGAATGAAAGGGCCGGAAAGCAGGTTTCACGAACGCAAGTTGTCAGTAGTGGTATGGGCACTCTCAATCGGAGAAGACCCCCAATAACCCCCAATTGCAATGTCAGAGCAGCATAAAATGGGCTGTTCCTGGCCCTGATCTCAGTGAAGCTCGACGTCCGCTCCAGCACCTTCAAGCATGGCTTTGAACCTTTCAGCAGACGTTTTTGAGGTAAAGCTTCCGACCTCACACGGTGCGCTTTCAACCAGGTTCTTGGCCTCAGCCAAACCCAGGTCAAACTCGTCCTTGATGACCTTAATTGTAATAGCTCAGATCCGACCAAACAGACAGTGTCAGAACTGATCGGGTTCGAACGTCTGCTTTTCCCGAAAGCGGACGTTCAGGTACCGTAAAAACCGCTGAAATGAAGGGCCGCAAACGGCCACAAGCGGTCGTTCAAATATGGAGTAGTGACCAACATTTGTGGATGATTGTTTCCGGGGTGTATCGTTTCTTAACTATGATCCAGTTCTCCAGCCAGTTGAAAATACTAACTTGAAACCCGGACCAGTTTTTTCAGGCTAGGTCACGTCCAAAATTGGAATTCGCCCCGACAGCCTGCAGACACTCACTTTTCGGCCGAGATCCCTACACGTATTTACCGCAGTTGCGAATGATTCTCATTTGCGTTACCGTTCACGTAAATTATCACCAATCACTACGGGGATCGAGTCAATGCAAGCCAATCATACGTTCAAAGGAATACTGAGCGCCCTCCTTTTTGTGTCTGTTTCGACAGGACTTCAGGCACAGGAAACCGAGCAAGATCAGACCGCCGACGATACCGTTCTCGACACTGTCACCATCATCGGTCACCGACGTGATCCGGCCGATATTCCGGGATCCGCCCACATGATTGACCACGAAGAACTGCAGACCTTTCTACAGGGCGATGTCATGCGCGTACTTCGTACCGTCCCCGGCGTTTACCTGCAGGAGGAAGACGGATTCGGACTTCGCCCAAACATCGGCATTCGTGGCTCGGGGCTTGATCGCAGTGCACGCGTTGCACTGCTCGAGGACGGCGTGTTGATTGCCCCGGCGCCCTACGCCGCGCCATCGGCCTACTACTTCCCGACACAGCGTCGCATGTATGCGCTCGAAGTACTCAAAGGACCGGCGGCCATCGCCGTTGGCCCTAAAACCACGGGCGGTGCCATCAACCTGATTTCCACACCGATTCCGGCTGACTTTGGCGCTACTGCCGATCTCCGGGTCGGGCAAAACGCCATTGCCGACGCTCACGTCAATATCGGCAACCGCGGGCCGCGTTTCTCCTGGCTCGTGGAGACGGTCCAGAGCCAAAACGATGGCTTCAAAACCATCGACGGACCCGAAGGTGTGGACATGGGACCGACCGGCTTTGACATTGAAGATTACCTGGTAAAACTGCAGTTCGACTCAGACCCGACCTCCGCGCTCTACCAGAGCCTGCGCATCAAAGCCGGCTATACCGACCAGGTCTCCGACGAGACCTATCTCGGATTGACCGACGAGGATTTCCGGCTCGACCCCAATCGACGCTATGCTGCCTCACATGGGGACGTATTCAACGGCCAGCACGATCAGGTACAGGTCAGCTATGTGATCGATCCTGAGAGTAACTGGCGTGGCGAAGTCACGGTGTATCGCAACAACTTCGCGCGGAACTGGTTCAAGCTGCAGTCGGTCAATGGCACCGGCATCAGTTCGATCCTGAAAGATACCACCACCTACGCCAGCGAGTTCGCTTACTTGACCGGCAGCAGCAGCCCAGATGGCGCCATCGTCAAACGCCATAACAATCGTAAGTACTTTTCACAGGGCGTGCAGGCACAGATCACTTTTGACTTCAGTCTCGGCGACACCGAGATTGGTCTGACCAGCGGCGTTCGGCTGCACGAGGACGAGGAAGACCGTTTGCAAAAAGAAGACGGATTCCGCATGCAAGATTCGGTGCTGGTCCTGACCAGCGAAGGTGCACCAGGTTCCACCACCAACCGCGTCTCGAGCGCCGAAGTGAAATCCTTCTTCGTCGATACCGAGATCCGTGGCGGCAACTGGATCTTCACCCCCGGCGCCAGATTCGAGGATATCGACATGGAACGGCTGGACTTCTCAACCAGTGATCCGACGCGTGCCCTCGGACCGACCCGTGTTCGCAGCAACAGCGTGTCCGTCTTCATTCCGGGTATGGGCGCGCTCTACGAGCTCAATGAGAACTGGCGCATTCTTGGCGGAGTTAACAAGGGTTTCAATCCACCCGGACCGGGCAGTTCAGCGAGTGAGGAAAGCAGCATCAATTTCGAGCTGGGCGCCCGTTTCAACAACGACCGGATGGGCCTGGAGGCAATCTACTTTCTGAACGATTACAACAATCTCGTTGGCACAGTGACTGCCTCCACCGGTGGATCCGGCCAGATCGGCGATCAGTTTGATGGCGGCGAGGTCACCGTACAGGGTATCGAGTTCAGTGCTGATTACGGCTGGACCGACGTTTTTGGGGGGCGCTTCGATCTCCCTGTCAGCCTGCAGTACACCTGGACTGCGGAGGCTGAGTTCAAGAATGCCTTCGACTCGAGCTTCGACCCCTGGGGCGATGTCGAGGTGGGTGATGAGCTGCCCTATATCCCCGAGCACCAGCTCCGCGTCACTGCAGGCATCGAAAGCGATGCCTGGGGCGTCAACCTTGCCGCCAACTATGTCGGCAAGATGCGATCCACCGCCGGCCAAGGCGCCTTCATTCCCGAGGAGACCGTTGACTCACATGTCGTCTTCGATTTCCTCGCCCGCTGGCATTTCACAGACTCAATATCATCGTACATTAAGGTCGACAACCTGTTTGACGAGACCTACATCGCCTCGAGGCGTCCGGCAGGCGTGAGACCCGGGTTGGAGCGGACCGTGTATCTTGGCCTGACCTTCAGCCTCTGAGACCAAGCTCGGTGTTGCCGATCTCTGGAGGTTCGCTCGTTAGGCGAAAGCGGTCAGTCGGGAAGAGCAGTTTATGCGAGCGAGCATGAGCGTCGCACAATATTAGATTGGCGAACCGTGGGCGCAGGGTAGGGCAATGGCCGCTTTGGGTTGCGATTTCAACCGGTCGACGCAACACATTGGCTAAATCGTTCAGCCGGTGTTTCAAAGTCTAACGTTTTTCTTGGTCGTTCGTTTAACTGACGAGCGACTGCATTGAGTTTAGCTTGTGAGTGTACCGAGAGATCTGTTCCCTTCGGGAAGTACTGTCTGAGCAGGCCATTGGTGTTCTCGTTTGCGCCGCGTTGCCAGGGACTTTGTGGATCGCAGAAGTACACATCGATATCGGTCGCTAATGTGAAGCGCTTGTGATCGGCCATCTCACTGCCACGGTCCCAGGTGAGTGACTGGTACAGTTCTCTGGGTAGTTTGTGGGCCTGTTTGATCAAGGCATTGATCACCGTTTCGGTGTCCTTGCTCTTGACCTTGGCCAGCATCACATAGCGTGTGTGACGTTCGACCAGTGTGGCGATCTGGGTATCGCGTGTGCCGAAAATAAGGTCGCCTTCCCAGTGACCAGGCACGGCACGGTCTGCAACCAAGGCCGGCCGCTCACTGATCGATACGGTGTCGGTGATCCTGCCGTGATCAGCCGTCTTCTGCGTGTTGTGGCGCGAGCGACGCATTGCCCGTTTCCTTCTAAGGTGCTGAAGAAGCTCCTTTTTCAAGGCGCCCCGGGCCTGGATGAACAGGCTGCGATAGATGGTCTCGTGTGACACTTGGTAATTCTCATCGTCCGGATAAGTGCGTTTCAACCAGCCGGCGATTTGTTCGGGGGCCCAGTTCAACTGCAACTTCTTCGCCACGATGCGGGCTAGCGCACGGTTCTGTGCCAGTTTACAAGGCTTTGGACGATGTGCCCGTTCCCGAGCGGCTTGATCCGCTGTGTTGGCCCGGTAACCTCGGCGGCCGCTATCGGGTGCATAGCCGATGCTCAACAAGAATTCTCGGCAACCGAATTCTGACAGGCGGCTTTTGAGATCGTCGCGCCGTAACTGCGCATCAGCTTTAAAAATTACTTTTTAATTACAAGAACTTACACTGGGGTTGATCATCATCACCAGCATTCCGAGCGCCAAAAAAAACTGTAACCGCTGCGGCGCTGCGTACCCACACGGCCCCCACCCCCGAGGAAGGACCCGCTTTCAAGGAACACCATGACGTCGCCCGGGTATGCGACGTGGGAGGCGTACCCAGCAAGCAACTATTGGACTTGCTGCCCTGCTTAAGGGATTGGTAGAGGCTAAACGCTAATCCCTCCGACTTCGTTAGATCGTTATCGTATAGTTCATGATGGCGAAGCCCGCCTGGTGTCGGAGCGCGATATCAACGGATGGAACGACGTTATGCGGACCTGACCGGTCGTGTCTAGGCTGTACGGGTTCACCTGCAAATCCAGCCCGTCCCATTGTCCGATGATCAGATCCGACCAATTGCCGAAGATGATCGCCGAGAGGTTTGTGCCCGTTCCCTTGGTCAGATCGTTCGGAACGGAGTTGGACAGGTGCGTCCGGTGAGCGCTCATGAGCAACGATTGACGGTCATTCGTCATATTGCCCTCAAGCAGGAATCGACCCGAACCTGCGTCCAGCAGGGATTGCTTGAGCTTGCTAACTGCATCTGCATTTGTGACATCGACTAAGCGACCAATCAGCGCATTGGGAACTGAGACCGCCGACTCCAGGTCCACAATGTTGCCTTGTGTGGGCGCTGCGCCATTTACGCCGCCGAGCACTACACCTACGCCTTCTTGATTGAGTATGCCTGTCGGCTCGTCACCCACGCCCGTGCCCTCGATTGCGGCTCGATCAATCTCGACCGCAATCACTGAGGCCACTTCGTCTATCTGTTGCTTAGCGGTTGTGTTCACTTTGGATAATCTCCATTTGATGTGTGCTTGTTAAGCTCCACCAGCATCGCCTCGTCAGTAGCTGTCCTAGCGCCGGGCGGCGGAAGTTCTTGTTCGTAAGTTCGGTGACCGCCTGCGCCGCCAGAAGCGCAAAGCATCCTCCCTTTTTTATTTATTTCTTTCTTTTCGTGTGCGGTGGGCCGCACTGTTTCTGGCGGTGGGCCGCACTGTTTCTGGCGGTGGGCCGCACTGTTTTTTTCCTCGAAGGGTGCGGTGGGCCGCACTGTTGCTTGCTCCGAACGGTGCGGTGAGCCGCACTGTTTCTGACTCCACAGGATTGTACTGACGGCTTGCGGGTTTAGGCGGTGCAAGTCGATGAATGGCATTTGATATCTCGTTGAGCGACCGCGACCGCCACCTTTATTTCGCCGCACCAGTCCAGCGCTCTCAAGTCGGTTGATTGCATCGATGACGGTTCGCCTGGGAACGTCTAGGTCATTGCACATCCGGGCTATGCTTGGCCAGGCGGCGCAATAAGCGTCGTTGTAGCGCCAACACAGATGGTATAGAACTAGCCGCGCGGTTCCGTCCATACGCGGCTCAATCTTCAACCTGTGAAACGCATTCACCGCGATTGTGCTCATTGATAACGACTGCTGACGCACCGAAAATCATCGGCTCGATTCTTTGATGCGCGATTCTCAAATTGTCGAACCCAGTAGCCTTTCGCATTGAGTTTCAATGACGGATGGAATTGCCTGTCAGACACTGCGGATGGGGCCAAACACGAACGATCGTCACTTAACCCGTGCCTATGCATATCGAAAGCAAAGACCCCACCGAAATACTCCCCACACGCAGTGCATTTACAATAGTTAGTTCCCGGCGGCAGCTTCGCATCTGAATGGTTTATACTTGCCATCGTTGCTTCCTTTAGCCCGTATCCGATTGCCGTCGGTGCGGGCTTTTTTATTCCCGCTACGAGCTGTCTGTATTTCCCGCACAGCGATACCGGCCAGAAGCTCAGCGAGGGCTCGCATATTCGGGTCCAGCGTCACGCGACTTGTTCTCTTTCGTGCAGAAACTCGTCGATCTGCTTATCAGTGATCAGCGTCCGTCCGTCAATGCGAATGCACTTAATTTTGCCTCGGCGAATTAGATCCCAGACCTTCCGATCAGAAATATCGAGTTTGGTCGATGCACGCTTGATAGAATTGGCACGATTTGACATGAAATTCCTCCAGGTTGGCGTTCGTGAATTTGTACGAACTTGGAGGAAATCTAGTGTTTATGTGGGCTCTTTGGAATTAGTGCCTGTTTGTGATTTTCTGGAGAGAAAACTGTCCCTTTTCTTTGAAATATGATCGCCGCACTTTCTCGTGGATCTTAGTGACTTGGTGTGCTGTCACTTGTTTACCGAGGATTGCACTCGCCAGCAATGCTGTTTCTTTATTTTTCGCTCGTTTCGTCGTAACAACTTTGAGGTCATGCCCGATAGCCAGGTAGTGATCAATCAGTCCGTAAACGCCCCGGATTACAAACGATTTTAGACTTAGGCCGAAGCGAGTTGAAAATTTGTATTTGTCCTTACCCGACAACGACATTTCTTCAAGTAGCTCTGCGCATTCTCGCACCCATTCGCCCAAGCTCAGCAATCCGTTGCCTGACCATGTATTGAGCAAGAAACAATCCTTGTCGGACTTGCTTCCTCGAATGGCCGGGAAAAAATTTCTGAGCTCTATATCGTTGTCCATTTCATCGGCCAGTTTTTTCATCTTTTCGGCGAGTTTGCGTCGCCTGGTTGCAGCTTCAGACCTGGTTTCTCGACTGGCTCTTTCGTGTTGATAAGGAAGATTGAGAATCCGTTCGAGCAAGCCCTCCCACCACTCGTCGCTAAACCCGGCATTCTTCAGCAGTTTCTCTGCCTCAACTACTCGCGCATCCTTGCGAAGATCGTCAATCGTATTTATAGCGTTCTCACAAGATCGATTCATTTTCGAATCCGTGCAATTTTCGGCTGCTTGATCCCAAGGTTTGGCAGTGCGTCGCGAATAGCCTTATCGACTGTCCCTTGCAGCAGATGAGCGTAGTGTTTGCGTGTGGTTTCGGTGCTGGCATGGCCCATCGCCTTAGCAACTACCTCAAGCGAAACGCCAGCATTCAGAAGTAACGAGCCATATGCATCGCGCAAGTCGGTCAACGTTACCGCTGGATCGATCTTCGCTGCTTTGCTTGCGTCCCTCATCCGCCTGGACTGTGTGCCCTTGCCCCAGGGATTGCCGTTGCTGTCTGTGAATATCAGCGCGTCTCCAGCCATGTTTGCGGTCAAAGCGTCGAAAAGACCTTGACCTTCCGTGGTCAATGGCACTAACCGCGCCCGGCGCTTCGTATTGAACACGCGCAAATGGCCCGTTTCCGGTATGTAATCATCAGCTTTCGTCTCTCGCAGTTCCTTGAATGCAGCGCCAGTGAGATAGGTCGCCTGACCGATTGCCCGAAAGTCACTTGTCAGCTTGGATGTGAGTATTCGACACTCTTTCGTGGTTAGGATTCGCGTTGGCGGCGGTGCGTCGATACCAACGATCGGCTTGATACTTCGCCAGACGACGTCGCTCTCCACGTCTTCATTTGTGAAGGCGTGATTCAGGGCCGCGCGTAGCGTGGTCCACTTGCGCTGTGCCGTCGCTTTTCGGCGGCGTTTCAGTTCGGCGGCGGGAATATCTGGATCGACTGGCTTATTGCTCCGGTTGTGCGGCATTTGCCGAATAAGGCCATTGCGCCAGCCTATAAGCTCGGATCGCGTCAGCTTGTCGATCGGCCTTGAGCGCAGTGTAGGTAATACGTCGCGGTTGAATACGCGCTCAACCTCTTTGGTCTGCTTCCCTGAGGTCGTGCGGTAGTGATCCAGGTAGCCGGCGACCGCGTCGCCAACCGTAAAGCCGCTGCGTTTTGGCAACGGCCGGTCTTTTTCGGCCGCATTCTTGGCTCGCTCTTTTGCTCTGGACTGTGCCTGAAAATAGGTCAACACATTCTCGCCATCGGCATCCTGGTAGTCGTCGGCAAGCCCGATCGACTTTTGCACATATCTGCCGGATCCAACATACCGGCGCACGTACCACACGGACTTTGTCTTGCCTCGACGGTAGCCGAGATACACGCCTTCATCGCATGCGGTCCAATGTTCTTTGTCGGCTTCCAGGAGGCGGAAACGAGCTGAACGCTTCCCAAATGACGAACTTGGTATACTCTTTGGCACAGCGGCAACCTACTTTTCCCAAACGATTTCCCAAACGGGTGACCATTCAGGAGGTTGCACTATTATTCAGATCGATGCAAGATTAATTTGTATAAACAATGAGTTAGGAGGAATGTAAGTTCTTGAAAGATCGTTCGTTTCCCGCCCTTTCACGGCGGTAACAGGGGTTCGACTCCCCCTGGGGACGCCAATAAAAACAACAGCTTAGGCTTGGCAGCACGCCGGGCCAGCCCGTTTACGTAATATTTACGTAACGGTGGGAAGCTTTTCCAGAGCGTGCGTAAGCTCTGTTCCCGACGCCCCGGCGCGAGTACCCTACGATTCGACCGGCGCTAGTGCGCGCACGAGGTCCTAAAGCCCGACAATCGGTGCCGCTCTCACTCCGGTCGGGCGTGTCGTATATTCTACTTTACAGCCAGGCACGGCAGGTGCCAGTTCAACGCGAATCGCTGGAGACTACTCAATGCGGGCGTATGCTAGTTCTCGGTGTGCAAGCATATTGTCATAATCGCCGAAGGTGGGTTCGTGACGACTTTCCCAGAGGTGTGATGAGGTGAGCCAGAAAGACGAAAATCAACTTCCCGAATATGTAGTTGGTTACATTGAGTACCCTAGGGAGACCTACCAGTGCGAGTTGAAGCCATGGATCGACCCTATTGAGAATGAATATGACAAGGTAAAAATTGCCAAAGCTTGCCTTGCGCTGAAGAATTGGGGCGGTGGCGTGCTTCTGATCGGGATCACCAATGACGGTAAATACGAGGATTTGCCTGACGGGTACGACCCGTCGACTGTTTTCACGCAAGACTCGGTCCAGGCAATCGTGTCTGCGTATTCGGCGGAGCCCTTCGGTGTGGATGTGCATCGATATACGACCAAAACAGTGGATGTCGTATCCATTGTCGTCCCTGGCGGAATTACGACGCCAATGCTCTGTAAAAAGGACTCGCCAAAAGACCTTTATCCAAAACTCTCTCAGAGTATTATCTATACGCGAACTCTGAAGTCGAACGGCATTGTTAGTTCTGCTCGCGCCGTTCAGACTGACCTTGAAGAGATCGTCAAGAAATGCCACAACAACAGAGTCGCAGACATCGGCAAGTTCTTGCGGGAACACCTGACCGGTGAGAACCTCAAAGTATTGTCAAGAGCGGTTGAGTCAATCGGCGAACCTGTAGCAATCGAGGATTTCGCAAGTGAATCCTCAGAGATTATGGCCGGCTTGCTGAAAAAGCGGAATAAGGGGCTGTAGCCGTGAATCGACCAAGAGGCTGGATGGAAGCCACCTTCAAGATGCCTTGCGACTTGCGACAAACCGATCCTAACAAGCGGTGGCTTTCAGAGCTTCTTAGGCAAAATCCAGACCTTACAGGTTGGCCATTTTTTGTCGATCTATGGAATGCGGCGCGACCGGAATTTGCACCGCGGCGAACAGAAAATGGAGTCTGGGAATCACGGTTATTTGCCGATGATGGTATGGACTATTGGCGAATCGACGGCAGCAACGGCCTATTTTTTGTTGCTAGAGCCCTGGAAGACGATACGTCACGGCATAGTCCTGCACCCGGTGAAGTGTTGGATTTCGGTTTGGTTATCTTAAGGGTTGCTGAGCTGATTATCGTGGCTCAGGCGTTCGCGAATTTTCTTTGTGGCAATAAATGTGGCGAGGGCGCATCTGTGTCGATGCGGTTTAAGTGGACTGGCATAAAAGGGAGGAAAATCTCTAACTGGGCCCATCGTGAAAGATTTATATCACAGAACCCTATAAACACGGATGTTGAAGCAGAAGTGTACAATATAAACGTGCCTCTCATTTCATCGAATGATGAGGCCGTAATTTTGACAGAGCGAGTTGTAAACAAGCTTTTCGGCTGCTTTGGGGGTTGGGAGGTTCCCAGTATCGCCGTGAGTCAACTCGTAGATAAGCTGGTGAGTCGAAGGCTCTAGAATAATTGATAGAAGCTGTCACTGAATCCTATTCATGCGTTTGGTTCGTTTGCGGCCTGTCGCACCATCATTTTTCTAACGATTTGAATGTCTGCATCAACTCAGAAGCGCCCATTCAGATTTCAGTTGCGGAAAATTCTTGTTAAATGTCGGCTTTGCGCTCAAGAGCGGCTGCTGAGATGATAGAGTCTTGAGGGGCCGCTGACAACCCAAAGCCGACATTGGCAAGATAACTGGAATATTGGTGTGTTATCGTGAAAATCTGCATTTGAATTATCAGTTAGGTGGCGGCTGCACCGCTCTCTCCATGCTTGATGATATCAACCTCGACAACCTCGAAGAAGTTTCCGACCATTTATTCACGTTCGTCTGGAACTTCAGGCATGGCGATAACATCATGTATAACTTTGAAGTGCTTCGGGAGTTGTACATAGCGCGCAACGATTCGCCTAACAAGGATATTTACAACAAGCCAATTACGATTACGATCGTTTCAATAATCGAAGCGATTCTTATTGATTTCCTAGCCAGAATTGACCAGGCGACTAATCATTTGCCCGGCAACGTCGATCGAGAAACGCTTGACAAGATTAAGTTGGAAATCGAATCGAAGAAACGACCTGTAAAGGTTGAGGACGAAGTCCTTGGCGAACAAATTTTCTTACGACGCAAGATGTACCATTTCGGCGAAATAGTTGGTGTTTTTGAGAAATACGAGCTGTTTGGTCCGTTAGATGAAGGTATGTATCGTAAATTGCGTCATTTTGGTGATATGCGAAATCGAGTGCATATTGAAAATTACCATCAAAATCTCGAGTCACGAGAGAATGAAGTATTTACGTCTAGGCGTCTTGAAGACCTTGAAGACGTTCTCTCAAGGCTCTGGGACAAGATGAAGTCCGATTACAAGCGCCCGTGGCGTCGGGTAAATTGGGACGCTTAGGCCGTGGAAGTCGCCACCTAACAATGCGTTGCACTTGCCGCCTGGATGGCTCCTTCTGGCCGATTGCTGCCTGTCGCGACGACACGTTTTTGAGTTATTGAATGGCCGCTTTCGGTAGAAGCAGGCATCGCACTTTTTAGTCAATCGGCCCACCGGAACTCAGCGCCTGGTGTATGTCGTCCAGCGCACCGTCCACTGCGTCCTGCATCATGCCGCGAATCTTCACCGGCGACTGCTCCTTGCTCAGCAATTACGGTGCCGGTGTTAACTTATTAACTTATTAAGTTATTAGTAATTAACTAAATTCCGTCCCACTTCGATTTGCTGCCGGGTAGACCAACGATTCAGCACGGTTAAAATGAACTCGGCGCCGGTCATTAAGATATTTAATTGTTTGGACTATGTATCGGACCGAAATTTCGATAACTTAATAACTAAACGACCGGCACCAATTTTCGCAGACAATTTAGGACGCACCCATGAGCGAAACCAAGACAATAGTGATCGGCGCCGGACTCTTGGGACTAACGACAGCCTGGGAGCTCGTCTCCCGTGGGGAGGCGGTCGAGCTTATCGAGTCGCGGGAAGATGTTGCGATGGAGACCAGCTTCGCCAACGGTGCGTTGCTGACGGCCTCGATGCCCGATCCCTGGAACGCGCCCGGCGTACACAAGCATCTGGCCGCCTCGCTCTTTAATCCCTATTCACCGATGAAGCTCAGGCTACGAGCGGTGCCGTCGCTCATTGGCTGGGGATTGAAATTCCTGCGCAACTCGAGCGCCGCGCGATATATGCATGCGGCGCGCGCGGGCTACACGCTCGCTGTCTACTCGATTGCCGAGACTGAAAAGCTGAGGGAGGCCCTGGAGCTTCAGTATGACGTAGCTACCGTTGGCACGATGAAGGTATTCCGCGACAAAGCCGCCATGGCCGCACCAATGAAGCTAGCCGAGGCGCTTGCAGACCTGGGGCTTCGCTACGAGATTCTCGATGCCAAGAGCACGATTGCCGAGGAACCGCAACTTGCAAAGGTGCACGATAGCATCGCCGGGGCGCTGCGTTTCCACGACGACGAGTCCGGCGATGCTCTTTTGTTTTGCCAGGCGCTTGCCGCTCATGTTAAGGAGCGTGGTGCGACCATTCGCCAGAATACGACAGTCAGCCGCGTGCTTGCAAAGCACGGTCGTATCACCGGTGTGGAAATCGACGGCGGTCGACTGCCTAGCAGGCGGGTGGTGCTCGCGGCAGGTAACGGCAGCGCCAAGCTTGCGAAGACAGTGCGGCTGTCGCTGCCGATCAGACCGGTAAAAGGCTATTCGGTAACCGTCTTCCGCAACGGCCTGGCCGACTGGCCGCGGGTCCCGGTCATCGACGATGCGATGCATGCCGCCGTGGTGCCGATAGGCGATCGGCTGCGTATGGTCGGCACCGCCGAGTTCACCGGCTTCGACAAACGCATTCGGCAGGCCCGCATCGACAACCTGTTCGAGTTGCTCAGAGGCCTTTATCCGCACATCGCCGAACGCATCGATCCTGGCAAAGCTGAAACCTGGGCGGGGTTGAGACCGATGAGCGCCGATGGGCTGCCGTTTATCGGACCGGCCGGGCCCGCCGGCCTGTTCATTAATAGCGGGCACGGCCACCTGGGCTGGACACATGCAGTCGGGTCCGCGAAGCTGTTGGTCGATCAGATACTCGAGCAATCGCCGACCATAGACCCTGCACCGTACCTCCCGGCGAGATGAGCAATTACGGTGCCGGTGTTAACTTATTAAGTTATTAGTAATTAACTAAATACCGTCCCACTTCGATTTGCTGCCGGGCAGACCAACGATTCAGCATGGTTAAGCAGGTTTAATTCTCACAACATCCTTGTCGAACTCAATATCTGTTTCTAATAGACTTAAGTTTTTGCATTGATGAATTGGCCTTTCCACCGTGGCATCCGATCAAAACAATTAAATAACTTAACACCGGCACCGTTTCACGGGGACCATATCGTATGACGTCGATGTTTGTTACCTTGCCTCCACAGTCTGAATTCGAGGGAGGCGAAGTCCAATGGCCTGGTATAACAGGTTGCACTGGCGAATCATTGCCGGACTCGTATTGGGGATCATCTTTGGTGTAATCGCAGCCGCCAGCGGTTGGGGGCGTTTCACGGCTGACTGGATTACACCGTTCGGCACGATTTTCATAAACGCTCTGAAGCTGATTGGCGTGCCATTGATTCTGGGTTCCCTGGTAACGGGTGTCGCTTCGCTTGGCGACATCGGGAAGCTTTCACGGATCGGTGGCAGGACCATAGCGATTTATATCGCAACCACAGCCATAGCAGTCATCATCGGCCTGGGTGCCGTGCATTTGATACGGCCCGGTGATCGAGTGCCGGAGCAGATGCGACTGGAGTTACAGGAAACCTATTCGGTCGATATCGAGCGCCGCGATGCCTCGGCCATGGCCGCGCGCGAGCGCGGCCCCCTGGCCATGCTTGTCGATCTGATCCCGGAGAACTTTTTCGCTGCGGCGGCCAATAATCGCAACATGCTGCAAGTCGTCATCGTCGCCTTGTTTCTCGGTATCGGTCTGATTCAGTTGCCTCCCGACAAGGCAAAACCGCTGATCGATGTCTTCGATAGTCTGAGCCACGTCGTGATTCGGCTGGTAGACCTTATCATGAAGATGGCCCCGCTGGGTGTTTTTGCGTTGCTTGCGGGAACCATCACAGCTGTTGCGGGTGACGATCCCACCCAGATCACACAACTCCTCGGCGCAATGGGTTTTTATATGATGGCGGTCATCGGTGGCCTGATTTTCCATACCGCTGTCACCTACGGAATTTTGCTGAAAATCTGGACGCCACTTGGGTTCAAAGTGTTTTTACAGGGGATCGCGCCGGCGCAACTGGTCGCGTTCTCGACCAGTTCCAGCGGCGCCACTTTGCCGGTCACGATGGAACGGGTCGAGGAAAAACTGGGCGTCTCAGAAGAGGTTTCTGCCTTCGCGCTGCCGCTGGGGGCCACCGTCAACATGGACGGGACTGCCCTGTTTCAAGCGGTAGCCACCGTTTTCATCGCGCAAAGCCTGGGAATTGAGCTGGGTCTGGGCGCCCAGTTGATCATCGTCCTCACCGCCGTCATGGCGTCGATCGGCACACCGGCGGTGCCTGGCGCCGGCATTATCATGCTGGTCATCATACTGGAGTCGGTCGGTATACCCAGTGCCGGAATCGCCCTGATCCTGGGCGTGGACCGGGTTCTGGATATGTTGCGGACGATCACCAACGTCACCGGCGATGCAACGGTTACGATCGTGGTGGCGCATGCCGAAGGACAATTGGGTAAGCCGGACCTGAGCGAGAATACCGATCGCATCAGGATCCGGAGATAGGCAAGCAGTGGCCGCGACGACCATCCAGGATGTCCGGGCCCGGCGCATCTTTGACGGCTGTGCGCGGCCTTCACTTGAGGTCGTCGTTGCCACGGAAGCAGCCTGTGTACGCGCGGCGCCATCGTATTCCGATCCCAGGAGTTCAGGGAAATACGAAATTAGGCATTTCCCCAAAGGCGGGGTCCAGGGCAGCATCGATCTGATCAATTCGACGATACGGGATCGGCTGATCGGTATGGACGCCGCTGCCCAGCGGGAAATCGATGATCTGTTCGTCGAGATCGATGGCAGCGACCGGTTCGACAACATCGGCGGCAATACGGCCGAGGCGACTTCGATGGCGGTGGCCAAGGCCGCTGCGGCGAGCCTGAAAATTCCGTTATACCGTCACATCTACGGCGATGGGGTCATTGGCGTACCCCACCAGATGCCCAATATCATCGGCGGTGGAGCGACCATGGGGGATGCGGGTTGGAAAGGACGCACCCCCGACATTCAGGACCACGTGATTCTGCCGGTCGGCTGCGAATCGACGTATGCGGAAATGGAGTGCGTGGCCGAGGTATTTCATCGCGTGGGATTGCTGTTGCAGGATGCCGATCCTGCTTATTCGGGTGGTCGCGACGAGGAGTATTGCTGGTTGCCTGGTCTCGATGACGTCACCTGCCTGGCGGTGCTCAGGCAGGCGTGCGATGAGGTGGCGCGGTCGCGCGGAATCTCCTTTCGCCTGGGCCTGGATGTGGGCGCCGCCGATCTTTGGGATGAAGCATCGCAAGTCTATGTTTATGCGCGGGAAGGCGTGCAGCGAACGCCCACCGAGCATGCGCGGCACCTGGCCGATCTCGTGGACCGTTTCGATCTGTTCTACATGGAGGATTCGTTTTTCGAAGACCATGTCGATCTCTATGTGGAACAGATGCAACAGTATGGCAAGCAGGTTCTGGTGGCGGGTGATGACCTGCTGGCCGGTGATTTGCACCGCCTGGAAGAAATGGCCGGGCGTGGTGCTGTCAATGCAGCCGTGATCAAGCTCAACATGGCGGGTACCGTGACCCGTACCGGGACGTTTGTGGAGGCATGCAAGGCCCATGGCTTTGCCACCGTCGGGTCCTGCCGGACCTACGACAGTCCCGATGACACGCTGGCGGACCTGATCGTCGGCTGGGGCTGTAACACCTACAAGTGCGGCTCGCCCGCCGGCGGCGAGCACGCGGCAAAGTACAACCGTTATATCCGAATCGACGAAGAGCTGGGGACAAATCCCAGCTTCGTGGATTTCCCGGGGGTTCAGCCATGATCGACGGCCGGAAACAGATGAGCGAGATCATTTATCTGAACGAGTCTCATCTGGAATCGCTGGATCTCGATATATCTCGCATCGTCGATATTCTTGAAGAAGTCTTTCGTCACAAAGCCGCCGGTGACACGGTCATGCCGCCGAAAATCTTCTTCCATTTACCTGGCGACCGCTTTTACAGCGCCATGGCGAGTTGTTGCCCACCGCTGGGGTATGCGGGCGGCAAGTGGCAAAGCGGCGACCCGGAAAACCCGTCACGCGGACTGCCCTATATCCAGGGCCTGTTTGTCCTTAACGAGCACGAAACCGGCCAGATGGTGGCGATAATGGATGCCAGATGGATCACCGGTAAACGAACCGCGGCGGCCTCCGCGCTGGTCGCACGGTACCAGGCGCGAACGGGTTCTGAAGTCCTGGCCCTGCTTGGCTGCGGCGTGCAAGGCCGGGCGCATTTGCAGGCAATGGCGGCAGAAATATCCAGCCTGAAGATTTGCCGGCTCTTCGATATTATCCCGGAGCGCCAGGCAGCCTTTGTCGAGGAAATGGACGGGCGATTCAATGGGATCCAGGTCGTGGGAACCGACAGTGCCGAATCCGCCATCAGGGACGCCGATATCGTGATTCCCGGCGGCCCGATCCAGACCAAGCGCAATGCCACAATCGTCTCCGAGTGGATCAAGCCAGGCGCACTGATTGTCACCATCGACTACGACTCCTATGTCACCGACGAGTGCATCGCCGCGATGGACATCGTACTAACCGACGACCATGCACAGATCCAGGACGCTCGCGAGAAGGAAGGAAAGTTTCGCGGGGCCGTCAGGATCGATGCGGACATTGCCGATATGATCGCGCATGGCAAGGGACGCAGGCAAAACGATGCGCAACGGATACTGGCATTCAATCTGGGAATCGCGCTCGAAGACGTGGCGACCGCCGCTGAAATATTACGGCGGGCGAGAGAGAAAGAAATCGGGATTAAGCTCGTTCCATAGGCCAGTCCCGGTACCTATGCGTCAGGTTTTCGGCACCAGGAAATCCTGACAAGCTCAGAAAATTGGTGCCAGTCGTTTAGTTATTAAGTTATCGAATTCCTATACCAAAAGAATTACGGTGCCGGTGTTCACTTATTCACTTATTTAAACTAATTCAAAAAAGTAAAAAAGTGAATAAGTGAACACCGCCACCAATATCCAGTCCGCTTTGGAGTTACTATGGAATTTCTGGAATTGTCAAACTATGGCTGCCTCCCCGCCAAAGCCGGGGGGTCTCCCGTTATTACTAGCTGATGTCGATGACATTTTTCTTAAGGGCATGAAAGTCCTCAAAGTGCACTGGCTTAAGAGATATGCGATATACCTGGCAGTTCGCGCAGGTGGATGGTGGTCCTAGTGGTGCAATATGGGCCGAAATTGGCCGGGCGTATTTGAGCAGAATCGTCTTACGCTTGAATGCTATCCGGAAACTATAGGTTGAGATCATGACTGGTGTCGTAGTCCTAATACACGGGTTGTTCGGCAATTTCGAGACTTGGGGGGATGCTGATAAATTTCTTCGCCATGCGCTAGGCTCGGACTATAGCGTCGTCAAGTACTCTTATCGATCGAAAAAGTGGGGCCGAAACCCATCCATAGAGGAAATCGCGACGCAACTGAAAGATTGGATAGACACCACGTATCCCGTCACGAAGTATCCTGATCTAAAGCTTTTCTTAGCTGGACATAGCATGGGAGGGCTCGTCGCCAAGGAATACATACTCTCGATGTGCAAACGAGGCTACGCAGAAAATCTGCGAGTTAAAGGAATCGTTCTGGCCGCAGTCCCCAACCGCGGAGCACAGGTCGCCAAAATTTCCCGGTTACCCGGCGGCAAGCAGATCGAGGAGCTCAAACCCTTTAGCTGGTCTGCGATCAAGCAGTATCTCGGTTTCTCTTACACGACAACCTTCGTTGAGAAACAGCAAAAGGAATGGATGGGACGTGTAAACACTAGCCTCCGCTATTACGCATCATCAAACAAGACCAATATGGATGTTTTGGTTTTCTACGCCATGCAAGACGAAGTGGTAGATCGCGAAAGTGCTACTGCTGCCCACCCGACAGCCATTCCGCTCGACGGAAATCACACGACTATCGTCAAGCCGACTGCTCAAGACGACCAGATCATCCTATCAATGGCCGCGTTCATCCGAGGTGTACCCGAAGAGGAGCCGATCGTCGAACCAGCAAAGTCGTTACCCACGCAGCGGATCCACTATATAGACCCGAGCACGGCGTTTAATACTCACTACGCACGCTTTGAACTGCATCTGCGTCACATGGCATACGCGACAGGAATTGATATTCAACATCACGTTCCGGCTGGTGATAATCCGGAACATAATCTTGACTTGCTGGGTCGCCTTCTGACCGGTACCCCCTCCAATGAGCCGATTGGTTTGGTGCCGCGCCAATTTGGCTCGACAAAAGCTATAGAAGATCAGGCTAGGACCCTGATCCATGAGCACCAGAAGCGACATATCATTTTAATTGATCAGGAACCGCCGTACTCGATCGGCGAGCTCCCAAATGTTACCTATGTTGGTCCGGACAATTGGCTCGTCGGTTCATTGGCCGCCTTGGCGCTGGCAGCGCATTTGAGTTCTCTAGACAGTGGAAATTTTCAGGTTCTGGCGATCGAGGGACCAGGGGGCCAGCGACGTTGTGACGGATTTGTTGACACGGTAAGTTTGAAATCTCTTCGGCTTACCAATATGGAACCGGTTAGAATTGGAGATCTGGACCGTTTTGACACAGCATCGCTCGTCCATGATCTGATCAGAGACAGTAAATATGAAACCGTGGCCGGATTTTTCGCTGGAAACGATGAAACAGCAGCTTCATTCATCGACGCTATCGAGGACTACGGACATAGCGGAGTCGTAATAGGTTGTGACGGGACACGCGAAATACGTCAGCTAGTTTCGCGGAGTGGAACGGCTATTGTAGATACCGTGCTTACCCATCCGGACGAGCAAGCTAAGGAAGTAATTCGGGTTGCTTCAGAACACGATTTTGGCATGCACCGCTATAGGCAGCCGACTCTTGAGCGATACAGATACAACGCACGCCAAATAATCGCGCAGTGTGGAGAACTACAAGATTGGTGGCCAGATAGCCCCACGGCCTGGCACGATCAGATGTGCGGTCCAACATCCACGTAAACAGCATTCTTACTCCGATCGAAGACAACCGATACCAGTCTCCATGAACATCACTCGCATCGCGCGCCAAGACAGCCCCCGGGTAGTGATCATAGGCTCCTTGACGGAAGATCAGGTGGTCCACGATGGCATTCGTACGCGCCAGATCGGCGGTGTCGTTTGGTACGCAGGAACGGCGCTGGCAAGGCTGGGGGTAAAGACCCGGGTAGTTACGCGGACGGCCTCTAAGGACCGTGAACTTGGCAAAGCGCTCGAGGCAGCCGGCGTGGAGATACGGCTAGGCTCATCTGCGCAAACCACGACGTTCGTCAACGAATACACAGCAAAGATGCATGATGGGCCAACGCAACGTGTCTTGGCAATGGCCGACTCGATCCAGGCCAGCGACCTTGAGGATGCGCTGACCGACGCCGATTTGGTTTACCTGGGGCCGCTGCATCCAACAGACCTGAGTGATGGAGCGCTCTCTCTCGTGAGACGAAATGAGTCGTACTGCCTTGCTCTCGATGTTCAAGGTTACACCCGCTTTGTGGAAAACGAGCGTGTGTTGCCGAGGCTTGATGCAAGATTACCATCCTTGCTGGACGCCTGCGACGTCATCAAGGCGAGCGAAGAAGAGGCGTGCCTCATCACCGGCTTGTCCGATGCCTCAAGCGCAGCAGTCAATTTAGCTCGCAGCCATGCCTGTTTGGAGGTCGTAGTGACATGCGGTGCAAAGGGTGTCTACGTAGCCCAAAAGGAGGGAATTAGCTTCGTGGAATCTAAGAAAATAGTTGTGTCCGACCCGACGGGCGCCGGTGACGTCTTCTTCGCCTCATACCTAGCCCACCGCATCAAGCAGCCCCGTTTGACACGCAGCGCCGCTGCTGAGCTTGCCACAAATTTTACTGCTAGATGGCTGGTCGATCCCGATCGGAATGCCATACTCTAAGGCGACCGGCGAGATCCGGGTTCAAGCCGAAAAGAATTACGGTGCCGAATTACGGTGCCGGTGTTCACTTATTCACTTATTTAAACTAATTCAAAAAAGTAAATAAGTGAATAAGTGAACACCGGCACCAATATCCAGTCGCGCTGCGCTAGCTTGTGGCGACCTGTCGCTGGTTCACTCCAAATCCGCGAACTTCTGCGAGCTGATCGCTCAGATACTCGGCAATTCTGCGCATGCCTGATACTCCGGCCTTGGTTTCTGCAGTTGTGTTGTAATTCGTATTGGTGTTGATGTCGTAAGTATAAATCTCGTCGTCTTTATCGAGGATAAACTCGATGCCGGCAATGTGGGTGCCATTGCTGCCCAGGAAGTGCCGATAGGGCTCAAGAATCGGGTGGTCGAAGCCCTTGACGATTTGGAACTTCGATGTGGTCGCCGGCGAGCCGAAAGCATCTTCCGTCTGACACACGTCTGCCGGGCAAAGCAAGAATCCATTGGAGGTATCGACGCGTACAGCGTAGAGAAACTCACCGCCGATAAATTCGCAGCGAGTGATAAACGGTTGCGGAGCCTCGATGTATTGCTGCACCAACGTAATACCGTCAATCGGCGACTCGAACTCGGGCCCATCGACATAATCCCGTAGCGCATCAGTATTTTGAAACAACCTGACACCGAGCCCCATTCCGCCGCGGTTGTGCTTAGTAATAAACGGCCCATCGAAGCTACGTGCTGCTGTCAGAATTTCTTCATGGCCGAAGGCGGCTACCGTGCGCGGTGTCCGTATTCCGTGTGAATTGAGTGCTGCGTACTGGGCGACTTTGCTGATCTCCAGATGCAGCGCGCGGCTGGAGTTGATAACCCGCCGACCATAACCTTCGAGCCAGCCGAGTACAGCCGCTGTGTGCTCGGCGGCGTATCGATGATTTCGCGTATGCGATGACGCGCTCACACGATTGTAAAAAACACCGAGCGGTGGAGGCACGGACAGATCCAGTTGGCCACAATTCAGATACCACTCTTCAAACGGCAGGCCGAGCGTCCGAAGTTGCGCCGTTAGTGGTTCAGTCCACGCTTTGTTTTCGTGAATTACGTAAATTTTTGGCATCGGTAAATGCTACTACACCAGTAAACTCGTTGCGGAAGGTTCCGGGATCGGCCGCTGCTTACCAGCGCAGCGTGAATATCGACGGAGTCGACGTGGTACCGGAGTGACCGTGGTTCTGATGACGACGATGCATCCGCCTGGCCTGCGCTTCTTCCCGCGTTGCCCGATTTTCACCGGTGGTCCGGGTTTTCGCCTGGTAACGGCTCATAGCTTCTCCTCCTTAAAAGATGTGCATCTGAATCATGGGAGTAATAGTAAGACCTCTGTAAAACAATAAAAATCGATATAATTTCATCTCTTAATGTGAGGATAATTCACAGCTATGAAGCGACTGCCTCCATTGAATGCACTGCGGGTCATTGAAACCGCCGCATATTAGTGAGCGGCGCTAACGAGACCAAAAGCCAGCACAGGAATAGGTCTGTGAGCGAAAGAGGTATCGCTGTACCTGGATCAAACAGGGGTGGCGGAAGGAAACCGGCGTGCGGCGCCCATAAAATCCGATTCTAATCTCTACTTACGACCCGAAGCAGACACCCCAGACCGCCCGAATAGGACAGATTATGTTAACTGCTAAGCGAAATCTACGACCTTGTACTAGGCTTGAGAAGTAACAATAACAAAGCCAAACCCGCCGAAAGACGGGGACGGAAAGCCACGGGTCCTCGCTTCCTCCGAGAAGCCAAGAAAAGACTCGCCGAAGGACTCAGGATCATGGCTGCCATGTAATTTCCTGGTGTCAACACCAAAGGGGAAACGATATGATTACGTACAAGATCTCCCATGTAACGACGGCAGGCGTATTGTTTCTTGCCGTCTTTTCGCTTAGTCCGGCGTTTGCAGACCCTCAAGGTGGGAAGTGTGCCGGTTTACCCGATCACGCTACGCTGACGAACGCACTCAAGGCTGTGGTGGGCTCGGGAAATACGGGCCTCGCCAACGATATGTGGGCCACTGTGGTAAACCGTGATGGTCAAGTGTGTGTCGTCACGTTTTCCGGTGCAGATCGGGGTGCGCAATGGCCAGGCAGCCGCGTGATCTCGGCACAGAAGGCGAATACCGCCAACGCGTTCAGCCTGCCCGCGGGGGCGGGAGGGGTTCCGGGGCTGGCGTTGTCGACGGCGAATCTCTGGGCCGCCACCCAGCCCGGCGCCAGTCTTTTCGGCTTGCAGTTCAGCAATCCTGTCGACACCGCAGTGGCATATGGTGGTTCCTCACACGAAGGCGGGAACGCGAGCGCCTACGGCATGCCTAATGATCCTTTGGTCGGGCGATTTGTCGGCGGCGTCAACGTTTTCGGTGGAGGCCTGGGCCTGTACGATGCCGACGGTCGTCTGCTTGGAGGCTTGGGGCTCAGCGGTGATACGTCTTGCTCGGATCACAATCAAGCCTGGAAAGTCCGCGATGGGCTGGGACTGGACAACGTCCCTGCCGGTCTGAGCGGCCCCGGGGGTGACAACATCATCTTCGACCTGGTGGATGATTTCGGTGGCAACCCGGAGAGCCCAAGCGGCTTCGGACATCCCACCTGTCTCGATGATGCGGGCGAGAAAGCGGCAGCAGCAGATTTACCGGTGCAATTCCCGATCGGCCCCAATCCGTAGACCCCTCGTCGAGGATCCAGAAAAGGCGCGCCGACGGAACTCACCGTCGGTCGCGCCGTCTCTGAATGTCTTTGCCGCACCGTTAGCGGATGCGCGGCTGAAGAACTGGAAACCCGATGCTGAGTTTTGATTGAAACCGTGTGACCCCCGACGCTTATCGCTGCGGAATACTATGGGCTCAGGTGTGTTGTCCGCTGGAAGCGAGCAGGGGCGCTGAAGTCCACTGGGCCAGCGTTTGGCGGACCCTAATCGTCTGTTTATCACCAGTTGACGCCGCACGGGGGGATCGAAACCCCAGCAGAGAGGATTAACGCAGGGGTTGCGTCGACCGGTTGAAACCGCAGCCGAAAGCGAACCTTCGGTGCGATCCGAATCACCCATAGCCTGTCAGGTCATATCGGTGTTAGTTTATTCGATCGGCTTACCAGAATTCGATACGCCTGGGGCCCGGCCCTTGCGAGTTCGCACTGTATTACGCCATATGAAGAATTCCACCGAGACTGCCAGGCGAAAGTCAGATGGCTGGCAACGACGCACCACATTCCGGTTCTATGAAGAACTGAATGATTTCCTCTCGCCGGATCGGCGTAAAATCGCCTTTGACTATGCCTTCAACGGAACACCTTCGGTAAAGGACAGTATCGAAGCGATTGGCGTGCCTCACCCCGAAGTCGATTTGATTCTCGTTGATGACGTATCGGTGGGGTTCGATCATCTGTTGAACGGCGGTGAGCGCGTCGCAGTCTACCCGATGTTCGAACGCGTCGACATTTCTTCATTAACCCGCCTGCGCCCGAATCCCCTGAGGGAGCCCCGCTTCGTGCTGGATGTACACCTCGGGAAGCTGGCCCGTTACCTGCGATTACTCGGGTTCGATGCGCTCTACGACCGCGACTATGACGATCTCACGATAGCGGCTATCTCCAAGAAGGAGCGGCGCCTTCTGCTGACCCGGGATAAGGGTTTGCTCAAACGCAATGAAGTTACCCGCGGTTATTGGCTCCGAAATATCCAACCGCGGCTACAAATCGCGGAAGTGGTGAAGGCTTTCGATCTGCACAGGGTTGTGCGTGTTTTTTCACGCTGCATGGTCTGCAATCATACCCTGGAGACCGTTGCCGAGGCTTCCGTTCGTGATGCGCTTCCAGCTGGCCTGCGCGGCCAGTTCGAGCAGCTGTCTCGGTGCCCGGGTTGTGGTCGGCTGTATTGGCCCGGCAGTCATTACGACAAGCTGGTCAATTTGGTGAGTAACTTGATCTCTGGGTACCGCCCATGAGGAATACAGCGTCGAGGTAGTGTGATGTCTGAACAAGAAGTTTCGTCCCCGCGTATCAACGAACTGTCCTGGGGACGAATGGCGATCGATGGCGTTGGCACCGGTAAGGATTTCAAACTTTGGCCCGGTGGCGGCCGGGAATGGGATTGGACGGAGACGGGTACGCATCATGTACCGGGGATACAGCCGGCCGATATCGAGGAACTTATTGCCAATGGCAGCCAGGCAATCGTGTTGACGCGGGGAATGTGGCTAAGGCTGCAGATCTGTTCGCAGACCATGAGTTTCCTGGAGGCCAAAGGCATAGCCGTGCATGTTGCGGAGACAAAAAAGGCAGCCCGGATCTATAATGATCTTGCAGCGCAGGGCGACGCGGTGGGAGGCCTCTTTCACTCCACGTGTTGATAAAAGTCGCGTCGCAGCACGACATACAATTGTATAATTGACGAGGCTGCAAGAATATTTTTTTCGCCTGGCGTTGATGACGATTAAGATACCAGTGTTAAGTTACTAGTTATCACGTAAATTCCTTTTCGTATTGACGAATTGCTCAGCCAATTTCTAATTGAATCCGGTGAAACCTCTCGATTCTCCAAACAACGTTGCCAAACCCAACATCTGTTTCTGATAGACTTACGATGATCCGGGAGACTGGTCATTACCGGCCCGGATACTGGATCACAACTAAATAATTTAACGCCGGCACAATTTTCAGACACCGTTTTCAGAGAAATCTGATTAGATACAACCTCTAACAGGCATGCGTGGTTTGCTTACATTGTTGATAGCTGCAGCCAGTGTGTATGTTCTGCTGGCACTGATGCTGTTTTTGTTCCAGGACAGGATGGTGTTCCTGTCCAATCTTCCCGGGCGAGCCCTGACCGCTACTCCGCAAAACGCCGGATTCGACTATGAAGACGTCACGCTGGAAACCAGCGACGGGCTGAAATTGCACGGTTGGTATGTCCCCGCGGCGCAAGCACGCGGGGTCGTCCTGTTCTTGCATGGCAACGCCGGCAATATCTCCCACCGCCTCGACAGCATAGCGGTCTTCCGCGAATTGGGGCTGGACACCCTGATCATCGACTATCGTGGCTATGGGCGAAGCGAGGGAAAACCCAGTGAGCGGGGAACTTATCTCGATGCGGAGGCTGCCTGGCACTACCTGGTCGACACCCGGGGGGTGGCGGCGAACCGGATCATATTTTTTGGCCGCTCCCTGGGCGGTGCGGTCGTTGCCTGGCTTGCAACCCAATACAGACCGGCGGCCGTGATTATAGAATCCAGCTTCAGTTCGGCGCTGGACATGGCGCGCAAGCTCTATCCGATTATGCCGGTGCGCCTGATCACAAGGCTGGAATACCCGGTGAGCGAATACGTGAGCCGGCTGCGATGCGCGCTCCTGGTGATTCACAGCCGGGATGATGAGATCATTCCGTTTACAATGGCCGAGGCGATTTACGATTCGGCAGCGGAGCCGAAGTCGCTGCTGGAAATCTGGGGCGACCACAACAATGGATTCCTGCTGAGCAGGGATCGCTATTTGTCAGGACTCGATGAATTTATACAAAAAAATCTACCGCAGTGACGTCGCCGGACGCGAGAATCGGATTGACATGTCCGCGTCGGCATCTCCTGCAAAGCTGAAACGAGGCGATTGCCCGCTGCTGCCTGGCGGGAAAGCGGCAGGACCGCCTGGCGATAAGGCGCGGTGGTCACCGCGGCCACACGATGTGTGCGTCGCGTTGTCGATTTTTGTGCTGCTGGCGATCTCATCTTCTGTGATTCGCGCAGACGATATGCAATATGCGCTCGATCGAGCTGCCATGGTTGCCGAGATCGAAGAGTATGTGCAGCTTACGGGAGATCGCACGGGCAGTCAGGCGTTCGACAAACGCGTGATGCAGTCCATGGCCAGTGCGCGACGTCACGAATTTGTTCCCGAAGCACAAAAGCGCTTTGCGTATGAGAATCGCCCCTTGCCGATCGGCTTTGGCCAGACCATATCGCAACCATATATCGTGGCATTGATGACCGACCTTATTGCGCCTGACAGCGACGATGTGGTTCTGGAGATCGGTACCGGTTCAGGGTACCAGGCGGCGATCCTGTCACCGCTGGTAAAAAGCGTTTACAGCATCGAAATAATTAAGCCACTGGCAAGACAGGCCGCAGCGCGGCTGCAACGGCTTGGCTTTGACAATGTCACGACCCGTCTGGGGGATGGGTATTACGGCTGGGCCGAGCATGCCCCCTTCGATGCAATCGTGGTGACCGCTGCGGCGAGTCACGTACCGCCACCTCTGGTCAGACAACTGCGTCGTGGAGGACGCATGGTCATCCCGGTCGGTGGCCAGTTCCTGACCCAGCAACTGTTGTTGATCGAAAAGACCGAGACAGGGGAAGTGAAAACGCGGCAAGTCATTCCAGTCAGATTTGTACCGCTGACAGGCGCGCATTAGGCGCAGTCACCCGGGGGGAACAAAGGTCGGGATGAGCACTGTGAGAACACTCACTCCCCGCTTTTTGTTTTTCTCTGTATCGCTCATTTCCATGGCCGTAATCGGCTATGAAATTCTGTTGATGCGATTACTGTCGATCGTGCAGTGGCATCATTTTGCTTACATGATCATTAGCCTGGCGCTCCTTGGCTATGGGGCGAGCGGCACTTTCATTGCGTTAAGCAGGCGATTGGTCGTTCCTCATTTTGCGCTCGCTTTTAGCGTCAGCGCCGTGCTTTTCAGCATCGCCATGATTATCTGTTTTGCGCTGGGCCAGCTCGTGCCTTTCAATGCGCTGGAGATCGTTTGGGATCCGCGTCAGCTGATCTACCTGTCGGTAATGTATCTGGTGTTCTTCGTGCCATTTTTCTTTGCGGCCAGCTGTATCGGTCTCGCTTTCACTTCTCTGAAGGAGCACATCGGCCGTATTTATTTTTTCGATCTGCTGGGCGCGGGAGCCGGAGCGCTGACGATTGTTGGGGCGCTTTTCCTTCTGTCGCCGCAAGACGCGCTGCGGTTGCTGGCGGTATTTGCGTTGGCGGCGTCGGTATTGGTGGGACGCGCGGTGGCGCCGCCGGTACGTAACCGCCTTATGCTCGCGCAGGGCAGTTTTCTTGTCGCCCTTCTGCTCGTTTTGCCACAGAATTGGCCGGATTTTCGAATATCACAGTTCAAGGGGCAAAGCCAGGCCTTGCAGGTGGTTGATGCTCGTGTGCTGGGACAATATTCGAACCCATTGGGTCTGTTGACCGTGGTCGAGAGTCCGACCATTCCGTTTCGGGACGCACCCGGTTTAAGCCTGAACACGCAATTTGAACCTCCGGCGCAACTCGCATTATTTACCGACGGTGATGCGATGAGCGTAATTACGCGTTTCGATGGCGACCTGAATTCACTCGCGTACATGGATGATGTTACCGCCGCGCTGCCATATCGCTTGCTCGACAGGCCCAGGGTACTGGTTCTTGGCGCGGGTGGCGGCACCGACGTGTTGTTTGCTGTGTATCACGGCGCCCGTGCTATTGACGCCGTCGAACTCAATCCGCTGGTGACGAATCTGGTAAGCGACACTTATGCCGATTTTGCCGGGCACTTATACGACGATAGCCGTGTCCATGTGTACATCGACGAGGCCCGTTCTTTCGTCACCAGGCGCGGCGCTCAATACGATCTGATACAAGTAGCGCTGCTGGATTCACTCGCGGCATCCGGAGCGGGTGTGCAGGCATTGAGTGAAAGTTATCTTTACACCGTCGAGGCCATCGAGGAATACCTGCAACATGTCGCGCCCGGAGGCATGCTCGCCGTCACGCGATGGCTCAAGGTGCCACCCCGCGATACTCTGAAGTTATTCGCCACGGTGACCGAGGCGTTAAAGCGGGAAGGAGCGACCGAGCCCGGACGGAGTATTGCTCTGATCCGGAGTTGGAATACCAGCACATTGCTGGTGAAAAACGGAGATTTTTCCAATCAGGAAATCGAAATTATCCAGGAGTTCTGCAAATTCAACTCTTTTGATACCGCTTTTTATCCATCGATGACTGCCAGCGAGGCGAATCGGTATAACGTACTGGATCAGCCTTTCCTGTTTGAGGGTGCCACGGCGCTTTCAGGTGACGGAGCTGGTGAATTTCTTGATCGTTATAAATTTCAGATCGAACCGGCTACGGACGACAAGCCTTATTTTTTCCATTTTTTCAAGTGGCGCACGCTGCCCGAATTGCTGTCGCTGCGTAAACGCGGTGGCGCCGGGCTGATTGAGTGGGGTTATCTCGTGCTGGTTGCCACCTTGATCCAGGCCATCCTGGCAGGCGCTGTTCTGATTCTCCTCCCGCTTTGGCTCATAAGGCGCCCCTGGCCGCGTGGCGCCGGTATACGGATGGGCACTTATTTCTTTTTTCTCGGTCTGGCTTTTCTGTTTGTGGAGATGGCGTTTATTCAGAAATTCGTTCTGTTTCTAGGCCATCCCCTGTACTCGGTTGCTGTCGTGCTGAGTGGATTCCTGGCCTTCGCCGGACTGGGCAGCGGCTATTCCCAAAGGCTGGTGCGACGCCGCAACGGTCGTCGGCTGTCGCTGGTCGTCTTTGCCGTGACCGGAATCGTGTCCGTCGCCCTGGTTTATTTATTTGTTTTACCCGAGTTGTTCGACCGTCTCATTGGGCAGCGAGACGGAATCAAGATACTGATCGCGCTGCTCCTGATCGCCCCTTTGGCATTTTGCATGGGCATGCCGTTTCCAATCGGTCTTGGCCAGGTCGCCGACGATGAACCGGATTTCATTCCGTGGGCGTGGGGCATCAATGGCTATGCCTCGGTTGTGAGCGCATCACTGGCGACGCTTTTGGCGATCGAGTTTGGCTTTACCATGGTGATCCTGTTAGCGCTGGGATTGTATGTGTCGGCTGCCGCCGTTTTGAGTCGATGGAAAAAAAATGGAATATAGGGAACAGACCGCGAATTCACCTGAAATCCGTGGTCTGTCGCCGTCTTTTTTCGAGGATTGATATACTGACAATATTGTCAGTTCATTACCTGCGGGGGGCTCAACAGTAGTTATGAATGGGGAGAAAGCATATGAAGGCGGTTGTCTTTGTGGAGCCGTTCGATATCGGTCGACGACGTCACCGGTACGTGGTGTTATCTGTCACTGCTCGATGTGCCGGAAGCACTCCGGCGCTCCGATCCTGGCGTTCGTACATTTTCCCCTGGAATCATTCAGTTGGTTAAAGGAGAAGCCAGCTCGATATCGGTCATCGCGATTCGCTGAACGTGGCTTTTGTCCTACGTGTGGCAGTACAGTTACGATGCACGAGGAGATTCTTGCTGATCGAGTTCAAATAGCTGTGGGGAGCCTCGACGAGCCTGAAAGAGTCAGGCTGGATGACCACGTTTGGACCAAGGATCGGATCGAGTGGTTTGAGGTCAGCGACGATCTTCCAAGGTTTCCGACAAGTAGCGACGCTGTTGATACCAAGGCTTAAAACGAGGAACCAATATCGAACGGTCAGAGGACTAAGTCATGCAATACGAATATCAAGGCTGGACGCTTGCTGTTCTTATAGCGGTAGATCAGTTTGGCAACGCGATTGGTGGCGGAAACCCGGATTCTACGATCTCCGCCCGAGTGGGCCATTTCTCAGCAATCGCCACCCGTATAGATTCCCCAAAGAAATACGCCTATTGGAAGACGCTCGAGTGGATTATTGATCTGTCTTTCTACCCGGTCGATGGTGCAAGCCATTGTTACAACACTTGGAAAGCGGACGCACATATGCGCTACCGGCGCGGCAACGATATAACCCAATTTTTACTCAGCATGATTATTTTCCTATTATGCCCAGTGATCGCCATGGTGCTATGGCCTCTGGCGCCGTTCATTCGGTCCTGGCGATACAAATAAAACGATACAGGTGACAGACCACGGCTTCAGCTGGAAACCGCGATCTGTCACCTTTCTTCATGTAGTATTTTCTTACCGCCCTGGAAACTGGCTCACAACTGAATAACTTATTCCCGACTCATTCGTCAGGACAGACTGTTGGCTCGTATTATTTTTTCCAGTCGCAGCGCATTAAACCTTCGTAAATCCCATCAGGCCATTGCGTGTCGGGTCGCCAGGTTGAAAGTGTGTCTGTCCATCGTATTTCAGCCCGAGATCTTCGAGGTATTTGATGATGAACTCCAAGGAGTAAAAATTTCGCACTTCGTTCCTGTTGATCTGCCAGCTTTGCTCAATGCCGGCATTAAAGGTGTCATGTGCCAGCGCCGCAGTCCGCCACATGTCCTCATTGTGAGCATCGTGATCACGCAGGATCAGCTTGCCACCGGGACTGATGACTCTGAATACCGATGAAATGAACTCTCTTCGTTTTTCCAGCGGGCAGTGGTGAAAACCGATATAGACGGTCACCAGGTCGAGCGAATCCTTGGGAATGGTCTTTGTGAATTCCGAAGAATAGTCCCCCATCTCGACATGCTCGCCGATTTTGGTGAGTTGCCCGCGCTCGACGATGTCCTCGGGACCGTACCCGCCTTCTTTCGTGTGCAGTAGGAAAATGTCGCCCGCGATGTCCAGCCGATTTTCCAGAACACTGATGTAGCGTCCCGTTGAGCCAATTTCCAGATACCCATCGTAGCGCACCTCGGTATCGAGAAACGTTAACGTCTGATCGGCCATGATCTCTTTCTGTTTTTTCAGCGCCGGAATCGCGTATCGCAACGCGCCCAGGAACGGGCGTATCTCATCGAGCTCTGCCAGTAAGGCTTTATAAACCTCCTCATCGGATACGCCCGGTTTCGTCAGTTTGATCAGCGCCTCGTGAAATTCGTGCTCGGGATACAGGTGAAAAACGTTGGTCAGGAAATTCAGAAACTCGTGTCTTAACTCCGGATTTGAATAGATGTAGCGGAAATTGCCGATCTCATTGTCAATGTTAAACATCGCATCAGCAAGAACCTTGCCGGTTACCGGTATCGTTAACAAAGCGCCCAGCGCGGCTATAAAGTTACGTCTGTTCATCTTCAGGACTCCCTGTGGCCAATCGTGCCATAGTCCTTGTATTGTACCTTTTTCCCGCAGCCATTATATTGACGCGAATCGACCATAGGATAGCCATGACTGCCTTGAAAGTGAGTAAATTCAGGATAATCCTGCGTAAGGTACGCCGCTTCCTGCTGTATTCGCTGATCGCGTATTTTGCCGCCATCATTATCGTCGTCTGGCTGAGCGGCGACGACGATTACAGCGGAAATTTACACGAATATGTCGTTAACGACATAACCGAGCTGAATCCGGTTCCGATGGCCGACGTAGTCGCACCGCGATCGGTAGACGAAATTGTCGCTGCGATCACCAACAGCAGCGGGCCGATTTCGATTGGCGGTGGTCGTTTCAGCATGGGCGGCCAGACCGCGATAGACAATGGTTTGCAGCTCGACATGCGGGATTACGATCAGGTGGTGTCGTTCTCGCCTGAGGAAAGCGAGATTACCGTCCAGTCCGGCATGTCCTGGCGGGAATTGCAGGAATATATCGATCCACACGATCTGTCCGTCAAGATAATGCAAACTTACGCTAACTTTTCCGTAGGCGGCTCTTTGAGCGTCAACGTCCATGGACGTTACATCGGCCACGGCCCGATCATCTCTTCGGTCAAAGCCATTCAGCTGGTTCTTGCCGATGGCAACGTCGTTCGGGCGACGCCGGAAAAAAATGAAGCCTTGTATTACGCGGCTATCGGCGGATACGGCGGCATCGGCGTGATTACGGAAGTGACGCTTGAGCTCGCGAAAAACGAGAAACTGGGTCGTCGCACTAAGACCATGCCGATCACGGAATATCACGAGCACTTTGCCAAGAACGTGCGCGACAATGACAAAGTCGTGTTCCACAACGCAGATATTTATCCACCCGATTACGAGGAATTGCGGGACGTTAGCTGGTACGTGACTGAAGAACCGTTAACCATTGACGACCGCTTGATCGCAACGGACGAGAGTTATTTTTGGCTGCCAAAATTGGTCAGCTTTACGAGTACCGGTTCATTCGGTAAATGGATGCGATCCGCGGTCATCGATCCCGTTTACTACTCATCTGATCGGGTCGCGTGGCGAAATTGGGAGGCCAGCTACGACGTTCGTGAGCTCGGTGAAGGCGATCGCAGTAAGAAAACCTGGGTGCTACAGGAATACTTCATCCCGGTAGAGCGCTTCGAAGACTTCGTGCCAAAGATGCGGGCAATTTTTCGAAAACACGATGTGGATGTCGTCAATGTGTCGATTCGTCATGCGCTGCCGGACCCCGGCTCCTACCTGGCCTGGGCACGCGATGAGGTTTTTGCGTTTGTCGTCTATTACAGCCAGGGAACGACTGACAAAGACAGGGAGCAAGTGGGTATCTGGACTCGGGAGATGATTGACGCGATCATTGCAGAAAATGGAAGCTACTATCTGCCCTATCAACCGCACGCGACGATGGCACAGTTCCGTGCGGCTTACCCGAATGCCGACAAATACTTTTTTGTAAAATACGTGGTCGATCCGGACAATCGCTTTCAAAACAAGCTATGGGAAAAATATTACCCGACGAATAAATCACAAATACACGAGTACCTGGAGAGCCTCGATCGCTACAAAAAGGGCGAGGAGCAAACCTTCCTGACATTGCCGGAGTGGTACCTGGTATTCAATCCCAACGAGTACGCCGACTTTCTCGAGCGCGGCAATAACCCGAGCGATTTTCCTTTCATATCGACGATCGATGAGTACTGGTCACTGTATGACAGGGTCAACGTGCTGACGGACGGCCTGTATCCCCAAAACTCAGAGTACCAGACAGTGCTTTGGGTCATCGGCGTCAGCACCTCTGCGGAACTCATCGCAAAAGGCGCATATGAAAATACCATCGGCCGATTCACGCGCTGGACGGCATCCGCCGACACGCCCGAGGACCTGCTGATACAGGAGGCCCACCGGGCATACGGCGATCTTATTTATACCGAGGCCTGGTACAAGTTCCCGTTTTGGAGCTATGCGGCCCGCATATGGACTGACACGCCGTTCTTCGGTGCAAACTTCATACGCAAACTGGAACGCAAACTGATGTTCACGGTGGAATTTGGATTCAAGAGTCTTTATGCAAAAGCAATCGGTTTTGGCGCGAAAACCGCCTACGAAGCATCAGATGGCCTGGTGACGATGCATGTGATTGCCGACGTCGCCAACCTGCCGGAAATCGATCCGAGGATTAATGTATTGCGAGACTTTGGCGATGGCGATCTCGTCATTACCTTGCCGCGTTGGGGAGGATTCACCCAGATCGTGCCGAAACTGGCAGCGGCGGGCGCGCAATTTGTCGAGATATCGGGCAACGACGAGATCCTGGTGACTACGGTAGAGGATCAGAGCATCGAGATGCAGCCTGACAAAGCCCGGTTCCTGTTCAACTCGATGGTAATTTCGCCCGAAAACAGGAAAAGATCCGTATATGTTGTGCGGGTCGAAAACCTGAGCGAGGCGCTGAAAAGCCTCGGACCCAAAAACATCGAGCTCGAACACGTTTTCGACTTCTAGCACCCCTCCCCGTTTCATCCGACCGTAACTGGGGACAGACCACGAATTCACCTGAAAATCGTGGTCTGCCCCCTTTTATTTTCAGGTCATCGATATTGTCGTCAAGAGAATGAATACCGCGCCGGCACGGCAATGAAAAGTTACCGATGCCGTTTCTGCTCCAAATCAGACTGCGATCGGCCAGCACTGTATCGAGGTTATGTTACGCGTATACCTGAACACACCATATACACGTCCTTTCAGCGTCCCAATACGTATAATCCCGAATAAAAAAAACACACCTACGTTAGTAGTCTCAGAATACTTTCTCAGCAGCGAAGAACCCGCGCGTCGATCGTAAGGTCAATGCGTGGATTGGAAATGAGCCTTATTCAGCCCTTAAAATTCGGGATGTGCTGTATTCGGAGAATCGTCTGGTCTTATTCAACGAGCGAGGCTATCGAAGACAATGCGTGCTCATAATTTATCAGCAGCGATTCTTACGGGTTTAATTCTGCTGGCAGGAATGTGGGGAGGTTGCGTAGAGGCAGCCTTAATCCAGGGAGATTTCGGAAGTCCGGACGCCACCGAAGGGGGCGGTCAAAATCCTGAAAACGCAGCTTGCCTGGGCTGTCATGGGATCGAAGGGTTTGCTTTCCCCTCAGGCGATGGAGAGATGCGGCAGCTGCACGTATCCTCGGAAAATTTCGGTCAAAGTGTGCATGGTATGCGGTCTTGTGTGGAGTGCCACAAGGACATCAGTCAGATTCCGCACAGAAATAGTATTGAAAGAAAAGTTGACTGCATAACCTGCCACAAGTCTGTGTGGGAGGAAAACGGTAAGCCAAAAATCGAGAAACAGGAACCCCCAAGAATCGGCGTCGTGGTGCAACAAATCGAGCACTATATGGGGTCAATTCATGCCCAGCCCAATAAGGAAGACCCGTTGAGGCCTAACGCAAACTGTTATGACTGCCATGATGCCCACTATGTTTACCCGATAACCCGCACCCTGTCTCCCCAGTGGAAAGAAACGGAAAGCGAGGCCTTCAAGGAGATGCGGCTAAAAACTCCAGACATGTGCGCAAAATGCCACCCCGTCCAGAGGAACCAGTATTTAACGTCGGTTCATGGCAGGGAAGTTACGCTGAATGAAAACCCAAGCGCAGCAGTTTGCATAGATTGTCATACGGCACACCAGATCACACGTCCAAAAGGCGATCCATTCAGACTGGAAGTCACCAAGAATTGCGGAGGTTGCCATAACAGCCAACTGGAAACGTATATGTCAACTTACCACGGCCAGGTGAACACTTTGGGCTATGCCCATACGGCCAAGTGCTTCGACTGTCACGGGCACCACGAAATCCAGAGAGTGGATGACGAAGCGTCAATAGTGCACAAGAAAAATCGCCTCAAGACCTGCCAAAAATGTCATGAGAATGCCACCGCAGGGTTCGTTACGTTTGAGCCCCACGGTAATAGGCATGACTTTGGCCGCTTTCCCTATATGTGGGTCACGTCCAAATTCATGATTGCGTTACTTTCAGGCGTGTTCGCCTTCTTCTGGACGCACATGGGGCTATGGTTCTACAGGGAGTACAAGGATCGTAAGCAAGGTAAGACCCGGCCGCATGTCGAGATGGACAAGTTGGGGCTGGAAAAAGGGAAATACGTCCGGCGCTTTGGCCGAATGTGGCGTCTTGTTCACCTCTTATTTGCGATAGGAATAATGACGCTGGCTTTGACAGGTACCGGGCTGCTTTACGCTGAGAGTTTCTGGGCACCGACAGTGATGAAATTGCTTGGAGGACCGGAAGTAGCGGGCCTGATACACCGAATTGGAGCGGCGACGTTCACTATCCTGTTCTTGGGAAATATTGCTTACCTCACTTACTACATGATTCGGAACCGGAAAACCTTCAAGCTATTCGGGCCTGTGTCCCTGATGCCCAATCTGCAGGACTTCAGGGATATCGCAGCCATGTTTAAATGGTTCGTCGGTAAAAGGTCGCGACCAATTTTCGACCATTGGACCTACTGGGAGAAATTCGATTATTGGGCTCCGTTTTGGGGCATGGTAATTATCGGCATTTCAGGCTTTATTCTGTGGTTCCCGGAAGCGACAGCCTCCGTTTTGCCAGGACGGGTGTTCAATGTGGCAACCATACTTCACGGAGAAGAAGCGTTTTTGGCCATTGTGTTCCTGTTCACCGTACATTACTTCAATAGTCACTTCAGACCGGACAAGTTCCCGCAAGATATTGTCATGTTCACAGGAGCCCTGCCATTAGAAGAGTTCAAGCGGGACCACACGCTGGAATACAGGCGCCTGGTTGAGACAGGCGAGCTTGAAAAGTATCTGGTAGATGCTCCGTCGCGGTTGATGACACTTTCTTCCAAGATATTGGGCGCGTTTCTGATTATTTTCGGGCTGATGCTACTGATATTGGTTCTGCTTGGTTTTTGGGAAAAGGTGCTGTTTGGGTAAGCCGTAATCAAGAGATGCTTGTTGGGCGAGGGCTTTGCGCCGGGGCCATCCGGAGCCGATACCGGCTGCCAACCCATATGCCATTGCAAGATGGAAAGAATGGCCATCCCGTCGAAAAAGACGAGCCATGCTCTCCCGACATGGATGGGGTTTAATGGAAGAGGCTGGTCCTTTACCTGGTCACATTATTACGCGTTCCGTTCGCGAGCGTCGCCCCGATGGCTGCAGGTTACGTGCGTCAGATAGATTCAAATGACCAGTTTATTGAGCTTCAATTGGCCAGGTTTCCATTAACTGGCCAGTCCCCGAATAGGTATTAGTCACAATAGTTAGCTACCAAAACACATGCTAACGTTTTGCTAATTGGGCTCGATTTTATATTGATTTTTGATCAAATCGGAATTAATGGGAAACAAGTAATTTTCCAACCGTGTCTCGATCCCCGAGGTTGTCAATGAAGCATCTTGCGTTATGCCTTGTTCTACCGGCAATGCTGATAGGTTGCACGGATAAACAAGAATCGACAGTAGAATCCACAACTGCACAGCAATTGGCACCGAATAATCTTGCTGGCAAATCCCTTGCACAGGCAAATTGTATCGGCTGCCATGATTTGGATGGCAGAGGTGCCACCCCCTATATCCCACATCTGGCGGCACAACGAGAGGAGTACCTGCTCGAATCCCTGCGTGCCTATACGGAGGGGAATCGTACTCATGGCGCGCTCCGGGGTATGGCAACGCTCATGAGTGATACGGATATCCATAAGGTGGTCCGCTATTACTCCGCTCTGCCGCCACTCGAAGGTGCCGGGGAAAAGGAGACGCAAGATCTTACCCTGACTCCCTATGAAAAGGGTAAGGCTGCGACCGCGGCCTGCGCCAATTGTCATGGAGAAGATGGCAACCGCAATATTCCCAATGTGCCCAGTTTAGCGGGCCAGCAACCACTATATATTGTCGCCGCATTGCAGGCTTATTTGGATGGCGCGCGTAGTACTCCAGCAATGGAGCACATGTTGAGCGGGCTCAGCAAGGGCGATTTAGAAAACATAGGACGGTATTACGCATTGCAAACGCCGGTACAACGCGAAGAAGCGCCATCTTTTGGCGATGCATCTGCCGGCGAGCCTCTGAGCGCCAATTGCGGCAGTTGCCATGGGTTTCGCGGAGTCAGTATCGACGCGGCAACACCAAGCCTTGCCGGCCAGGATGCTCATTACTTGCTTAGTGCGACCAAGGCCTATCAGGATTGGACTCGCCTGCATCATGTCATGCACAGAGTTGTCGTCGATATCAGCGATAAAGATATCCAGAATCTGGCCGCGTTCTACGCGAATCAGGAACCCAAAGCTGCAGAGGTTGAAAAGCTGGTGCCTGTGCAGAAACTCGCTGAGGTATGCGACCGATGTCATGGCGATGATGTTGAACGCCCCTTGTACGTTTTTCCAAAAATTAGAGGGCAAAACAGGGGCTATCTCATAAAAACCTTAACAGCGTACCGCGATGGTAATCGCGGCAGTTCTCTGATGCATCAAGTGATCTTGCCGCGCAGTGACTCAATGATAGAAAGCATCGCCACCTTGTACTCGAGCCTGCCTGCGAAATAAAATATCGGTGACAGGCTATGGTTGCAGCTGGAAACCGTGGTCTGCCTCTCTATAAACCAAAAAATCCCGGTAGCAGTTCGCAAACTACATGTGAATGACGACCACGAGTGGGTGATACCATTGCCGCACGCTCACTCCGGATTCGCCATAAAAATGTTCGAACAACTCGGCACGATTCACCCCCTCCTGCCGCCCGGCGTGGGCCTGCTGGCGCTACTGGCGGGTGCGATCGTTATCAACCTGATTGCCAAGCGCATCCTGGTCGGCACACTCCGCGCGTTCGCCAAACGATCCAGCGTCACCTGGGACGACGCGTTGGTCACACACAACGTCGTCGGTCGTCTCGTGCAGGTCGTGCCAGCGCTGATCGTATTCGTCGGCGTGCCGTTCGTCCCCGGTCTGCCGGAAGGCGGCGCGCAGCTCATACGAAACGTCGCGATGGGCTATATGGTGTTGATGTTGACGCTGGCGGTGACCGCGATGCTCAGCGCGGCAAATACGATCTATGCGGCCTCGCCGCTCGCAAGGGAACGCCCGCTAAAGGGATTCGTGCAGCTCGTGCAGATCGTCGTCTGGATTCTCGGCGGCGTATTGATCATAGCGGCGGTGCTGGACCGCTCACCGCTGTTGCTACTCAGCGGTTTCGGCGCGATGACCGCTATCTCGTTGCTGGTGTTCAAGGACACGGTCCTGTCACTGGTTGCCAGCGTGCAGCTCACCGCGCAGGACATGGTCCGTATCGGTGACTGGATCGAGATGCCGCAGTTCGGCGCAGACGGCGACGTGGTCGATGTGCAGCTCCACACCGTCAAGGTGCAGAACTGGGACAAGACGATCACCACGATCCCGACGCACCGGCTGATCACGGACTCGTTCAAGAATTGGCGCGGCATGTCGCAGTCGGGGAGCCGGCGGATCAAGCGTGCCATTTTTATCGACGTGTCGTCGATCCGCTTTCAGACGCAGGACGAAGTCGATTATTTCATGCGTTTCGCGCTGCTGAAAGACTACATCAGGAACAAGGAACAGGAGCTGACCGATTACAACGCGGGACTCGCGACCGAGGTGGACGCGGATATTAACAAACGGCGGCTGACCAACGTCGGCACATTTCGGGCGTACGCGTACAACTACCTGAAGAATCACCAGAGGATTCACAAGGAAATGACGCTGATTGTTCGTCAGCTCGCCCCGGGGCCCGAGGGACTGCCGTTGGAGATTTACTGCTTCACGAACACGACCGAATGGGCTGCCTACGAAGACATCCAGTCGGACATTTTCGATCATCTGCTGGCAATCGTGCCGGAATTCGGGTTGCGCTTGTACCAGAAACCGGCGGGTTCAGATTTAGCGAGCCTCAAACAAGGGAAAGACTAAGGTGCCGATGTTAAGCAATTAAATGACTTAACGCCGGCACCGATTCCGCGGACAACTTGTGTATATCTCGAACCTAACAGGACTGGCGATCGAGTCTGCGCCAATCGATGAGATTTTGGCCAGCGGGAAATTCTAGCATTTATGCGGAAAGCAGACCCTACCCCTTTTTGCGTTAGCCTCGCCGCCTTGTGGCTCTACCTGGCCTGCGTCCCGGATAGTTTAGCTAGCGTTGATATCTGCCAGAAGCCGGTTTCTGATTCGTATTTTTCGACTGACTTCAACAAGCACAACCAGTCTTCCCTGGAGGGAAACCTGGGTAATGCCAGGCAGGAGAATTACGACCTCGACCTGGTAGTCAAATCCAAAGACAACGGCCTGTCATTCGGATTCGGTCACCGTTACACCATCATCAATTTCGACCGAATCACACCTGGTACTAACGGCCATCTGCACACTCTTTTCCTGCCGTTTCATAAGCTGAGCCAAAATAACCACAGAAACTTTCGTGTCAGCATCGCGCCTGCCGTGTCTGCTTCTTCCAATGTCATAAATCACCCCGGCAGGTACACGGCTGATGCTTTGCAACTGCTGGCAGCGTTGGTTTGGGACAGGCACTTATCCGATCAGGTGAGTTTACAGTATGGCATCTGCGGCGATCATCGATTCGGAAGTTACCAAATTTATCCTCTGATCAGTGTCCATTGGCAACTTCATCCGGATTGGGAAGCTGAACTGGGGTACCCCGCTGCCCGGCTGAGCCACCAGTTATCGCCAAAACTAAATTCCGTGCTGCGAATCACGCCTGATGGCAATGAATGGTACGTTCTGGATGAGGATCGAACACAGCGCTCCAAGTTTGTCTATGAATCCTATGCTCTTGAGTGGACATTCAATTGGCAGGTACGTGAAAAACTAACGCTTACGGCCAGCGTCGGCAGGCAACTTCGCAACCGATATCAAATAACATTGCAAGATGGCAGTCGAATCCAATTGGCCGGCGATTCGGCCAGTCGTATCGCAGCAGGTTTGCGATGGCGGTTTTAGGAATGGATTGCGGTGCCGCTGTTAACTATTAAAGCTTTCGTGTCACCTCTTGTCGTGGCAGTCATTACCTGCCGAATCGCCGATTTAGTGCGGTTGTCCAATCCCGGTTCGCCCGACAGCCTTGCCAAATCTGGCGTCTGCATCTAATAGGCTTGGGTGAGTGCTTTGGTGAGGTAATTCTTGCCGGCCTGGAAACTGACCCACACACGCTAACTTGACACCGATACTGATTTCTCAGTCGTCGGACTCTTGCTTTGGCTGCAATTGCATCGGCGGGGGCTGATCCTCGGTCGGTTGTACCGGCTGTGTCGATGGCTGTGGAGTGATCGGTTGAACCGGCTGCACTGGCTGGGGCTGGGGTGACGGTTGTATGGGCAGCGGGGTTCGGCCCGGTAACGGTCTTGTCGGCGGCCGTGGCTGTCGTTGCCAATCCGACGGTGGCGGTAGCACGAAGCGCACGGATTGCTGGTCACTCATCGCGCCAGGACCGGCCTCGGCCAGGGTCTGCCCGCCCGGGATGTCATAGCCCATCGAAATTCCGACACCCGGACCGCACATCAGACCCCAGGCAAAGCCCCAGCTCCCTCCGTTCAGCCGGGCATCGGCATACCTGTTGCCCGAGTAATTCATCTGGAATTCGTAAGCCGGCTGCGGTTGCGAAAATCTGATGGTATCGATCTGGCCCATCGCCGGGGTTACCTGCTCTTGTCGCAATCGAATGCCCACGTCACCATTGATCTGCATCATCACGTCCGGCACCAGTAAAAGCGTAGTCGCCGCGGCTGGTGGAACCTCGACCAGCAAGGCAGAAATAATTTCCTTGAGCGGGATGCACAGAGTCAGCAGCCAGCCGTCAGCATGACGCGTATCACGAAAGATACGCCGGCTGGTATCAATCGTGATGGCCATATCCTGGTTGAACACGCCCGCGTCGCCAGTCTGTGAAAAGGAAACCCCGGTAGGATCGGTGTAGGTCAGGGTCACTCCCGCATTGGTCGCACCCAACCCCTCGGCAGCCTTGATCTGCCCGGTCAGCACGACAATACGGCGCTCGTATTCGGGGGTCTGTGGCGTCCCCGGCACATATTGAATCTGTGTCGCACCGGGATAATTCAGCTCCAACCCGGTGCTGGTCACAACCTGCAACCGCAACAGCGAGGTGAATCTTAACTCGGCCTCGCTCATCCGCCAGCCGATCTGCTCCAACACCCAGTCGGCGTCGTGGTTGGTCTGTTGGAGCAGCCAGCTCGCATTCTTGCCCAAGCGCTGGAATAACCAATTGTTCCCTTGTCCCGCGCGCTGCAATAACCAGTCGGCATCGTGCCCGACCAGCGTTAGCAGCCAACTCTTTGTTTTACCCGTGTGCGCGAGCAGCCAGTCCGCGTCTTTGCCGAGTTTTTCCCAAAGCCAGGTCCGGTTCCGGCCGGCCTGCGAGAGCATCCAGTCGGTGTTCCGGCCGGCGGCTCCGAGTAACCAGTCCACGCTCTTGTCCGCCCGGTTCAGCCACCACGCACCGGTCCGGTCAAGCAGGCCGAGAAGCTTGGAAACGCTGTTTTTGACGGCATCGACGGTGGCGTTGCACCCGCTTTTTGCCATTCCGCTGAGATGGCTGCAGAGTATGCCCTTGACCTGGCTGGCCACCCATGAGCTGCCCTTGCCTGCCCGGTTCAGCATCCATGAGACATTGTGGCCGGTACGGTCCAGCAGCCAGTCGACATCTTTGTCGAGCTGGCCGAGCAACCAGTCGGCATCCTTATCCGCCCAGGCGAGGAGCTGGTCGGTGGCCGCGCCGGTACGAGTCAGGAGCCAGTCGCTGCCGTGACCCGCCTGATCAAGGATCCAGTCGGCATCTTTGCCGAGTTCACCGATCAGCCAGTCCGTGGTCTGACCCGATGCGTTCAGCAGAAACCCGACCGAAACCTGCGAGCGTTCGAGAAGGAATTCGGTCGTCGTGCCGGTGTTCGCCAGCAGCCAGTCGATGCCATGACCGGACGCCTGCAGCAGGGCGTCGACATCGACACCACTGTCTTGTAATACCTGGAACAGATTCGGACTCTGCCACGGCCAGTCAAACCCGACAAAGGACGGATCGCCAATTTGGTAATGGAACTGAAAATTCTGTTGCTGTGTTTGTGTGTTTTGGGCGTGAGTGACGGCAGGAGCTGCAAGACCGGCCAATACGACAACCGTGGAGACAGCGGCGATTGTGACGACGGATCGGACTCGACTGAGCAGTTGCGCCATGGTCTTACCTCGGTCTGTTGGATCATACTCCTAATTGAATGCAAAAATGAAAACGGGCACAGATTCCGATTACGGTGCCGGTGTTAGCTTCTAAGGCTTTCACGTGACTTCTTTTCTTGTCGACTCACTACCTGGCAGATAGCCGAATCAACGCGGTCGAAAAGTCACCATTCACTCGGCACCTTGACCATAACCGGCATCCGCTGCTGATAGACTTCTGACGGTAATGTCGGAATCGGCAATTCCGAATCAGCGATCCAGCTTGATTGACTAATCAACTTAATACCTGCACCATTTTCCTTGTCTTGATCGAGGAAATTGAATTCGACCCTTGTACACTTTGCTGAGGTGTGAAAATCAAAAAAACTCTAATTCAGCTCGCGCTGGCAATACTTCTGCTCTCCACGGGCATTTGCCGCGCTGAGTCCGACGAAGAATTAACTACCAATAAGGCGTTGTTTGATTTTGTGACGGATCAAGCACGTGGTTTTAACCTTTCATCCGGTGCTTCCCTGACTGGAATTCCATTCATGCAATCTTCCGTACATATCGCTCGCACAGACAATGGTGCGCTGATGGAAACCATTTGCGCTGTCGTGGTTACCGGTTTAATCGATAACGATAGCCGGGATACGCTTGAACAGGAGTGCACTGGATACTTTCTTCACCTGATCGCAAAAATGAGCCAGCCGGATCGTACGAGCCCGTTCCGGGCCGCCGGGCGTAATGAGCTTGAATGGCAGTCACGTTATGCGTCCATCGCTTCCGGTGACATGGTATTTGTCCTGACAGGCCGGTATCGGTTTCCGATTGGGCACCGATCATGCCGGTTGATCAATAATTGCTGTGCTAGCAGCGGACGGGATTTTCTGTATTCGTGTAGGACGCTATCGGCTGAAGAGGAGCAAGCGATGAATAACTGTATTGGGGAGTACTTTTATGTTAGCACGGAACAATACCTGAATTGCCTTCAACATCAGGGTGTAAAGTTCGGCTGCGAAGATCAGGACGATGGATCGCGCATCTGTTATTGATCAGCAGCATTGTCGTATCGTTTGGTAAATCTGTCAAGATGAAAGCTATCAGTGAAGCCGCTTTTGGACGGTCAGAGAAAAATACGTGACCGCCGACTCAAAATGCGCTTCGCGAACTGTATGTTCTCAATAACGTTATAGGCAGTGCCATCGGTGCCAATCCAGGTTAGATGGTCATGATCAAGGAGAGAATCCCATGAACGAAGAAACCAGTCCGGATACACAATCGCCCGAAGAACCAGTGATATCGGATCAGCAGATGCAATTGGCCATGAATACGTTGCGATCGGAACAAAACTTGCTCGCTGGCGCACTCGCTGGGTTTGCCGCGGCATTGCTAGGCGCTGGTATCTGGGCCGTCGTTACGATATTGACGGAGTATCAAATAGGCTGGATGGCCGTGGGCATCGGAATAATGGTCGGATTCTCAGTTCGTTTTGCTGGCAAGGGAATCGATCCAACTTTTGGTGTTGCGGGCGCAGCATTGTCGCTAATCGGTTGTGTAATTGGCAACGTCCTGACGATTACATACTTCATTGCCGCTAGCGAAGGAGTACCGTTCCTGGAAATTCTCGTGCAACTGAATATGGGAATCACGTTCGAGTTACTGACGTCGACGTTCGAGGTAATGGACGTACTGTTCTACGGGCTTGCTGTGTACTTCGGTTACAAGTATGCGTTTCGTCAGGTTACGGACGAAGATTTCAATCGTGCCCTTGGAAGGGCCATCTGAAGAATCGCTGCACGCTGATTAAATAGCGAACTATTGCTGCGAGCGGTTATGGCTCAGAGAGGAATAAGATGAATCCTGAAATTTGTGCAGGATTTAGGCGAGCGCTCGCCAGGGCGCCGCGAGAAACTAATCCGGGACGACGCCTGCAAAGATTAAGGCGCCGCTTATGTGGATACATCAGTACAAGAGCAGAATCGAGAAGTAGTGGCTAACGCTACCGGCGAGTACGAACAGATGCCAGACCCCATGGAACCAGGAATACCGGTGGTCGAGGACGTAGAAGACGATGCCAGAGGTGTAGAAAATTCCACCCGCCAGCAGCAGGGCAAAACTTGCCGGCGGCAGGGCGGCGACGATCTTGTCCAGAGCGAACACGCAGAGCCAGCCCATGGCCAGGTAGACGATCAGCGGGACCACTCGTCCCCGGCGCGGCAGAGCGTCCAGGACCATACCGAACACCGCCAACCCCCAGATCGCTCCGAACATCCACCAGCCAAGCGGGCCCTTGAGTGCTACCAATACGAGCGGCGTATATGTCCCCGCGATCAGAAGGTAGATAGCCTGGTGGTCCAGCACTCGGAAAACCCTTTTGGCCGGGCCACGCAGACTGTGATAGAGCGTAGAGAAGAGATAGAGCAGGAACAGAGTAACGCCGTAAACGCTGTAGCTTACGATCTTGCTGGCATCGCCATCCATAGCGGCGAAGGTCACTAGCACAGCGCCGCCCACGAGCGCCAGCGACGCGCCGACCAGGTGACTGATGCTGTTAAATCGTTCGCCTTCGTACATGACTCAAACGTCAGTCTGGTAAAAAAGCCAAGTCGGCGTCGATATTACAGCAAGTACCCTTCATGCAGTAGCAGGATATTGCTTCAACAGCGTTTTCCAGTCTCGATGCGTGTAATCAAATTGCTTTCGCGCCTCTGCCAGTTGCCGCCGTGCCGATTTCCGCACCTCTTTCGAGTAATCGACGACCTGGCGTTGCAACATCGATTTGTATTCCCTGGCGGCTTCTTCCCACTTGACCAGGTTCTGCCTGAGATTGTCGTATTGCGACTGGACAAGCTCGCCTAACTTCAGAAATTCCGTGTTTTTGTCATCCCGTGCAAGCCAATCGGTTACCCGCCTGTTTTCGCCAGCCAACCGAGCTGCAAGAATACGGAAATTCGAAACCCGTCTCAAATCCCAGGCCAGGCCTGTTTTTTCCAGGAGCGCAATAGTCCATTTACTCGGGTCCCATTGGTACCAGCGCACGCCATTGCGATAGTCAGCGGCAAACCGATGGTGAAAGTTATGGTAGCCCTCGCCAAAGGTGAGAAAGGCAATAAACCAGTTATCTTTCGCCGTTGCGTAAATATCGTAGGTCGATCTGCCAAACATATGGCATATGGAGTTAATAAAGAACGTCAGGTGGTAAACGACGGTGAGTCGAAGACAGACGCTCAAGATGAAGGCAGCTAACAGATGACCCGTCAAAGCGCCTAGGACGAGGGGCGTGACGATTCCCGCCCCAATGGCCCAAAGAAGATAATGCCGATGCTGATGCTTGACCAGCGGATCATTTGCCAGACCCTTTACGTTCTCATAGTCGGTTTCGTGCTTCCAAAATATCAGCCAACCCATATGCGCATAGAAAAATCCCTTTTTTATACTATAGGGGTCGAGGTCGGTATCGACATAGCGGTGGTGGTCTATATGCTGTGAAGACCATTGGAGTGCTGATTGTTCGAACGCAGCGGCCCCGAAAAAAAGCAGCAGAAAACGAATCACCGCGTTCGTTTTGTAAGTCGCGTGGGCAAAAAGTCGATGGTATCCCGTAGTGATACTCATTGGCGTAGCGATAACGAAAAACACGAACAAAGCGATTTCTGAGCCGGTGACACCATACTGATAGATATAAAGAGGAGTACCAATTAATGCCACCAAGGTGGTTACGGCGAAGAAAATAATATTGATCCAGTTATTTTTCCGGATCGCGGAAGGTTTTGCTGCCATGAGATTGCCCCTGTGAGTTTCAGCTGCCCAGTATCACTCAACCTGGAATACGCAGTATACGTATTTATACGTATCCCCCGCAGTATGAGTTCTTGTCGGCGGCGACCGGAGAGTTTGCTATCATCCTCATCGAATTCGGTCAGAATCAATACAATACCCAAATGAAGCATGGGGTCAATCGTCAAAACGACGTGAGGAGGAGCTATGAACCGCCGATCGCACAGGTTTACCGCGCTGGCACAGGTGTCGGGGATTATTTTGGGTGTACTTGGACTAATCGGCTGTGGGATGGGCCCTCCCGCGGACGCGCCGGGTTGGAAAATTCCGCCCGATCCTCAAATCGTCAATTTCAAACGGGCGGACGCTGAGGTCGTCACGCAAACCCTGGTCGCACCGCCCTTTCTCCCGGAACACGAGCAAGTGGCAGACGGCCCGCCGAGACTCGTCAAGATTCGCATGGACATCGTGGAACGCGAGGTGGAGATCGCGCCTGGCGTGTTCGTCTGGCAGATGGCCTTCGATGACTCGGTACCGGGCCCGGTACCCGTGGTTCATCAGTATGACTGGGTGGAACTCACCCTGCATAACGGCGCCTCCAAAGAGGCTGGCTTTACGGTCAACGACGGCTCCGGCCCAAACATGATGATGCACAACGTGGATTTCCACGCCTCTGTCGGCGCTTTGGGTGGCGGCGGATTGACCCAGATCACCCCGGGACAGCAGGTGGTGCTGACCTGGCGAGCCACGAGACCCGGGTTGTTTGTTTATCACTGCGCACCCGGCGGGGCCATGGTCCCTTATCACGTGGTCACCGGCGGCAACGGGGCCCTGCTTGTGTTGCCGCGCGAAGGATTGCGCGATGGCTACGGCAAGCCGATTCGCTACGACCGGGTGTTCTACTTTGGTGAGCAGGATTATTATGTACCGAAAAATCCGGATGGCACCTGGAAGAGATCTAAGAATTTCGCCGATCAGATGGGCGACATGCTGAAGGTCATGGACGGCCTCGTTCCGACCCATGTGGTCTTCAACGGCAAGACCGGCGCGCTCACCGCGGACATTCGTCTGGAGGCGAAAGTCGGCGAGACGGTGCTGATGCTGCATTCCCAGGCAAACTACCCGTCATGGCCGCACCTGATCGGCGGACACGGTGATTGGGTCTGGCCGTACGCGAAGTTCAACAACCGCCCTGATGAAGGCCTCGAATCCTGGGACGTTGTTGCGGGCGGCTCGGCCGCTGCGGTGCACACGTTTAGACAACCGGGTGTGTACGCTTATCTGAATCACAACCTCATCATCGCGTTTGTAAAGGACGCCAAGGCGTTCATTCATGTCGAGGGCGAGTGGAACAACGAACTGATGGAACAGACCTCGCCACCAACAACCGTGGAGTAGATCACCCCTCGCCCTGGAACGACAAAACAGGAAAGTCTGACGAACTGGGCCGCCCGCGAGCCTCAGGTGGGGATTCTGAGTCTGAATTTTGAATGTCTTCTTTTCTCCTGGCCGAAAGCGAACGTCAATTACTTCGGTTCGACACCCTATTATTGGCGACGATCGGCTCATCAAATTGCGGCAGATTCAGCTTTGCGACGATTGCCCGAAAACGGGGCTCATTTCGCAATGGTTCGACCGCACCCCCATATGCGTTGTCAAGTACGATCCAGGGAAGCCAGTCTGACCGGGCTTCAAAGGCTACTTCCAGCCATCGCAATGCCTCGTCCGTCTCGCCCATTGCCGAGTAAGTCAACGCCAGGTGCAGCAAGTCGCGCGGCGTGGGATTGTCCGCCAGCGCTTTGGCGATCTCGCGGGCTTCGTCGTGGCGACCAGCCATCGCGTAGGTCGGGCCGAGAGACCAGTTGGCCGGCGGGGTCCCCCGATCCATTTTTTCATGTATCTCGATTGCTTTTTCAAACTCGCCCTGAGCGGTATAAATCTGTCCGAGCCCGTACCGGCAGAACGGGAAACCCGGTGACAAACTCATGCATTCCTCGGCGCCGCTGATTGCCTCTTCCCAGCGCCCTTCGGTCATATACAACCAGGAGGCAAAAAACGCCCACAGCGGGTCGAGAGGACTTAAGTCTCGCGCTTTTTCGGCCTGGATAAAAGATTCATCGACGCGTCCGAGTAGCGCCAGCAGATATGCATAGTGAGCACGCACATGATCGAGGCTCGGGCTCAGCTGCAAAGCGCGCCTAAATGACTCATCGGCGGTCCACCAATCCCAGTCGTAATAAAGCTGCGCCTCGCCAAGAGCCGCCCAGGCCTCCCCCGAATATTCGTCGAGATCCAGCGCCTTGTGTGCCGCCGCCAGTGCTTTTGGAAAAGCGCCGTGGGTATCGAGACCATGACCGATCGTGTTGTAGCCCAGCGCAAGCCCTGCATAGGCAAGGGGTTCGCGCGGATCGATACCGATGGCATCGTGCAGATACTGCAATGCCTTCGGTATCGCATCCGGGTCGAGTTGCTTCATAAAAAACATGCCTTTGAGATAAGACTCGTAGACATCCGGATCGATCTGGCGCGTTCTGGTCAGCCGCGCAACTTCGTCCGGCGTCAAGGTTACCCTGACCTGCTCCGCAATCGTGCGCGCAATCTCGCCCTGCATCGTGAGCATGTCCGTCACGTCACGTTGGTAATTTTTTGCCCAAAGGTGTTCGTCGGTCGCTGCATTGATCAATTGCACCGTGATACGGACTTGATTACCGGTCCGAAACACCGAGCCTTCGATGACATTGGCCACGCCGAGTTCTCGCCCAATTTCGGTCATCGATTTTGCCACATCCTTGTAAACGCTTGCCGACGTGCGTGATGTGACATGCAACGCACTGATCTGCGATAGATCTGAAATCATTGCGTCATGCAGGCCGTCAACGAAGTACGCCTGATCCGGATCCCCGGTCAGGTTACTCAATGGCAGGACGGCGATCGAGTTGGGATGGATTTCGCGGCCGAACGTGCTGACGCCAAAAGGTTGCTCCACCTGGCGAATTTCTCCGACCACGCCGTAGCTTATAGCGACTACTATCAGTGCAAGTGCTGAAAGCAGTACGTAGTCGTTTTTGTTCAGACCAAGATCACCGGCCGATTCACCGGATGCCAATGGCGCTGTGCGTACGATTCCCTGCGAGGTGATCTGATAACGCCAGCCAAAAACCAATGCGATAGGAAATCCCAGAAATGCGCCTATCCAGACATAACGGATGGCATTTTCTGGAATGTCCAGTCCGGGAAATGCGAGGTCTGCAACCTGGAGAATTATCCACGCCGCAACAATGTAGATCGCCGCGGTCTGGAAAACGCGACGGCGTCGCAGTTCATGAATGAATTTCATAAAACCGGCCAGGTCGAAAATCGATATTTTTGAAGAATAGCAGATATACTGACCCTTTGAGGGCTGCGTTGCTCGACTCGGTCGTCGATCGCTATATTGCCGAAAAGCTGGCAACACCATAACCAGATCCCGGCTTCACGCGTCGTCGCGCTTGCAATCCGGTTGATTGTTGTGGCCGATCGGCCTGGCGCCAGGTCGCGCATCTATTTTTGTCTCGGCTATACTCCAGAACAATCAAATCCATACGAGTATCTACATGCGCTATTTGCTGTTTTGCCTCCTGCTGCTCGCCACCGCCACCTTCGCCGCCAAACCCTTCGAAGTTGATACACAGTCTCGTGTCATAGCCATTGGAGATATACACGGCGCCTACAGTGATTTTGTCAGCCTGTTACAGGAACTCGAGGTTATTGACGACGCCACCAACTGGCGTGGCGGCGAAACCCACCTGGTGAGTCTCGGTGACCTTATTGATCGCGGACCAGGTTCTCGGGAAGTGGTGGAACTGTTGATGAAGCTCGATCATCAGGCTGCCGCTGCCGGCGGCGCCGTTCATGTGGTGCTCGGCAATCACGAAGTCATGGTAATGAGTGGCGATTTTCGCTATGTCTCCGCTCCGGAATTCGCGGCTTTTGCCGCGGACGAAACCGCGGCCGAACGGCAAGCATTACTGGCGGAGATTCGTGCCGACAAGAGGGGTCTCCCGGAAGAAGAATTACAACTTCTGTTTGAGAAATCTTACCCGCCGGGTTACCTGGGGCTACAAAAGGCTTACGCTCCTGGCGGCGCATTGGGAAGCTGGTTGATGGAACTGCCCCTGGTGTTGCGGGTCAACGATAAACTTTACATACACGGCGGCATATCGGCCGCTATTGCCGAGCAGTCACTGGCGAAAATCAACAAGACCAACAAGGATGATTTGGCCCGCTATCTGGAACTGGTCGAGTCCTTGCGCGATGCGGGGATATTGAGCCGTCATGTGGGCTTCGAGGATCGGCGCCTGCACCTGAATGCGAAGGCGAAGGTGGGTTTGGCTATAAATGGGGGAAATCGCCCCGACTGGTTAAACAAGTATTCGGCAATGGTCGAATTGGAGTCTGCCTTTATATTTTCCGAGCGGAGCCCCGTTTGGTATCGGGGCACCGCAATGTGTCACCCCTACGCGGAATCCTTTAATACCGAGCGCCTGTTAAAACGCGCAGGCGCCAGGCAATTGGTCATTGGCCATACGCCCAATCCCCAGGGCGTCATTCAACGCCTCGATGGCCAAGTTATCAGGCTGGATACGGGTATGCTGAAATCCGTTTACGATGGCAAGCCCAGTGCCCTGGTCCAGCAGGGCGGCAATCAATACATCCACTACCTGGGAAATCCGTCACCACAACAACCACTGATATTGGATCGAAGCCTGTCCCGGAAATTATGGCAGCTGGGGGATGCGGAGCTGGAAGACATCCTGGGCCATGGAGAGATCATAGAATCGGAATACATAGGTACCGGAATCACCAAACCCAAGCGACTGCTGCTGCGCAAGGGCGATATTGAACAGTTTGCCGTATTCAAGTACGAGGATACGGATCCCGGCCTGGAGACGGCGGCCCGTTATCACCCACGTCGCGATAATGAGTCGGATCGCTACCAGTATGACGTGGCGGCCTATCGACTTGATCGCATGATCGATCTGCAGATGGTGCCGGTCACCATCTTGCGCGAGGTGGATGGCCAGCAAGGGGCGGTTGGAGCCTGGATACCAGCCGCTATCAATGAACGAGATCGCCTCGAACAAGACGTTGCCTTCGACGGTTACTGTGACAAGAGCGAACAGTATCGGCTGCGTTTCCTGTTCGATACCCTGCTGTACAACGAGGACCGCAACCTGACCAATATCATGTGGACGAAGAAAGATTTTATGCTGACCTTTATCGACCATTCCAAGGCATTCCGTTCCCTGGAACGTCGTCCAAAGCAGTTACGCAAGGTTTCCCTGCGTCTGTCAGACCTGTTTCGCGCGAAGCTGCTGTCGCTGACGGTGGAAAACCTGAACTCTGGACAGTTGGCTCGCTACCTGCATCCGCGACAGATTGAAGCCATCCTGGCGCGTAGAGACCTGATTTTGATAGAGGCAGTGTCCACGGATCCTTGACAGACTTACAATGGATGAAAAAATAATTCAGACATACCGGACACAATAATGAATAAGGCGTTGATATCAGGAATCCTGGGCGTGGCTATCGCGATCGCAATTACGACCGCAATGGATGCGACCGGCTATTCGATGTACAGCGCACTGCCATTGATTCCGTTGGCTGGATTGTTTTGGTTCCTGCAAAAGTTTTCCCGCCGTGAAATTGGGCTTATCTGGGGAAACCTGCAAACCTATGGCCTGGCGTTGGCTTACCCAGTACTCGTTTTAGGGCTGGTCGCTGCGATCGCCTTGATGCGAGGCGCAATCGATACCAGCAATGCCGATTGGAACAAGACGTTTCTCAATATGGCATTAATGAGTTCCATCGGCATTATTATGGTCCTGATTACCGAGGAAGGGTTTTTCAGGGGCTGGCTATGGGCGACGCTAAAAAAAGCGGGACGAACCGATAAGCAGGTTCTGATCTGGACTACTCTCGCCTTCACCCTATGGCATGTTTCCGCAATTTCGCTTGATACCGGCTTTGATGTTCCCGCTGACGAAATACCTATTTACCTGGTGAATGCGGCTCTGATCGGTGCTGTTTTCGGAATGCTGCGCATGGCATCAGGCTCAATCGTTGTACCCAGCGTTTGCCATGCAGTATGGAACGGTATCGACTACCCGCTTTATGGTTTCGGCGAAAATGTCGGCGCTCTGGGGATAGAACAGACGCAAATCTACGGTCCCGAGGTCGGCGTGTTGGGTCTCGGTTTGAATCTCATTTTCGCCGCCGCATTGTGGTTTTGGTTGACGAAACCCAGGACAGACGCAGCGGTGTCCCATAAAAATATCACCGGTCAATCATGAATTTCAGGGCGACTCAGGATTTTGACGCTCATCCTAAGTCGGCTTGAATCTGTACGCTCGACAAATTCTCATGAATCCTGCCTGACCAACACCTTGTGCGCTGTCAGATACATGGATTTTAGAATGGTCAGGAGAAACGACCCGGTTTCGGGGCGTGATCGGTGAGCGAATAGTGTGAGTATTCTACAAAAAAGCCGCTCATTTCGACCGGAAGTCAGGTACCCAGCGAGGAACTTTGGCGCAATATTCGGTATACGAATCGCCAAACAACTTCCGCAGGTGAGGCTCCTCATACATGATCACAAACGCGTGAAATACGGCGAAGACGATCAGTGCATAGACAATAAGAATGATAGCTGTGAAAGAAGCGGCCCATGCCAGAATCAGGATGAGCACGCCAACGTACATGGGGTTTCTCGAATACTGATACAAGCCATGGACGACGAGGTTTTTCGGTGCGTCGATGGGCGCCGGCGTTCCGCGGCCAAAAGTCGCGAAGTCCCACACACACCACAGATAAATCGCTGCGCCCAGGATAAAAAGCAGGGTCGAGATCAGGGTCATAAACCCAAGTTGCGTGTACCCGCGACCAACGATAACCCAGGGAATCAAAAAAGCGACCGTCCCGGGCGCGACGATCGTGAACGCCAGGTTCTTGAGAAACAGGATCAGATCAGACATGGCCCACCGGTTCAGGTTTTATCAAATCAAGTTTAGCCCACTCGCATACAGACTAGCACGGCTTCGAAATATACACATCGGGGTAGAATTTATTCGTTGATCAAATTCTGCCAGCAAAAGTCCGCCCGATAGATAATCGGGCGGACTTCGACCTTTATAATTCTTCTTCGGATTTGTAGATCAGGGAAACGACCACACCCATGGCGATAAATATCAAAATGCCCGAGATAAACCACTTTAAGACCAGGTGGTACGGCAGCGGATAAATTACATAGGAATCATAGGCCTGGACAGTCATCAGAAACAGTCCCATATACAGACCGTAACGAACGCCCTCCCCGATGCCGCGATTCTCATATCCGCGAGTGAAAATGAAACAGAACATCAACGTCAGTACGGCGCTGGTCACATAGAAAATCCACATCATCCCGTCCATTTGCTCCGTTGGCCTGAAGACCGCCGCCAGATCTTTGTAAACAGGGTCCAGCCAGACTTGATGAACCAGAATTCCAAGCGCGTTATAAACCACATAGGCGGCCAATGCGGCCAGCAGAAATCTTTTTGTATTCATTGTTTTTCTCCCCCGAAATCAATGGGTGAGCATACCCTAGACCGTGGTTCTGGCGGGTTCAAGCTGCACTGCAGAAATCGACGAAACGGGGTCTGGCCGGCAGTGTCATCCTGGCCGTTACTCTGAGATAAGCTATATTTATTGCGGGATGCGAAGACCGAAGATCACGGAGGAGAAATTGACGACGATCGAGGGCGCCTGCCACTGCGGTAATATCACGTATGAATTCAAGACTGTCTTTACGCCGGATACCTTGATCATGCGTAACTGCCAGTGCGATTTTTGCAGGGCGCATGGCGGCGCGACCGCGCGGGATCCAGGTGGCACTGTGAAAATATTAGCGAGTGATCCCGATCTTGTGACGCTGTATCGCTTTGGCACGAGGACCACGGATTTCGTGATTTGCGGTCGCTGTGGAGTTTATGTCGGCGCGGTGTTAAGCCACGAGGGGAAGCAATACGCGACGCTCAATATGCGGTTATCTTCGCTGGATACCAGTAACGCCGAGCCTATCGTATACGACGACGAATCATCCGCTGACCGGGTCGCACGCCGCATCGAATTGTTCACGCCGGTCACTGAATGCCCGTTTTGACAATCGAAACGTCCGGGAGCACCACAGTCATTTCTCACTCGGCAATATCTTCTTGAACGAAGATTTACCGCGGGTGGGCTAGTCGGTCAGTCTTAATCGCCCAATATAGTTGGTGTCGGTGCCGAACCAGACTTCCCGTGACGGCCGGTGAAAATACATGTGCCGTATGGTCCCGCCGCCGCTCGGCACCTCGGTCATCCCAAAGAACTCCTTGGTGTCAGGATCAAATCCGACCAGCCGGTTGGGATCGATACCGGATTCGGCGATCCACAGGCGGTTCCGGTCGTCTCTGGCGGTACCATACGGGAATGATTTTTTGCCGCCGGGCAGTGACCACTCCTTGAACTCGCCGGTGTCGGGCGCATAACGGCCGAGCCTGCCGCCTGCGTAGTCCACGTACCAGATATTACCATCGTCCATTATTTCCAGACGTCGGGGCCTTGCTGTCGATCGCGGCAACGCGATTTCCTCCATGTCCATCGTTTGCGGGTCAATGGTCGCCAGTTTGTTAGTGCCAAACAAGACTACCCAGGGCCGGTCATTTTTATCCAGTTTGATGCCATACGGACGTGCCCTGTTCGTTTGGACTTCGACCAGGTGAACTTTGCCGGTCCTGGTTTCCAGTTTTCCGACCAGGTTGCTCTGCTGCAGCGTGAACCAGATGTCGCCGTTTCGATTAAAGACCAGCGTGTGCGGGTCGCGGGCATCAGGATCCGGCATCGGGTATTTGGTTATTTCTCCATTGGCCGGATTCAGTTTCCCGATATGTGCATTGCGGTTTCCGGCATACCAGACGAATCCGTCTTTATCGACAATCAGGTTATGTGGGTGCGTGCCCTTTGCCACCGCATAACGCTTGAATTCGCCGCTATCGGGTTCCAGATAAGCGATGTAATTTCCTCTTTGGCCGCAAAACCAGACGCGGCCTTTCTGGTCAACGTACGGGTCGCGCGGCCCGGACGCCTCCCAGGGAACCAGCCATTCCCTGATGTCGGTGGAGCTATCCGCCTGCACGTTCGTAGGCGGGAGACCTGTCAAAATCAGCAGCAACAAAAGCATTGGTGAGAAAAAGAGTTTCATAACGAGCATCTCCTGGCGGGTCTTGATTCTACTCAAAAGACAACCACCGACGATTGTGGGTAAATATTCCCCCGGGCACTTTCGTGAACTCAATCACATATTCTCCGGGCCTCAGCGGCTAATCTGCTTCGGTCAGGGATGATTATGCAACACCCAGAGGGTGGACACCGGAGGTTTTACCGTGAAAAAACAAATGACTATTGCCCTGCTTGGGCTGGGCCTGCTCGGCGCACAAAGTGCCTTTGCAGATGATGATCTGTGGTTCGGCGCAAAGGCCGGAACCCTCGGATTCGGTCTGGAAGCGACCTGGCGTCCGGTTCCCTACCTGGATGTGCGAGGTGGATTCAACAGTTACACCTATGACAGTAGCGCCGTAGAAGCTGGTATTGACTACGATACTTCACTGAATCTCGACACCTTTTACGCGACCGCGAATCTTCGCCCGCCGATGAGTCCGTTTCGGATAACGGCCGGCCTGTTTTCCAACAGCAATGAGATGTCGATGGTCAGCCAGGTCAGCGGGACATACGATATCGGTGGCATGACCTACACCGCCGCTGAAGTGGGTACGATAAACAACGTGATCGGTTTCGATAGCACGGCACCGTATTTAGGCTTTGGCGCGGATTTCCGTCTTGCGAATACGATCGGACTGAATATTGACGTTGGCGTGCTTTGGCAGGGTGAGCCGATTGTCGGCATGAGTGTCACCGGCCCTATCGGGCAGGATCCTATTTTCCAGGCGGAACTCGATGCTGAGACCGCGGCACTGCAAAGCGCGCTGGACAATTTCAAGGCATATCCGGTTGCTTCGATCGGAGTCAGCGTCAATTTCTGATCGCCTGATCCGACCAACAAGCATCAATAATCAAAGGCCCGCTTAAGCGGGCCTTTTTAAATACCCAAACCAAACCGATCGGCTCGCACGCGGTGTTTATCGACGCGAAGTGATTCCTGCCCCACCTGGAGCAGGATGACCATCCCGCTCGGAAACTGGCGGCCGAGCTTTACATGGGGGCGGGAATACGCTCGATGGAGCGGGGTAATGTATCCGCCGGGCGCGATCCGGAAACCGGAAAAAACAGGCGACCGGCCCTCGAACTCCTCCGCCTGACCCTGCCGCGCCAGGTTATACACAGGCGCACATGGACATGGTCGTCGATGCCGTCATCAATGTGCATCGAACTCGCCAGGATATTCGAGGTCTGAAGATGGTCTATGAACCTGAATATCTGCGATTTTTTCAGGCCCATTTTGAGCCCTTGGCAAGCTGACTTGTTGCATAGCAGCAATAACGCGATGCATCAACGTCAAACGCCTTACTGCGGTACACTTTGCAACAGAATCTTGAAATTGTGAAATACGCCCATGACGGGTATATGCTGCTGTGTAGGATGGGCGCTGGGCCAAAACCGCGAGCTTTTTTATGAGCACGAGCAAATCAGGCGTTTTCAGAATTCTCCAGTCTGTCCTTAGCGGCAAAACTGTGGATCAGTCACGCCCGGACCATAAAAAAAACGAAAAAAGATCGGACCCGTATCACGCGGTTACGATACTCGCGACGAACAAGTCCTGCGTGACGTCAAAAGCGCTCAAGGGTATTCGTTTTCTTTCGACTGACGCACCGGTGCTACCGCTTGAAGACTGCGATGTGGAAACCTGCCCTTGTCGTTACCAGCATCATGCGGACAGACGGGATAATCCGCGACGTGCCAGGGAGAGAGGCGAACCGGTACAGCCGATGCATGGAAAGGACCACCGCGTGGAACGCGACCGCCGGGCCACCGAAGAAGTCATCAAGGAATTTGACGGCTCCGATACATACTTCGACTACATTTGTGAGCGTCTGGTCAAAGAACACGCTAAAAAATCGAAAGCAACGAGTAAACTCGACATCGGTGACGATGAGTGGTTTTCCGAAGACCAGGTTTGGTACGAGTCCGAGGAGTCATCCGAAAAATAGCCGTCATCTCTGAACGATACTGCCGGTCGAATCGGTGGAACACTGATTGTTGTCGCCGCACCCGGTCGGCAATCACAAGCTCGATAAAAAGAATAGCCTGACGTCCCTGGTTTTACGGGCAAAACACCTGGCTGTGCGTTACACTTAACTTGCGTTTCGTAACAAGGTCCGGGCCAGGATTATCCTCGGTCTCACGGAATGACCAGGGTTTCCGGGTTGGGCCTGGTTGTTTTTTCGCTCACCTTGCGTAACGAGCTGTACGGAGGAGAATGCGATGCCTGTGAAAAAGTTAAAAGAATTTCTCGACAGCAACGACATCAAGTATTTATCGATCAGCCATTCACCCGCCTACACCGCGCATACGATCGCCTCGTCCGCCCACATTCCTGGGAAGGAATTAGCCAAGACAGTGATCGTGAAAATTGACGACAAGATCGCGATGGCGGTATTGCCGGCTTCCTACCGTGTCCATCTGGGGCACCTGAAGGAAGCGCTCGGGGCAGATCATGTAGAACTGGCGACGGAAGCGGAATTCAGGGATCTGTTCCCCGATTGTGAAGGCGGCGCCATGCCGCCGTTCGGCAACCTTTACGGCATGGACGTCTATGTCGCTGAGCAACTGACGGAAGATGAGGAAATAGCTTTCAATGCCGGTTCGCATACCGAATTGGTCAGGATGGCGTACAAGGATTTTGCGAGCCTGGTCGAGCCAAAGGTTACTGCGCTGACCTGAAGCGAAACCGGCGGTCGATTAAGGCAGGAAAGGCTGTTTTTCTCAGCTGCGCGAAGGCAAAATCGTGCCTGGCGGATTTTCACGCACCTCGTTCCTGTGGTAATGGTTTCCGGATTACCGGCTAGCGCTAGCGCCTCTTCCGTCTATCCAGCAAACCGGGGCCAAAAACCCGGCATGTGCTGGTTTTCGAATATCTGTGTCGCGGGGAGTAACTGCATCCGTAGGCTTCGCAGTATGAGTCGCAGTCCATAGAGTTTGGTTTAAATGTGCTGGAATTCAGGTTGAAATTGCCGTAGTAGTTCTTGCTCGCTGCGCAAGCGGTCAGTAATAGAGATACGACAAGTACGGCAAGTTTCATTTTTTGATCAAGAAATCTTTTTGTTCTTGATTATTCGGGTTTCGAGCTCCTTCGCGTAATGGCTGTCAATACGGTAGCAATATCGATCAGAAATCGCGCCGACCCTGGTCACAGATCAGACAAAGAAATTCGCTTCGCTTGAGTTATTACCGGTTTGACATAATCCAGGACTGAACAAATGTTTCGCTCTGGTATGACCCGCGATGGTTTTAGTCAGGGGAGTGACTGACGGAGAAACTAAGGAAGCTCTGATCCATTCATGGACTCGTATCTTGCGCCCAAAATATCCAGTTTCTGTGTTGCAAATCTTCGCAATAGCCAGCTATTACGTGCGCTTCGCGCCTTGAACCTGAATATTTTAGACCACAATCTACTTCGCCCATGAATGGATCAGAGCTTCCCTAAGGCGATATCCGGTTCGATATCGACTCCATCGCCTGGTCCGCTGCGCGGCCGCCTTCGGAGATCGCATTGCGGTAATTCATCCGCGCGCCCAGTTCTGAATGCCCGAAATGAATTCGACCAAAGCCCGACCTGACGACATCCTTCGGTGGTGGATTACCGTTGTTTCCGAAGTAAAAACCAGGCTGAGGAGCGACAAACGCGTGTCCCCAGCGATTGAGAATGATGCCCGCGATGTCGCGCTGGTCGTCAAAACCTGCCGAGCTGAACATCCTGGTCATCTGTTGCCTGATTTCGGTTTCGTACTGGCGGTAGGATTTCGACAACAGTTCGTTTCGTGCCATTGCGCCCTGCTCTTTTATTCCATAGCCGGGATAATTGAAAGGCACATAGAAAGTCATGACCGTAGGCTTGGCCGGGTCGAACGGTTGCTGGCTGTCGCCGGTAATCATCGGTCGGCGTATTGAACAGAAAGTACCGAAGCCATCGAACCATCGCGCCGACGAAATGCCGAGCCGGTCAAGAAACTTCCAGTTTCTCAAGGCGACATTGACGACCAGCACAGGGCCGTGATGAAACTCCTTGTATGCATTGGCAATATCGTCAGGCATGTCGCTGACGATGTTGCGGGCAACCCAGCCACCGATAGACAGAACGGCAGATTTCGCACGCACCCTTTTGATTTTTCCATCCTGATAATAGGTAACCAGCACCCCCTCAGCGCCGGCTGCCGGCTCAGCGTGACGAATATCGATGACTGTCGCTTCCAGACGCTCGCTGACCGGGTTTTCGGCCCGATCGAGCGCTGCGAAATTCACTGCGTTGTTAAGAATTTCCACGGATGAGTGACCGCCCTCGATCGCGTCGGGAATCAGATATTTGACGATATGGCGGAGATAACCGGTATTTCCGCCGGGGAAACTGAGGCTGACCTCACGTAATGGATCAAGCAAATCAAAAGACCCATAGGCGGTCGTGCCCGGCAAAGCCAGTAGATAGGCGGCGTAAGCGGAAATAACGTCGCTGCTCAGGCCATAACTGCTGATCGCCAGTATCGGGTCAACAAATTCGGCAACGTCCGAGCCGAGACCCATTTCTTTCTCCAGCAGATCCTTGTAGGACATGCTGTCCAGCCAACGGTCGAAATCATCGCCCTGATAATATTTTTTGCGCTGCTCGTAGGCGCGCACCAGGTCTTTTTTGAATCTCTCCGACCATGGTGTGTTTTCCAGCTTGTCGCGCCAAGGATTTTTCGCCCAACCGCCTTCGTTGAAAAAATAACCTGTATCGAATCTACGCTCGGCCCAATACATCGTTTCGAAGCTGTCGAGCGGCGCCTCGACATTCGAGCTACCGAACGCAGGCTCGGCGAATTCAAATTCTGTCGGCATGCCGGTGGTTTTCCATATTTCATCGGACAGGCCGTCACGACCGGTCGGCTGAATAAACCCGTTCGAGCCCTGCGGTCCGTACAGCCGATAACCGTCGACATCGAATTCATTTTGCTTGGCTTCGCCACCAAAGATCGGGTGATTATCGAGGATCAGGCAGCGTCCGCCAGCACCGTATTTTTTGTGAAACTGGAAGGCCGCGGCGTGACCGGCGAAGCCGCCGCCGATCACCACCATATCGAATGTCTCGCCAGTGTCCTCGGCCGTCTTTGCCAGCGCCGATGCATGGCCGTCGCGAATCAGGTGTGCGGCCTGTCTGACCGACGCGACGTTACCATTGGAGCGGGCGTAGTCCCCAACACCGCCATACCCGGTCCACGGGTCGCTAAAAACATCTTGCGATCGATCTTTTGCGGCGAACAATGGCGCGGGTGCCGACAGCAGGGCCGCGCCCGCGCCGATTAACACGCCGCCGAGAAAATCGCGCCTCGTGATTTCAGTGTCTAACCCGGACTTCCGGTTCTTTTTGGCGGCCATTTTAATCACCAGCGCACTCAGTTGAAATAGCGGGCCGGGCTTCTTGCTGCGCGCCGCCCTTGAAAGCGAAAAAGTGTACCACGGCCACTGCCGGCCCCTGGCCTTGTTTCTTTTGCCGAGCAAGCATACAGGTGATCAAGTCTTGACATGCAACCTTTTAGTTGCGTATTATGAATATCGATGGATCAGATTTTCAAAGCCCTGGCGAACAAAAGTCGCCGCGAAGTGATGGATCAACTGTTTGCTCGTGACGGTCAGACGTTGAATGAACTTTGTGAGAGTGCGAGCTTCAGCCGACAGGCCGTCTCAAAGCATTTACAAATACTTGAAAATGCCAGCCTCATTGTCACGCACTGGTCCGGACGGGAGAAACTGCACTACCTGAACCCGGCGCCGATACATGAAGTCAGCGAGCGCTGGCTCAAAAAATACGCTCGCAGACGCTTAACGGCTGTATCCGCACTCAAAAAACATTTGGAGAAATAAAATGAGCAATAACCCCGAGTACATTTATGAAACATTCATCCGCACCACACCGGAAAAGCTTTGGGAGGGTCTGACCAGCGCGGCCTTTACACGGCTTTATTTTCACAACACCGAAATCAGTTCCGACTGGGAAGTGGGCTCACCTGTTGTTTTCAATCGAGCCAATGGCGGAGGCACCGCCGTCGAAGGAAAAATTCTCGCCGCAGACAAACCAAAGCTGCTGTCGTACACATGGAGAGCGCTGTATGACGAGGATATGGCGGCTGAATCCTATTCGCGCGTTACTTTCGAAATCGAAGCGATGCAAGGTGTGTGCCGCCTGCGCATCGTGCATGGCGATTTCGATGCCGGCAGCAAAACGTTTGCTCAGATCAGCAACCAGGGCTGGAGTGCGATTATCTGCAGCCTGAAATCCCTGCTTGAAACGGGCGAGCCATTGATGCTGGCTGGTAACGAAGCAACGGTCGAGCAACAAAAAGGCGCGGCATAATCTAACCTGGATTCAGCTTCGCCGCGACACCTGGGTCGGGCTGATAGCCGTGTGATGTTTCAACCCATCATTCCGATCGGCTCGTCCAGGCTGTCCGGGGGGACGGTAAACCACGCCGGCCCGTGGAGAGTCATGTAAATGCAGTCTTCCAGCCGCACACCGAATTCGCCGTATATATAGATGCCCGGCTCGTTGGAGAAACACATACCGGATCGCAATGGCGTTTTCTCGCCATGCACGAAGTTGACGCTTTCGTGCCCGTCCATGCCGATCCCATGACCGGTGCGGTGACTCAGACCCGGGGTCTGATAACCCGGGCCATAACCGAGCGAATCATAATACGCCCGGACGGCATCATCGACTGCGCCGGCGGGCCTGCCCAGCGTCGCCGTTTCGAAAGCAATTTGCTGGCCCTTGCGAACGGTTTGCCAGACCTCGCGCTGCCGCTTCGTTGGCCTGCCAAAAACGAAGGTTCGGGAAATATCCGATTTGTATCCCTCGACGGCGCAGCCACAATCCATCAACACGATCTCTCCTTTCCTGATCTCCTGCGGCTGTTGCGTACCATGGGGATAGGCGCTGGCCTCACCGAACAAAGCCATATTCCAGACATCACTGCCACCCAAAGCAGTCTGCGCTTCATTCATCATGGCGTTGACATCTGCCGGGACCATGCCGGCAGCGAGATTCTGGTAAACGTGCCGATACGCGGTCAGAGTAACTTCGCTGGCCTTTTTCATCAGCTCGATTTCATGTTCCGATTTGTACATGCGGCAACCTAGTGTGACCGGCACGGCCGATGTTATCGAAAATGAACGTGTGGCATTTCTGAGCCCCTCGACGACAAAATATCGCACGGTGTCCTCGAGTCCGATCACTCCGTGACTTAGTCCGCGATCTTTTAGGATTTCGGCCACACGGTTAAACGGACTCTCGTGCTCGTGCCAGGTCCGAACATCATCGCCAAAAGTCATCGACTCACGCACGCTGGGCTCTTCAAAATATGGCGTAACGACGGCTATCTCCCCGCGCCTGGGAATGACGACGGCGGTCAGGCGTTCGCTGCGCCGCCAGCGAATACCGCTGAAATAAAGCATGGCGGATCCCGGTTCAAGGACGATTGCGTCGATCCCCGAGTCAATCATCAGCGACTGTGCTTTGGCGATCCTCGATAATCTCTCGTCCACGCTGATCGGCTTTACATTGGCAGTAATCGGTTGCAGGCCACTGTCTCCTGAGTCGAAAGAGCCGCTGCAGGCGCTAAGACCTGCGGCCGAAAGGCTGGCAATACCCACGGTCAAGCCGCTGAGTTTGAGAAATTCGCGTTTGCTGATTGGCATTTCCGACTCCTTTAATATGGTCATCCGGTCAGAATTTTGTTCTCGTAAACTGTGGAACGATGCGGGCTTGAATCTTCGCGCAGGGTCCATCGTCATTCCCTCGCTTTCGATGTCGAATATTACGCGACACGCTCTATATAATCACGAAAGCGCCACAATCGTAACCCTGTTGGCATTTGTTGCGCTAACAACGGTTGCTTTCGTTACCCACAAGAATTTTTCCTTCCGCGCGCCGTTTCTGATGTGGGGCGGAATGCTGGCACTGGGTATGATTGAATTTTTCGGTTCTGCTCGGCGCTTCGATGGGTCTGTGGGTCTGCGCTGCCATGGTGATTTATGCTGGTTGGGCCGTTCTTTACGACATTTCAAAAAATCCTACATGAGTACCGGCCTGGTCGGCATGCGGCAGCATCCTTGCAATCGTTCGCTCAATCACCCTGGTCTTTCGGTATGTGGTGCGTTTGTTTATGTCCGACGACTAACAAGCCAGGTAATAATTCAGCCGCACAAAAAAAAAGCCGGATCCAGTGGATCCGGCCTTTAATCTTACATCGACTTCTTATTATTAGAAGCTCATGGTCGCGCGGACGAAGGCCATGCCGCCATCGTAGCCCATCGGCGTACGACGCGGATGAGCCAGTCCGTTGGCAACGCGGGTGGTTATAGGATTTGGGAAGGTATCGAAAATATTGTTGAATCCGAATGTCCATCTCAAATCGTCAGTCGCCTCGTAGCCAATTTCGAGATCGACGAATATCTCTGCATCAACCGGTTCGCGGTTGTTGCGTTCGTCGATCGTGTCACCATAGTAATTAGCACGAGCCATCAAGGACCACCTGTCCATGTCGTGGTATACCGTCACGCTGAAGCGATCCGTTGGCAGGTTATTTTCGATATTGAAAATATTGCTGGCGGACACCGGGTCGATACCATTGACCTGGTTTTGCTTAGTCACTTCGGTCTTGTTGTAATTATAGGCAAAACTGAGATTGGTGGTGTTGCCACTGGCCCAGTCATAATCATAAAGAACGACCAGGTCCACACCGGTCGTTTCCGTTTCCAGCGCGTTGGTGTAGAACGACAAAGTGGAAAAGAGCGGATTCACGATGGCAATATCCTGCGTCTTTGCGATGCGTTCGTCCACTTCGACCTGGTACCAGTCGAGCGTCAGGCTCAGGTCGTCTGACAAACTCGCTGCCAGACCCAGGCTGATGTTAAACGCATCTTCCGGTTCCAGCGCCTTACCGCCGAGGCTAACTGCCAGCGGATCGGTTGGTTTAACCGTGCCTTGCTGCACTTGCAGGCCGGTCGCGCCGTCGAACGTCGTGACAATACCCGTTAAGTTCGACTGGCCAGGCGTCGGCGCCCGGAATCCGGTCGAAACCGCGCCACGCAAAGTCAAACGGTCACTGGCGGTAAATCGCGCTGCGATCTTGCCATTGGTCGTCGTGCCAAAGTCCGAGAAGTCTTCATAACGGAGCGCGGCCTGTAGCAGGAACGCGTCGCTGAGATCCCACTCGACATCGACATAGACGGCGATATTGTCGCGGGCGAAAATACCGGCGCCATCCGCGTTGGTACCCACCATGCCGTTACTACCGATCCCTGGCTCGATGTAGTTGGTACCCGTTACCGGGTCGGTCTGCGAGCTGATCCCGGTCCAGGGGCCGGCTTCCCAGGAGAAACGGTCGCCGGCGAACATCTCGTAGGTTTCTTCGCGCCACTCAAAACCATAGGAGACGGTGACTATGTCGGTCATGGCCTTCGAGAAATCGGCATTGAAATTGATTTCACGCTCTTCAAGATTACCCGTATTAAACACTCTCGGGGAGGTCGGCCCGAAGCTCGTGTTCAGCGTATTATTGAGCGTGTACTCCATGCGGTTCATGCCATAGCTGACGCTGACGTCATACGTGGTGCCGCCGTCGAGTTCGCCCCTGACACCGCCCGCGGTGCTGAAGTCTTTCGTGTTTCCTTCGAGGTACGGCGTAAAGCCACCGAGCTCCGTATCGCACCAACAGAAGTTGCCTTGTGACGGATCGGTCGGATCGATCGGCACCGGGCTCAACGTGTCGGCATGATTTGGCGCACGATAGAAGAACCGGTAGTTGCCATAGGTATCGGCGAAGTTGCCAAACACATAGAGTTCGGCAGTGTCGCTCACATTAAGCCCGATATTCCAGGCTGTCCGCAAACCGCGGTTTTCGGGGCGGCCCCAGGTCTGGGCAAGCGTGTCGCCGCTGTAGGGGCTGTCGGTTCCAACATCCGGTATGCCGGCGGTAATAGCGGTGGCTGCGGCTTCAGGCTGGAAGCCACGAATCAACTGTTCGTGGTCCACATACTCGCCGCTGAGGTTGATAAAACCGTCGTCGAGAAACGGCACACCGATGTTGGCGGCAATTTTATATGTCGTCTCGCCCTCATAGAACTGGCCATACTGCAGCTGGACCTCGCCACCTTCGGAAGCGTCGCGCAGAACAAAGTTGATCACACCGGCGATTGCATCCGAGCCATACTGGGAGGCGGCGCCATCGCGCAGGACTTCAACATTCTTCAACGCGATGCTCGGTATCTGGCCCATATCGGCCGCATGCGCGCCCGAACTCATCGCGGCGCCGAAATGCTGAATCAGCGCCGAACGATGCCGGCGTTTACCATTCACCAGTAACAGCACGTCATCCGGCGGCAGACCGCGCAGCGACGTCGAGCGCACGAATGCACTGCCGTCGCCGGTCAGCGGCGTCGCGGAAAACGACGGCACCAGGTTTCTGATCGTCTCTGTCATGTCTCCATGACCCTGTCGATTCAGATCGGCTATGTCGAATGTATCGACGGGAACCGGAGACTCGATCGCCGAGCGAGGTGCGCCTCGCGTACCAACTGTAATCACTTCCTCGATGAGCTCCTGATCATCGGCGTCTGCGTCCTGAGCGACGGCCGGCATTGCGAAGATGAACGCTATCGCAAAGCCGAAAGCGCCCGAAAGCAATCTTCTTGAAGGCTTCATTATGATTCCCCTTGATATTCTTTATTTAATAGGTGTTGTACGCAAACAACTATAGACCGGCGCATTTTGACAATCCAGTTCGATCGAACCGGTTGCCGGCATGGATCGGGCAGGTTTTCATATCTTAACTTTTTGTCAATTAAGTAAATTGTTGATAACTAAAAGGAAAATGGTCGATCCTGCGCAGAAAAACTGATGGCGGGAATCGCTCTGAAAACGGCTCCGCCCGACCTGGAACGCAATTCGCCTGGCTCGTTTCCCCGCAATCCGGTCCCATCAGTCTGTTGTTTTTCGGCAACGCCGTATTCCACAACGGCTTTTGGCTGACCGACGCTGCCAAACTCGCTAAAGAGCGGTTTGCCCAGGCTCACGCGAATAGCAAAAACCCGTATATTGAACGCAGGTTGCGACCTGGCATTGGACAGCCTGGAGCACAAATTGGACTTTTCGAAAGGTCTCAGCTCAGGCCAAAAGCATTCCTGATCTCGTCGGCTGACGCTGGTTTTCTAGCCGAATCTTTGCATGACGCTGTGTATTGGGCGATCAGTTCAGCGTTGTTTTTCGCTGTGCGGCCATCTGCCATACGCAGATTGTTCTCAAAGCCAATCCTGACCTGGCCGCCGAACCCGGTCGCAGCAACCATCACTTCGTTTTCGTTGCGGCCAAAACAACAAACCGCCCACGGGAGTACCGTGCAATCGACGGTCGCCAGGAACGCGTCGAGGTCGGACGTCTTGCCCGCTGTGTCGTCCGCATAACGACCGAGGACAAAAAGACAACAAGGATGGTCCTGACCAAAGACACCTTTTTTTCTCATCTCATCGAATCGAAGAAGTTCGCGGGGAGAATAGAGAATGAACTGCGGCCAGATTTTTTCCTGCACCAGCCATTGGAAAAACTTCGCGGCCGAAGCCTCCGCAGTATCGTCGGGGCAAAGTTCCGTCAGGCTGAGCGACACCGCTTCTGGCCGGAGCGCCTTGACCAGCGCCATCTGCTGCGCGGCGTTGTATTGTCCGACCGCTTCGGTTGTGACCTGGATGATCAGCCGATCGCCGACTCGCGAGCGAATAGCGGAAATCGCCGCCCGGTATGAATCGGCATCCAGCGTGTGTTTTTGATTTTCGTCGCGCACATGCAGGTGCACCACCGATACCTGCCGATCCAGCAGCTCTGTAGCCGTGTCGGCGATCTGATCGGGGGTTACCGGGAGCGCGGGATGATCGGCTGTGGTTCGCCGCGCGCCATTTGGCGCCGAGATAATCATGACCCGGTCCCTGGAAAGACTTTGTTGCTCGCTGGACACGCCTCAGGCGAAATCGATGCTGTCCAGCGTTTTCTTCAGCTTGCCGGCCAGCTCATCAACGTGATCGCGATTGTAGATAAATGGCGGCGCCAACAGTATATGAGCACCTTCCCGGCCATCCGCCGTACCGCCTGCCGGGTAGCAGACCAGCCCGTTGCTCATCGCGCCTGTTTTGATTTTTTCCGGTAAACCGAGGCTGGCGCTGACCGGCTCCTTTGTCTCCCGGTCGCGAACCAGCTCAATCCCCAGGAACATGCCGCGGCCGCGGATATTGCCGATATTTGGATGATCCGCGAACATCTCCTCCAACGTCTTTTTGAGGACTCCACCGATCTTGGTGACGTTGTCGAGCAGGTTCTCTTTTTCAATGACATCGGCGACCGCGAGACCGGCCGCACAGGCAGCGGCATGCCCGACATAGGTGTGGCCGTGGGTAAAAGACCCGCCGGCTTCAGCGATCTGCCGGTAAATAAATCCCCTGGAAATCGTGGCGCCGACCGGTTGATAACCGCCCCCGAGACCTTTGGCGACGGTCACGATGTCCGGCATAATTGCTTCCTGCGCAAATGCGAAATAAGTTCCGGTGCGCCCGCTGCCACACATGATTTCATCGAGAACCAGCAAGACCTCGTGGCGGTCGCAGATTTCACGAATCTTCTGAAAATAGACCCCCACCGCAGGAACTGCGCCCAGCGTAGCGCCGACCACGGTTTCCGCGAAAAAGGCGGCGATATTTTCCGCTCCCAGTTCCAGGATGGCGGTTTCCAGCGCCTCTGCGCTTCTGCCGCCATATTCCTCATCGCTCTCTCCCGCCTCCTGATGGCGATAGGCATAACAGGGTTCGATTTTCGGCCAGTCTTGCAACATCGGCGCGTATATATCACGGCGACCGGGGCTGCCCGACAGAGCAAGCGCGCCCAGCGTGTTTCCGTGAAAACTCTGGTGACGGCTGATGACAACGGTCTTCTCTGAGCGCCCGCACGCAATCCAATACTGTCGTGCCATTTTCAGCGCCGTCTCGTTCGCCTCCGACCCGCCCGACAGGAAATAAACCCTTGCATCGTCCTCGCCAAAGTGTCGTACCAGTCTCTGCGCCAGTTTTTCCTGCGGCTCGCTGGTAAAATAGGCAGTATGCGCAAAAGCAAGCTGGTCCAGTTGCTTTTTGATGGCCGCGATGACCTCCGGGTGTCCGTGCCCGAGGCAGGACACGGCCGCCCCGCCACTACCATCGAGATACTCGCGACCCTCGGAATCGTACAGGTAAACCCCCTGCCCACCGACTACAGACGGGTACTCATGCCCGGGATTTCTATAAAAAACATTTCGCATCGGCGTTTCCTTCTTACCGGCGCCCGAGATCAGAATTGCAACCTGGCGCTGCTTCAACTGGCTTAACCGCCCCGTCCCTTTTGCCGGACGGGCAGATTAGCAGAAAACCGGCCTCGGGCCTTATACCGCAATAAGAAAGCCGGACTCTCGCGAATCCGGCCAGCGCACGGCCGGACGAAATCAAGACAAAAGTTATGTGGGATTCCAGAAACTGACAAAGCGCGTAGCCGAGATTCTGACCCCTCTATTTGCTCGCTTTCCGAGCGACAAGTCAATCCGTATTTCTCCGAATTGAATTTGGAGTACGTCTGGATTGATAGTTATAGCCGCGGAGAAACCATTTTTCTTCGCACGATGTGAAAGGAGACGGAGCAATGTTAAAAGTACGCACACTTACCCCTAAGGAAGGCAAAGAGGTCGGTGTCGGACAGGCGATGAGACCGTTCACCCACAGTATGGAAGACATTTTTGAGAATTTCTTACCACGCCGCTGGATGGAAGGGTTCATGGAACCGTTCGGCATGAGGCGCATGAGGTGGCCTGAATTGGAGAGTGATTTCGATCAGCCATCCCTGAGTATCGATCTGATTGATCGTGATCACGACTTACTGGTTCGGGCCGAACTTCCCGGCATTGACAAAGACGAGGTCGAAATCACTGTCGCCGGAGATTATCTGACCATTGAGGCCAAGCGGGAAACCCGCGACGAAGAGAAGAAAAAGACCTTTTATCGTAGTGAGCTGGGCTATGGGCGGATGATCAGAACGATCTACCTGCCGGCCGAAATCGACGCTGAAAAGGTCAAGGCGGAACTGAAGAATGGCATTCTTGAAATCAAGCTGCCGAAAATCAGGGAAATCAAACGCCACACGGTGAAAGTCGCTTAATACGATCCTCGCCGACAAACAGGTGGAGTTTGCCGGGGCGGCAGGACCGCCCCGGTTTTTTTAGTCCGCAAAAAAATCGCCATAAAAACAATAAGTTGGCGTATTTTCCGGACCATGTCCTTGTTCGGACACGAAAATATCGTCCAGCGGCCGCGCAAATATTTCCGCGATACGAAATGCCAGCCGCAGGCTCGGGTCATACTTGCCCCGCTCGATGGCGATGACCGTTTGCCGCGATACATCCAGAACTTCAGCCAGAGCCGCCTGAGTCCAGTTTTTTTCGACGCGATACTCCCTGACCTTGTTTTTCACCGGTAAAGGCGCCCGAAAACGATCCATCCTGCTGCCCAGGTACAGCTCATCAGGGCGGCAGCCAGCGCCCAGTTCAGAGTCGGCGCTGCAATTGCGGCCTGAAGCACACCATAAGCGACCAGCAAAAACAGGCTGGTGGCGAAGGCGAACGCCAGCGCCGCATCATGGATCTTGCGCTCGAGCTCATCCATGCGCTCCCGGGCCAGCATCAGGATGGTGACCGCGGCCAAGCCCGGTAACGCAGGCAGCAAACCGACGATCAGGGCTATGGTTGCCTCCCGATCGAGATTCAGCAAATACATAACAATCAGCAGTGCAAAGACGGAAATGGCGGTAAAAACGAACTCGCGACGGAATCGTTTGAGAGCTATGGTGGGCATACGGGGCTCTCTCTAGTGTAAAGTATCCTTTACATTATCTCAATGAGAAAAAATGTCAAGTTTCTTTTACTTATCATCTGCCACGCCACAACAGATATCAGGGCGATTATTTGCGATAGTATCTGTTCCTGCTCCGCATCCATTAAGAAAGGCAAACCCGATGAGTCCACAAGGTTTTTTTCGTCTGAATCCGGGTCACATCGCGTCGCTGGCACTGTTGAGCGTTCTTGCCGGCTGTGCCGGCCAGCCGACGACGATAAACAACGGATTCGTTATTAGCAACGCCCGCATTTTTGACGGGCACCAAACGCTTGACGGTTTTCACGTCGTCGTACGCGACCACTTGATTACCGAAGTCAGCGACGGCGATGAGCTGCCGGACGACCTTGAGCGTATTGATGCCACCGGAATGACCCTGATGCCCGGCATGATCGATGCACATACCCACACATCCTCGATCTCGCAGTTACAAACCGCTTTGCGTTTTGGGGTCACGACCAACCTGGATCAAATGACCTGGCCAGGAAGCGAGCCGATACTCAGAGAGGCCGCCAGAGAACGCGACGATGTCGCCGATTTTCTGTCTACCGGTATGCTGGCCACGCCCCCGGGCGGGCATGGCACCGAATACGGCGTCGACATACCAACCGTCGATGGGCCGGATGAGGCTGCGGCATTTGTTGCCGAGCGTGTCGCACAAGGAGCGGATTTCCAGAAAATCGTGCTCAACGGCGCCAGAGCAATGAACGGTATGCCGACCATGAGCCTTGCAACTACCCGGGCGCTGGTCGAGGCCGCGCACGGATATGGCTTGCGGGTCGTCGCACATATCGAAACGCCGGACGATGTTCGGACGATGGCGGCGGCAGGTGGCGACGGGCTGGCGCATATTTGGCGAACGTCAGGCGCGGAACCCGGCATTTCAAGAATGCTCGCCGAGAAGGGCATATTTGTCATACCGACGCTGGCCGTCCCGGACGGATTTGTGAAAAACAGTGCACGTTCGTCTTTGGCGGATGACCCGGCAGTCATGCCGTGGCTGGACGAGCAGATGCGCACGAAACTGACGACCCGGGATTATGGCGGCCCCGAGCTCGAAAACCTCGACAGATTCCTGGATGCGGTTCGCGGGTTGCACGAGGCCGATGTCATGCTGGTGGCTGGCACCGATCCCCCCAATGCCGGTGTCATGCACGGAATCAGCATGCACCGCGAACTCGAATTGCTGGTCGCAGCCGGCCTGACCCCAACACAGGCGTTGTCTGCGGCAACAGCGAACGCCGCCGAAGCATTTAACCTGGAAGACCGGGGTCGAATCCAAGCCGGAATGCGCGCGGACCTGGTATTGCTTGACGGAGATCCGACCAGCGACATTTCCGACTCGCGGCATATCACGAGGGTCTGGCGTAACGGGTCTGAATTTGACCGGACACCGCCGGCAGGACTGAGACGAATCGTCGCTGGCGACCACCGGTCCAACGAGTTCCGGGCTAGAAACCGCTACCGGCACCCGGTCGAAACGCTGGAGTTTTTTGGTATCAGTCCCGATATGACAGTCGTGGAAATTTCGCCAGGCGCGGGCGGATGGTATACGGAGATTCTCGCTCCCTATCTCAGGACCAACGGCAAACTTTTTGCCGCAAGCTACGACCCCGAATCTGAAATCATGTATTTCAGTTCGAGTGCGGATAAGTTTATCAAGAAACTGGCGGCCGACCCCGACAGTTATTCCAAAGTTGAAGTCACGGTTTTTGACCCACCACTGTTGCTCGATATCGCCCCGCCGGGTTCCGCCGATATGGTTCTGACCTTCCGCAACGTGCACAACTGGTTAAAGGAGGGGGTTGCCGACATCGCGTTCAAAAGCATGTTTGACGTGTTAAAACCCGGAGGCGTTCTCGGTGTCGTCGCGCACCGGGGCGACCCTGAAAAGACGCAAGATCAGAGTGCGATGTCGGGCTACGTGCGACAGGACTACGCCGTCGAACTCATTGAATCGGTGGGTTTCGAATTTGTCGAGAGCAGCGAAATCAACGCAAATCCGAAAGACAGCAGGGACCACCCGGAAGGCGTTTGGACCCTGCCTCCTTCGCTGCGCTTGAAAGACGTCGATCGGGACAAGTACCTGGCCATTGGCGAAAGCGACCGCATGACGCTGAAATTCAGGAAGCCGGATTGATGTTTGCTTATGCCGGTGTCGGAAAAATGTGCAAGGAGTCAGACCGCTATGCCCGATAATCGAATCGACTCTGTCGAGACAAAAATCGCCCACCTGGAAGACACGATGCAAACTCTTAACGATATCGTAAGCAGCCAGCAAAAGGACATTGAAGAGCTGCGCGTCACCTGTAAACATCTATTGGACAGACAAAAAGGCTTATCTGAATTGGTCGAGGGAAACGCTGAGCAGAACGAGCGGCCACCGCATTATTGATCGGCTCAGCCGACCCTGTCCTGGAGGAAAAAATTATGAGTGATGCAATTAATGGCAGTTGTCTTTGTGGAAAAATACAATTTGAAGTCACCGGCCCATTCAAATCCTTCTTTGTCTGTCATTGCTCCAGATGCCGGAAGGCGACGGGCTCGGCCCACGCCAGTAATATATTTTTATCGCCTGAACATATTCGCTGGATAAAGGGCGAGGACCAAATCAGGAAATTCAAGCTGAAATCGGCGAAGTTTTTCGGGCGAAACTTTTGCCCCGAATGCGGATCGCCTGTTCCCCGAGTATCCGAAGAAAGAAATATCGCGCTTATTCCCGCCGGAACTTTAGAAACCGATCCGGATATTTGTCCGGAGAAAATCATTTTCTGGGATGACAAGGCGCAGTGGTATGAGGCCCTGTCGTCGACACCGCGTTTTGCCACATACCCTGACACATGATAAGGACGCTCTCATCAGTTTTTTTCTGACGGCCATCGCGTTGCTGGCATTTGCGGCCAATTCAATATTCGCCCGGATGGCGCTTGGTGGCGACACCATAGACGCGGTCAGTTTTACAACGATACGGTTAATATCGGGCGCGGTTACTCTGCTGGTCATCGTGCTGGCAAGTCGCAAGGGGAATGATCTGCTAAAAGGCGGCAGCTGGATATCCGCGGCGATGCTTTTCATTTACGCCCTGCCCTTTTCGCTGGCGTATATCAGCCTGGACGCCGGCGTCGGCGCACTGATTTTGTTTGCCTCGGTCCAGATCACGATGGTCGGTGTGGCTCTCGTTTCCGGCGACCGTCCTCACTCGCTGGAATGGACGGGCCTTGCGTTTGCAATTCTGGGCCTGATTTACCTGCTGACTCCCGGGTTGACTGCGCCGTCATTATCAGGCGCCGCCCTGATGGCAGTTGCGGGCGTCTGCTGGGGTGTTTATTCGCTTCGGGGCCGCAAGGCGCACGACCCGCTGGCCGATACCGCAGCCAATTTCATCCGCTGTGTCCCAGCGGCGCTGATAGCCAGCGCGATGTTTCTGGACGAAATCATGCTTTCGCCACGAGGCGTGATTCTTGGAGTCATGTCGGGTGCCCTGGCTTCCGGGCTGGGCTATGTGATCTGGTATGCAGCGCTGCGGAACCTGACCGCAACTCGCGCCGCAACCGTCCAGTTATCCGTGCCCATTATAGCTGCGCTCGGCGGCGTCATGTTTCTTGCCGAAAGCCTGACAATGCGACTGACATTATCGTCTGCCCTGATACTGGGCGGCATCGGTCTGGCTATTTTTGGCTCACGAAATGCAGCTAAGGCAGGAGTATCCTGAGCGCTGGTCCGCACGGAACCTACTCATGCTGACAGTCAACGAGAAAATCCAGATACCGGACAGTGAAATCGAAATTACGGCGATTCGTGCCCAGGGTGCTGGTGGTCAGAATGTCAACAAGGTCTCGAGCGCGGTTCATCTACGTTTCGATATCCAACGCTCATCGCTGAGCGATGCGGACCAGGAAAAACTTTTGCACCACAAGGACCATCGAATCAGCAAGGAAGGCGTCGTGGTGATCAAGGCACAACAGCACCGCAGTCAGGAGCAAAACCGTGAAGAAGCACTGAACAGGCTACGGGACCTGATCCTCAGTGCGATTGTCATAAAGAAAAGGCGCAAGAAAACGCGGCCCAGCAAGAACGCGAGAAAAAAACGTGTGGACGACAAAACACGACGTGGGAAGACCAAGACCCTGCGCGGTAAAATAAAACCCCTCGACCAGTAATGCTCCTGACTTAAAGCAGGACATGCAAACTAATTGTTCTTGGCGCCCTCGTCTATCCACCTGGCAATGAGATCTACTTCATCCTGCTGCAGTCTGTTGGTCAGTCCCGCCGTCAAAGATTCATCGTGGCGCGGCATCTGAATCGATGGATCTGCCGTGCCCGATATCAACACATACAGCGTACTGGAAATACTCTCTCCCGGTTTCACGACCGGCCCCAGCGTCGTGCCCTTCATCACGCTTTCATAATTCTTCGCGCTAAAACCACTGACATTAAAGCCCTCGCTTCCTTCCGCATGGCATACCTGGCATTCCGCATGCAGAATCGGCAGCACGTCCTTGCTAAAACTAACCTCTTTTTTCGCAAAACTGGCGTCCTGATCACACCCTGCCAGCAGCGAAATCGCAACCAACATGCCCAGGCTATTTACGAATTTCCTCAACATTACTTCTCTCCATTCGCCGTGCAATACTTGTCGCCATTGCGAACGCCGGGGCCCCCGGCGCACTGGCTCAGGAAAGTTCATGCACCGGCGATTTATAAAACCACATCTGGTACATCGACACGGTCCATTGGATCAGGAAGCATACGCCCATCAGACCGCCGCTAACGAAGATAACCACTGCGAAAGGTGGATAAAGTTTCGTCATGTACCAGGAAAAAATATCCACCATGATGGCCAAAAACGGGACGGCCAGAACCGTACGCTTAAACCAGACATGCTTCATGTAGGCCCGGCTAAATACCGTACTCAGGATATAGAAAATGAATGTGATGCCGAATAAATGAATATGTGATACGCGTATCAAGGTCATCACGTCCATACCTTCATCTATTTCGACGAAGCCCAGCACATTATCAAAGCCATCCAAATTCGGAATATGCGGGTTCGCCCCGTCATGACAAGCCATGCATTGTTTCGCAAATATGGGGCTGATCGTCTCATCAAATTCATCACGAGGCGCTTTATCGCCGATCCAGGCGATTATGCTCGCCCGGTCAGTATCATCGAGCATGCCGGACATTTGCCCCTTGATCGCTCCTTCAAGACGCGTCTTACTGTGGTCACCGCTGTAGGCAATAACCAGATCCTGCACCGACAGCATTGCAACACCATCATTCATGGCGTGAGAATTAAAGGTTTGAATCATCGCGAACAGGTAACCGATACTCAGCACCATTAGTGCCAGCGTATTGGTCAACTTCAGGCTGACTGGAATTTCAGCCAGCGTGACCAGTTTCGCCGGGTCCATAGTCGATCTGTCCACTCGCAGCTCCTTATCTTTATCGAGTGCCGATACTGGTTACGGGCCGGTTTTACTCTGCGGAGAGAGAGGCGAAATAGGCGGCCAGATTCTCAATATCCTGGTCCGTCATCGACGCAAACAGCATGTTCATCATCATATCCTCTTTTTCCTTGCTGCGATAAGCGGACATGCTCTTCACCAGATACTCGTAGTCCAGCGCCGCAATCCCGGGATTTGGCTCCACCCCGGCGCCATCCGCACCGTGGCATCCAGCACATCCGGACGCGCTGGCCTGGCCGGCCGCCGCATCACCGCCTGCCATCGCCTGGCCGGCCGTAAGGAAAAGAAAACCAAGAAACAGGATATATATCGATCGTTTAGTCATTTCAACCACCTTCGGGCCCACGCGGGCCCTGAATTCGCAATGAGTTCCCGCAAATATTTATACGCGCAATGCTCAATTCGATGAATAAGTAATTGCCACCCAATCGGGTGTATTTTCTCCCAACCGGCGAATAGCTGAATGCCTCAGCCAGAGTCCTCGGTCCGTTGGTCGACTTTGCGTCTGGCAAAGAAATAGGCTTTTCGGAACCTGGACGATGCGGGCTTCATTTCGTAAGCGCTGCGCAGCGATTCCAGGATGTCGGTTCATCCGACCCAAGAGGCGAATACGAACGGACGCGCGCCGCAATCGTTGTTACCTGAGAATACCAGGCAAAACAAGTCACAGACAACTGCGGCCCGGTTTTTCGGGCCGCAATACTTTACGAGACCTTGACCAGCGCCAAGCGGAAAAATCAGGCGGATTCCCGCATCCCGATGAATTCGACTTCGGTGGTCAGCGACACGTCCGCGGTCATCGAGTTGGTTACCAGGCAGCTCTGCTCTGCTTTTTCCAGCAACAGTTTGGCTCGCTCCATATCGACACCTTCCGGCACCTGCAATCTGGCCGTGATATCAAGATGGGTAAAACGAGTGACCCTTTCAACGCGATCCAGTGTGCCTACGGTCGTACATTCCAGGCCGCTCCACTCCAACTTCGAAGCGCGGGCGATGGCGCGGAAGGTCAGGATTAAACAATCGGCCACCGCCGCGACCAGCAGTGATTCGGGCGACCATTGATCTCCAGGGCCATCGAACTCGGCCGGCGCCGCGGAAACCAGATCGGGTACGCCGGGAGAATCCAGGCGGACCAGGCTGTCCTGCGACGCGGTCGCTGTGACCGGATAATGGTGAGGAAATCCATGCATATCAAGCTCCGGGTAACTAATTTGACCCCATTATCCGGGCTATTTAATCAGCCGCCTTGATCTGGAGCAAATTTCTCTGCGGTCAGTTCGTGGCGATACAGCGCCTCTATATCGTTCGGTCAAAAACTTGCGCAGCAGGAATCGCTCAGTTGCGAGGATAAGCTTTGGCTGCTTATTTTTTGTCCGTACGGGTATTGTCCGCACGGCCATCTTCTGATGGGGTTCCGGCAACACTCAGACCCATGATTTCGGCGATCAACCGGCCGATTTCCCAATTGCGATGATGACCTGACAGGCGTTTCGACCCTGGCCCGAACGCGTAGACGCCGACGTCGACGGCCGTGTGAAACGAAGTCGACCAGTCGACCTTGACGTAGCTGCTCAGAACGGCGCCAATAATTCTCATCGCATCTTCTTCAATTTCTTCATCCGCGAGATCCATATCGGGGATCGACATCAGTTCCTGCACCTGGTCCGGGAAGAGCTTTCCGATACCCGTGCCTTCGATAAACACCTCGACCGGGTCGTCGCCATTTCTGATGCGGGTTATCATGGCAAGGACGCTGGCTTTTTGTTGTTTCAGAAGCTGTGTGTTCCAGTTGCGCGAATAATTCTTCTCGCCGACTTGTTCTTTTCTCAGCATTCGGCCGAGACTCAGTCCACCGGTTTCGTGATCTGACATCGCGACCAATAACGTGTCCTGGCGTCGCCTGGCAAACGCAAGCGCAACCGCTACAGACTGATCGAAGGACCGGATATCGTAAACGAGCCAGCCGGGATCGTAGTAGTGTTCAGCGCTGTCAATCATGCTGCCTTCGATCAGCAGGACGAATCCGTTCTCATCGGCTGCCAGTTTTTCAAGCGCAAAACGCGTCATGCTGACCAGGGTCGGTTCCTCGGGCCCCTTACCGTTGGCGACATCCAGAGCCGATGTCATCCAATCGCGTGCAAAAACACCAAGCACGGGCAAACCCGCATGCTCAAGCTCCTGTGCGATTGTGATGACCTCGTAACCAACAGACCTCGCGCGTGCAAAAAGGTCCGGGTACCACAACTCGCCGGCCTGGTCGCTGACAGGAGACGCGGTCGCAAGATCGTTGACCTCGCGATCCGCCGCCGTTACCGGCCCGGCAACAAGGTACTTCGCTCCGCCGCCCAGCATCAGGTCGATGCCCTGCTCGAGTTGTTGCGCCGCTATTTGCCGGTATTTGTCGCGGTCATCGACGTGCGCACTGAACGCCGCCGGTGTCGCGTTCTGTAGCGGGCTGGTAACGACCATACCCGTCGCCATGCCGCTTCTTTCCGCGGATTCCATGATTGTCAGCAGGTGCTTACCCTGATCATCAATCGCTATCATCCGGTTGGCAGTATTAACACCGGTTGCCATTGCCGTTGCCGTCGCGGCGGAGTCGGGCACCTGAAAATTGGTCGACGCAACGCTGGCGCTGCCGACCAGAATGTCATCGATCACCAGCTGACCCCAATAGTCCCGAGCCAGCGTGACAGCGGCCGGACCCATACCGTCCGGGATCATAAAAATCAGGTTCTTCGGTTTTTCCTCGGCCGCCGCGACACCGCTGGCAAAGAATTGCAACGCGAGTACAGAAAAAAGAAAGCGAAGCATATGACGATCAGGAAACCAGTCGCTTTGCCGTCTCAAGCAACGCCGCGACATCGTCTTTGCTTGTGCACCAGGCGCAGACCAGCCTGTATACATCTTTTGTGCCCGGCCAAAGATGAAATTGAAAACCGGACTCGTATAATCCTTGCGATATTTTCTCGTCCATCCGGACAAAAACTTCGTTCGCCTGAACCGGGTGGAGTAACTCAATGCCCGCCAACGCTTCCAGCCCCGCAGATAACGTGGACGCCTGCAGGTTTGCGTTGCCCGCCCACTGCATCCAGCGGTCGTTTTCCAGACAGGCATTCAACTGTGCCGACACATACCGCATTTTACTGAGCAGGTGGCCTGCTCTTTTGCGATTGCGGCCAAGTTGTACAGCCAGCGTCGAATCAAAAACGAGCAACGCCTCGGCCATCATCGCGCCGTTTTTCGTTGCGCCAAAGCTCAGCAGATCGATTCCCGCCTTCCAGGTCGCTGCTGCGGGAGAAACGCCGAGCGACCGAATTGCATTGGCAAATCGGGCTCCATCCATGTGCACTTTGAGATTATGACTTCGCGCGACATCGCAAAGCGCCCGGGTTTCATCGACCGAATAGACGGTTCCAAATTCGGTCGCCTGGCTAATACTCAGCGCCGATGGCAGAACTTCATGGTCGTCGAGGTAACCGGTCTGCTCCAACACGAAATTCAGGTTATCAGCCTGCAGCTTTCCATGCTCGCCATCCATGCCAACCAGTTTGGCGCCGGCGGTAAAAAATTCCGGCGCGCCGCATTCGTCCGTGTTCATGTGCGCATGGGAATGACAATAAACGGATCCATAAGGCGGACAGATCTGTGCCATCGCCAGGGAATTGGCCGCCGTGCCTGTCGCCAGTGGCCAGACCAGCACATCGGTTTCGAAAACTTCTGAAAACTTCTGTCCAAGACTGACGGACAGCTCGTCTTCACCATAGGAATGCACAAAATCCCGGTTGACCGCGGCCAGCGCATCCAGAATTTCAGGCGCCACCGGCGCTTCATTGTCACTGCGAAAATTGACGGTCATTGCAAGCAGACCATTCCGAGACGTTAAAAAAGCGGCGCCCAGTGTCGCAATTCGATGACGGGGGCGCAAGAACAGTGGCTGGCAGGGTACCCGTGCAACATTTGTCAGCCCGCCAGGAGATTTGACCAGCAAAAAAAAGGGCCGGACCGCTCGGGTCTGGCCCTCTTCCCTGTCCCGCCAGATCTCAGTTGCTGGCCATCTTGCCATGAACCGGTTCGACCAGTCGGATAGTCACCCGCCGTTCCAGCGCATAGGCGTCAAGGTCACCATCCTCTGCGCCACCGTCAACCTCACCGTGGGCATGCACCTGCATTCTTTCCACCGGTACGCCATAAGCGGATAGCGCCGATAAGACCGTCTCGGCTCGTGCACGCGACAAGTCCAGGTTAAAGGCCTCATCGCCTCGCTGGTCTGCATAACCATCGATGGCCACAGTCAGTCGTGGTTGCGCGCCTAAAATCTCTGCCAGATCGGCCAGACGCTGTTGCGTGTCCGCGACGAGATCCGCGTTTCCGGTCCGGAACAGCGCCTGCAGGCTCAGCCCCCCCAGGGGCGCCTGCTGCTCTTGCAGCTCAACAATCAGGCTTTCCTTCCGCTGTAAATCCTGACGGATGGCCGCCAGCTCGATCTCCAGGCCATGACTGTTGGTTGTTGCCGCATCCAGTTCACGTTGCAGCGGTTCCACCTGCCCGGCCACCGCGCTACGATTACCCAGCCAGGCGCCGACTCCCCCGCCAATGACGGCTCCGACCGGGCCACCGACCAGCACACCGACCACCACACCGGCCCCAAATCCCTTGCTCTCGGCGGCGCTTTCCGGTTCATCGGCTTTGACTGCCGCGGCTGAAAAAAATACTGCTATCGCCGTTACAACTGTCATCATCTTCGTCCTGTTCATGTTGCTTCCCCTTGTGCCGTTGTCGAATAAATGTCTGACCGACGCCAGTGCGTCGTGACTTTTATTAAGCGGGACAAAAAAAACGCCGCCATGGTCAAACCATGGCGGCGCGGGGACAAATAATGACAAATTATGGCGTCATGAACGGGCGGGCCTAGCCACCCGCATCCTGGGTTACACCAGCGCCGGCAACCTGACCGCGACTGACGATGGTGACGGTGGATCCTTCCTGCAGGGTTTCAGCACCGCGTATTGCAACCAGGTCACCTGCTTCCAACTCGCCGTTAACGGCAACCATCACACCATCTCCGTCACCGACTTCGACCATAATCCGCTGCGCGGTGTTGTCTTCATTGATTCGGTATACATACGTTCCTTCACGCCTCAAAATCAGCGCGTCGCGCGGCACGACCAGCGTTTCTTCAACACTGCGCATCGGCACGGCAACACTGACCAGTTGGCCAATCGCCCAGTCCCGGCCTGCATTATCCGGCAACTCCACGCGAATTTCGAAAGTTTGCGAGCGTACATCGGACGACGGAATCACGGCACGGATTTCGCCGAAAAATTCGGCTTCATAACCAAACATTTTTAGTGAATCGCCGCGATGCACGCGACCGGCATAATTGACCGGGACCGCGACCCGGACTTCGAGGTTTTCCGTGTCAGTCATCCGCGCCAGCACGTTTCCTGGCGCCACAAACTCACCTTCGCGCCGCAGCCGCTCGGTGATAACACCAGCGAACGGCGCGCGGATAATTGTGCGTTCGAGTTGCTCCTGAATCTGATCAAGTCGCAGCGACGCAATCAACAAATCACTTTCCGCAACATCGCGATCAGATTCTGTCTGCTCAAGCTGGTTCACCGAGGTCGCCAGCGTTTCCGCGAGACCGCGCTGGCGCTCCAGCAGACTATTCAGAAAACGCAGGCTGATTTTCGCTCTTTCGGCCAGGGCTTTCTGTTCCAGTTTCTGCAAGCGAAAACTGATATCGTCGATCCGTGCAACGACGTCGCCAGCCTCAACATAAGTTCCCGGCTCCGCGACAAACACCAACGGACCATTCACTCCGGCGGTGATCTGCACGTCATTGCGACTGTAAATCGTACCGGCAATCGGCACCGTCGGTGTAATCTGCGTGCTGGTTACACCGGACACCGAAACAGGTTTGGGCGGCATTTGCTGACCCTGCGCGAGAACATCGCCCGTTGCCAGAATCAGAATCGCTACCATCACTACCGAATTTATTGATTTACTCATCATCGTCTTCCCTGTTAAGAGTTTTTAATCACACGAATTTCGCGGGCACCTGCGCGGAACTAAGCACATCTGCCGGTACGGGCTCCCGGTCTTCCCCGAGGCGCAGGAGGCTGGGCAATAAAACCAGCGTAAACGTCGCGCTCACGATCATGCCGCCAACGATGACCGCGGCCAGTCCGCGGTATACGTCCGCGCCCACGCCAGGAATCACGACCAGCGGCAACATACCGAAAATACTGGTCAGCGTGCTCATATAGACGGGCCGTGCACGAACACGAATGGCCTCAGCGACGGCGGACCGACGGTCGCAGCCCTTGTTCTTTTCCGCATGTCGCGTTTGGCTAACCAGGAGAATCGCATTGTTCACCACCAGTCCCAGCAAAATAATGAAACCGATCATGGTCAACAAATCCATTGACTGGTAGGTCACGACGTTCAGCAGGCGCAAACCCATCACTCCACCGGCGATGGCCAGCGGCATAACCATCAGTACCAGGAAACCGTCCCGCAGCGAGCGGAAAATCGCGGCCATGATCATAAACAGAATCAGGATCGCGAGAAGGAAATTGTTCCTCATCTCTTTTAACGCGCCCTCCAGCCGGTCCGCGCTACCGCGGTAACTTACGCTGGCGTCGCCGGGTAATGCCGCATAAATTTTTGGACCGACCTCCGAACGCAGAATGGCCAGGGCCTCTTCGACGGTCATATCCTCCGGTGGGATCACCTGAAGGCTGACGGTCCGTTGTCCGTCCACACGTTGCAACTGGCTCGGTCCCACCGTCCGCGTGATCGTCGCCAGGCTGCCGATGGTCTGCACCCCCGACCTTGGCGTGCTAATCGGCATGGCGGCCATCGCTTCCGGCGATGCCCATTCGCCAGACTTGAGAATCATGTCCATGCGATCGTTACCGTCGAAATACTCGCCAATAAACAAACCACCCGTCATCGCCCTGACAGCGTTTGCTACGCTGCGCTGGTCGAGTCCGGACTGCGCGATCTGATGCTCGTTCGGGTCCAGCTGCAGTTCCGGTTCCGAAATAGACAGGCCTGGCACAGGCCGTGCGACTGAACCCGGCAGAGCTTCACTGATCGCCGCTATACCGACTCTGGCACCGCCCAGAAGGCCATCGATATCCGGTCCCTGCAGATCCACATTGATCGTTCGGCCACCGTTAAACCCGAAACTGAGCAACGATGCGCGACTGGGGTATGCCTGAGTATCCGGCAGCCCTGTCAGCAATTCGTCTCTCAACAAGGCTAGAAAATCGTCGACTTCATCCGGTTCCTGCGGGTAAAGGTAAAGGACGCTGAAGGAGCCAAACATCGCCAGGTTATAACCCTTGATGTAAGGCTTTTTCTCATGGTCCATATGGGGCTTGAGGCGGCGAACCACCTCCGCAGCCAATTCGTTCTCGAGTACTTCGGCCGTGCTCCCCGCCGGCAGGCTGAAAAACGTCTGCACGGCATCAGCCTTGGCCGATGGCAAAAAATCCGCTTTGGGCATCAACAAAACACTGGTCGCGATCGCCGATACCAGTAAGCCACCGATCCAGACTTTGCGACGGGCGCTCGTATCGGTCAGTTTCATCATCAGGCCGGTGATCCGATCCCACCAGTGCGACATCGGATCCTTTTCTTCCATCGTGTTGAGCCAGCGGGAACTGGCCGCCGGCAGGACGGTCATCGCCACTGCCCAGGATGCGAGTACGGCGACCGACAATGTCAACGCAAGATCGGCAAACAACTGGCCTTCCATACCCTGCATAAAAAGCACCGGCAGAAAAATGGCGACGCTGGTAAGCGTCGACGCGAAAAGAGCACCGGACACCTGGGAGGCGCCATGGCGCACCGCGTAATCGCCTTTTTCCCCAGCCTGTCGGTAGCGCACGATGTTTTCCTGGACGATAATCGCCGCATCGACCACCAACCCGACCGCAAAAGCCAGGCCGGCAAGCGAAATCACGTTCAGGCTGAGACCAAAAATATCCAGCGCGATAAAAGCGACGGTCAGCGAAACTGGTATCGCCAGCGCGATCAGCAACGTTGCTCGTACGCTCCTCAGGAAAAACCACAGCACACCGAGCGCCAGGAGAACACCGAGGCCCAGGTTGGTTTGAACCAGTGCGATCGCGCGCCGGATATAAACCGAGGAATCAAAGCTCAGATCCATCGTCAGGCCGGCCTCGAGAAGCGGGCCGGCGTTGAGCTCTTCGATGGCCAGGTTTATCTGGTCAAGAATTTCGACGGTGTTTGAATCGCTCGCACGCTGCACCTGGATGTAATAGGCGGGGAATCCGTTCCGCAGCATGAATCCCGGCAACGGCGCCAGGCCGACCTCGACTTCGGCAACCTCGCGCAGATAAATCGGGCGGTTGCCTCTCCAGCCGATGATCAACTGGTCAAGTTCATCGATCTGCTGCTGACCAACCACGCGCACCGTGTACTGGCGGCGCCCGACATCGGCAAAACCACCCGAAACGTTGACCGCCTGCCCCACGGCTGTGGCGATATCATCGACGCGGATGCCGAGCGCCGCCGCTTTATACGGGTCGAACTTGATATACACCTGGTGCGACCGCTGGCTGCTAAGCTGCGCCTGCGACACACCCGGAATTCGGGTGAGCCTCGGCTGCACCTCTTCCTCTATCAGTTTCTGATAGCTCGACATTTCCTTGTTCGGGTTACTCGGCAAAGCGCGGATCAGTAGTGACGCCGCCATAGGTGAATTAAAACCGGCGCCGCCCGCGACAAATGGTTCGCCGGCATCGATCGGCAATGGCGGAGTCTGGTTGACCGCGTTGATAACGCGGATCAACGCATCCTGCATATCGGTGTCGATATCAAACGTGAGCGTAATGGAGCCGCGGCCGCGACTGACGTTACTGGTGATCTCGGTCACGCCCGGGATAAACCTGAGGATGCTCTCCTGTGGCTCGATGATATTGGCCTCGACTTCGGCAGGCGCGGCCTCTCGCCAGTTATTAAAAACCGAAATCTGAGGCTGCGAAATATTCGGCAAAAGCTGGATTGGCAGCTGGTAAATCGCCAATCCACCAAACAGCGCGATCAGGGCGACGACGACAGCGACCGCTGCCGGTTGCTTCAGGCATTTTTCAGTAAGAGTCATGTCTGTCCGTTTTCTTTATTGATGTCCGGGTCTGCCGGTTCGTTGCAGGCTGTTTGAGTCTGAGTGTTAATTTACGCGAGACAGGCAGGCATTTCGGGTGGGCTGACCCGACGATAAAACAGTCTGTCGCAAAGCCTGCTCCGGCGCTCGGAACT
>CAZMOM010000012.1:0-84726 GCA_964568075.1 uncultured Gammaproteobacteria bacterium
TGGATAAAACGCGATGACCTTTGCAGTCCGCTATACGGAGGCAACAAAGTCCGGAAACTGGAGTTTTTGCTCGGCCGGGCGCTACACGAAAACCGCAACGCCGTGCTGACCTTTGGCGTCACCGGGTCCAATCATGTGCTCGCGACGGCGCGATGCGCCAGACAAGTAGGCCTCCACTGCATCGCCATACTCTCACACCAGCCAGCAACCAGTTATCTGGCACAAAATCTTGCAGCGGTAATCCGCAGCGGCGCCGAACCGTGCAGCTATCCCAAATATAACGACAAGGTGATGGGTGCCGTTGGCGAAATGAGACGAGCAAAAAAGAATACCGGTGTGTATCCGCTAATCATACCGCCGGGCGGATCCAGCGCGACCGGCTGTGTCGGTTTCGTTAACGCCGCGTTCGAGCTAAAACAGCAAATCGGTGAGGGCCAACTACCGGAACCGGATCATTTATATTTGGCGCTCGGTACAGCGGGCAGCGTTGCCGGATTGGGCCTGGGTCTGGTGGCGGCGGGACTGAAAAGCCGGATCGTCGCGGTCCGCGTCGCGTACGAATCGGTAGCCAATATCGGCGCGATCGAAACGCTGTGGCGGCGGACGGTCATGCGTTTACAGCGCCATGACCACAGCTTTCCCGCCCTCGACTTCGACCGCGACCGATTCCTGATCCGCGACCAGTACCTGGGCTCCGGTTACGCGCGTGGTACGCCCGAGGGTCAGGCTGCAATTCGTATCGGCCGCCGGCTTGGCCTGAAACTGGAAGGAACTTACACGGGCAAGACCCTTGCGGCGATGATCGACGATCTGCGGTCGCCGGCCGGGATCGGAAATGTCTTGTTCTGGGACACGGCTAACTCGAGGCCGCTGGCACCGGCCAGCGGGATAAATCTGGACTCGCTTGATCCTGAATTAAAAGCCTGTTTTTCGACAACGTAAAAAGGCCCGGAATATCCGGGCCTGTGCTCGAATGGCCGGCAACTATTTATTTACAGGGCTGCGCTGCGTAATAGGCGGCAAGGTCCGCGATATCGGCATCGCTAAGTGCGGCCGCCATCGGCGCCATCACCGGATCACCGCGCATGCCATCACGAAATGCGGTGATTTGCTTGGCGACGTACATTTCCTGTTGTCCGGCCAGACTGGGCCACATCGGATTCACACTGACCCCGGTAGGACCGTGGCACGCCGCGCAGGCCACCGATTTGGCCTTGCCTGCTGCAGCATCACCGGCAATTGCCGCCACGGCAACCAGCATCGCAAAAACACCCAGTCCCGCAGTGATGTATTTTTTCATTTGCCTGTTCTCCTGATGTACAAGTCGGTGGACCGCTAATCGGTACAGTTGTTATGGCTCGCAGCAACCTGTCCACCCCGTTGCCCATGTGCGAATTTAATCGCACCCATCGATCGCGATCTTGCCCTCGGTCAAATCCGCCGTTCGAGGCAATGTCCGGAGACAACAAATGCGGTGCATCCGTGCAGGTGAAACGGTCGAGTCATTGCTGCGCACGGGACATCGGCCGGGTCAGGCAGGTCGGTCCGCCCTCACCCTTGCGGCATATTTCGTCGCCGGTAAAAACCAGCGCCTCACAGCCGGCATGCTCCAGCAAGGCCCGGGTTCGCGGATTGCCGGAGATGATCAGGCACAATCGAGGCCCCAGCGCGAGCACATTACAGGCGAGAGCATGATATTCCTCAGCAGGAACTTCGATCAGCTCGATGCCTCGCGACAACAAATACTCACGAAAAACCACTGGCATCAACGGTGAATAAACCAGCGCCAGGTCGTCGTCCAAGGGGCTGATCATTGACATCAGGTGCAGCACATCAGCCGGGCCGTTCCAGTGCGGCAATGGCACACCGATCACATCGACGCCGTCACCAGCGAATTCCGCAAACTGTTCAAGGCCGTGTCGATTGCTGCGATATCCCTGGCCGATGGCAACGGTATGCTCATCAAGCCAGACCAGATCTCCGCCCTCGAGAATGCCGTCACTGATCTGGCCAAGCACCGGATACCCATTGTTACTCAACCACTGTCCGATGGCGGCGGGCTCTCCCGACCGGGTTTGTTTGCCCATTCGGCAAAGCACCGAACCGCGGTCGCAGACAGTACTGGAATCCCTGACATACAAAGAGTCGATGCTACAGCCGTCCGCAGGCAGCAACTCGATTTTTCCTACCCGCGGCTCAAGCAGCGCGAGTAACGCGTCAAATTCATGGCAGGCTGCCAAAAAATCAGGCGCCGCACGGTAATTCAGTTTCTGCCATTCCCGGTCAATTCGTCTCTGGCTTTCGAACGCATCCCTGGCGTGTCTCATCAACAGCGTGCCGATAGCGCCCCATTCGTTCTGTGCGTTCAGGGTCATTGCGGCTCATCGATTAGCGCCATCATCTCTTTCAGCGATCCGCTGGGTTCCTCTGGCAGATTCGCGACCGGCAATACGCTACGAATACGATCTGCAAACACCCGCAGGCAAACTTCATTGTCGGCGAAAGGCCCCTGGAAAAAATCACGACTCGCCATCCCGTGTTGAACTCGCTCGATGAGATCCCGATCCTCGGCATTGACTTTTCGATTGATCCGCCAGTTCAAGTACCGCGCCAAACGCATCTCCCGTGAATCGTCAGGCAACGCATAGGAAATTTCCCGAATCATGGTTTTCCCGGGTCCCAACGGCAGCATTTGCATGAAATCGACCTGGTCCGGGTAAATATCGAAAGCCGTGTTTGGCCACAACAGGAAGTATTCCCAGAGGCGACGCCTTTCCTTCGGAATCTCGTCTCGTTGCGGCAGCACCTTCAAATACATGCGTTCCGACCAATCCGCCGACCGGCCCTCAACCAATTCAGACTGGATATGCTGAACATGCTCGCCAGAATAAAGCCGGTAATTCTTGCCGGCGATACTGCGCAGGCCGGGATGAGCCACCTTGATGTGCAGGCCATCCATATAATTATCAACGATATTTTTCCAGTCAACGCAGCGGGGTCGCAAAGTCACGCGGCCCAGTGCTTTCATGTCAGGGAGGCGAAGCGGCACCAGGCTATCCGCAAACGGCGCCATCACCTCGCTGATCCGCGGAGAAACCGGCTCCAGGGCAATGAAAACGAATCCCATCCAGAAATCCGTTGCCAGTTCGGGCAACCGGCACTCTGACTTGCGGAATCCTTCATACGCGCTCTCATTGGGCATGTGCGCGAGCTGACCATTCAGGTCGTAGGCCCAGGCGTGATACGGGCAACGGATCAGGCCATTTCGGCAAGTGCCGGATGACGTGCCATTCTCCCCGTCCAGCAACCGTGCCGCCCGATGGCGACAGACATTGGAATACGCACGGATATCTCCCTGCCGGTCGCGAAGCACCACCAAAGGTTCATCAAGAAAATCGAAACGAAAATAGTCGCCGGGTTCGGGAATGTCGGACGTATGACAAACCACCTGCCAGGAACGCATGAAAATCCGCTGTTTTTCCAGCTCGAAAAACTCCTCGTGGTTGTATGTCCACGCGGGCAAGCTCTTGCGGGAATCGCGTCCAGCCATTATTTCTTGAACCTGATTCACATCGACTCCTTGACCTGTCTGCCATGCCATTCAATCAGAAGACCGGTGACTGCGGCAATCTCTCGTGTCAGAATAATCCCAACCCCGGCTCCTGAATGGCCGGTCAGATACGAGTCATGGATATCAAAGAAAAAACAACAATTCAAAGCCTGAAGAGTCGTGGCAAAACGATACCTATGGACGAAAATGAACGCCATCGCTGGCAAGATGAATTTAATCAGCTGCCGGCCATGGTGGCATTTGGCAGCAAGCTCGATATCAGTGACCGCGTCGTCGTCAAAGCGGGTTTGCCGGAAATTTTGCCACACCACCTCGGCGGACTCGGCAGCGACTATGTCAACGGCGCGGTCGTCTCCGGTTTGTTCGACGCGGCGCTCGGCGTCGCCGGAGCCGTTCAGTACCTGGGGCAACCAGCCGGAACCGTGGAGTTGTCCATAAAGTTTATCCGCGCGATCCACGGACCGACTGTGACCGCCTATGCGGTAGCCCTGAAACGTTCCGATAGCGTTTGTTTTGTCGAAGGAAAACTGTTCAGCCAGGGTCGCTTATGTGCACTGGCTTCCGGAATGGTCGCAGTCGCCAATACGGCAGAAGGTGCGGACGAACTTCGCTGGTAGTCAGGCCGCTTTATTCTCCGGCCCGTTCAGGCAATACCGCCTCGACCGCCAGGACCGTAATCGGGTGATAAGTAGTCTTCGCCTCGGCAAATATCGATTCGGCCAGGCCGGCATCGTTACCATTTTCAGAGAGCGCCCGGTACACGGGGACGATCAGCCTCATTCGACCGTGCCTTTTCAGGAACCCCTGCATCGTCCCGTAGGCATCCCGGTACTGGCGCTGGGCAACCTGGATATACCAGGTTCGTCCTATCTCCGCATTACCCGTATCACTGAAGCCAAAGTACTCATCCAGCGCCTGCAATTGTTCCTTGCCCAGGTTATCAGGAAGACTGTTGATGAAATTCACTGTCGCGTGCGGGCTCCACTGCGCTTGTGGTATCGACTGCAGCGATATCTCACCGTCAGCCCATTGTTTCGCCGCCGCTGCGGCCCGTCGCAACGATTGTGATTCAGGTATATCCGCCGTATCCGGCAGTCCCGGCTCATACAGCCATTCCTTGACCTGATCGACGGTAACCTTGTCCGGATACCGGTCCAGCAGGTTCTTCTCGAGGTATTCGAGAAACTGCTCTGTGCTGATCGCCTGAAACTGGAAATGCGCAAAATAAGAAGCCATGAACGGGTCGAATACTTCACGTCCGACCGCATGCTCGATGTATTCGAGCAACAACTGTCCCTTTTTGTAATGAACCGTTCCCTGCGATTCCTCTGTGTCTTCAGCGCGGATTTCGGGTGCCAGCGCCTGCATTCGCGGGATCACGTCTACAAAATCCTGTAGCAACTCCTGGTAATCGATCACCCGCTCTTCATCGGCTCGTTCCTTGCCATAAAGAACTTCCATCAGGCGCTTATCCAGATAACTGGTAACGCCCTCGTTTAGCCAGATGTCACGCCAGGTGGCATTACTGACCAGGTTGCCGGACCAGGAATGTGCCAGTTCGTGCGCAATCAACGATACCAGGCTGCGGTCGCCCGCCAGAATGCTGGGTGTGATAAACGATAACCGGGGATTTTCCATTCCACCGTACGGAAAGCTGGGCGGCAGAATCAGTAAATCATAGCGGCCCCACTGATATTCCCCATAAATCTCCGATGCCTGATCGAGCATCCGTTGGGTGTCCGCAAATTCATGCACCGAGGCGCCTAGCAATTCCGGCTCCGCGTAGACGCCGGTCTGTGGACCGAGTGGCGCAAAGAAAATGTTGCCTGCAGCGATTGCCAGCAGATAGCTTGGTATCGGTTGCGGCATGACAAAATGGTATTCGCCGCTGCGCGCCGCCAGAGGATCATTATTCGCACTCATCACCACAAGTAATTGAGGAGGCGTGCGAATCGTCGCGTTATATGTGATCCGCACGGACGGCGTATCCTGTAACGGCACCCAACTGCGAGCATGAATCGCCTGCGACTGGGAAAACAGAAACGGATGTTTACCGCCGGCGGTTAGATTGGCCGGCAGCCATTGCAACGCCGTCGCACCGGGGTCAGTTCGATAACTGATTCTGACCTCGAATCCCGGGTCCGGATCAAACCCCTCGGGCAGGCTGATGGTCAGCGGTTCGCCGAGAATCTTGTCCGTCTCCCCGACTTCAAATCCGGCCGTATGCGCATCACCGCCCGGTAAGGCCACGCTTACTTCGCTGATATGCAAAGTGCGCGTATCCAAAACCAGTACTCTGGCGGCGGGATCCAGCCTGTCAATCAGCAAGGTTACGCTGCCCGCCAGTTGCTGCGTGTCAAAATCGACGGTCAGGTCGAGTTCAAGATGGCGCGTTACGAACCGGTCACTGTTGGCAAAAGAAAAATAATCATGCGCGGGGTCATAAGAATCCTGAGCACAACCTGCCAACAGCAGGCTTAAAAAAGTCAGCACGATTGAATTTCGCAAAATATCACCTCATTCGAAAAACCCGTCGGTATTCACCGCCGGTGTTCTTGCTGGAACTGTGTTTACCAGATTTTGACCCGGTCTTCCTCGGCGATATACATGCCATCGCCCTCTTTCACATCGAACGCCGCATAAAATTCAGGAATATTGGCAACGGTTCCATTGGTTCGATATTCAGCGGGCGAATGCGGGTCTATTTTCAGACGGCGCAGTAACTCTTCTTCGCGATACTTACGCGCCCACACCTGCGCCCATCCCATGAAGAATCGCTGGTCTCCCGTGAATCCATCGATAACGGGCGCTTCCTTGCCGCCGAGCGATCGCTTGTAGGCACGATAGGCCATTGTCAAACCGGCCAAATCGCCGATGTTTTCACCCAGCGTCAACTCGCCATTGAGGTTCTGGCCTTCGAGCGGGCTGTAGCCGGCATATTGATCAACCAGACCCGCCGCCCGAGCCATAAATTCGACTGCGTCTTCCTCGGTCCACCAATCACGGAGATTACCGTCGCCGTCTGACTTGCGCCCCTGATCATCGAAACCATGGCTGAATTCATGACCGATTATGGCGCCAATTCCACCATAATTTACCGCGTCATCCGCCTCTACATTAAAGAACGGCGGTTGCAGAATCGCCGCCGGGAAAACGACTTCGTTCATCGGCGGATTGTAATACGCGTTGACCGTTTGCGGCGTCATAAACCACTCGGTTCGATCGATCGGATTGCCTAGTTTTTCAATCTCCCGATCAAACTGACGCGCATTGGACCGAACAATATTGCCGGCCAGATCATCGGCAACAATTTCAAGCGTCGAATAATCCTGCCACTTGTCCGGATAACCGATTTTGGTACTGAATTTCGCCAGTTTTTCCTGGGCCTGCTGTTGCGTCGTTTCCCCCATCCATTCCAGTTCGTCGATTGCTTCACCGAAGACCGTGCGCAGGTTCTCGATCATCTCGTTCATGCGATCCTTGGCTGCTGGCGGGAAATGCTTCGCCACGTACACCTTGCCAGCCAACTCTCCGACATTTTCATCGGTTGCCTGTACCGCTCTTTTCCAACGTGGCTGGTTCCGCTCGATACCCTGAACTGCACGACCGCGCATTTCGAATCGAGCTTCGACAAAAGTCGCGGTCAGGTAGGGGGCGGCCGCGTCAATCAGTTTGAAACGGAAATAGGTCTTCCAGTCATCGACCGGTTTTCCCGCGACCATTTTCCCGAGGGCCGTAAAGAAACTCGGCTGACGAATAATAAAGTCCTGCGCGGTATCCAGCCCCGCCGAGCTTAGAAACACATTCCAGTCAAAACCCGGGGTCAATTCATTGGCGCTGTCCACGTTGTGCGGGTTATACAGTTTTTCGCGTTGACGATTTTGAACCTGCGTCCAATGCGCTTTAGCGATTGCGGTCTCCATGCCCAGGATCATGTTCCCAGCGTCGTCACCGCCTGCAAGGCCGGCAAGACCAAACATCGTGGCGACATAAGCACGGTACTTTTCTCTCAATGAGACAAATTTTTCTTCGTCTTCGAGATAGTAATCACGATTCGGCAATCCCAGCCCGGTCTGATGAACCCAGGCGACATATTTTGTCGAATCTTTCGCGTCCTGATTGACATACAACACGAATGGATTGGTCAGGCCCATGCGCTGGCTTGCACCAATATAGGCAACAACGTCTTCCGCAGTTTCGATGGCATCGATACTTGCAAGCGGCTCTATCAGCGGTGTCGTTCCGGCCGCTTCTACCGCTTCTTCATTCATGAAGCTAAGGTACAAATCGCCGACTTTCTGCGCGTCACTGCCAGGTTCTTTGTTTTCGGCGGCCGCAGCCTCCTCGATCAGAAGTCGCAGATTCTCCTCGGCTTGGTCTCTTAGAGCCGCAAACGTACCGTAATTCGACTTGTCTTCCGGTATTTCCGTATTTTCCAGCCAGGTGCCATTCACATAACGGTAAAAATCGTCCTGCGGGCGCACATTGGTATCAAAATTATCGGTCTCGATGCCCAGCGCCAATACCTTATCAGCGGCCTCCTGCTGTTCGGTCTTCGGGGTACATGCGGCCAGAATCAGCATGCCTGCAAAGATTCCGAGAATATTCATTAGTTTGTGTTTCATGATATCCGTATTCAGGTGGTGATCGGGTGGGTGCCGGCGGCCCATTCATAATTTCAGCGACCCGCGAGTCTATATTTATGGCGGGGCCGGAACAAATAGGTCCGGCGCAACGAGCGCCAGCCCGTATAACATAAGGGGCTGCCCCGGGGATTCACGCTTGAATCGCGCAGCCAGAAGCCCTAATTTGTGACCATAAGGAAAACAATCAGGTTCAGTCACACGCGCATGCTCAAGATCGGCCGCACATTATTATCCGTGATTCTGGCTATGGGGCTGTCTCGGCCTGCCTTGTCAGAACCACAGCCTGACGAGCTATTGCCGGATGCGGCCCGGGAACGCCTGACTCAGCAGGAAATTGTCGCCGGCGACCTGTCGTTAATCGAATTGAGACGCGCTGGCATGACTATTTTTACGCGGCCGTTTAACCATGCCGATGGCTACGGTGATGGCCCTCCCGATATGGCCGACCCCACTACACCGGGGGGACGTCCGACCTTGCAGGGCAACGGCTCCTTTCTCAGAGTCAACGGCCTCGACGCCCAAACCTGCCTCGAATGTCACAGTCTGGTCAGCATGGGCACCCGCCCACCGATTTTCGGCATCGGCGGTGCCGGGGCGATCGCCAGTTCGGCTCTGTTTATGCCACGCAATATCGATGTCTCCGACCAGCTGGCCATGGGTCGTGCGAGTATCGATGGTCGCCTGATCAACCCGGTGTCGCTGTTCGGCGCGGGTGGTGTGCAGGCCGTCGGACGAGAAATGACCGGCGACCTGCAGACGCTTAAGACCCGGGCCCTCGAAAATCCGGGGCTGGCGGTGAGGTTAATCAGCAAGGAAGTCGATTTCGGCGTCATCGTCGCTGACAAGACAGGCGGCCTGGACAACTCCGGAATCGAGGGTATCGATGATGATCTCGTGGTGCGGCCCTTTGGACGTAAAGGGGAATTCGCGACACTGCGCCAGTTCGATCAGGTCGCGATGATGTTTCATCTGGGAATCCAGCCGGTCGAGATATTCGGCCCCGGCGTCGACGACGATGGCGACGGTGTCGCGAACGAAATTCTGGTCGGTGAAATGAGCGCCCTGGAGATTTTTATTGCGACGCAGGACTCCCCGGTTCAGCTGCGCGGTGATCGGGAAATTACCGCCGGCTCCGGGCTTTTCGAAACGGCCGGGTGTGTCGATTGCCACCGGCCAATGCTGACGACCGAAAGCCCATACCTAGGTTTTGATTTTCCGGTCGTTGACGACCGTCCCGGCGCGAATCTGTATTTCAAAATCGACCTGCGCCGGAACCCGGCGAGGCTTCGACCGGCGGCCAAGGGCGGAGTGGAAGTCCCGCTGTTCTCAGACCTGAAGAGACACGATATGGGCGCCGGGCTGGCCGAAGATTTTGCTTTGCTGAGTGAACAAGCGAACCGCGAATTTATAACCGCAAAGCTTTGGGGCGTCGCCGATACAGCGCCCTATCTCCACGATGGCCGGGCGCTGACGCTGGAGGAGGCCATCGACTTGCACGGTGGAGAAGCGAGAGCAGCCCGCGATCGTTTCCTGGCGCTGGACCAGAGACAGCAAAAGCAGGTCATCGTATTTCTCAAATCGTTACGCAACCCAAGAAACCCCAACAGCGATACGCTCGCTAATTAGGACAAAATCTGCGCATAAAAAAGCCCCCGATAAATCGGGGGCAAGTTAGCCTAAGGGGATCATGGGCTAATTGGAGACTAATGCAATCGTGACCAGTCGAGAACCGTTACTTCTTCGGCCTCAATATCAAAATTCTGTGCGAGCAGCGTGCGAACTTCTTCATTTTCGAATTCGTGTTGCGCGAGGCGGTTAATTTCTACGACGCCGCTGTACTCGCTGCATCTGCCCTTCTGCTCGGTCAGTAAAAAGTGTGTGTAGTACTTTTTTCTCATGGGCTCAGACTACTGCCCGGCGAGGTAATTTTTCTGTGAGTCAGCGCACATTACGAAAAAAAACCTGCTTGTCCGATGCACATTGCCGTATTTATTAGCGTAGCGACAGGACGATTTCTGGTTTATGTTAAAGGAAATCGGCATATTCATTTTGGCTTTCAAAAGTCGCGCATGCTGTTGCAGCGCGGGAGAAAACATGCGATTCAGAAAACTCGGAAACAGTGAATTGGAGGTCTCGGAAATCGCACTGGGATCCTGGCTGACGTTTGGCGTGGGCGTTGAAGCGGAGCGGGCCAGGAACTGCCTGTCCGCGGCATTCGATTGCGGCATTAATTTTATCGATACGGCCAATGTTTATGGGAAAGGTGCGGCGGAATCATTTCTCGGCGACGCTCTGGCGGGCCGCCCGAGAGACAGCTACGTGCTGGCTACCAAACTTTTTTTCCCCATGACCGAGACCGACAAAGGTTTGTCCGGTGAGCAGATTCACCAGCAGATCGACGATTCGCTGAAACGTCTACGCACCGATTACCTGGATTTGTATCAATGCCATCGCTTCGATCCGGACACGCCGCTTGAAGAAACGATGCGCGCGCTGACCGAAGTCGTCGAAGCGGGCAAAGCCCGCTACATCGGTTTCAGCGAGTGGACGGCGGCACAGATTCAGGCGGCCATGGATATTTCCGGTGTCGCGTCATTCGTGTCAAGCCAGCCCCAGTATTCGATGATCTGGCGGGTTCCCGAAAATGACGTTATTCCATTGTGCGGCGACAATGGGATCGGCCAGATCGTCTGGTCGCCGCTGGGGCAGGGCGTGCTGACCGGCAAGTACAAACCCGGCGCGAAATTGCCAGCGGATTCGCGCGCGGCCAGCCCGACTATGAACCAGTTTATGGATCGCTTGCTTGGCGAGTCATTGTTGCTGGCGGTCGACAGTCTGCACCCCATTGCCGAACAAACAGGCATAACGCTGAGTCAGATGGCGTTGGCCTGGGTGTTGCGTGAGCCGAATGTCGCATCTGCGATCATCGGTGCATCCAGGCCGGAACAGGTCGAGGAGAACGCCGCGGCTTCAGGTATCGAGCTTGATGAGGATACTCTCGCCGCCATCGACCACGCACTGGCGGGCGTCATACAGCGCTGAACTGCTTTATCTTTCGGTCCGGTCTTTCAGGTTCCTGCCGACCGGAGTCTGACAAGTAACTGTTTCGCTTGCGCGGTGGCGCATCCGCTGATTTTCGTCGCTAGTCTTCGGCCAAATATGAAATTTTCCAGATCGTCCCGCGTACCGAGTCGCTGACAAACAAACTGCCATCCGGTCCGACCGCAAGGCCGACCGGCCGGTGCTTCGCCTGTCGGGGATTTCGAATCCGTGCCTTACCCGCGAAACCATCGGCAAAAGTGCGCCAGCTGCCAGCCGGTTTACCGTCTTTCATCGGCACAAAGACGATCTGATACCCCGCCTGCAGACCCGGGGCACGGTTCCACGAACCATGGAATGCAATGAAAGCACCGCCCCGGTATTCGCCAGGGAACTGGGTGCCGTCGTAAAAAATCAGCCCATCCGGCGCCCAGTGCGCCGGGAAAGCCACCAGCGGATCCGGGTATTTGCCGTCCGGCGCAGTCTTTTCGCCGTCTCCCCCGTACTCGGGCCCGATCATGCGCTGGTTTCTCAGACCATCGTAGTAGGTATATGGCCAGCCGAAATCAGAACCCTGGAGCGCGACATGAAATTCCTCGGCGGGCAATTCCTGCCGCTGGTCGGCGCTAAAAAAACGTGGCCACAGATCGTCAAGCTGATCTCTGCCATGCATGACGAAATACAGCTCCTCGGCATCGTCGTTGAAAGCCAGCGCCACCGAATTGCGAATCCCGGTCACGAAGCGCATTCCGTCGGCAAGCTGGTTCTGGTTCAACCGATCCGCTGAAAACTTCCAGATGCCGCCGCCGCGGAACAGTTGCGGGCAGGGATCCTGCCCCGGCGAACCGGCGGTTCGACCTATTTTCTGGCAGGCGTTGGATGGCGCTCCCGAGTTAACAAACAGGTCTCCATCTGCGCTGATCGCCAGCGACTTCGCGTCATGTGGGCTGTTCTTCGGAAACCCGGACGCAGCCACCTCCATTTCACCGGATGGCACCAGCTCATCATCGGCGAATTTCATCCGGAAAACCGTGTCGTCGGAAGAGAAATAAAGATAACCGTCGTAAATTGCCACGCCGGCGCCGCCATCGTGTCCAAAGAATTCGCGCCTGTCGGCCACACCATCCTCATCCGTGTCACGCAAGCCGACGACGCCTTCGCCTGTCCCGGCATTTCGCAGCACAACATAAATGTCGCCGTTAGCGCGCACCGCCAGGTGGCGCGCCTGCCCCAGCCTCGTGGCAACGACCTTCGCCTCGAACCCGGGCGGCAGTACCAGCTTGACCGGATCGGCCGCAAACGTTGCTGGAGCGGCCATCATGAAAGCGAGCGCCAGGCAAGAGACAGCGCAGGGAATTCGGAAAGTTTTCATATGGTCTCCGGCAATTGGGTGAACCGAATCGGAGATGACAAACATAATCTATGATGGCATCGGGAGAAATAGTACGCCATTATTTGCCGATGAGACGCCTGAACGGAATGTCGTTACCAAAGTCTGTCCCATCGATTGAAAAAACAGGCTGGCGATCGAACACTGGTACTCGCGTAGCGATACTGTTCGTGTGCCTGGCTGTAACGCATCTGGCGTCCCCGGCATTGTTTGCGCACACTACTGTTCTGGTTAAAAACCGGCTTTTCTGTGATGAAGAAAAACAATTATGCATACTGGGCTGGATTGCTTACGAAGATCATTTTAACACCATACGTATTGATGGCCAGTTGGCGGAACGCAATGTACCCGGCACGGTCAGTCTGCATTTTTCAGGAACGACGCGCACCAGTGAGTCTGTTTCAGCGAAAATGGAATTCAGGATCGACGGCCGCTACAGGGAAATTATCAAAAATTCCATAGTGCCTGATGCACCCTCGCGTACCCGGTGGACCATGACCGTTTTCTATTTCACGGCCGACCAACGATGAACCGCGCCAAATCGGTTTTCGCCATGGCGTTTTTCGCGTTGCTCGCCATCGTCTCGATCCAGGCTGTCAGTCATCTTGTCTCAGGCTTTGATCTGGGCTGGCTGGGCGCCTTGTTCGCCTCCGTGCCATTGCTGTTAATGCTGATTTTCGTGATGCTGGGCAAGAGATTTCCCGCTAGCCAGTCCCGGCTGACCGCGATTACCGTGACTACTGCATTCGGTACAACACTGGCCGCTGTCGATTGGGTCTTGCGCTCCGGCTCATTCGCGGCTGCCGGCATGGCCGGCCTGTGCTTTGTCGCGTACATCGTCTACCAACTCTGGTATAGCCATCTCGATCGCTCGACATCGAGAATACACAAAGGACATCCCCTGCCAGAGTTTTCGGCGCTGGATCCGGATGGCGAGCCGGTGTATAGCCGCGACCTTATCGGCAGACCAGCGCTGCTGATGTTTTATCGCGGTAACTGGTGTCCGTTTTGTATGTTGCAAATCAAGGAACTGGTCGCCGCTTATCGTGACCTGGGCGAGCGCGCGAAAATCGTGCTGATCAGCCCGCAACCTGCCGGCCATACCAAAAAGCTGGCCAACAAATTCCAGGTACCGTTCGAATTCTGGGTAGACCCTGACGGCCAGGTTGCGACGGTCCTCGGATTGCATCATGAAAACGGACTTCCCGCCGGGATGCAGGTTCTCGGGTATGACAGCGATACGGTTTTGCCGACCGTCATTGTTGTTGGGCCGGATGGAACCGTTCTCGACAGCTACGAAAGCAATAATTATCGCGACCGGGCAAATCCTGATTTTCTGACAAGAACACTCGAACAACACGGACTCTGAACGGCGTCACAGCCGGCGGGCTGATCCACCTGTTTTCACACCTCGCTGTACCGGGCGTGGTTGCCGTGGTCTTTTTCAAAGACAACTGGCGAAAGGCCTGGCTAATCATGCTGGCAACGATGCTGGTCGATCTCGATCATCTGTTTGCCAGCCCGATTTATGACACGGCCCGCTGTAGCATCGGCTTTCATCCGCTGCACCAGTGGCCGGCCATCCTGATCTACGCGCTTATGGCTTATGCCCGCCCACTCCGGCTGGTCGCCATCGGCCTTCTGATTCACATGCTGCTCGATGGTCTGGACTGCCTGATATAGCAACGGCCGTACAGCGTTATGAAGTTGGGCTGAAAGACAGGGCTCTGCTAAGCTTGCCACTGCCGTGATTTTGGGTTAGCCGATGCAAGACTTCATCAAGGAATTAAGACGTCGCAATGTCGTTCGCGTAGCGGTTGTTTATGTCGTGATCGGCTGGCTTATCGTCCAGATTGCCGAGACGGTACTGCCTGCTTTTGACGTGCCAGCTTGGGTCTTTCGTGCTGTCGTGATCCTGCTGGCACTTGGTTTGCCGATGGCGCTGGTCTTTGCCTGGGCATTCGAGCTGACGCCCGATGGTCTGAAGCGAGAAAAAGAAGTCGATCGCAGCCAGTCGATCACGCCGCAAACCGGCCGCAAGCTGAACTCCATTATTATCGGTGCGCTGATTATAGCGGTCGGTTTTCTGCTCTATGACAAGTTGATCCCTGACGATGGTCGCGATGCGGATTCAGCGACGCAAGCAGCAAGCGCTGCATCGAATGAGGTCGCCCCAAAAACGGATCAGACAGACGAGAAGTCGATCGCCGTGTTGCCATTCGTCAACATGTCGGGGGACAAAGAAAATGAGTACTTTTCTGATGGCCTGTCGGAAGAGTTGCTGAATGTGCTGGCCAAACTGCCGAATCTCAAAGTTGCCGGACGCACTTCGTCATTCCAGTTCAAGGGCGAAAACAAAGACCTGCGCTTGATCGGCGAACAGCTTGGCGTCGCCCATGTACTGGAAGGCAGCGTCAGGCAGTCGGGGGTCAAGGTTCGCATTACGGCACAGTTGATCGACACCGAAACCGGCTTTCACCTCTGGTCGGAAACCTATGACCGGGAATTAACCGACATATTTGCAATACAGGACGAAATCTCGGCGGCGGTCGCCGAAGCTTTGAAAGTCACTCTGTTCGGTGAGACGGGCAAAAAAATCGTCAGTACCCGAGGAACCGAAAACATCGAGGCCTATGATCTGTATTTACGCGGCCGGTATCTTCGCGAACATATCAGTAGTGAAAATATCCAACAGTCGATCGCGGTACTGCACGCGGCGGTGGCTATCGACCCGAATTATGCCGCGGCGTGGGCGCAGCTCGCTTTAAGTCAGCAACGCTGGGTCTCTGCTTTCACCGAATCGCTGCAGTTTAGTACGGGTTTTTCGATCGTCCGACAATACGCGCTGCGAGCACTGGCGCTGGACGACCAGCTCGCCGAAGCACACATCGCGCTCGGATCGGTTCAGTATACCTATGATTTTGACTGGACCGCTGCAGAACATTCATTTTTACGTGCGCTGGAACTGGAGCCAAACAACCTCGGCGCCCTGGGTTGGTACTCTTCGCTGATGGCACTGAACGGCCATTTCGATGTTGCGGTGGATGCGGGCAGGCGATCGGTAGAACTGGATCCCTTGTCTTATGCCGCTCAGGACACTCTTTCATTTGCACTGTCGCTGGCCGGCCGGACAGACGAAAGTATGAATGCGCTGCAGCATTTGCTCGAGATGGACCCCGTCGTCGCCAGAATTCACGGTCGCATCGCATACCACCATCTGCTCCAGGGAAACCTGGCCGACGCCGAGGCCGAATATGACAAAGAACCTGTGGACTGGGTTCGTGACCAGGGGAAAATACTGGTGCTCGGTCGATCGGGAGAAAAGGCTGCGTGGTCCGTAGCACTCGAAGAATTTATCCGCGACTATGGCAAGAAAGACGCCTATCAAATCGCGGAAATCTACGCCGATGCCGGCGATCCCGATGCCGCATTCGCGTGGCTGGAAAGCGCCCTGGAAGTCAGGGATCCTGGACTGGTCTGGTTGAAAACCGATGCATTGCTGCGCACCCTGCACGGCGACCCGCGCTGGGCCGAATTTATGAACAAGGTCTGGAAGAACAACTGAAACGGCGCAAGCGTTCCGAACTAGTCTTTTCCCACCGCCAGCAAACGACTCGCTTTCTCCGCCGATACCGTGATCCCCTTGATCATCGCGGAACTGAAGCCCTCGTGCTCCATCCGGTTCAGACCGGCAATCGTACAGCCTCTTGGTGTCGTAACCTGGTCAATTTCACGCTCGGGGTGCTTTTCATGCGCCAGCAACAAAGTCGCCGCTCCCCTCGCGGTCTGAGCCGCAATCGCCAACGCATCCTCGGCATGAAAACCGATTTCGATGCCGCCCTGAGACGCCGCACGAATTGCGCGCAGGAAGAAAGCGACACCACAGGCGCCTAGCGCCGTGGCTGCACCCATCAGCTCTTCGTCGATCACCAGGGTCTTGCCGACGCTGTCAAAAATCGATCGCGCCGCGGCTATACCATCGCCATCGGGATCGCCTGCCGCCAAACAGGTGATCGACTCACGAACCGCCGTCGCGGTGTTAGGCATGGCACGGACGCACTCGATATCGTCGCCGATAGACTCGCGAAGCTGCGTCAGGTCAACACCCGACACCACCGAAATCAAAATGTGATGACCGCATTTCATTTCTGAGCTGATTTCGCCCAGCAAATCGTCAAGCTGCTGAGGTTCGACCGCAACAATAATGACATTCGCGGCGCGAACCGCTGTAATGTTATCTGCCTGCACGTCAAAACCATCAGCTTTCTTATCATCGAGCAGATGGATTTTTCTTCGTGTCAGCACAATTTCTTTGGCGCTGACCGTACCGGATTGGACCAGGCCGTTGGCAATCGCCGTACCGATATTTCCAGCGCCGAGGATCGCAATTCTGAGTTTATTCTTCACCGATTTTTCCTGTCGCATATTGCGAATTAGATTGAGGATTCATTGTGACACAGCGACTGGCCTGCTACAGAAAGCCGAGCCGCAGGACTTAATTCAGCAGGAAAAATTTAACCGGGCAGTGGTCAAAAATATCGGAAAAAAATCCCGGCGCCCAGGTCAGAGCATCAGTCGGATAAATCATAACCCGGATTGTACAGCTCCGGACGCCGGTGAATCTCCCGGTAAAACCGGGCTGCGTCCTTCATTCGCCCGCCAACGCATAGAGCATATCCACGTAAGCCTTCTCGATCTCGGCAAGACCAGCAATTCTTGAGCCATCTTTTGGATAAATCAGCATGATTTCATCGGGTGCATGCGCGCCGGTGCCATAACCGATGCCGGTAAATACCATCGGCAGTTTCAGAATATCGGTAAACACGTAAAACGGCGCGCTGCCACCGAGGCGCGGCTCAACTGACGGTGGGTCGCCATACTTGTTAAACACGCTTATCGCCGCCTGTACCAGGCTCGAATCGACCGACGTCTGTGCGGCCGGGTACGAACCCATCTCGCGGATTTCGATGTCCGTAAATCCGTGTTTGTCGAGATGCGCACGTATCAGCGCGATCATTTCGTCCGGATCCAGCCCTGGCGGCAGGCGCGAGTCCACTTTTGCGGTCGCCATGTGCGGCAAAATGGTTTTGCTGCCTTCGCCGGTATACCCGGCCCAGATACCATCGATATTCAGCGTCGGGTTGTACAGATAATCCATTTGCGCTTCTTGCATGGTTTCGCCATCAATCCAGCGTTCGATGCCGAGCGCCCGCATCGCATTTTCTTCATCGGTATGCGCCAGCATGCTGTTGATCAGCGGCATTTCTTCCGCCGGTGGCGGCTGAACTTTGTCGTAATAACCGTCGATCAAGATCGTATTACCATCAGGGGTCGTCATGCTCGCCAGCGCCTGCACCAGCCGCCAGACCGGAGAATCGATAAACGCCTTGAGCGATCCATGAATCTCGTGGTCGACAGGTCCGCCATGCGGACCGCCGCGGGCTTCCATCTCCAGGTAAATGATTCCCTTGACCCCGAGTATCAATCTGATGTCCCCGGAGCGATCCTGCGAATTGAACGGAAAGAAAACGCCATCGGCCGTCATCAGGCGATCTTTGTACTGGTCGATAATCTGCAGGAAATGTGGCGACCCCAATTCTTCCTCACCTTCCGCAACCACCATCAGGTTGACCGGCAGCGAACCGGTCACATTGATGACCGCCTGAAGCGCGTTCAACAGCGCCCGCTCCGGACCTTTCTGATTAGTCGCGCCCCGCGCCATCAACACGACCCCCAGATCATGATCGACCAGTTCACCGGCAAACGGAGGGACCTGCCAGTCTTCCGGGTCGACGGGCTGAACGTCGTACATCATGTAAATCATCAGAGTTTTTTCCGCGCCGGCATCGAAATATCCCCAGACGCCCGGATGCCCATCGGTGGGCACCAATTCCGCTTCGGCAAACCCCATGGCCAGCAAGTCACTGCGAACGAGTTCCGCCATTTCAAGCACGCCTTTGTTCTGCGCGCTAATCGAAGGCTGCCTTACCCAGCGCTGCAGGTTCGCGACATGCTGCTCCAGGTTTTTGTCGATGTCGGCATAGATTTCGTCGTGACTCCCCGCGTATGCCGGAATTTTTCCTGCGTCAAAAACCTCGTCACCCACAACCTCAAACCTCGGCCGCTGGACCGGCTTCGACTCGACCGTGACCCCTGACACTGCCGCTGGTTGTTCACAGGCACACAAGATCAGACACAACGCGATAACCGGCATTCTGTAGTCAGACATAAATTCTCTCCTTGGCGAGCTGTTTCTAACTGTTTGTTCCACTACTTCATTTCACTGATCGAGAGCGAAGCCGAGTTTTTCTAAAAAATAATCAGCGTCAGCGAGATCGACAACCATCGGCGGCTTGATTTTAAGTACATTGTGATCCGGCCCATCAATACCAAGCATAACGCCGTACCTCAGCATGGCTTCAACCAGGGAACGCGTTTTTTCCGCGTCGGGCCGGAGCGACTCAAAATCTTCTACGATTTCTACCCCAAGAAACAATCCATGCCCCCGCACATCCGCCATTTGAGGGTGTTGTTTCGACAGTTCCTGCAGGCCGCTTCGCATCCGCTCGCCAACCTTGAGCGCGTTTTCTCTCAGACCGTCTTCCTCGATTATGTCCAGTACCGCCAGGCCAGCAGCGCAGGAAACCGGGTTACCACCGAAAGTATTAAAATACTCCATGCCGCTGGCGAATTGCCTGGCGATTTCCCTGGTCGTTACAACAGCCGCCAGCGGATGCCCGTTGCCCAGCGGTTTTCCCATCGTGACGATATCGGGTACCAGCGCCTGGGTTTCAAATGACCACCAGCAATCACCCATCCGCCCCAACCCGGTCTGAACTTCGTCGGCGACGCAGACACCACCCATCTCGCGGACGCGCCGATATATCCCCGCCAGGAAATTGTCCGGCAGCACTCGCTGCCCACCACAACCGGGCAGCGTTTCGGCAAACAGGGCCGCGGGCAGACGCTTGTCCGACTCCATTTTGTCCAGCACAGCAAGAGCGGCATCGCGGCTAATGCCATCTGCTCGTCGCGGCAAGCTGTCGGGCAAGGGCAGAACACTGATATGCGCTGCCTGGCCTTCGCCGCCGGGGCCTGCGAATTTGTGCGGGCTCATATCAACCAGACCGGCAGTGTTTCCATGATACGCATAATCGAGAACCACCAGTTCGCGTCGCCCAGTTGCCGCCCGCGCCAGCCTGACCGCCAGTTCGTTCGCCTCGCTGCCGCTGGAAACGAGAAAACAAACCTGCAAAGAATCGGGAAGCAGGCTGGTCAGTCGCTCTGTGTATTCGAGTATCAGTGAATGCAAGTAGCGGGTGTTGGTATTGAGCAAGGACATCTGCCGGTTGACGGCGTCAACTACTCGCGGGTGACAATGCCCGACGTGGCAAACGTTATTGACCAGGTCCAGCCACGCGCGATTTCTGTGATCATAAAGATATTGACCGCGGCCACGGTTGATCAGCAGCGGCGTTGCGTAACTGAGGCTGAGGCTGTCGCTCAGCACCGCGCTCCGCCGTTCTTTTAGTTGTTGCCGTGGGTCATCGTGCGCGGCATCGACTGGCAGATCCAGCCCCAGCACCAGATTTGGGTTCAGGCAAAGACCTCTCCAGTACCAGGCTTCCGAAAGGCGCGCAACACCGGGAAAATCGCCCTGGTGGTCGAGCATGTCCATCATGATCTGGAAATGAACATGCGGGGGCCAGTTGCCGTTCCGCGGGTAGGTGCCGATCCAGCCGATTATGTCCCCGGCCCGGACCGCCTGTCCGGCCTCGGCGTGCTTCAACGTGGCCACACTCAAATGGCCGAACAGCGTGTAGAAACTTTGCCCGCCGGCGTCGTGTTCGATAATAACGGTCGGGCCGTAATCCAGGTCCCGGTTGTTGTCGGTAACGCTGAGTACACGCCCGTCGAGCGGAGTCATTACCGGCGTGTCTTCCGGTGCAAAAAGATCTACCCCGACATGAAAAGTCCGCGGCTCATTATTATTATCCGCAAGAAATAAATCACTTTGATAGAGCCCACGGTTTTCGCAATAACGGCCGACGCCACAAAGCGCCCCCTGACTCTCGATATATGCGAACAGCTTTTTGCTCAGCGAGGGAATATCGTTATCCGCGTCATATATTTTTCGGCTGCCCAGCGAAAGGTCGAGAAGACACGGCGCAGACTGTAATTTTTCCGGGATAACCGCGTTGAAGGCGGCGGTGTTCGCCGAAAGCCATCGCTGAATTTGTCCCGCTTGCGGAGCGGACACCAGGCCACACACTGCCCTGCCCTGGTAATGCCCGCGCTGTAAATTTCTGCCGCGTAACGCGTGCAGCGCCCGCCACGCAGCTGCGGCGTGGATCTGCGAATACTTGTCGCCATCGTCGGCGGCCAGTGCGGCATGAATAACGGTCATGCAAAGCCGGATCTCGACCAGCGGCAGAAACGTCTCTATCTCGGATTCGTTCAGCGGCCATTCGGAGTGGTAGCCGGCGAGAACTTCGTTGGCCCTCTCGACGGGACGGTCGTTGTCAAGCAGAACATAGGCGGCGGCAATTGCCGCCTCGGCGACACGCCAGGTTTCTACCAGGTCGCCGAAGTCGATGATCGCGGATATGCCCTTGCCATCGTCCCGGACCAGCAGATTGTGATCGTTGGCATCTCCATGAATGACGGAACGCCTGAGTTTTCCCCGCAGGCGGTCGGTGGTCGCCAGGCTACGCTCAAGTACTTCACTTGCCAGCGCGCGTCGTCCGGAATTCTTGATGGCTTTTAGTCCATTGCGCAAATCCCTGCCCTGCGCAATATCCCAGCGCAAATAGCGTCGCGCACGGTCGTCAGCAAACGCCGCCAGGGTCCTGTCCAGGCGGCCCATCAGCGAACCGAGCTCGAATGGTACTCGCTGGCCGGGCGCAGCAGATGCGAGAACTCGACCTGGCAGGTAACCGACGGCCCAGACCAGCCAATGGCCGCCGTCGAAATCGACCGTGGGCAGTCGATCGTCCTGGACTGGTCTTCTGACCGGCTGGATCGTGACTCCCGTATCCCGCGACGACAGAAAATCCAGGACGCTTTGCTGTAACGCGATGACCTCGCGCTGCTCTGGATGGCTGAGTTTCAACACCCATGACTTTCCGCTTTTATCGTCCTTGATGCGAAAATTGTGTCCATCGCAGCCGAACAGCCGGGTGGCGGACCCGTTGATGGCAAAGATGTCACGGGCGATGCGCGCGGCATCATTCAGCAGTTGCTTTTCTCCGACTGTTTTTGCGGTCAATGTTGCAGCTTCTTTTTGCGCCGGCGGCGCATTCGCTCAAGGAGTTGGCGACGTCGTGACTCCAGCGAACCGTCATATCCGGCCTTGTCGCCTGAAGATCGTTTTTCCTCCCGGAAACAGCAAAAATCACGATAGGCATCGAGTTCATGCTGCAGATCACGCACCACCAGTTCGATCATGATCGCATCGTCGAGGAAACCCAGGCCCGGGATATGATCGGGAATCAGATCGTCGGGTTCGACAAAGTACGCCAGCGCGTTTAGCACGCGTTTGATATCGGGTCCCGGCAGCCTGAAATTATCATCGGTGATCATTGCAAGCATCGTCCGCAAATACTCCAGCCGTTGCTCGACAAAAGCCGGTACCTTGATATTTTCCAGGTCGGCCAGTAATTCTCGAGTCGCGGTGATAATCAACTCGGGGTCCGACTTTCGAGCCGCACTACGGGCTTCTTTCATGATCAGGTCGAAATGACGGAGGTCATCTTCGGTGAGATCAAAACTGACGCGTATTTGCATGGTTTTCCTTGCAGTAATACGGAAAGGCAGGCGACTATAACGGATATTCTCCCACCCCGCACAAGCCTGGTATCAGGATAATTCTTGACCATAAAACATATCTTTCTGACCCTGGCGATTAACCTCATATGGGGACTAAACGTTGTCATCGCAAAATTTGGCGTCGGCCAGATGCCCCCTATTTTCTTTACGTTTTTGCGCTTTTGCATCGTTGCGCTGGTGCTGCTCCCTTTTCTCAGGATTCACAAGGGACAGATGCTCGCGATCGGCTTTGTCGGGATCGCTGCCGGTGGCATACATTTCGCCCTGACTTTTCTCGGGCTTGCGATGGCAGCGGACGTATCGAGTGTCGCTATCGCGATGCAACTCGGCATCCCGTTCGCGACGGTGCTGTCGATGCTGTTTCTCGGCGAGAAAATCCGGATCTGGCGTTGGCTGGGCCTCTCGATGGCTTTTGGGGGTGTCATGGTGATCAGCTTCGACCCCCAGGTTTTCGCGTATCGGGCTGCGTTGATGTTTGTTGTGACCGGAGCATTGTTCGGGGCCAGCGGTTTGCTGGTCGCGAAAAAACTCCGTGGGGTTGGTGTTTTTGAGTTGCAGAGCTGGATCGCAATGATCAGCTGGCCGGTCCTGCTGGCGCTGTCCCTGCTGATCGAATCGGGACAATATGGCTCGCTTGTGCGGGCCGATCTTCCTGTCTGGGCGGCCGTGTTTTATACCGCGTTAGCAGCAAGCGTTTTGGGGCACAGTGGCATGTATTACCTGATACAGCATTACGAACTGTCGCTGGTCATGCCAACCTTCCTTCTGGCCACCGTGTTCGCCGTGATATTTGGCGTCACTTTGATGGGCGATCAGCTGACCTGGCGCATGCTGACGGGGGGCACCTGTACCCTGCTCGGCGTGTTGCTGATCCTCAAAAGACAGTCCAGGAAATCCCGGACCATCGCGGCACCGCCCGCAACATAAGGCATCCACGTCACATTATCGACGATGCGGCACTCCGAAATTGACGGATTTGCGAACTGGATCACGGTGGTTAAATTCGACCACGGGCTATGGTACAGGAGTGTAAACGGCTAAGGAGCCCGCTATGTCAGTGCAAAATCCGACAATGGGAGACGCCGAGGAACGCACATATGCGGATGTGCTGAATTACCTCCGCCAGGCGGAACCGGACCAGGTTGCCGCATTTCGCAGGTATTTCCAGACCTGCAAAAAAACAGATAAAGACAAAATCGTTGGTCTGACCGGCATTCTGCGGGCCCTGGAAGAAGTCGGCGAGAAGAAATAAGCCTGTCCGTCCACACCAGCCCACAGGCGCCGATTTCGGCGTCACATCCACTTCCACCTGCCATAATCTGTTGTAATTGAAACTATTTTTCTGATGTTGCACTGCAAGAATGACGGTCTTCTTCACGCGCGCTATATTGGTTCCGTAACCTGATTAATCCCACTGCGGTGGGCGCAGGACCTGCAAGGAGAGGCACACGGATATCCCAATACACAATCCATTCAGATATACAGGAGGTAGACGCCAATGAGCGCTGATCTAATGAATATCGACTCCATGATGGGCCAAAACCACGATCTTCATCATGAATTCCCGGAATTTGCCGATTTAATCGACACACTCTGGGAAGCAGACGAGAGTTTTGCCCACCTCGCTGATGATTACACCAGACTGAATCGTGAAGTCATTCGAATAGAACAAGGGATTGAACCCCGCGACAATCAATATTTCGAAGACGCGAAAAAACAACGTCTTCTGAAAAAAGACCGCATATACCGACTCCTGCAATCAGGCTGATAAACCGGCTGGTCAGACGCTGACCAGCAAATAAATGACGGGCGTCGGCGGCCGCGACCCGCCGTCTACGGCCCTGGCTAGAAAAGGGCGTTTCCAGGATCCGGCTGCTTCCGCCGGTAGCGGATCCGGCTGATGCTTTAAAACAGAAAACGAAAGGACAAAGCGCCGTGAGCAGTTATCAATCTGCGGACATCCGCAATATCGCCCTTGTCGGCCACAGTGGCTCAGGCAAAACCACGCTGACCGAAGTCCTGCTCGAAAAAACAGGAGCTATCCATTCCCGCGGAACCATCGAGCGTGGCTCTACAGTCAGCGATTTTGAATCGCAGGAAAAAGAACTGGGTCATTCGTTGGAGACGGCGATTTGCTTTGCGGATCATAACGACACCCACATCAATTTTATCGACACACCCGGATACCCCGATTTTGCTGGCCGCAGCATTGCTATTTTGCCCGCGGTCGAAACAGCCGCCGTCGTTATTAGCGCCGAACATGGCATCGAGCTGGTTACCCGGCGGATGATGGCTGCAGCAGCCGAAGACGGCCTCTGCCGGATGATCATCATCAACCATATTGACGCACCGGGTGTAAACCTGCAGCAGTTAATGAACAGCATCAAGGAATCATTCGGTAACGAGTGCCTGCCAATTAACCTGCCCGCTGACGGTGGAAAAAAAGTCGTCGATTGTTACTTCAAACCGAAAAATGGCGAATCAGTCGATTTTTCGTCGGTAGAAGCAGCGCACACTGAAATAATTGATCAGGTCGTCGAGCTCGACGAGGATTTGATGGAACAATACCTCGAGCAGGGGCAAAACCTGGAGCCGTCGCAGTTACATGATGTATTCGATAAAGCCATGCGGCGCGGGCACCTGGTACCGGTTTGCTTTGTCTCCGCCGAGACGGGATCCGGAATTAATCAGTTGCTGAATATTATTGTGGAGCTAATGCCAAACCCGATGGAGGGCAATCCGCCGCCATTTATAAAAGGTGAAGGAGATGACGCCGTACCCGTCAAAGTCGAACCCGTAGCGGACAAACACGCTATCGCCCACGTTTTCAAAGTGATGGTTGATCCTTTTATCGGGCGCATGGGAATTTTTCGCATCCACCAGGGCACCGTTACGCCAAATACGCAGCTTTACATCGGTGACGCGCGAAAGCCGTTCAAGGTTTCTCATCTGTATCGTCTGCAGGGCAAAGAGCATATCGAGATGGCGCGCGGCATCCCTGGTGATATATGCGCCATCGCAAAAGTGGATGAAATCGAGTTCGATGCAGTCCTCCATGATTCCCACGATGAAGACCGGTTCCACCTCAAGGCGGTAGCCAGCCCGCCACCGATGCACGGCGTAGCCATCTCACCGAAACGCCGTGGTGATGAGCAAAAACTTTCTGAATCCCTGGCAAAATTGGCGGCGGAGGATCCCAGCCTCGTGGTCGAGCACAACGCAGCCGCCAATGAAACGGTCATTCGTGGAAGCGGTGAGCTCCACCTGCGCGCCATTATGGAGCGCATGAAAGACCGGTATCACGTGGAGGTGGAGACACGCCCGCCAAGCATTCCCTATCGTGAAACTATTACGCGAAAAGCCGAAGGGCATCACCGGCATAAAAAGCAGACCGGTGGCGCCGGCCAGTTTGGCGAGGTTTTTTTGCGAATCGAGCCTCTGCCAAGGGACCAGGGGTTCGAGTTCGTCAATAAAGTGGTCGGTGGATCCATTCCCTACCAATTTATTCCTGCTGTGGAGAAAGGCGTTCGCCAGATCCTGGCATCGGGCGCCATCGCCGGCTACACGCTGCAGGACATGCGGGTCACCGTGTACGACGGGAAACACCATCCGGTCGACTCTAAGGAAGTTGCGTTCGTTGCTGCCGGTCGCAAGGCGTTTCTCGATGCCATCAACCAGGCCAAACCCATTATTCTGGAACCGATCGTCAAGGTAGAAATCACGGTACCTAGCGATCATGTGGGCGATATCGCCGGTGATCTCTCCGCCCGCCGTGGTCGCATCAACGGCAACGAGGTGCTCAGCGGCAACCTGGTCCGTATCGATGGCGGAGTACCGCTGGCGGAATTGGAAAATTATCAGACAAGGCTCGGCTCGCTGACTGGCGGAGTGGGCAGCTTTACGATGGCATTCAGCCATTATCAACCTGTTCCGGCGCCGGTCCAGAAAGAGCTGTCGACGTCGTTCCAGGTCGCCGACAACGCCTGAAGTTGTCGTCTGACATAACGTCGCCGGGGACGACGCAGACGGCGCCTAACCGTGTATGTGCCACCGTTTGTCTCATCGCGCGGCACCAGGCCTTTTCCATTGCGGTCGAAATCGTTATTAATACGCTGTCGGCAATGTGCCCGCAGCGGACAGGTGGCCAGAAGGTCTGTATTGATGGTTAAACGACTGCTCAGCATCACTTTGATGATTCCGGTTCTGGCCGGAGGTTGGGCAATGGCCGGAATACCCGAACTGGATGGCCTGACCGAACAGCACCTGGATGTCAACGAGGTGCCGCAGCAGCAGCCCGACACCCTTCCCATTACAACCGACAGCGCCAAAGCCAGGGAATATTTTTGGCAGGCACGGCACCGGCAGTGGAATTTCGATATTGACGGTGCGATCAGGTACTACCAGAAAGCGCTTAAACATGACCCGGAATTTGTTCGTGCTCATCTGCAGCTCGGACTGCTTAAAGCGCCAAAATCGAATTGGCATCTCATTCGGGCGGGCGCCAATCTTGATTTGCTGCCTGAGAGTGAACGCAAGTTTGCCAGCCTGATTTTGAAAAATCGCCTGCATACGGAACCGCTGCAGAAACTTGCTGATCAGTACCCGAATGATGCAGAAGTTCTGCTTTATCTTGGACTGGCCTATAAACGGAACAACCAGTTGCCGGCGGCACGCGACAGTTTTCTTGCTGCGATCAAGAAATACCCGGTTTCTGCGCTGGCGTGGCAAAACCTGGCCGAACAGTATCTTGCGCTAAAGGATCATTACCGGGCTTATATCGCGCTGGAAAAAGAGAAATCTCTGATTCCGGATCGTGCCCAGGCATATCTCGCGCTGGGTGGGTTCTATCTCAAGACCTGGAAATACGGAAAAGCGATGCACATCGCCGAAAAGGCGATCAGGATTGACCCTGGCCGGTCGCAGGGTTATGTGCTGATGGCCCACGCCCTGACTCTGAGTGGCGATTCGGAAAGTGCGCAGGAGGTTTTGCTTGCCAAACTGAATCTGGTGCCTGAATCGCCCGACAAAATAGAATACGAGATCGCGCTCGTCGATACGCTAATTGATGATGACAACTACCCCGAAGCCATCAAGATCCTGAGCCGGCTTTACCGGGAAACATCGCTCGTGCAGCGGGAAATGCCGTTGGTAGACCGTGGGGTTCGCGGTGGAGACATCTATTTCCTCACTCGCCTCGGCGACACCTACCTTGAGTATGGAGATTACGGCTCGGCGCAAGACGTTTATGACAACGTGTTACGCATCTGCGAGGAGTCGGCCGACAATGAGTACCTGCAGACAAACCTTCAGAATACGTATTTGTTTAATACCGCCAGGGTCGCGCTGGTCAAGGATAATGTCGGAAAAGCCAGACGACTAAAGACTGCGTTGAGCCAGGGGATTGCCAACGGCAATAACTCCGACCTGGCACGAAAGATCGCTCAGCTGGAGGGTGAAATCCAGCTCGCCGCCGGCAACCCCGATCGGGCAATTGATTTTTTCAGACAGGCTGATACAGATAATCCATACTTGCTCCATCTTCTGGCGACCGCTTATATGCAGGCCGGCCAGACCGCGAGTGCGCGCAAGTATTACAAGAAGGCGATCGAATACAGCTCATTTGATCGATATGAATATGCCTTTGTCCGGCATAAAGCGAGGGCTGCGCTGCATCAGTCAGAACCGCTGGTTGTCGACCGGGAGTAAGCGCCCGATTGCGAACCGATGGGAGGAGTTAACCGGCCGAAATCGGGATCAGGCAACCCGTCAAAACCAACAGCAGCCAAGCGGTCAATTTGACATAAAATGGCGTCGAAAAGCCATCCAGTTCGAGGTCCGAAGTCACCTCCACATCTTCCATCGCGCCACCAAGATAGACCTGGGGGCGGTTGAAGATATCCTTCGGCAGGACCGTGCGGTGCGTCCCTGAATACTCTGTATCATCCATAAAACTGTCTGATCCGGTTGCCTTCTCGAAAGCATCGCACCCGGGTGGCGAACTGACCAAGACCTGCATCACAAACCCGACAGCCTCACGTGAACTGTCCTGACCAGCCAAAAGGCCATTTCGCACAGCTTGATTACATCAATACCAGCCCTGTCCAGGCATCTCTTTCACTGTTGCCGGCCGTATGGTAAAAATCCGCCTCGCACGCATTTCAGGCGGCGTCGAACGAATGTGCAGGAAATCGATTTTTTATGATCAGAACTGAAAATTTGACGCGTCGTTACGGTGATCTGACGGCGGTAGACTCCTTGTCCATCACCGTTGAGCCCGGACAGGTTTTGGGATTTCTCGGTCCCAATGGCGCAGGAAAAACGACGACGATGAGATTGATCGCCGGTTTTATCGCTCCAAGCTCCGGCAAGGTCAGCGTCTGCGGTCATTCGTTGGCGTCCGCCCCGGTCGCCGCCAGGCGATGCATGGGTTATTTGCCCGAGGGCGCCCCCGGTTATGACGAAATGACGGTAGACCGATTCCTGCGTTTTATCGCCGATATCAGGGAAATCGATATTTCTCGCAAGCGCTCGCGTCTCGCCGAAGTCATTGAACGCCTGCATCTTGAAAGGGTTTTGCGACAGCGCCTCGATACTTTGTCAAAAGGGTTTCGCCGTCGCGTCGGACTTGCACAAGCCATTATTCACGACCCGCAGGTATTGATTCTTGATGAACCGACCGATGGGCTCGATCCGAACCAGAAGCAGGAAGTCCGGCGACTGATACAGGATATGGCTGCCGACAAAATTATCGTCATCTCGACGCATATCCTCGAGGAAATTGACGCCGTCTGTAACCGAGTGATGATCATCGCCAATGGCCGGTTGCTGGCCGACGACACGCCCGACGGGTTGATCGCGCAATCCCGCTATCACAATGCCGTGACCCTGCGCCTTGATAAGGATGACCCGGAGTCCGTGAAACTGGAAATCGCCGCGCTGCCACAAGTCGCGGAGGTTGAACTGGACAGCCTGACCGGCCGCCTGACCGCATTTCCTGCCGGCGACCAGACCCCGTTAAGTGAAATCAGCCAACTCGCCAGCCAAAAAAACTGGGAATTAAAGGAATTGCACCTTGAAAGCGGGCGGATGGAAGAAGTTTTTAAAAGTATTACGACAGGATCAGAGCAATGAGCCCGATCAAAATTATATTCAAAAGAGAATTATCAGCCTATTTTTCGACGCCGCTCGCCTATGTCTTTATCGTAATTTTCCTGCTGTTATCCGGCGTATTCACATTCTACCTGGGCAGCTTTTTCGAGCGTGGCCAGGCGGACCTGTCTTCCTTTTTTGGGTTTCACCCCTGGTTGTATCTTCTCCTGATACCAGCAATATCGATGCGTCTTTGGGCTGAAGAAAGAAGCAGTGGCAGCATCGAACTGTTGCTGTGCCTGCCGATCACGCTCTGGCAGGCCACTCTCGGTAAATTTCTTGCGGCATGGATATTTACTGCAATCGCGCTGGCGCTGACATTTCCTGTCTGGATCACTGTCAACTACCTCGGTCAGCCAGACAACGGGGCCATAATCGCCGCGTACATCGGTAGTTTGCTGATGGCTGGCGGCTTTCTGGCCATTGGCGTCTGCATATCCGCGGCGACCCGCAACCAGGTCATCGCCTTTATTTTTTCTGTCGTGGTTTGTTTTCTGTTCCTGCTCAGTGGCTTCGAACTGGTGCTAAATTTTTTCCGCGGCTGGTTACCACAAATTCTGGTAGATACGATCGCGTCGTTCAGTATCCTGACTCACTTTCAGGCGATCTCGAAAGGTGTTATCGATCTTCGTGACATCGTCTTTTTTGCCGCACTGATCGTGGTCTGGCTAATGGCGAGCGCGATCGTTCTGGACCTGAAGAAGGCGAACTGAGTCATGGGAACTGACAAAAAAACGACCTATAGAAAAGCCTCCGGTGCTATCGGGCTTTTGCTAATGGCGATCGCTTTCGTAATTCTAATCTTGCTGAGTAACGAGTTTCTCAAAGGCATAAGGCTGGATCTGACCGAAAACGGTCTGTACAGCGTCTCGTCCGGTACGCAAGAGATTCTTTCCGGGATCGAGGATCCCATCACCCTGAAATTCTTTTTTTCTGATGAGGCGAGTAAAAAACTACCTTCGTTACGAATCTATGCAACCCGCGTGCACGAATTGCTGGAGGAATATTCGCAATCGGCCAACGACATGATCGAGCTGCAGGTCATCGACCCATTGCCCTTTTCGGAAGAAGAGGACGAGGCGGCGGGGTACGGACTGCGGCCGATGCATCTGGACCGAAGCACGGGACCGGTTTATTTCGGGCTTGTCGGACTTAATAAAAAGGATGACGCCGTGATCATCCCGGCATTCCAGCAAAACAACGAGGAGTTTCTCGAATACGACCTCACGAAACTGATCTATACATTGAGCAATCCGCGACGCCCGGTCATCGGTTTGCTTAGCGAACTGCCGCTGGCGGGTGGCTGGAATCCAGCGACGCGAGCGCCCGAACAGCCTTGGGCCATATTCGGCGCGATTGGCGATATGTTCGAAGTCCGTCATTTAACGAAGGAGGATCCGGCGCTGGGCGAGGATATCGATGTACTCCTGCTCGTATATCCCAAGCAGCTGCCCGAGAGGACGATTTACGCGATTGACCAGTTTGCGCTGAGCGGCGGACGAATACTGATTTTTGTCGATCCGCTCGCGGAAACCGACGCCACGGCCGCCGATCCGCGCAACCCTTTTAACGAAACCCCGGCACAGCGCAGCTCAAACATTCCGCGGCTGTTCGCCGCCTGGGGCGTACAATTTCATTCCGAACAAGTCGTTGTCGACCGGTCGCTCGCTTTGCCAGTCAGTACCGGAGGGCCGCAACCGGTAGAACACATTGGCATGCTCGGCCTGCGCGGCGAACAAATGAACAGAGAAGATGCCGTCACCGGTTTGTTGAGTAGTATCAATATCGCCCAGGCTGGTCATTTCACGGCAGCCGATAATGCGACAACGAATTTCGAACCTTTATTGTCAACGACCGAGGACTCCACCCTGCTGCCGGTCAGCAGGTTCTTCTACCTTGCCGACCCGAACAGCCTTCGGGATGGCTACGAACCCTCAGGCCGCTCGTATGTTATCGCCGCGAGGATCAGCGGACCGGTCACATCGGCCTTTGGCGACAAGCCGCCCGGCGAGCCGGACAAAGAGGCAAGCGAACATCTTTCCGCCTCGGTCGAACCGGTCAACATCATCGCGGTCGGCGACGCAGATATGCTGGCCGATCGCCTTTGGGTAAAGGTCAGCAATTTTTTTGGACAAACCTTGATGTCCAAATTCGCAAACAACGGCGATTTCGTCGCAAATATTCTGGATAATCTGTCTGGCAGCAGTGCGCTGATCAGCATCCGCGGACGAGCCAGTTTTAGCCGGCCATTTGGCAGAGTTGAGGATCTGCGGCGTGCCGCCGACGAACAGTTCAGGACCAAGGAACTCGAGTTGCAGACCCGGCTCGAGGAAACCGAAAAGGCATTGACAGAACTTCAGTCAGGTCAGCCGGCAGACCAGGTTTTGACCCTGACTGAGGAACAAAGTACGCAGATAGAACGCTACATCGAGCAACGCTCGCAAATTCGCAAGGAGCTGCGCCAGGTCCGACATGATCTGGACCGGAACATCGAAAAATTGGCGGGCAATCTGCGATTGATCAACATTGCGTTGATGCCGGTTTTGATTACCTTGATCACGCTTGGTCTGCAGTTTTCCCGCAGACGTCGGCAGCGCACCTGATGGGATCAGTCGACTTCGTCACCGCAAATTAGCGCGCGCATCATCACGTTACCATTTTGTTTCATGGCATAACTGGCAAACGTGTCAACCTTCATTTCTTTAATCGCCGGCGATTTCCGCCCTGATGGCATGCGGGCTAGAGAGATTTGAGTTGTTCGAGCTGCCGGTCCTGGACTCGGGCGAGCGACAACTGCGCAATAACCGCGCCGGTCAAAGCGAGGAACATATCCCATTGGGTATCCCAGACATCGCCCTGTGTGGCCAAAAAATCATCGGCCTGTCCGCCCATGACGAGCGCGGCCCACCACTCGGTAAACTCATAGAAAGCGCTGATCGCCAGCGCGACACAACTCACCAGGAAAAAAAGCCACTTTCCGGCCTGCAGCGGCGAGCTTCGCAACAAGACTTCCCTGGCAATCATAGCCGGTACAAAACCCTGCAGGAAATGACCCAGCCGGTCGTAGTTATTGCGAGCGAGGTCGAACATGTCCTGGACCCAAAAGCCCAGTGGCACATGGGCATACGTGTAATGTCCGCCAACCATTATCAGCAACGCATGGATAGCCATCAGCCGGTATAGCAACCGCGTCAGCCGGTAGTTTTCGCCAGTGGCGATGAGAATGGGGATGGCAACCAGAATCGGAGCAACTTCCAGCCACCAGGTGATGCGATCATACGGACCGACTCCGCTAATTGCCGTGCCTATGACAACCAGTACCAACAGTACCAGGCGTTCTGTCGACTGCGCTGTCATATCTTCCCCCTATTCTTCGGTATAGCATACGGATGAACGGTTGAATTACCAAACCCGCCGGTGCAATCCGCAACAATGCCGTGGAGTTCGCGATGACTGAAATGCTTTACTTGCAGGACGCCTATCAAAAGGAGTGCCAGGCAGAGATCACCGCCGTTTCCAATGACGGCATCATCCTCGACCGGACTGTTTTTTACCCGCGTGGCGGTGGCCAGCCTGGTGACAGCGGCAGGTTTTTTTTCTCTGATGGCCGAGTACTGATCATTTCCGATACCCGCTATGGACCGGAGCGCGAGGTTCTGCATGTTCCGGGTGACGAAGATCCTCTGCCGGAAGTGGGCGAACAGGTAAACGCCGAAATCGACTGGGAGCGTCGTTACCGCCTGATGCGAATGCACACCTGCCTGCATTTTCTCGGGGTCGCGCTGCCTTATGGGGTAACCGGTGGCTCAATCGGTGAGAATCGCAGCCGACTGGATTTTGACATGCAGGATCCAATCGACAAGGAAACCGTGACCGAAAAAATCAACCAACTGATCGCCGGTGACCACACGGCCGAAACCATCTGGACCGACTGGGAAGAACTCGACCAGCGGCCGGATCTGATTCGCACCATGTCGGTCAAGCCGCCACGCGTTGCCGAAAAAATCAGGCTTTTGAAAATTGGCGACCTGGACCTGCAGCCATGCGGCGGAACTCACATCAAAAGTAGCGGCGAAATCGGCAGAGTGATCGTCAGCAAGATCGAGAAAAAGGGCAAGCACAATCGCCGCGTCTATGTGGAGCTGGCAGACTGATGACGATGTACATTCCGGAGCGATTCTCATGTCAGAACGAAGAATCGGCATTAAGACTGATCGAGAATTATGGTTTCGCTATGATCGTTACGCCCGTTCAGGAAGATTGCCATATCACACACCTCCCCTTGCTGCTCGACAGAGATGAACATTGTCTGCTCGGACACATGGCGAGGGCTAATCGTCATCATGAGCACCTGGAGTTCAACTCCAGTACAGCTATCTTCACGGGGCCCCATGCATACATGTCGCCGAACTGGTACCCGGATGACACGGTACCGACCTGGAACTACGCGGTCGTACACGTGCAGGCGCAGGCCAGCGTGATAAGTGACGATGATGAGCTGTACGCCATCATTGACAGGCTCAGCCGGCAATACGAATCAGGCCGGCCTGAACCGTGGCAAGCAAAAAGAAATCAGGGCGTTGAAAAGAAACTGCGCGGGATAGTCGGGTTTCGTCTGCCGCTGACTTCGATCAGCGCAAAATTCAAAATGGATCGAAACCTGGGTGCTGACGCGGTCGAGCATGTTGCTGCGAACCTGGAATCAGTACCAGGGAAAGACAATCAGGAACTGGCGGCACTGATGCGTCAGCAGGTGCGCGGGACAGCGTAATAGCTGCGCCGTTACCACGGTCCGGGCATCGGCGGGACCAGACACCAGGTGCGCAGATCACCGGCCTCGGCATCGGCTATGATTTCGAACCCCTTCTTTCTGTAGAAAGGCAGGTTGCCCGGGTCCTCGGTACTTAGAACGACCGCCTGGGAATGATGGTCCGCTGCGGATATTTCCCGGAACCGCTCGATCAGCGCAGCGGCGTATCCCTTTCCCTGATGATCCGGTGTAACACAGAGTATGCCGAGAAAATAATGTGGGTAGTCCGGCTCGTTTCGGTCGCTAACCGCCTCGAAGCCGGTCATTCTTTTCGAACATCCGTTAACGGTAGACAGGCCCGGATATCGCCATTGGCAGTTTACCGAATACCGAAATCGTGGAGCCAGACCGAGAGGAGGCGATACGAAAAGACCACCACAGTAACGTTGCTGATCAACGCCAGCAAGGCCAGTATCCAGTATGGCGTACGCTGAATGGCCGCCTTGAATTTTGCAAGAAATGAAGCCTGTGGATCCGGGCTGGCAGGCACATGCTGAAAGCTGGCGATAAAGCTGTAAACCGAAAGCGCCCAGAGAAATCCCACAATGGACGGAATCACATACCGTTCCTCCGACGCATCTGCAGTCCCGATCGCGTTCCAGGCGAACATCGCTGCGAAAAGAAATATCCCCACGAAAGCCAGCGGCTGCACCGGCCTTAGAAACAAAGCGATCTTCTGAAAGTTCTCTAACATTAATGCATACGTTTGATGGATTGCCGTAAAAAGCGGTCCACTGGTTGGGAGCGACCTATTACCTATTGCTTATCGCTTATTTCTCAACACGATGTGGACGGCCCTCACAGATTTCCTTGCTCCCTGACGCCGCCAATAACGAGCGCCAAAAACCCAACTTGGCCCTGCGCGGCCCGAGTTAATTTATCTTGTTAGCCCGATAGATTCAGCGGGCCATCACCAAAGCGATTACTACCCTCTGTACCAGGGAGAAATCCGTTTTCCACGATCGCCCATACAGGGCCAATGATCGGAATCATATTGATCAACACCCACCATCCTGATTTATCCCTGTCATGCCACCTTTTCACCTGTATCGCCAACGAAGGCCAAAGAACTATCAGCAAAAATACGATGTATGCCAGTCCGGTATCCTGGCCAGTACTCGCCAGGTCGATGAGGGCAGCAAGCAACGACCCGGCAATAGCCGCCAGAATAAATATCCAAAAGTGCAGTCGGTTTATCCTGCCTTCGAAGGAAAACAGCATGTTTATCATGGCGTTTATCCCTATAAATCAGCGTGCGCACCGTGGATCCGGCGATTCATCCAAAGCCGTGGAAAGCGGCATCTGGCACGGAACACTTTGAGCCTAAGGGAATTCTGATCTATTCATGGACTCGTATCTTGCGGCCAAAATATCCAGCTTCGGTGTTGCAAATCTTCGCAATAGCCAGCTATTACGTGCGCTTCGCGCCTTGAACCTGAACATTTTAGATCACAATCTACTTCGCTCATGAATAGATCAGAGCTTCCCAAATTTTACCCAAAAGGAAAAGATGGCCGGCCGACTTTTGCCCAGATCCACTGAAAATGTCAGTTTTTCTTACGATATGCGACTCCAGGCTGAATACTCAATCCATAAGCCATTGTTTTTCCTCTAATTTTTTCTCACGGCACGAAATCTGCGTCTTATTTACCAACATTTCCTTTTAGCCAAAGCGAATATTGGCCATCTAAGAAAAAAACCAGGAGATTCAGGCCCGCCGCACAGGCGGGTTCTTTTCCCCTCGTCTTCCCTTCCTGAAACGCACAGGTGTACTGCCGTTATGGCAATATCGCCGTTCTACGACGTGGCCGGTTGTCTCTGAATACAGGAACACATTTAAATGAACATGCGCACGATATTCTTGTTGCTTGTCTTCGTTTCCCCGTTGTCCTTTGGCCAGCTCCAGGCCGCGGATCACTTCGAGGCCCGTGATGTCTTCGATCTCGAATATATCAGTGACCCGCAGGTTTCGCCGGGCGGTGAACAGGTCGTCTTCGTACGTAATTTCATGGACATCATGAATGACCGAGTCAGGTCTAATCTGTCGATCATCGATTACGACGGCAGCGACCTGCGGCCACTGACCACCGGACTGGTAAACCATGCCTCTCCGCGCTGGTCACCTGATGGAGAACGGCTGGCCTACCTGGCGTTGATCAATGGTCACATGGAAATAATAGTACGCTGGATGGACAGCGGGCAGACGGCCAGGGTAACCCGGCTAACACACAGCGCTGGCAATCTTTCCTGGTCTCCCGACGGTAGACAATTGGCTTTTACGATGCATGTCCCGAAGACTGCAAACGGCGGTGCGAAAATGCCCGCCAAACCCAAGGGCGCGAAATGGGCGGATCCGGTAAAGGTGATCGACAGCCTGACCTATCGCCTCGATGGACAAGGTTTTCTGGAACAGGGCTACACACATGTCTTTGTCGTCCCCGCCGAGGGTGGAACGCCTCGCCAGATTACCAACGGCGACTTTAATCACGATTCGCCTGTTCACTGGACACCCGATGGCAATCACATCCTGATCTCGGCCAACCGAAACGATGACTGGGAGTACGACGTATTCAATTCCGAGATTTATAAAATAGGAGTTGACGACGGCGAAATTCAGGCCCTGACCGATCGCCAGGGTCCCGATGGCGGCCTGGCCATTTCGCGTGACGGCCGGCTGATCGCCTACACCGGCTTTGACGATCACCTGCAAGGTTATGACAACGCCCGTCTTTATGTCATGAATGCCGATGGCTCGGATTCGCGGGTGCTTAGCAAGGATTTCGATCGCAACGTACAAAGCCCCCGCTTTAGTCGCGATGGCAAAGGCATCTATTTCCAATATGACGACCAGGGCAATACGCGGATTGTCTATATGTCGCTAACTGGCAAGTTGCGCCAGGTCACCGACTCGCTCGGCGGCACGACACTGGGCCGCCCATACGCCGGATCGAGTTTCAGTATCGCCGGACGCGACCGCATCGCGTTCACGCAGGTCAGCCCGTATCGCCCGGCCGATCTGGCTGTTGTTGACGGTCGCGGACATAAGGCTCACAAGCTGACCGCGGTCAATGACGATTTGTTTGCGCACAGGGAACTGGGCCAGGTCGAGGAGATCTGGTTTGAAAGCAGCTTCGATCAACGCCCGATTCATGGCTGGATCGTCAAGCCACCGGGCTTTGACCCGGCAAAGAGATATCCGCTGATCCTCGAGATTCATGGCGGGCCTTTTGCGAATTACGGCCCGCGATTTGCCGCCGAGATTCAGCTCTACGCCAGCGCCGGATATGTCGTGCTGTACACGAACCCGCGCGGTAGCACCTCCTATGGTCAGGAATTTGGCAACCTGATACATCACGCCTATCCGGGTCACGATTACGACGACCTGATGTCGGGTGTCGATGCGGTGCTCGCCAAAGGCTATGTCGACCCGGATCAGCTATATGTGACTGGCGGAAGTGGTGGCGGCGTGCTGACTGCCTGGATCGTCGGCAAGACCGACCGATTTCGCGCCGCGGTATCGGCAAAACCGGTGATCAACTGGTACAGCTTTGCGTTGACCGCAGACATCTACAGCTTCGTTTATAAGTACTGGTTCCCAGGACCTCCATGGGAACACCAGGATCAGTATATGCGCCGCTCGCCGTTGTCACTGGTTGGCAACGTAAGCACACCGACGATGTTGTTGACCGGTGAGCAGGACCTGCGAACGCCGATTTCAGAAAGCGAGCAATTCTACCAGGCGCTCAAATTACGAAAAATCGATACAGCGTTGGTTCGAGTGCCGGGTGCATCGCACGGGATCGCATCACGGCCCAGTCAGTTGATCGCCAAGTCGGCGAATATCCTCGACTGGTTCGCGCGCCACAGCGGGGAACCGAAAGACGGCAAATGATGGCGGCTAGCAGGCTGTTGAGAAAGCCTGCTAGTCGCGCCAGGCGGCCCGATAGCCAAGCCCCATGCGAATGATCTGCTCCAGCAAATGCGCGTAGGAATAGCCAGCCGCCTCAGCGCTTTCGGCAAAATCGTCGCCATAGGACAGCTCGGGGTTGGCGTTCGCTTCCAGCACGTACACTTTTTCGTTTTCGGTCAGGCGGAGATCGATCCGCGCGTAACCGCTGAGTTGCAGCGCTCTAAAAACCCGCCGGCCAATTTTTTGGATGCGCTTTTCCAGTTCCGGTGGTATATCGGCGGCCCGCTTGCTGGTAATACCATATTTCCTTCGATAGGCCAGATCCCATTTGACCTTGCGAGTCGCGACCCGTGCGCTGTCAGCCGGCAGGCTGCCAAAATCCATCTCCCAAATCGGCAAAGTCTTCAGCCGGTGGTTGCCCATGACGCTGAGATACAGTTCGCGGCCATCGATGTATTCCTCGATAAGCGCGTCGGTGCCGGTCTGTTCGTGAATAAACACGACGCGCTCGCGCACCTTGTCCTCATCCATAACGCGTGACGCCTGCGCGATCCCCAGCGATGCATCTTCGGTCGCCGACTTCACCATCAACGGGTATTTTAGTTTACGCAATCCGGCGATCCGTCGTCCCGCCTTGCCGATCGTGAAATGCGCAGTCGGTATACGGTGGAAAATCATGATTTTCTTGCTCAGCGCCTTATCGCGTGATAGAAAAAGGCCGCTTGGATTGCAGCCGGTGTAGCGCTGTTTCATTAATTCGAGGTAGGCGACCACGTGATGGTCATAAGCGGTCACATCGTGAAATTCCTCGAGCAAATTGAAAGTAATATGCGGCTTCCACTCCGTTAGAGTTTTTCTCAGTGCACCCAGGTCATAGCGCAGGCCAAGCACACGAACCTCGTGTCCGGCTTCGCGTAAGGTCACGCAGACGTCGTACTCGGTCTGACAATCGAGCATCGCCGATTCATCGATATCCTTGTCGTGATCCGGCGGAATCAGGTCCTCGTGCGCCAGCACCAGTACGCGCAACTTCCTCATACAGCTATCCTGTACCTGCCGCTGTGCAGGTAGTTGATAATATGAGTCGAGATCATCGCGACCGCCTGTTGCATGGCTGCCTCTTCGGATTGCCCCACCCGCAGCCCGAGTTCCAGGCAACGTTGTTGCATATCACGCACGACCTGGTGCACGCCGTAGCTGTTTTGCCCTGTCCAGAACGCAACGATCTCGCAAAGCTGACGCCTGTTTCTGCGGAGAAAGGCTGCGGCAGTCACCGCATTTCTGGTCGCACGATGACTATCGACAAACAACCGGCGCAATTCCTGATCATGCAACTCAGCGTGATCGACCGCATACAGTGCACGTTTCTCCGCATAGTGATCGCGCAAGGTCGTTTTCACCGTTTTGACCGAGCCCACATGTTTTCGGTTACGAACTCTGGCGGCACGTCCGGTGATCTCTTCCATCAGTTCATCCACATACTGTAGTTTGCCCAAGGCCGGCCAGCTACGGTATTCATGCCGCCAGCGTGAACGTGGCTTCAACCAGACCGCGAAGGTCTCGGCAAAATCCTCGGTCGGATGCGCCTGCGCATACCAAAGCGCCAGGTGCTGTACATATCGTTTGCTCGTCGGCTTCGGCTTATAGGCTACCGGATAGGATTTTCCCGGGTTGCCAAACGTGCGTCGCCAGCGGACCCGGCGGCTTAACCGGTACGCAGTGTCCAACGCGTGACCCGCTTCGTGCCTCAGTAGTCTCATGCACCAGTTTTCACTGCCGCCCTCCACCTCCATCATCATTTTTCGCTCCAGCTTCATCAGCCGGGGATGGGCAAGATAAAAAGCGATCGCAATTCCGGGTACGCCGTCTGGAGAAAACCACTCCTCGCCCAGCCAGCAATGCGGTCGGAAACCGACGCCCCGGTCAGCGAGTTCCTGGTGAAGGCGCTCCACACGGTCTTCGAGTACGGTGCCCTTGATCTTCAGGCTGAGGTCACAAAAACGCAGGTCGAGCAGCACGCTATCTGGAAATACGGCCCATTCAGGTTGTTTTTTCCGCGCCATGGGCTCTTTTTTCTGTTGCCGCGTCACAAATAATCAAAGCTGGCTGCTGACTATCTTCGCCAGTGTATTTTTCCAGTTGGCCGGCAGAGGTTCGGTCAGTTCCACGGCCGCCGCGAAATCAGGGTCAAATATTTTCTCAATGGTCAGGCTTGCAAACGCAGGGTCCGAGCTGGCGATGTTCATCTCGCGCTGAACCCGGAAACTGATTTTATCCATGTTGGCCGAGCCAATGCACAACCAGCCGTCATAAATGGCCGCCTTGACATGCGACATCCCGGGATAAACATAGACACGCGCGCCATATTTCAACAAGGTGTTGGCAGATATGACGTTGGCCATGTTCATGATCCCGTGATTGCCTTCCATCGGTATGATGACCCTGACATCGACACCGCGCATTCTCGCCTTGACCAGTTCGTTCAGGATCGTCGAGCTGGAAAAATACGCATTCTCAATATAGATATATTTCTGCGCCCTGCGTATTGCTGCGCGCTGGGCACGGTAGATTTCTGATTTCGCCGGCTTGGTGCGCAGCATGCGCATCTCAAAACCTCTGGGCTCCGGCAGATCGCCTTTCTCCCCCATCCAGTGCGCAGTCAGCGCGACATCTCCCAATACAGACGAGTGATTCCATTTCCCATCGAAATCGTACTCGATCAGGTTAACGATCGGTCCGGTCAGCTTCAGCATCAGGTCATGCCACTCCCAGCGGTACTCCCTGCCGATGTTCATGCCGCCGATGAATGCTATCTTGCCGTCGATGATCGAGGTCTTGACGTGGTCGCCGGCCATCCATGGATTGGTCAGCACCCGGGTTTTGACGCTGGATCCGTCCCTGAGATAGCGTGTGATTTCAGGCGGCGCCTGGTACCCGGCAGGCGTGGTTCCGGCATCCTTTTTTTGCGCCATCTGGTTACCGATACCGTCAACGGTAATTTTGACCTCGATATCCGATGATCGCTTTTTCAGCAGATCGGCAATCTCCAGCGCGAAATCATCCCGGTCGAAAATATAGGTGCGAATCTTGACCGAGGTCTCGGCCTTGTTAATCGCATCGATAAAGTAAGGAAAAAACTGGTCGCCATCGACAAGGATCTCCGCGGTACCGCTGACGCGCTTTGCGCCGAACATCCTGTCCAGTTTAGCTTCCCACTCGGCCAGGTCCATGCCCGGGCCGTCGCTGAGCGGCGGTATCGGTTTTTTATCCAGCGAGCGATAGGAAAAAGTATTGATGGCTATTTCTTCGGCAGTATCCCGCACGGTATCCAGCACCAGGAAAAACAGGCGCGATATAAAGCTGATCGGCCGGTTGAGCGGTTCGATGTAATAGCTGCGCACGATCTGCCAGCCGGCCCGGCCGGCGTTGGCCGCCAAGCTGGATGGTTGACTGCCAAATGTAAACGGCTCCAGCGACAGGAATTCGACCTGGCCCAGTGAGCGGTCGACGATGACCAGCGGCCTCGCGTGCGGCCCGAGTTCGCCGGTCTTGAACAGCGCCTGCCCGCTCCGCTCGCCGATATCATCGAGATAGCCACCGATGATTTCCAGCAACGCGTCCGATTGCTTCTCCAGGCGTAATACATTGGTCAGGGGAACTCCGGTCGCCCATTTAGAGCGATCGGCTTCGGTGACGATGCTGCCGTCCTGGTTGCGGTATGCGAATATTGCGATATCACGCGAATTGATAACGACGCCCTGCAAAGGTTGTTCGGGCGTAAATGATTCAACTACCCGCCGGGAAATCTCCTGCCACTGGACTTCGTCAAATACGGGGATGCCGGTGTCGCCGATACTTTTTTCGTCAAACCTCTCCCGGCTAATTTTCTCGATGAAGAATACCGGCAGCCAGTCCGTCTGAATATTGATTTCGGACTCGGCCGTCCGATTGACCTGGCAGAGAAAGAGCCTGCCGTCCAGTCTGAGATCAAGCAACAAGCTGTCGTCACGCAGCAATGCATCGACAACTTCCAGTTGCTCCCAGACGCGGACCAGTTCGAGGTCTCTCTCTGGATCAAGCCAGACATCCTTTGGCACCGTGCCATGATAATCGGGTCGCGCTCCGCAGGCTGACAACACGCCGACAAACACCAGAAAACCGACTAATCTCAATGACGGGCGATGTCTTGCCATCGATGCTCCTGAGCGACACGAAATACTGATCCTGGAACCTCATCGTTTTTACGGGCAAAAACAGCAAAATGCAAACATGGCGATGCCCGCCAGGGTCAGCGACAGGGCGAATCAGGACGGCTGATCGAATTCGGGTCGCCCCGGCAGCGCGTCCTGGCCTGAACATCGCCATGATGGGAGTCGACTTGGTCCGGGAGTCTAAGTCTTTTCCAGTCGCATCGCGGCAGCAGACAGGATATCGATCGTCAGATCGACCGTGTCGCGGTGAGTGCGGAAATTAAGAATCGCCGCCCGGAGCACGAACACATCATTGATGCGGGTCGAGGAAATAAATACGCGGCCGTCTTTTTGCACCTCGTTGAGCAGCTTCTTGTTGAACTCTTCCGGGTCACCCTGTTTGGGGACGTAGCGATAGGTCGCGACGCTGAGTTGCGGCTCGGGACCGACTTCGAAACCGGAAACCTGGGATATTTTCTGATGAAAATATTTTGTCAGCAGTAATTTTTCTTTTAGCGCTGCACGAAACGGTGCCAACCCGTGAACCATCAGCGGCAACCACAGGCGCAGTCCGCGAAAGGGCCGGCTAAGTTCCGGCGAGAGGTCGGCAGGTGACATCATCGCCACATCCTGATTTGCGTCCTGCATGTAGTGAGCGTGATAGCTGAATGCCTTATTCATCGCTGCCTGGTCCCTAACCAGTACCGCGCCGCTGCCGTACGGCAGAAACAGCCCCTTGTGTGGATCCATCACCACAGAATCGGCGCGCGACATACCGCCGAGTAATTCCTTCGCGGAGTCGCAAAGAATGAAAAAACCACCATAGGCTGCATCGATGTGAAACCAGAGTTTGTGTCGTTCACAAATATCAGCCAGCTCATCCAGCGGATCCACGGCGCCCACATCGGTCGTTCCCGCAGACGCAACCAGCAGCCAGGGGGTCAATCCGGCCGCACGATCCGCTTCGACGGTTGTCTCCAGTGCATCCGGCCTGATTCGGTAGCGCTCATCCAGTTCCAGGAAACGAAAAACACATTCGCCCATTCCAGCCACACGCAGCGCTTTGACCACCGAGTGATGCGCCTGCTCACTCAGGTAAATTACGGTCCGCGGTATATCGACCGCTTTGATCTGGTGGGCTTCCCTGCCGGCAACGATGCCGCTCAGGTTCGCCATGCTGCCGCCGGACGTCAGGTCGCCGGCCGAATCTTCGGGGAAACCGATCAGCGAGGCCATCCAGCGCAGCAGGCTTTTTTCCAAACGCACCGCGCCCGGGCCGGCAAATAAAACACCCGCATAACGATTAAATACAGCGGCCAGATAATCGCCGAGGGCAGCCGCAAAAACACCGCCGCCCGGTATATACCCGATGTGGCCGCCTGAAGCCGGGTTAATCCCGGTTTTGTCGACAGCGGATTCCAGGAAGGCCAGCGCCCGCTCCAATCCGATCGGTTGCTCGCCAATACCGGGCGCTTGCGGCGCCGCCGATGGATCGTCTGCGACAAAGGTCTTTATGCCTGGCAGCGCATCAAGAAACTGGTCAGCATATGCTTGCACAGCGCGATTCATCCTTCCGCGCCGTTCCTGATCCGGTTCGAGCCGTCTTGCGGTTTCTTCGAGTTTTGCCAGTTCATCGAGCAATCGTACGCCCCCCATTCAAGGTCCCACATTTTTTACCTAAGCAGACGACAGATGTTCTTTTTTTATCCGCTCAGGGTCAACCATTGGCGAAACCCTGCGTTAATTCAATAAAGCCGTTGGATAGCGGCCGGCTGCCGCAAGTCTGATCGGCGAGCCGGTCCGGTGGAAAAAGGAAGATCTCATGAAAATTTTTCAACTTAAAATCCTGGCCAGCGTGTTACTGGCTGCCATGTTGGCCGCATGTGGCGAAGTCGAGGATACCAATACACCGGACCAACCGCCGCTACCGGCGCAAATCGGGACGGTTGCGATTTCGCTTACCGATGGCCCGGACTTTCGTTTCGATGAAGTAAACGCAAGCATCGCCGCAATCTTTTTGATCGGGCCGGATGGTCCGGTCAGTGTCTTGTCGGATCCAGTGACCATCAATTTGCTGAGCCTGGGCAACGTCGCCGACATGATCGCCATCGAGGACGTGCCGGCGAGCCCGTATGGAAGAATCCGAATGATTCTGAACGATCTCGAGCTGATCGAGTACGACGAGAACGGCGATGTCGCCGTCCGGATCAATCCACCGTTGCCGGTCGATGGTCGTATCGACCTTTTTCCAAGCGAACCGATCCAGGTACTCGCCGATGGCCTGCTGCATATCGAACTGGATTTCGATGCGGAAAAATCGATCACAGTCACAACGACAAATGGCGAGGTGACCGTTCGCCCGGTGATTTTCATCCGTACCGATCGCTTTACGCGTCTCGGCAAACTCGCCCGAGTTCACGGCCTGATCGTCCGTCTCGATGGCGACAATCAGCGCTTCGTGCTTTGCCCCAGACATGTCATCGCCGATGCGGACAATACCGACGAGGACCTGAATTTCGGTCATTGCATCGTGGTCCGGGCATCTGACAATACCGGCATCTTTGGTCCGCTGGGCGATCCGACCAGTTTCGGTGATTTGACCCACGGGCAGGAATTGACGGCGATCGGGTTCCCGGCGCCTTTTGCCGGCGTCATTGCCGGCGACGACACCGATGTCCACCGGCACATCGCACTCGACACAGTCACGATAGAACTCGGTCGGCCCGGCGCGTTTGCCCACCTGCGTGGGATCACGGCGACCCGGGTCGATCCCGGCACCGGCCGGTTTGGCTTCGTGCTCGCCCCGAACCAGGGATTCACTCCCGGATCGGCGGTCCAGGTTCAGCTGCAGGAAGGAACGCGCATCTTCGCACTCGACGGCGCGGAGCTCGATGCCAGCGAGATTCGACCGGAATATCTTGGTCTGGTCGATGGTGTGGTCAGGCTGTCCGCCGGCTCACCCGCCCTGGTTAAATCGGCGCTGGTAATCCTGAAACGCACGGCCGACGTTGTCGACCGACTCAAAGGCATCGTTTTGAAAATTGATTTGGAAGGTGGTGGTCTTCTGATCAGTAGCGAGGTCGGTGACCGTTGTCTCGTGACCAGCAGCGATACACGCATTATGCTGATCACGCGAGATATCGAGGAAAATACCCAGACCATCGAACGTGTTGAACTGGCAGACCTTCAGGCCGGGATGGGTGTGCACGCCTACGGCGAATTCCTCACAAGCGGCTGCCTGGCCGCCGGGACGCTGGTGGCCTTCACCCTCGAAAACGCCGACGGGTAATTAGACCCGCATATTTCACCAAGGCGGTAGCCGCCGGGAGTAAGGAACGGAAGGATCACGTATTTTGAGTCATCGGTCCGTTGATTGCTGATTTCAGTTTGTACACCGTCGTCCACCTATCGCGGCCCTGGCTGGTTCTCGGACACCTGAGCTTGGTCTTCATTCAACCCATAGCTACCGCTATGGGTTTCGCTCCACCCCTGCCCTCAGCCGCCCGAGCTTTCACCCAGAACCCGCGATCCCTGGTGAAGTATGCGGGTTGACCCGCATATTTCACCAAGGCGGTAGCCGCCGGGAGTAAGGAACGGAAGGATCACGTATTTTGAGTCATCGGTCCGTCGATTGCTGATTACAGATAGTACGCCGGCGTCCGCTCAAGCGGTCACCGGCGCTATTGTTTTCCGGAGACCGGCGGAAAATCATTCCGGTTTTACGTGTCTTTCCATCAGTTTGAATATGCGACGGTACTCATCCAGCCAGGAGTCCGCATGAACGAAGCCATGCGGGTCCAGCGGATAAATAGCGATTTCGAAGTCTTCCTTTTGCAACTCGATCAACCGCTGTACCAGCAGAACCGAATCCTGAAAAAAGACGTTGTCATCCTGCATGCCCGTGGCAATCAGCAACGGCCTCTTCAGATTCCCAGCGAATTCGATCGGCGAGCTGCGCTCGTAGGCCATCGGGTCGGCCTCGGGCGTGTTGAGCATTCGCGCGGTATAGCCATAGTGATAATGCCGCCAGTCAACGACGGGTCTGAGCGCAGCGCCGGCGGCGAAAAGATCGGGCGCACGGAACAGGGCCATGAATGTCATGAAACCGCCGTAGGAGCCACCGTAGACACCAATACGGTCGCGGTCCACGTTATAGTTTTTCACGAGAAAATCGACCCCGTCTTCGAAATCCTCGAGTTCCGGGTGACCCATGTTTCTGTATATCGCGGCTCGCCAGTCGCGCCCATATCCCTTGGACGCGCGGTAATCCATATCGATGACGATATAGCCGTTTTCCGTTAGCAGGGTCTGGAACATGAACTCGCGAAAATAATACGGCCAGCCCATGTGCGCGTTCTGCGTGTAACCGGCGCCGTGCACGAACATGACCGCCGGGTAATTCGCATCCGGGTCGTAATCGGCGGGCAGGTAGAGCTTGGAGTAGATCGGTCGGTCCACGTGACTCGAAGGCACTTCGACGATCTTGGGAATGATCCAGTCAATGCTTTTGTATTTCTCGCTGACGGTATCAGTAAGTCGCATCGCGTCTGCGCCTGACGCCGCCTGCTGGGTAAATAAATCCGGGTGGCGATCGAAATATGAGTGAGTGATGAGCAGTCGCTGACCATCGGGTGACAAAATAAAACTGTTGACGCCCCCAAGCGAACTCACCTGCTCCAGTTCGCCGCCCACCGCCGGCACCCGATAGATCTCATAATTGCCCGGGTGCGTGCGGTTGGTTCGTACATAAATATACCGGCCGTTCGCATCGACTTCCGGTTCCGTCACGACGAACGATCCGCTGGTCAATTGCACCGCTTTCTTTTTTTCGGTGGCTTTCAGATAAAGATGCGAGTATCCGGACTCCTCGGACAAATACCAGAAAGATTTTCCGTCAGGCATCCAGCCGTGATCGTTGTTGGCCCAGTTGATTCAGGCACTGTCGGTCAGCCGGTGTTGCGGCACCAGCGCGGAATTTTCGAAATCGACAGTCGCCATCCAACGGTCCTTGAAGTCGTTGGCCATCATTTGCAGCAGGGCCTGGCTGCCATCGGCGTTCCAGTTAATTTGGTCGACCGTCAGCGTGCGTTGCTCGGGCGCTGTCAGTCTTTCTTCGACTTGATCCCGATCCGAACCATGCGCGACATGCCATTCGACCGCTTCCTTGCGAATTTTTTTCAACGGGTCTTTTTTGATCCCCGGCAGGATGCTCAGATCGAGCTTTTTGAAATTACCGGTTTGCAAATCCACCAGCAGAATGTCCTGCCCGGCCGGTGGATTGCGATTAACTCTTTGCCGGGAGTCACTGATGGTCGTGTAACCGCTCTCGGTCACATAGTTAGGCATTTTACCGACTGGGCCGGGCTCGTCTCCTTCGTTCTCGACCACCAGCATCATGTAGCGGCCCGATGGCGACAGGCTGCGGGCGACTTCGCGCAGATCCGCGCCAAGGTAAATCGGCAACGGCGTGCGGCTGCGGTCCACACGGTGCTCTTGCTCCTCATGTTTCTCCAGGGAATCGGCCCGGCGCTTGTCCTCGCGCAGCGTCCGGAAGGTTCGCATCTGATGCTCGCGCAGCGAATCGAATTCTGGATCGTCCTCTGGTTTTTTCTCCAGGCGAAGGTCGGCCAGCTGCCGCGTCAGCCCGGTAGCAAAATAATAAACCCGATAGTCGCCATCGCTCACATAAGCCACCGCATTATCACCGGTCAGGAAAACCGGTGAACTTTCCGGACTGGCGGTGGCGGTAATTTGGCTGGTGTCACCATTGACCAGATTCTTGATCCAGATATCGCCCTCATGAACCCAGGCGACCATCGAGCGATCCGCTTGGTAAACGCGGCTGGCGTTCGAGCTGGTGTTCAAGTTCTGAGCATCGGGCTGCTGAATCTCCCTGCCATCTACCGAAACGCGATACCAGTCGCGGATTCTCTCTCCCTGGCGTTTCTGTTGATAGAAAACCGATTCGCCCGAATCGCTCCAGTAGGCCCCTTCGGGCTGGTTGCCGATCCAGTCGGGGTCCGCCATGATCTGCTCCAGCGCAGGGCCGGCAGTTGCGACATGACAGCCGGCCGAAGCTATCGTGGCCAGTAGGACAACACGTGCATTCATCAGTCTCTCCGTCTTGGTACCAGTCGCGAAGCATAGATTCAGCTAGCCTTACGCCGCAAGTGGCTCGGGCTCGAGCCAGGACGAGGCGGTAGCACGGGCAGGCAAAAAAAGGGCGGCTTGCGCCGCCCTGATTCAAGCCATCTATGTCTTAATAACTGGCGATCCAGCGATCAATTTTTGCATCGAGGACGGTCAGCGGCAGCGGACCGTCTTCCAGTACCTGCCGATGGAAAGTTTTGATGTCGAACCGGTCGCCCAGCGCAGATTCGGCCCGCGCACGCAGTTCGGATATCTTGAGCTGACCTATCTTGTAAGCCAGCGCCTGGCTCGGAATCGCGATATAACGCTCGGCCTCGGCAACCGCCCGTGCCTCATTCACCGCCGAATTGGCATACATGAAATCCAGTACCTGCTGCCTCGTCCAGCCCTTGTAGTGCAGGCCGGTGTCCACCACCAGGCGAATCGCCCGCCAAAGTTCCGCATTGAGCGCGCCAAAATACTGGTAGGGATCCGCATACATGCCGATTTCCTTACCCAGCGACTCAGCGTACAGCCCCCAACCTTCGCTATAGGCCGTGTAACCACCAAATTTCCTGAAACGAGGCATGTCCTCGATTTCCAGGGTTAGTGCTCCCTGAAAATGGTGGCCTGGTACCGCCTCATGTAAAAATAGCGATTGCATGGCCCATTTTGGCCGCGCCTTCAGGTCGTAGGCATTCGCATAAAAAACGCCAGGACGGGAACCGTCGGGGGACGCCCCCATGTAGGAGCCGCCCGAGGAAGTCTTTTCGCGAAACGGTTCGACCGCACGAATCTCATAGTCCGCTTTTGGCAGGCGATCGAAAACCTTGAGCGCCTTCGCGTGCACTTCCTCGCGTAGCGCCCTGTAGCCATCGATAAGCTGGTCTCGCTCGTCAAAATAAAACTGCGGGTCGGAATTCAGAAATTCGAAAAATTCCGTGAGCGTGCCTTCGAAACTGACTTCGTCCATGACCGCTTGCATCGTGCCATGGATACGCTCAACTTCGGCAAGGCCAATCTCATGGATGGTTGGTGGCGACATATCGGTGGTCGTCGTCGTGGCGACGCGATACGCATACCATTCATCGCCACCAGGCAAGTCCTTCATGCCGACGGATTCGGTGGTTGCTGACAGGTACTCGTCGCGAACGAAGTCCCTCATCATGCTGTAAACCGGGATCAGCTTGTTCTCGATCGCATCGCGATAAGCCGAGGTCAGTGCCGTCTTGTCCTCGTCGCCGAACGATTCGGGCATATTTTGAATTGGCCGGTAGAACAAACTCTGTTCAACATCTTCAACGACGTGTGCGGCCAGTTGCGGCACGACTTTTTCCATCAACACCCGCGGCTGCACCAGTCCCTTTTTCACGCCTTCCCGCATATTGCCCCGCGCCTGGTGCATCCAGATCACGAAACCGTCGATGCGCCCCAGGAAATCCTGATAGTCCTTGACCGTCTTGAACGGGTGCAGGCTGGCGCCTGATCCCATTTGCGCAAAGAAATTCGGTGTGCTGCTGAACTGATTCAACGGCATCAGCTCCCCCGGGAATTTCTCGCCGGCCAGGTTTTCTTCCTGGTTGCGCTGGAAAATCTGGAAACTGAGTAAATCCTGTCCGCTTAGCCCGTCGGAACCGATCACCAGCAGACGCTCGAGACACTCGCGGGTCAATATGGATGTCTTTTCGATGTGCTCCGGGCCGATGTTGTTTGCTAAACGGTCGTTATATCGGTTGTCACCAATGTATGTGGCGTAAATCGGGCTCAGCTCCATCGTGCGATCGAAACAATCCTCGTAGAGCGCATTGAGCTGGCCGATTTTCTCGCCAGAATCCCCACCAGCCGCAGGCGACAATTGGTCTTCATCATGCCCCGTTCCGCCGCATGCGGCCAGAATCAGCGGGAAAAGCAGGCTGGAAATTTGAGCGACTCTCATGTGTGTCTCCATCGCAGCCACCGGCCCGCGGCCAGACAAGGCAGGGAGCCTATCACAGCCAGCGAAGCAGCCGACAGCAGAAAAATGAATTTCAGGCCAACTGCTGGCCTGGTGCTCACGCCAGGCAGAAATAGACGGCCTGCAGATGCTTTTCGTCAACAAAGTACAGTAGCTGAAATGGCGCCAACCGGCCGGCAACAGAGAGAACCAAAGCAGCAAGATCAAACGCAGCGGGTACGTTTCGCCTTTTCTCGACAGGGTCTCCCTTTTAGACCAAAAATCCTTGCCGCCTGCCGTTCGAATTTCCATTTGACTGGCGGGTTCTTCAGGAGACAAAACCGGGGTGACAAACCCGGTCAAACCGTTTGTTTTTTATGCCTTTTCCGGTTTCTGACGACTGGTCGAAAATGTGACAAGGGTCGCATCGCCCCGCCACCCCTAATGACAATATTTGTCATAATCAATTTCGCGAGGGCGGGATGGCGTTGGCGCAGCCTATGCACCGGCAAAACCCGAACAATATAGGTCCGTTTATGCAACGGTCGGAGAAAGTAGAAACTGTAGAGGACGTGCGCCGCTCGGCGAGAAAAGCACTCTCTCGCCTATCCGGTACCTTTGCCGAATGGGAATCGCGGATCGCAACGTTAAAGGCTGACCTTGCTGACCAGGAGTCAATAATCAGGCAGTTACGTGACCAGGCAAAAGGTCTACCCTCCGACGAGCAGATGGATTTCCTCAATGGAAAAATCGAATTCCTGATCAAGGATGTCGAAAATAGTCAGCATGTTTGCAAACTCGCCGAAAAAAATCGGGATAACTGGAAAGATGAATCATCGAGACTGCAAAAAGAGCTGCAAGAACAATCCAAAGAAGTATCACGCCTCGAAAAGAAACTAAAAGGAACGGCTCGCTATTCGGATGAAGAAACCGCTCTTGAAATAGAGAAACTAGAAGCAGAGCTGGAAAGCAAGACATCGGATGTGCGCGAGCAGATGACGCAGGTGGATCGATTGCGTGATGACTTGACAGAGCAACGCAAGCAAAATAATTCTTTGCAAAGAAAAATCGAGGAGCTGAATGAAGAACTTGCACAGAAAGAGAAAAATCCCGATAAGTCAGGAGCGAGCCCGGATGAATTGAAAGGTTTGCGTGCGGAGCTGGAGCAAGCTCAATCTCACCTGGATCAATTGATCGATTTTGAAGAAAAATACCATGCATCTGAAAGCGTGGTAGATGAATTGAAAAAGAAAATGAAGTCGCATGAGTTCAATAATCGGGCACTCAAAAACGGTACCGATCTGCTCCGCAGGGAGAAAGCGAATTTCCGACAAAAGCTGAGTGACATGACGGAGCGTCTGGAGGAAGCGAGAGTCAAGGTCCGCGATGCGGAAGCTCATGTTGCCAAAGTAAGGGCTGGTGAAAAATCCGTTGGCGAAAACACCCTGAGTCTAAGTGCGATTCAGTCACGCGACATCCGGTTCCAGGTCCAGAATGAGGAGCTGCGTATAAAACTCGGAAATCAAAGAAATGATTTGGATAATCTCCAGGCAGCGTTCAAAAACAACGCTCAACGCTACAAAGATCTGAAAGCCAGCAGCGAGGCACAGCTGACTCTCATCGATGAGCTACAAGGTGATATTGACAAGCACAACCGCGAAAAAGCGGGTGATCGCAAAGATGACGTTCAGGCATCGCAACTAAAAGCTGAGCTGGAAGAAAAACAGAAAATGATCGATAACCTGCAGATCGAAATTCTGAATCAGAAAAATGCCGGCGCCCATAATTTGGCAAATCTGCAGACCAGGGACGCAACTCAGACCTTCAAACTCAACAAGCGGAACGAGCCAAAATTAGGTTCCCTGGGCAGCAAGTCGGGCGGCCAGGAACTGGTTGCAGATCTTAAAAAGCAACTCGAACAGAAAGATGCTGCGCTGGAGACCCTGCGAAAATCTCTGGCCGACCTGCGTAACCGTTACCAGAGCCTGGCCAGCAAGGACCGGCTGGACAAAACGGTCGCCATGCCAAGACCTGACGTAACCGAGTCCGAGACACTGATGCCAACCGGTTCCGGCGACAGCACAGCGGACACTAATCTAAGCGATACCGAAATCGTGGCTACCAATCAAATCAGACGCCCGGTATTCGACTGAATCGCCAGCACCCAGGCCAATATCAAGATAAAAAATGTGACCATGACCAGCGATCGTTGCGCTGGCGCGGATAAATAAATACGCGGTCCCGCCATTCCGAAAAAAGCTCCCAATCCGACTCCGCTGACAAAACCGGCCAAGTGAGCCAGCACATCGGTTCGCTCCCCACCTGCCCCGGTATAGGCCAGCAGCGCGATGCCGGCGAGTATCGGCGACCAGCGCCGGAGGAAGCTCTCGTCCGGGTTTTTCCATCGGCGCCAATTAAACGCAGCCAGTAACCCCAGCGCGGCAAAAATAGCGGTCGAGGCGCCTACAGACCGGTGACCCGGCCCATGCAACCAGGCGTTCAGATAATTCCCTGCGGTGCCAGCGACGAGAATGCTCAACCAGGCGATGCCGGTGCCGAAAACCTGGGCGGCAAAATAACCAAATACTGTGCCAAAAACCAGGTTGGCGCTTAGATGCGGCAGATCGAGATGCAGTGTGAGCGAAGTTACGCTTCGCCACCATTGACCGCCGATGACCGCTGTCGAATCAAGTCTCCCACTGGCCAGCCAGTCGATGCCCAGGCTCTCGTGACTCTGCCAAAACGCAAAAATCAGCAATATCGCGACGTACCCGACAATACCGGCGATCCCGCTGGATTGTATTGGCAAAGACGGGGGCTTTGGGGGCGGACCCCTCGGCTCCGCCAAATAGGACGCAATCTCCGCATTAGCCCGCTTCGCCTCGGTACGAGGGACGAGCAATGTGAAAACGTCTTCGCCGATGATGCGGCAGGAAATATCCAGCGCCTGCAAAACCAGAGCCAGCTCGCGGCATTCGGCAAGCGACCGGCTTTCGAACAAGATGACCCAGCTGCCAGGCTCTCCATTGGGATGCCGGGTCTCGTTTTCCCCATCCATGATTTAATCAGCCGCCGACCCAAAAAGCCAGCCGAGCAGTCAACAAAGCCAAATAATTACCCAGCGCATAGCCGATCAATGCCATCAATATCGAAACCGGAATCAGGCTTTCTCGATGATAAGCCGCCACGACTGGCGCAGAGGCGGCCCCGCCAATGTTTGCCGCCGATGCGATGGCTGCACTGTGAACATCAACTTTGAACAACCAGGCGCCCGCCAGACAAAACGCTCCGTGAATGCTGATCCAGATAAACGCGCCCAGCACAAAGGCCGGCGCCTGACCCAGACCTGCGATGGACGCTCGCGCGCCCATGCCGGCGACAAACACGTAAATGATCGCCATCGCGATATTGTGTGAGCCCGGAATTTTTTTGACCTGTGTGAACGACAGACCCAGTGCAACAGTCGTGACCAGCAAAAGCTTCCAGGTCGATGTTGATAAAACCGGTGGCCTCTCGGGCAGTTGCGGAGCGAGCCAGGCTGCAAACCAGGTCACACCGAGGGCGACAAATGCGAGGAAAAGATAATCGCGCATCGCAGGTGGCGTATTGTCGCTGTCCAGCTCAAGCGCGGCCTTTTCCATTTCGGCGACCCGTGTTTCTGAAACCCGGGTCCAGCGATTAAAACGATCGGCGAATGATTTGGATCCGAGCAAAATTGGCAGCCAAACGATGTAGACAAGATTGTCCGCCAAAACCGCCAGGCCCAGTTGTTCGGGAGGCGTATCGAGCGCACCTGCTACCGCGGCCATATTGCCTGTTCCGCCGATCCAGCTCCCCGCCAGCGCGCCGAACCCTTTCCACGCGTCCTCCGCCAACCAGTGGTGTACGACCAGATAAGCGACAACACCGCCGACGACAACGCCGACGGTGCCAAGCAGCATAACGAGCACACCCTTACCCATTATTCTGACCGCCGCTCCGACGTCGACCGACAATAACATCAGCGTAATGAAGACCGGCAGGCCGTAATCGCGCATCCCGGAGTAAACGACCGACTCCGCCGGAACCACCCCGACGTTGTTGAGCAAAACCGGCGTCGCATATATCCACAATAGCGGTGGAAACAGATTAAACCCTTTCCAGCCGGTTGTTTTGTCCAGGTAAAAATAGAATGCGGCGACCGTGGTCAGCGCAAAAAGGACTCCGATTGGTGACTGGATTAAAGCGGCACTTTCTTCCATGTTCAGTTATTATCCTTCTGTTCGCCTACTCACCGAGGATCTGACCAGGTGCACAACTAGCACGGATATTAGTATCAAACCAGCCCCAACCAGGTACCATGGATAGTTTGAGAATCTCAATACGACCGGAACCAGGCCATCTCCTGCGGAAATTAAATCTTACAGCCCCGGGCCCAGGAGTACGGTGCCGAGCAGGTCAGCCAGCGAAACACGGAACGGAATTCTGTTCATTCAGCATCTCCTGGAGAAATTCGACGACTAGCATGGCCAGACCGTCGCTGTTGTCAAGTCGTGAGGCGATGCGATGCAACCATTCGACGTTATCCCGGTCTTCACAAACAGATCATCTTAACTAAGCTGCATTTTTGGCTAATAAATCACTGGTACCTTCGATGAACACGATGCCATACAAATTTCTGCCCGTCTTGCTCCATTGTTTTTTGTTCGGCCTGGCCGGTTGCAGTGGTTCCGATGAATCGGAAGAACAGCAAAATGGCACGGCGGACGTCGAATCGACAGTTGAGTCAGGCGATATGGAGATACCGTGGTTCGAAGGGACGGTCGAACAGGCTTTTGCTGCGGCGAGAGAGCAGAGAAAGCCGATTTTCCTGTACTGGGGCGTCGACTGGTGCCCGCCATGCAATCAGATAAAAGCGACGATTTTTAATCGCCACGAATTTGTCGTGCACTCCAGGCGATTCGTGCCGGTTTACCTGGATGGGGACACGGTAAACGCTCAGCGCACCGGCGAGCAATTCGGCGTACTCGGCTACCCGACGATCATCGTCTTCAACCCACGGGGTGAGGAACTGACCCGAATCCCCGGTGGAATCGATATTCAGCGCTACACCAGTATTTTGAACCTGACGCTCAGTAATATTCAGCCGGTAGCCAAAATTATCGAGCGCGTCCGAACGGGTGGTCAGCCTGTGTCAAGCAAAGAATACAAATTGCTGGCCTACTACAGTTGGGGCCAGGACAATGAGCGCGTACTTGCCGGCCGCAATAAACTTGAGTTTTTTGCTTCTCTGGCATCGACATGTCCGCCGCTTCTGATCGAAGAATGCAGCCGCGTGAACAGCGAATATTTTCTGGCGATAGTCGAAGCGACAGCCGACGAAGAAAATCCGTTTGTGCCCGATCAAAAACTGAAAAATGAGACGCTGGAAAAAATCCAGACGGTGCTCAAGAACAGGCAACTGGTTCAGGCCAATCTCGAGTTTGTCCTGTTTGCGGCCGCCGATATCGCCAGGGTGTTTACCGATTCTGAAAGCCCCCGCCGGGCATCGTTGCTGGGGCAGTGGAGTCGGGCGCTCAGCGTGGTCGCCGCCGATCCCAAAATATCGCTGATGGAAAGGTTGTACACCAGTTATGGTCGTGTCCAAATGGCGAGAGTGGAAGATCCAGAACGCGATCTGTCCCCCGAATTCAAGGAGAAAATCGCCGCGCACGTCGATTGGGCGGACAAGCAGGCGAAAACAGGCTATGAACGCCAGGCAGTGATCAACGCTGCCTGGAACATCCTGTCGGAAGCAGGAATGGACGAAAAAGCGACTGAACTCTTGACCGCTGAACTGGAAAAATCACACTCGCCTTACTACTTCATGCTCGATCTGGCGGAGCTGGCCGATCGCTCCGGAAGAACAGACCAGGCGGTCAGCTGGTTGCAGCGAGCCTATGATGAATCCAGCGGTACTGCCACGCGATTCCAGTGGGGATACAACTATCTGGTTGGCCTTCTTGAACTCGTACCGGAAGACAACACGCTGATCGAACGGGAGGCTATCCGCGTATTTGACGAACTCAGTGGACAGGACAACGCTTTTTATCAACGCACCAAGGCCAGGCTTGGCCAGCTCGATGGCCGGTTCCGGGAATGGAATGAAGACGGTGCGCACAGCGATAGCATCCGCTTGATCCGCGCAAAAATGCAGACCATCTGCTCGTCCATTCCCGAGCCCGCCGAATCACGTTTGACCTGCGATTCGTTTCTGGCCGAGGCTTGACTGACCGCTATCCCACGAATCCGAATGATCTAGTGGGGAATAACGTCGGCAAACGGATCCAGTATCTCGAAGCCAGGGATGGTAACCGAGTACTTGTGCTCGCCCAATACAGCGTCTTCCGGAACTTCGATCACGATAAGTTTTTTGCTGTCGGCATTTGTGTTGTCGAGCCAGCGGATTGCTTCTGGGTCGCCTATTGGAAATTCTTCATGCTTTATAGTGACGTCACCCACCACCTCTCGCGGCGGCACAATTCGAAGTTCGATTGTACATCCTTGTCTCACCCTTACCGTTTCCGGGTCGACCGTCAATTCCTTGGCCTCTGTATTGATTGTCGCGGACCCGTGTCTACATTCTTCTTTATCTTTAGCGCACCCGCTTAGCGCGAGCAAGATTGTGGCGATCAAAATGGCTATTCTGTTCATCGTGTGCCTCCTTGTGCGGTCCTTGTGTTCTCCCGGGCAACCCCGGTTTCTTTCCGCTCTTTTCTTGGACTAAGTTTTTTCCTGATTTTTCAGCAGGGCCTTAAAGCGCGGTTCGATTCGCAACGACTCCAAATAGGGCTCGGCAGCAATCATTTTGACTGGGTAGCCCTTTGCCGCCGCCCACTCCAGGTCTGCCAGCGCCGCTGATTTCCGGTCCTGCCTGACATTGATCAGCGCCCTGGTGAAAAACAAGTACGGATCGGACGGCGTTATATCCAAAGCAGTGGCTATCAAATCATTCGCTTCATTTGGCTTTCCCAACATCGTCTTTATCCAGGCTGCATTCAGAAGTACCGGCGGATCATTGGGATTGACGCTTAGTCTCGCATCGACCAGTTCCTCGGCCCTGCCAAACGCATTTCTCGCACTGTCCGGACCTTCGGCGAAATACAAGGCGTCGCCAAGATTCGCCCAGATCAGGTGGTTATCCGGCGCCATGCTGACCGCCTCATTGTGAGCGGCCACTGCCAGTTCATAGCGGTTCAGGTAATAATACAGTAACCCGAGATTGGAATAAGCCGTGCGTTGCGGATTGATCTCAAGCGCCTGTGAAAACGCCTCTATCGCCTGCTCGAAGTCTCCGGACAGCATCAGGGCAGTGGCCAGGTTGGTGTAGCCAGTCGGGTTTTTCGGATCCAGCGACCCGATTTTCCGGTATTCCCTCGCCGCCTCTTCGTATCTTCCGTTGCGGTAGAGGAAGCCGCCATAGGCGTTGTAACTGGACCAGTTCCCCGGCTGCAGAACTATAGCCCGGCGGAAATACTCTTCCGCTTCGTCGAGCCGCTTCATTCGGAAGTATACATCGGCCAGGCCTCTCAGCGCGGGAACATAGTTCACGTTGATAGACAATGCCTTGAGATAGCTGGATTCTGCCTCGGCGTCCTTTCCGGTCCGCCAGTAAAGATCGCCCAGTGCCTCGAACACGACATACAGATTCGGATTTATCGCCAGCGCATTGCCGCACGCTGTTTCAGCTTTGTCGATAAAACCCGGGTCATTGATCACCAGGTAACCAGCCGTATAGGTCTTGCACAGACCAGCGTAGGCGGCTGCATATTCCGGGTCTTCCTCCAGCGCCCGGTTAAACCAATCCAGAGCCTGTTCGATACTCTGCCCGCTTTTCGGCTGGTAAAAGGTTTCCATTCCTCTTCTGTACAGTGTGTACGCGTCAAGATTCCTGTCGTAAAACAAGGATGCGGAGAGCCCCTGCGTTTCCGGCGGCAAGGCTACACGCAAATTGGCCACCACCAGCCGCGTGATTTCATCCTGGACGTCGAACCATTCGTCCAGCCTGCGATCGAATGATCTCGAAATCAGGGAAAAACTGGTTTCCGAATCGATCAGCTGAACGACGACCCGTAACTGATCGCCGTCCACGCGGACACTGCCCTCCAGGTATTGTGCAACTCTCAACCGTGAGCGCACATCATTTGATTTGGCGTTGGCCGGCAGGGACCAGGAATCGCCCCGCGACGCGACCTTGAGGCCCGGGACGCGCGCCAGCCGGTCGAGCACATCCTCCGCCAGCCCTGCGCTGAAAATGCGCCCATCATCACTGCCGTCGATATTCAAAAACGGCAGGACCGCAATCGTATTGGCTTCAACCGTTATCTCGGCGGGCACCAGTTGAAATTCAGCTTCCGGTCGCACGAAGTCCAGAGGTCTTACGAACAGGTGCCAGGCGGAAAGCGCTGCGCCGGCAACGGCGACAGACGCCAGCAAAATGATGGAACTTCGATTAAAAGATTTCTTATCGAGATCTTGTCCGGCGCCCGTATCCATTGTCCAGCGGCCTTCCGCATACTCGAGGAACCAGGCCAGCAAAAGCGCGATGGGAAACCCGCCGATGACAAGATAGATAATCAGAGTCGCCGACCACGGCGGCAGCCACTGAATCTTGTCGACGACCACATCGCCAACCTGCAGCAACAACCAGCCGACGACAAGATAGGTCAGGCCTACCTTGACGACGCCCCGTCGAAATAAAGAATAAAACAAGCGAGAGCTGCGATCGGAACCGGGAATCTCGAGCGACTCCTCACCGGCGGCGTCATTCGGGTCCGAGCTCGCCGCCCGGACATCGGCAACCAGCCGGTATCCGCGGGTCGGGACCGTCTGAATATATTTCGGATCGTCCGGATGGTCGCCCAGCGCGTGCCGCAGCTCGCTGATGGCATGGCCTAGAGCCTCATCGCTGCCGTGGCCCTCTCCCCATACATTATCGAGCAATTCCTGGCGCGTATGCAGTTCACCCGAGTGGCTTGCAAGGTACAACAACACCTCGGATGCCCTGGACGGCAAGTGTCGGGGTGGGCCCTGGCCTGTCACCCGCCCTTTAAGTGGTTCGACCAGTACATCACCCAGATAAAATCCGTGCAATAATGTATTTCGCACGTTACTGGTCCTGTGCGCTCAGATATTCAAGCATAGCACTTGTACCAACGACTGGCAGCCACCGGCGGAAGCGCCGGTGCGGCGCATCGCCAGATGTTGGTGGGCTATTGTTCGAAACGGGTAGACGGATCGCATTAGCAGTAAGAATCGGTATCCTCAGAATGTGGGCGGCCGGGCTGCCCGATTTTCAAAGGAACAATGTGCAGTGCAGCGTGATCAATCCCTGATTCTGGTGATAACGGATAACCGCAAGGTTAAGGATTTGGTCGTGGGCGCACTCGCATCGGCGACGGTACAAGACTATCGCGCGGAAATGGTCGGAACGCTGGATGAGGCGCTTGCCGGTCTGCCTGAACAGTCGCCGGCGGTCATTCTCCTGGATCTCAACCTTCCCGATAGCCAGGGCTTATCCACTTATTTGATGCTGCAGTCCTGGTCGGATGAAATACCAATCATCACCATAGTTGGCACACAGGAAGAAGACCTTGGCGAGAAATCGATCGCCAAGGGCGCGATCGAATACATCAACTGGCAGACGGCAACCCAGGAGCTGGTAATCAAATGTCTGCGTTATACGACTGAGCGAACGCACACGCTAAAACAACTAAAAGCGTCGGAGGCGAAGTATCGGGAATTGTTCGAGTCGGTCGTCGCTGGCGTTTTTCAGACCAGCCCCGAAGGGCGTTTTATTTCTGTGAATCCGGCGTTGGTCCGGATGCTGGGTTACGACTCGGAGGAGGAATTACTCGTCCTGGATATCACTCGCGATGTTTATATGTATCCGGAGGACCGTGCCAACTGGCGCAAGGCTATTGACGAAGACGGTCGAATTCAGAACGCGGAACTGGTGCTAAAAAAGAAAGACGGTAGCAAGTTGGTCGTGCTGGAAAATTCGAGCGCCGTGACCGACGAAGATGGGCGACTAATCTATTTTGAAGGTACGCTGACCGACATCACCGAGTCGCACGAGCAGTCTGCCCAGCTGTCGTATGAAGCCAGCCATGACCCGTTGACCGGTGTATATAACCGTCGCGAGTTCGAGCGCCGGCTGCAGGGGCTATTGGATAATATACACGTACTGCCGGGTCCGCATTCCATTTGTTACATGGACCTCGATCGTTTCAAGGAGATAAATGATAACTGCGGCCATATCGCCGGCGATGAATTATTGCGCCAGATTGCAGTGCAGTTGCAGGCGCGCGTGCGCCACGGTGACATCCTGAGTCGCCTGGGCGGCGACGAGTTCGCATTAATTTTGCACGACTGCGGGGATCAGGACGCGATCAGGGTCGCCGAAGGACTTAGAGCAGTCGTGGCCGACTTTCGATTTTCCTGGAGCGGCAAGACTCATTCTGTCGGAGCCAGCATAGGAATTGTCCCCATCTCGGAGGACAGGCGGCGGCTCAGTGAAGTGATGGGAGCGGCGGATGCTGCGTGCTACCGCGCCAAGGACTCGGGAAGAAACCAGGTTCATCTCTATGTCGAGGACGATGCCAGCGCCCTGCGACGACTGGGTGAGCTTGGTTGGGTCGCCAAGGTCAAACAGGCCTTGCAGGACAACCGGTTCAGGCTGGCGGCACAGCCGATCAAACCACTCGACGAAGGTAACGACAGCTACTATCACTATGAACTCCTGGTCCGGATGCTCGATGAGGACGGGCGTGAAATCCCCCCCGGCGCATTCTTCCCCGCTGTGGAGCGATACAATCTTTCGACCCGCATGGATCGCTGGATCATTATCAAGGCGCTGGCTTGGATGAGTGAGAATCTTGCAGCATTAAACAAAGACAGTAAATTCTTCATTAATCTGTCAGGCGACGCCATTGCCGATTCCGCATTTGCCGACACATTGTCCAGGCAAATAGTTGAAAGCAATATCCCGGGTAACAGACTGTGTTTCGATATAACGGAAAATGTCGCCGTCGAGAATCTATCCGGCGCAAATAAATTCATGGAAAGGATCAAGAAGCACGGATGTGAATTCGCAATGGACGATTTTGGCAGTGGAATATCGTCATTTGCGTACCTGAAGAATCTGATTGTTGATTACGTGCGGATCGACGGCGTTTTTGTCCGCAGCATGGGCACCGACGATATTGACTGGCAGATGGTCAAATCAATCAACGAAATCGCTCATGCCATGGGGAAAAAAACTATTGCAGAGCATGTCGAATCAGAAAAAGTGATTAGAAAATTGCGAAAACTGGGTGTCGATTTCGCGCAGGGGTATGCGATCAGCAGGCCTTTGCCTATTGACCAGACCATCCCGGCTCGTTAGGGAAGCTCTGCTCTATTCATGGACTCGTATCTTGCGCCCAAAATATCCAGCTTCTGTGTTGCAAATCTTCGCAATAGCCAGCTATTACGTGCGCTTCTCGCCTTGAACCTGAACATTTTAGATCACAATCTACTTCGCCCATGAATTCCTTAGGTCAGCGTGGCAGAGAAATTATTCCGCCCGCAGTGCTTCGACGGGAATCATCGTCGCTGCGTGTCTCGCAGGTGCAACACCAGCCACCAGACCGATCAATATCGCAGCGAACTCCGCAAGAAATACGAAATACAATGGTGTATGTACTGGCATCGAAGGTACTAGCAGGCTGATCGCCCATGCGCCGCCCCAACCGAGAACCAGCCCCGCGAGCCCGCCGGCGGCAGCCAGTAGAATCGCCTCACCGAGGAAAAGCGTGAGAATTTGCCCTTTGCCGGCACCAAGCGCCCGGAGCAAACCCACTTCGTTGGTTCTTTCGCTCACCGATATTGTCATAATGCTGAATATTCCGACGCCCCCGACCAGCAGGGAAATCCCACCCAAAGCTCCCACCGCGAAGGTCAGAACGCCGAGAACCGAGCCAAGCACGTCCATCATTTGCTGCTGCGTCGTGATGGTCACATCTTCGCCGCCATGACGTGAAATCAACACTCGCTTAATGCCCGCGACCAGCTCGTCTACCGGTGTATTTTCCGCGTACAAAACATCGATTTCCATCAGGCCTTCGCGGCCAAACAGATCAAGACCACGGGAAGCCGGCAGGAAAAGAGTGTCATCCAGGTCGAAACCCAGCATCGTGCCTTTTGGCTCCATAACGCCGATAACCCGGTAACGGTCGCCACCGACCCGAATTCGAGCACCCAGCGGGCTCTCCTTCTTAAACAGCTCGTTGGCCAACTTGCTCCCAAGCACCGCGACCGCGCGTGGATTGCGGGGATCGTCCGGCGGCAAAAAACTGCCGCTGGCAACATTGAAACGGAACGCCTGCGGAAAATCCGGTGAGACGCCATAAACGGTTGTTCTGCGCTGCAGGCGGCCGGACTCTATCTCGGCATTGCCCTGAACCATGGTCACAACACTCTCGACGTATGGCAGGCGCCGCAGCGCTTCGGCATCGTCGATGGACAACGGCCGAACGCTGCCGAACACGCCAATCGACGCGCCCATGGTCGTTGCCTTGCCGGGATTGATGCCGATGATATTGGTGCCAAACTGGGTGAACTCAGATATGACGAAGCGATGGATGCCCTCGCCGATGGAGGTCAGCAGGACAACCGCAAAAATTCCGATCGCGATGCCGAGCGTGGTCAGCCCCGAGCGCAGGCGATGTGCCGTTACTGCACTAATGGCGAGTCGTGCCATATCCGTGGTTCTCATCTCATCCGCCCCAGAGCGCCTGAACCGGATCCATTTTTGCAGCCCGGCGCGCGGGCAGCATACCGAAAAACAGGCCGCTGAAAATAGCCGTCACCAATGCCGCTATTACCGCCCACCACGGCGGCATAAAGATCAGCGCAGGGTACGCGATACCCAGCAGCCAGGCGGCGCCATAGCCAAGCGCGAGCCCGAGTAAGCCGCCGGTAACCGACAACAACAAGGCCTCGGTGAGAAACAGACGCCCAACCTGGCGCGATTGGGCACCGATGGCCTTTAGCAAACCCACCTCCATCGTTCGCTGGCTGACCGCAACCAGCATGACGTTCATTACCAGGATACCGGCAACCAGCAGGCTGACTGCCGCGATGCCACCGAGCGTCATGGTCAGCGCAACAAAAATCGTATCGAAAGTCTTGAGGACTGCATCCTGGGTGATGACGGTGATGTCCTCTTCGCCCTGATGTCTGTGCGCGATCGTTTCAAGAATGAATTTTTTCGCCGCAGGCATTTCTTCTCGCGACCGGGCCTGGACCAGAATGCGAAACAGGGACGCGCTGTTAAAAAGCATCTGCGCCGACGCGACTGGCACAATAACCAACTCCCCGACGTCGATTCCAATCGTCCTGCCCTCGGAGGACAAGACGCCGATCACTCGAAATCGCCGGTCGCCCAAGCGCAGCCATTTGCCCAGCGCGTTGGTATTGGCAAACAGTTCCCGCTTGATCTTGGCGCCGATAACGGCAACGGACCGGGCGCGATCCATATCACCGGCCGGTAAAAACTGGCCCTGCGCCATTTCCCAGTTCCTGACATCGAGCAACTCCGCTGTCGATCCCAGCACCGGTACTTCTCTGTCCAGCCCCAGGTAACTGACGGATGCCGAACCGACAACCAGGGGCGCATATTTTTCGATGGCGCGGCTGCGAGCCAGCGCGCGGGCGTCGTCCAGCGTAAGGTCTCTGGGTGTTTCGCCGGCGAGCAGCGCAGCACCTCCGCCGGTGGTTTCGGTGCGACCCGGTAACACGATCAGTAAATGGGTTCCAAGAGAGGAAAACTCGGCGGTGACATATCGTCTCGCCCCCTCCCCCAGTCCGGTCAATACAATGACGGCTGCCACGCCAATCGCCATGGCGAGCAGGAGCATTCCGGCGCGGGCTCCCCTCCGCAGCAAGGCGCCTGATGCCAGTTGCAACAAGTCAGCCGTTCTCATCGGCCCCGGTCCGCGGTATCACCGACGATAACGCCATCTATCATTTTGATTTTCCGGCGGGCGCGATCGCCAACATTTGGGTCATGGCTAACGACAAGCACGGTAAGCCCATTGTCGTTCATGGTTTCCAGCAACTGAATCACCTCGGTGCCCGAGACGCTGTCCAGATTTCCGGTCGGTTCATCGGCCAGCAAGATGTCGGGCTGGGTGATGGTCGCCCTGGCTATCGCGACCCGCTGACGCTCACCACCGGAAAGCTGGTCGGGCCGGTGGTGGGCCCGGTCCTCCAAGCCGACCTTTTGCAATACGTCCTGCACCTTCGGTTTTCTTTTAGCGGGCGCCTCTTCCGCAAGGATCAGCGGTAATTCGACATTCTCTGCGGCACTGAGACGACCGATCAGGTGAAAAAACTGGAACACGAAGCCGATTTTCCTGCCACGTATCCAGGCCATCTGTTCGTCATCCATCCGGGTGGTTTCCTGGCCATCGAGCTGGTATGTCCCCGAGCTGGGCTTGTCGAGCAATCCCAGAATATTGAGCAGGGTAGACTTGCCGGAACCAGATGGCCCCATGATCGACAGATACTCGCCGCTGCCGATGGTCAGATCGACCTCATTCAACGCCCTGACCTGCTGATCACCAACCTGAAATATCCGGTTGATTTTCTCCAGGTGGATCATGCTGCTCGTCTATTCCGCCTGGGCGATCGCACCCGCTATCACGCCGGCACGATCCACGGAAATGACGACTCGCTCTCCGGCCTTCAGGCCATCAAGGATTTCGATGTATTCCCAGTTTCCGATACCGGTCGAAATCGATCTTTCCTGCAAGATACCGTCGTCGCCGAGCACCAGCACCCGGCCGTCGTTGATGGCCTGCGTTGGAATTCGCAGGGTAGCTTCACGTTCGGCCAGGATAATTTCGACGTCAGCACTATAGCCCGGCAGCAGTGTCTGGTCAGCCGGGATGGTATCGATTTCCGCTTCCACTTCCACGGTTCTCGCCTGTTTTTCAAGGTCGAGCACATAGGGCGCCACCCGCCGGACATGGCCCGGGAAAAACTGCCCGGGGAATGCATCCATCGTGATACGCGCCGGCATGCCAACCCGTATCGCCGGCGCATCCACCTCGTCAATCGGAGCCGATATGTACAGGCAGGAGTTGTCGATCAGGTCGATAGCCGGCGGTGTGGGGATTCCCACCGGTGACGGCGTAACAAATTCGCCGATTTCACCATTGACCTCGGCAACGGTACCCGCGAATGGCGCTTTGAGATGGGTTCTCGCCAGCGACGCGCTCGCAATATCGCGGGTCGCTTCACTCACGCTGATCAGCGCCCGGGCAGCGCGGCAGCCAGCTTCAGTTGCATCGGCGTGGCCCACCGCCGCCCCCGTGATTTCCTGCGACGCCAGCCCCTGGCTTAACAAACGCGTCAGCCGCTTCGCTTCCTTGCCTGCGGTAGCGGCAATCGTGCACGCCTCTTCGGCCTGGACCCGGCTGGCCTCGATCTTCCTTTTCGCCAGCAGCAGTTCCGCCTTTCGGTCATCGTTCCACAGTTCCAGCAAAAGCTGATCCTGCTCGACCACATCGCCTTCCGTGACATACAACTTGGCCATCTGCCCACCGATCTGCGGCGCCAGCATCGCCCGGCGGCAGGCGACAACCGTACCGGCCCGGGTGTTGGCCACCGATGACCTGACCTCGCTGCGCTCAACCTCGGCAACCGTGACTTGCAGTGGGCCAGGCCGCGACAAAACCACAAAAAAGATTACGAGTACGACGACCGGAGCAATCCATAGCAGGCGTTTCAATCCTTTTTTCATGCACTTCCCCTCTAGGAGCCTGTCGAACATAGCTTGTTCTACTGTGGCGGCGGGAAATCAGCTCATTTTCCCGATCCTTTTCGTTAAATAGACCCACTATTCGCCTCAAACGATCGAAAAAATGGAATGATTTTCCACACGCCTCGCGACGAACAGCCAAGTCCGACAGGCTTCCTGGAATCAATGCCACACGCTCGCAGCAATCATCACAGATTACCTTCTGACCTAATGAATGGAAATAGGTAGTCGCCTCTCGCCGTTGAGTACTTCTTCGCTCGTTCAAGGGACTGGTCAGGGAACAGAACATAGAACGCTAACCCACCGTATCCGATTCCTCGGTGATGTTTTCAAACATGACCGTGGACAAATATCGTTCGTCCGTATCCGGCAGCATGGCGAGCAGAACCGAACCCTTATCCGCCTGTTCGGCAACTTTCAGCGCAGCACAGAGTGTCGCGCCACCGGAAACTCCGCAGAAAATTCCCTCCTTTTGCGCCAGGTCTATCGCCGCCTCCCTGGCTTCAACATCGTCTACCGTGACCACTTCATCGATGACTTTCCTATCGAGTACCGAGGGCATGAAGTCGGGCGTCCACCCCTGGATCGTGCGTCGCCGCCAAGCAGCGCCGCTTTCTCGGGTTCCGCCGCGATAATCTTTATTCCCGGCCGTGCCGCTCGCAAAACGTCGCCAGCGCCTGTAATGGTTCCACCGGTTCCATAACCGCTGACCCAATAGTCCAGCCGCATATCCGCAAAATCCCTGAGAATCTAGGGGCCGGTAGTATTACGGTGAAATTCCGGGTTAGCCGGATTATCGAATTGCTGCGTCAGGAATCAGCCGTGTTTGTCTGCGAGTTCCTCGGCCAGTTTGCCCATGCCGGTCGCGCGTAACTCCGGTGGTGTCAGAACGACTTTCCCACCGAGGGCTTTCATTAGTTTGCGCCGCTCAACCGAAAAACTCTCGGCCATCACCGCGACGAACAGATAGCCACGTACAGCATAGACCATCGCAAGCGAAATCCCGGTATTTCCCGAGGTTGCCTCGATAACGGTCTGGCCTGGGTTTAATTTTCCATTGCGTTCCGCGTCATTGATGATGCCCGGCGCCAGCCGATCCTTGACCGATGACAGCGGGTTGAAAGCCTCACACTTGACGTACATCTCCACATGCGCCGGTGCGACCTTGTTAATGCGTACCACCGGCGTGTTGCCGACGGTTGAAAGAATATCCGGGTGAATCATGATTCGACCTTATTCTTGTGGCTACCAAATAAAAAATAGCAGCCAACCAGCCATTTCACCAATGGCCCCGCAGGGATCCAGGTCTATCGTGAATTTATACCTGTTGTGCCAATTCCCAGGTCAGGATCTCCGCCTTGCGGTCTACTCCCCACTGATACCCACCCAGAGCACCGCTTGCACGCAGCACTCGGTGACACGGAATCAGCCAGGCCACAGGATTTCTACCCACGGCATTAGCAACCGCACGGTGGCTATTCGGCCGATCGATGGTCTCGGCCAGATCACTGTAACTGGTCTGATTACCACTGGGGATTTTTAGCAGAGCCTGCCAGACCTGGATCTGAAAATTGGTACCCTTAAGTCGAAGATTCAGTGATTTTTCCCCGCTTGAAAAAATCTTTTTGGCAAGCGCGGACATGCCTTCATCATCTCTTTCGAGGGTTGCGTTCGGCCAGACGCCACTTAACTCGTCGATCGCCCGGTCCCTACCCTGATCAACAAACGACAGGTGACTCAAACCGCGCCGCGTACCCGCCAGTAATACATCCCCGAAAGGGCTCTCCGAAAATCCATAGCCAAGAGTTAAACCAGCGCCGCCATTTTTATATTCGCCGGGAGTCATCGCCTCGATCGTGACAAACAAATCATGCAGGCGACCGGGGCCGGACAGACCAGCATTGAGTGACGCCGACAAAACACTGGCCCGGTGATCGAGATTCTCCTTAGCCGCACGCAGGGATAGAAACTGGACCAGTTGTTTTGGCGTGACCCCCGCCCAGGACCTGAACAAGCGATTGAAATGCCACGTACTCAAACCCGCCTGGCTGGCAATTTCCTCGAGCCGCGGCTGATCCTGGTAGTTTTTCAGGATATAGCCGATCGCCGCCGCTATGCGCCGGTGGTTCCGGGAATTCAGATTGATGGTTTGCTCATTCACGAGGCCACTTTAAAGCCACGGATCAAATCCGCCCACCCGATATTTGCTTTTTTGGAGTTTTGAAACATAATTCTTGACTAGTATTAACTTAATAATATACTCTACTTACCAATGGTGGCTAATTCAGACAAGACAGGAAATACGGAGGATGCAAACGACTTCTTCCTGAGAAAGTTCCAAAAGGAACTGAATTCGGGAACATTATCGTTGGTATTGCTGGCTGTGACGGATCAAGCCAAGGAAGATCTGTATGGCTACCAGATCGCCAAGCTGCTGGAAACGGCCAGTGGAGGTGAGGCCCTGTTCAAACAAGGAGCGCTGTATCCGGTTTTGAGAGGTCTGCGTTCGAATGGCCTGCTGTCGAGCCGGGTTGAACCCTCTTCGTCAGGCCCGCCGCGGCGTTATTACCGGATAACCGAACAGGGGCGAAAGACTCTGACGGCATGGCAGCATGCCTGGCGGACAACCCGCGATTTTGTAGACAAATTCATGAATTCAGAGGACCTCAAATGAACAAGCCGGCCCCACGAACAATAGAAAGCTATCTGGAACAACTCCGCCAGGCACTGCAAGGGCAGGACGCTGCGGTTATCCAGGACGCGATGTATGACGCCGAAGAGTACCTGCGCGCCGAGGTTGCCGAACAAGCTGAGCGGCCGGAAGCCGACGTGCTGGAAGCAATTGCCAGCAGTTACGGTGCGCCCGATGAAGTCGCGCAGGCCTATATCGATACGGAAGCCAAAGTTCAGGCCGCACTGGCAAGTCCTGTGGCCCGGCAGCCCCGTTCGGCCGCAGGTAAACTGTTTGGCATACTGATGGACCCGCGTGCTTATAGCAGTCTTTTCTACCTGATATTGTCCATGGCGACCGGCATTTTCTATTTTACTTTCGCTGTTACCGGTCTTTCCCTTTCCGCCGGCTTCATGATTTTGATCATTGGTATTCCGTTTTTCCTGCTTTTCCTCGCAACGACACGCGTTCTGTCGCTGGTAGAAGGAAGAATTATCGAGTCCTTTCTCGGGGTCCGAATGCCGCGCCGCCCAACCTTATGATACGAGCGAAGGCGGAATTATGGATCGCATCAAGCTGATGCTTCAGGACACCAGGACCTGGACGACCCTGCTTTATATGATTCTGATGCTGCCGCTGGGAATTTTTTACTTTTGCGTTGCGGTTATCGGGTTGGCTCTGAGCCTGACCTTCGCCGGCGCACCGATTTATTATCTGCTGGACTACAACGCTGTAATCAGCATCGATATTTCGGATTTCGATATCCCTGCACTGTTTATTGCCGGCCCGTGGTGGATGACCCTTATTTATATGGTTTTAGGTGTACTGATGCTGTTGGCGTTGATGCATGCGGCCAAGGGTTTGGGTGCGATGCAAGGGCGCATCGCCAAGACACTGTTGGTAAGATCGGGGAATGATTAATCCAGGCGGTCACGAACGCATGTCGGCATTACAGAAATCAGGCCGGCTGATCGGTATGCTGGTCAGTGTGTTTTTTCTTTACCAGGAACCGGTCTACGCAGCGGGTGTCCGGGGATTCGATCAGACTCAGATTCAGTTAGAAACGCAGCACGGGCAGCGCCTGGATTTTTCCGTTTTTCTTGCTCTGTCACAGCAGCAACAAGCGCTCGGTCTGATGCATGTCGATGAGTTGCCTGAAAGACAGGGCATGTTATTCGTCTATCAACGCGCTCGTCCAATCAGCATGTGGATGAAAAACACGCTGCTACCGCTGGATATGCTGTTTATTCGAGCGGACGGCACGATCGCCAGAATTCAGAAAAATACCGAGCCCTATTCACTCGAAAGCGTTTCATCGATGGAGCCGGCCCTGGGGGTCCTGGAGCTTAACGCGGGGACGTGCGACGAGCTTGGAATCCAGGTGGGCGACATGGTTATCAGTCCCTACTTTGGCAATGATTGAGTCCGCGAAAAGTTGACCGTCTTTCGCGGATCAGATTCACAAACCGACCCTGTTTTCGGCCGTCATGCGGCGCAGAATGATTTCGGTCGATTCCAGGGTATAACCGTCGTCAGAGACGGTTTTGTGCTCCTCGCGAATCTGGTTGTCGTCGATGAGTTTTTGTTTCGCACTTTGAACCAATTTCGCACCCGTGCCGAGAACGGCGCCGGACACTGAATGCAGCAGCGTCTTACTGCCAACATCGTACTCGGCGGGAAATATGCTCTTTTCGGCATTTGACGCGTTCATGTACAAAAACTCGTAATTTCCTTCCTGCTCATTGAAGGTAACGTAAAAAAGCCTTTCCCTGGGCTCGTTCAGACCGGGAAAGTTGTCCGTCGCACGAACGCGAGTGAAAATGTCGTCGCAACGAATCGCGGTGCGGTCAAGCACCCAGACACAGGAACGAGTGCCGGTCGCCTCGGCGTACTGGCCGTCAGGGACAGACTCACGGCTGGTTAATTCCCATATACCGACCAGGTACCCAATGTCAGCCATGCGCGCATGACGCTCACTGGGGAAAAGTCCATCGTGTATGGCACCAACATTGACGGACCGTGCCGGGCCGGAAAACAGCAGCGGTATCAACATGGTTACGAAGTAGACGCGCTTCATGATTCTCCTTCTGACACCAACCTACCAATCATCGGCACTGAAATCCGCCAGATTGCGATATCCGGAGATAATCTAGCGGTAAAATGCGAATATGGTCGATAAGCGGCGATTTCGTAATACCGTGCTTTGACCAACATCAAAGATTTCCGCCCAAAAAAGCCACAGACTCCGCACATGAATGCCCATATTGCAAACGCCTCAACAACCCAGATAATCGCCGATTTGGGCCGGGACCACCAAAATGTTGCCCGCCTGCTCCGCTTGCTGGATGCACAAATTAAAGCGCTGAGTCACGATGACAATCCCAATTTACAGGTGATGGCTGACATCATGTACTACATGACTCATTACCCGGACCTGTTTCATCACCCCAGGGAGGAGCTGCTATTTTCGAAGCTTGAAAAACGAAGCGCAGAGGCGGCCAGGCTGATCACGGAGCTTCGCTACGAACATCAGCTGCTGACCGAAAGCGGAGCTGACCTTTTCGATTCGATTCAGCAGGCGATGAATGATCAACCGGTCGAACGGGAGTTATTAATTACCAAGGCGCATGGATATTCAGCCATGATGCTTGATCATATGCGCAAGGAAGACGCGGGGATTTTCCCACTGGCGCAGGTGCTTCTGGCGCCTGAGGACTGGACCGCAATAAACGAAAAGATGGACATTCCGTCCGACCCGTTATTCGATACCAAGGTCGAAAAAGGATTTCTGGCTTTACAGGAATTCCTGACTTCTCACGGATAAACGACAGGCAAAAAACTGGCGGTTCTAACCCGCATATTTCACCAAGCTCAGCTGTCCGAGAACCAGCCAGGGCCGCGATAGGTGGACGCCGGCGTACGAACTGTAATCAGCCATCAACGGACCGATACATTAAAATACCTGAACCTTCCGTTCCTGACACCCCGGCGGCTACCGCCTTGCCGAAATAGGCGGGTTAGACCCGCCATCACTTTCTTATTGGCTGCCGTTTAATAGCTGGCGGTAAACATCAGCCAGATTTTCGTGGTATCCGTTGCCAGAGTATCGGCCGAATAGCTGGCAAATTTCAGCAGCGCGCCATATCCACCAGCGAACTTGCGGCCGATTGAGAAATCCCATTCATCGCCATATTTCAGCGGCCCGTCCTCTTGGTCGAATTCGTGATAAACCAGCGCCGCCTTGAAGTCACCGAGTTTCGCGCCAAAACTCAGGTAGTTATCCGTTAGGCCACCGGCCGGCGTACTGAGGAACTTATCGGCCCAACCCTGGAATGGATGCAGCGTAGCCAGTGGAGTCTGAAAACTCATCGTGGGGTCCCCGTTCTGACCACCCAGTGACTCGTATGTCACCATGATTGAATAACGGTCGAACACGACACCCAATTCACCAAGAAAATAATTTTCGGAGTAATTGTTTGGATTATCCTTGTAGTCGTTTTGCCTGGCGAACTCGAGCGCATACTTGAGTTTGGTCTCATCTGACAGATCACTGGCGCCGGCAAAACGCACACCAAAGGTACGGCTTGATAATGCGGGCGCCGATTCCAGATCGAGGAAATAACTGTAGGCAGACAGCCTGCCGGCTTCCAGCCCATCGTAGATCGCGTGCACAAGGTGCGAATTGCTGTCGAAGCTCTGTGCTGGCGTACCGGGCGCACCGTCATCTGGTCCGAAAACGCGGCGGACATCGGCAATATAGATGTAGTTCAGCTCCAGATCTGAGACGCTCCTGTTAACCACGCGAAGCCCACCGAAAGTCTGCTCGTTCTGCCGCCAGCCAACACCGCCGACGAACCTCTCGCTATCCAGGTTGATTCTCTGCCGGCCATATTTCAAGACGGTGTCCTCTACGCCGCCAAACTGAATATAGGATTCATTGACGCTCGTGCCGGTTGGATCGGCGACCACCGGGTACGTGGTATTGCCGTTGCGGGTACTGTTGTAATCGTCGGGCCCGATACTGGCGAGATTATCCATCTCGAGGACCGCGGAGAAATCGTTCCAGCTCGCCGTTTTGAATGTCAGACGCGAACGCAAAATAGACGCTTTGGCGTCCCGCGCGACACCATCCTGATCAACAAACTCAAAACGATATCTGAAACTCAGCGTGGCATCGCCTTCAGCAATTGCCTCGGTAAATGACAGTTCTTCCGCATTCAATGCAGATAGAGACAACATCGAAAGTAAAGCGAGAAAAAACATCCTGAATTTCATAAGGACCCCTCCGGGGAAACATTTAGTATCAAGCATATTTTCGCCCGCCCGGAACCCATCTACCTTGACTCAGATCATAACGGTTGCGTGCCCGGCGTTTAGGATGTATTCGTGGTTTTCAGGAGTAAGACATGGGCAGAGTGACCCTCGCTGCGACGCTGGTCGCCCTGCTTTTTTCGACGGGTGCTATCGCGCAGGCCAACCCGGAACCTGGCGGCGCCAGCGATTCCGTTGGGGATCGGCCGCATGAGCTCGAGACGCTTTCGGTCATCGCCAACAAGTCGGCCCGCCCTCTCGGCGATATCGCTGGCACGGTCAGTGTTTTCAGTGACCAGCAGATGGCGCAGGAGCTGACCCAGGACATCAGGGACCTGGTGCGGTACGAGCCAGGCATCAGTGTTCGCAACGACCCCAATCGATTCGGCCTGGGTGGATTCAATATTCGAGGCGTCGACGGCAACCGTATTGCGATCGAAATTGATGGCGTGCCTGCCGCGGACAGTTTCGCCATCGGCAGTTTCTCGGACGCTGGCAGGAATTACATCGATCCGGAAACTTTACGGCGCGTGGAAATCCTCCGCGGCCCCGCATCGACACTTTACGGAAGTGACGCCATTGGCGGTGTAGTGACTTTTACGACCAAGGATCCGGCGGACTACCTGCTCGAATCGGGCGACGACCGGTATCTGGGTGTGAAAACCGGGTTTAACGGTGATGACGACAGCACGCTGGCGATCGTGACCATGGCCTATGGGAACGATAACTGGCAGGCAATGCTGCTTGCCTCGAAACGCAGCGGCGAGGAACTGGACAACCCCCTGACCAGTAATCCACGTGATTACGAAGACGTCAATCTGCTGGGCAAGATTGTGTGGCAACCCGCTGCCGGCGGCCAGCTTCGTTTCTCCTGGGACGACGGCAACCGCGTAACCGCGACCGACATCCAGTCCCTGGTACATGGACCAGGCCGTTTCGCCAGCACCAGCCTGCTGATGGGCGACGACCACCAGGACCGCAAAAGATACTCGCTGGATTATGAGTTCAGAGCAGAAAGCGCCTTGTACGACAAGGCGACGATCAGAGGCTATCACCAGCAATCGGAGATCCTGCAAAACACCTTGCAACATCTGGACCCGAGCAGCAGCAGCCCCGACCCGACAGCCAGGCAACGCAGTTTTCGTTACGATCAGACGGTTAATGGCGGCGAGCTGATACTCGAAAAGCACCTGTCAGCGAAATCCATCGGTCACCGGCTGGTTTATGGGTTCGAAATCGACAGAGTCGTAACTAACGAGTTTCGTGATGGCATCCTGACCAACCTGACTGACGGGACCACAAGCAACGTCATCATCGGCGAGACCTTCCCGGTTCGGGATTTTCCGGAATCGACCACCGTCTCGTCGGGCATTTATCTTCAGGACGAAATCGGTCCTTTCGCCAACGGTCTGACGTTAATTCCCGGACTCAGATACGACCATTACGACCTCGATGCCAAGGCCGATGCAATCTTTGTCGAAGACAATCCGGATACGATGATTACCGACGCCAGCGCGGGGCGTCTTTCGCCAAAACTGGGCATGCTGTTGCCACTGGGCAAAAACTGGACATTGTTCGCACAATACGCGCACGGATTCCGCGCACCACCGTTCGACGACATCAATATCGGTTTTACGATTCCACTTTTCGGTTTCAAGGCGATCCCCAACCCCGACCTGAAACCCGAGACCAGCAACGGGGTCGAACTCGGCCTGCGTTTTGCCGGCGAAAACAATCGCGGCAGCCTGGTCACCTATTACAACAAGTACGATGACTTTATCGATTCACGCGTCAATCTCGGGGTCGAACCGGTCAGCGGCCTGCTGATCTTCCAGTCACAGAATCGCGAGGATGCCAGAATTTATGGCGCCGAACTGCGCACCGAGCATGAACTCGCGCACATCGCCGGCTGGCCAGAAGGGTTTACGCTGCGTACCGCGCTGGCCTGGACACGCGGTGAAGATACCGGGCGTGACCAGCCGCTGAACAGCGTCGGTCCGCCGAGCGCAGTGGTCGGTCTCGCCTATGACGGCCGGAGCGGAGACTGGGGGCTGGGCCTGACCATCACAGCCACACAAAAACAGGAAAGAACCGATAACAGCAATATCATGGCATTCCAATCACCGGGTTTTGCAGTAATCGACCTGATCGGCTACCTGCATCTTGGCCCTAATACGCGCGTCAACTGGGGTGTATTCAACCTGGCAGACCGGACTTACTGGGAGTGGGTTGACGTCGCCGGACTACCTCAGGACGATCCGCTGCTCGGCATCTATGCGCGGCCCGGCAGGAACGCTTCGGTATCACTGTCGTACACCTTCTGACCGGGAATCAGTAGCGCCAACCAGGCGAAGCCAGATGACCCCCGGTCACTGCTCCTGGCCGGTACGATCTACCGCGGACTGGATGACAAAGAGTGGGTAAAGCATACCCCCGGCTTCGACCCCATTCGGAACCACCCGGGATTTCCGGCCACACTGGACTCGCTGCTTGATTAGCCTGCCTGTCACCATGAGCCTTTGGCAAAAAAAAGCGGGGCCGAAGCCCCGCTATTGCCAAAACGGCAACTGGGAGAGAACTGCTAGTAAATGTCGTTCATCGTGTTGTAGACGTTGAATTTTCCAGTCGGCGTGACCAGCCTTTCATCCTTGATCACGTATTTAAGCTTGCGGGTCTTGTCGTCAACGACGACCAGCGCGGATTCCTGCTCCTTGCCGCTCCAGACCGAAAACCAGACCTCGTCGCCAGCCTTGTTGAACTCAGGCTGAACCACTCGTTTCGGACCTTCGCCCAGATCGGCCCAATCGGCGATCGGTAACACTTCGAATCCGCCGTCGAGGTCGTCGATGCTGAATACCGCTATCGACTGGCTGAAAGACGTATCGGGGTTGAGCGGCGCATCGACCCAGAGGTTGCCTGAGTTCGGGTGCGACTTGATGAACAGTGAGCCACCACCCATTCCCTGCAATACGCGGACCGCTTTCCAGGCGTTATCCGGGTTGCCCACCGGATCGGTGCCGATAAAAGTGATGTTGGCGTTGCCCAATGCGCTGGTGCTCCAGACCGGCCCGTATTCAGGATCTATAATATTGGCCCCGCGACCCGGATGCGGAATCTCGGTCGTATCTATCAGGGCTTTCAGTTCACGATCCTTGGAGTCGATAACTGCGATCTTGTTGGACTTGTTGGCGGCCGTCAGGAAATACCTGTGAGTCGAGTCCCAGCCACCGTCATGCAGGAAGCGCGCTGCGCCGATCGTCGTAACCTGCAGGTTGTCAATGTCTTCATAGTTGACCAGCAGAATCTTGCCGGTTTCCTTGACGTTGACAATAAACTCAGGGTGCTCGTGTGAGGCGACTATCGCGGCTACCCGCGGCTCGGGATGATATTCCAGCGTATCCACGGTCATGCCGCGGGTCGAGACGATCTGCTTCGGCTCCAGCGTGTCGCCATCCATGATCACGTACTGCGGCGGCCAATAGGCGCCGGCGATCGCGTACTTGTCCTCAAAGCCTTTATATTTGGAGGTCTCCACCGAGCGGGCCTCCAGTCCGATCTTGATTTCGGCCACCTTGGCCGGCGGATCCATCCACAGATCGATCAGGTCGATTTTGGCATCGCGGCCGATGGTATAAATGTAACGGCCGGACGTTGAGGGACGGGAAATGTGGACCGCGTAACCGGTATCGATGATCGTCGCAATTTCTTTTGTGTCGCCGTCGATTATGGCGACCTGCCCGGCGTCACGCAGCGTAACCGCAAACACATTTTCGATATCGATATCGTTTTGCTTACTGGTCGGCCGATCCTTCGATGCCACCAGCGTGTGCCAGCTCGCTTTCATATCAGCCATGCCCCATTCGGGTGGCACCGGTGGTTCGTGCTGCAGGAAGCGGGCCAGGATATCGATGTCTTCATCGCTCAGTTCGCCTGACGTACCCCAATTGGGCATGCCGGCTGGTGAGCCGTATTCGATAAACACCTTCAGATAATCAGTGCCTTTTGCCTGGGCGATATCGGGGGTCAACGGTTTGCCGGTGGCGCCCTTGCGCAGCACGCCGTGGCAACCCGCGCAGCGCTGAAAGAAAATCTTCGTCGCATGCTCAAATTCCTGCTCGGTGACCGGTGGCGCGCCGGGAGTGAGGACCATCTTCGCCTCCATCTCCGCGCTCGGGGCGCCGGCGTAACGCATTTCCGCATCGGCAGTCGCCGGATGCTCGGTCTGCGATTCGGCAGTTCTGACCTGCAGGCCACCCTCACGCAATGCGGTTACTTCGGCGGAACTGACTGCATCGCCTTCGTTGCGCCATGAATTCCTGACATAGGTCAGGATGTCGGCGATTTCCGAGTCGTTCAGCTGGTTCATCGGCGGCATTGCGCCATTAAACTCTGTCCCGTTGACGGTTACCGGGCCGATCAGCCCGTTTAGAACGATAGAGATCGACCGTTCCTTGTCTGCCATCAGGAAATCGGAGCCCGCGAGCGGAGGAAAAGCCGAGCTCAGGCCGCCGCCATCCTGTTGGTGACAGACCGCACAGGCCGCCTGAAAACCGCTTTCTCCACGGGCCATTTGCCCCTCAAAACCACCCTGTGCCGATGCCACCTCGGCCTGATGGACCATCGCCTGGTCACTGCTATCGGTACCACCGGTGTCCGGGCTGCAAGCGCTGACCGCGAGCAAAGCTCCGCCAACCAACGCAATTCCTTTCCTCGTCATGGTTGACTCCCTCAACATCAAGAACAGAACCGTCTCAAGCGGCCTCGTATTTCAATAATTAAAGAATAGAAGCTGCGGCGAAATCCGCCTTGACCTGCATCAATAACGCCGGGCCCGCGGGCAGGACATATGGGCAGTCAGCCGGGCAGCGGCGATTTGCTGATTGCCACCGCCAGCATGTACGAGTAGCTCGCAATGGCCAGTACGAATGCGGTCACTTGGGAACGCCGCCCCGGCGCATATTTCAGCGCGATGGCGCCGAGTAAAATGTACGCGAGCAGCGCGTATATTTTTGCGCCGAGCCAGGGAACCGCGAAAGGATTCAACTTGAGTATATAAAGCATCGCCAGCGCACTGAGCAACAGGCCGGTATCGACAAGATGCGGCAGCACCCGGGTGATGCGGTGGCGCAGCCGCGGGTCATGCCGAAACGCCCAGAACGCACGCAGCAGAAAGCCGCCAAGGCTAGCGCCGACACAGGTGACATGGACGTATTTCAGGAAGACGAAGGCCGCCACGATGGATTACTCATATTCGGCCAACGCCTTGCGGTTCAGAATCGTAATATCCTTGCCATCGACGTTGATGATCCCTTCGTCGATCAGCCCGCGAATAATCCGCGACAGGGTTTCGGGTTTGATCGATAATCTGGCTGCAATATCCTGTCGCGACAGATTAAGACGAATTTTGTTATCGCCAGAAATCGTCTTGTGAGCCAAAAACCTGACAAGACGATGCGTCGCGTTCTCCAGAGTCAGCGTTTCTATTTCCCTCAGCCGGGCATGAAGGCGGCGGCTGATATCTCCCAGCAATCTGAAACACGATTCATTGCTTTCAGCCAGCATTTCAAGATAAACAAAGGAAGGTATTACAGTCAGACGTGCGTCGACAATCGCCTGCGCACTCACCGGATATCGATGCCCGGTCATGAACGCGACCGCTTCGGCGAAAGTCTGTCCCGGGTAAACCACCTCAACAATTTTCTGATTCCCATCCCGTGAATTCAGGCACAGCTTTATCTGCCCGGATTCCACCAGATAAAAATTTCGGGCCTTGTCACCCTGGTAAAATAAAGTTTCGCCAGTCTTAAGATCCGACGAGCGGCAACAATCGGTTATGCGTTTCAGTTGTGATTCACTAAAGCTGGCAAACAGATAATGCTCCGCTAATGTGCCGATCCCTGCTCGATCTTCATTTGCCACTTTCATTTGCAGTTTAACTGACGCACGTATCAGCTCTAAACAATCCTGGAAAATCGCTTGCCGGCGCCATCTTTCTGAATGTACTCGTCAAACACCATGGCAATCGCCCTTAGCAGGAAACGACCCGTATCGCTCACCGCCAGTTGATTTGTCGTCAGCTCGACAAGCCCGTCATTTTCAAGCACACCCATCGCGTCAAGCTCTGCCGAGAAATGGTTGCGAAAGTCGATGGAAAACTCCTCCTCGAGTCTGTCGAAATAAACCAGGCCGCCACACATGATCTGCTGAATAATTCGGCTCCGTAAATGATCCTCGTCGGACATCATCAAGCCTCGCTCGACAGGTAATTTGCCGGCTTCAATCGACGTGTTGTATCGCTGCACACTCTTCACGTACTGGCTGTAGCAGGAGCCGACTTTGCTGATAGCGCTTGAACCGAGTCCGATCAGGTCACTACCCGCGTGGGTGGAATAGCCCTGGAAATTTCTTTGCAGCCTGTCGTTATTCATCGCGACGCAAAGCTCATCGTCTGGCAACGCAAAATGGTCCATTCCGATATAAACATAGCCGGCCCCAGTGAGCCGGTTGACGATCAACTGAAGTAATTTGAGCCGCGCAGCAGGATCCGGCAGGTCTTCCGCCCGAATAAGACGCTGTGCCCTGAACAACTGGGGCATGTGTGCATAGCTATAAATTGCCAGGCGATCCGGTCGGGCCTCGATCATCAGGTCAAGCGTGCGAGAAAAGCTATCCAGGGTCTGCAGCGGCAAACCATAAATCAGATCCACGGACACCGATTCGATGCCGGTCGACGGTGCTTCCTTTATCAGATCAAGCGTCAGCTCAACCGGCTGGATCCGATTGACCGCTTTTTGGACATCCTCATCAAAGTCCTGGACACCCAGACTGATCCGGTTGAATCCCAACGCCGCGATACTGTGCAAGCGATCAGCATTCACGGTACGCGGATCGAGCTCTATTGAATATTCCTGGGTGCCATCGGTGACCAGCTGGAATGACTCTGACATACCACTAAACAGACGACCAAGTTGCTGATCGTCAAAGTAGGTAGGCGTCCCGCCACCCATATGCAGCTGGCTGACCTTTCTGTCTTTATCGAAGAGCTTTCCGTGCAGGCCGATCTCGCCCAGCAGGCGCTGCAGGTAGAACTCGGCTCTCTCTGGATGCCGGGTCACCAATTTACTGCAGCCGCAGTAGTAGCAAAGCGAGTGACAGAAAGGGATATGCGTATAAATAGACAGGGGACGGGGGATCGGATCCTGATTAGTGAGTATCGCCTCACGCTGGTAATCGTCCGCTGTGAAATCAGGGCGAAACTGAACTGCGGTGGGATAAGAAGTGTATCGCGGGCCCTGCCCGCCATAACGGCCAATCAGGTCCGCATCAAAGACTGCGTGATTCATGCCAGCAGCCTAAAACCGTCCGCCAGGGACCGTGTTGACGTAGATCAAAGACCCCCGGAACAAGCCGCCGGACGCTGTCTTATATTGAAATCAGCGGCGACGGATTCCGCGAGGCAGCAACGATATCGACACGGGGAAAAAAGATCTGGCTCATGCACTGATTATTTCTGTTCTGACGGTGCGGATTGCAAGCATCGGAGCTCGTATCTCAGATGATAGAGATACGGATTGTCGTCTGCGCGCGTGTAGCGACGGCGTGACACAACCTCAAATCCTTCGGGACAATATCCCCGGATTTCCAACCAGTCTGCTGCCCACTTCATGCGCTGCAGGTCGCCGCTGGGACTGTCCGGGTATCTGGAGCTGATCCTGGCTTCGAAAAGCAGCAATCCCGTCTCACTACCCTGGAGTTGCCTCAGGCTGCTCATCTTGTGACGCTCGAAGTCCGCTTTCCCGATCGTTGCGCAGCCTGCAAGCAGCACAGTAGTGGTCAGTGCGCCTGTCCGCAGCACACTCATCCGACGCTTCATTTTTCGACTTGGATATTCCGCCGGATGACCGCGGAGTTGCCGGTGGTCGAATCAAGCGCGTAAACCAGTAACAGCGCCTCGCCTTCCACACTCGCCAGAAGAGACGACTGGAAATGACTGGTTTCACCGGTATATTCGAGCGGCCCCTCCGCAACGATATCCTTTCCGCTCCAGAGCTGGCCCATCAATTCGTATTGCTCGGAATCCCAAAGCCCGCCAGGCTGAGTCGGACACCCGCACATCATCACGAGCCGGGCTATGATTCGGACATCACTCCCCAATTTGACTGCCGACGGCACATCTTTTAGTTCGAGCACAAATCCCGGAAGCGTCAGCAACCAGCCGTTACCGTCGTCGACATGCCTGCCCGGGATGAGCCAGTAGGTCGCACTGACCTCGACGATCGATTCGGGAAACGCCATCGGCCCGCTCACGTCTACCCTGACCCGCGTTGGACGATCAATATCGATGCTGGTCGAGAATGCGGCAGACTTTTCACTGGCCAGGGAGTCGCCCCGGGTTCGGGGCTTGCGCATAATGAGGTCTGTATTCCCGGTCCCGCCACGTGTCAGGCCACTGGCAAGCTCCGCGCCGGTCTCAACGTCGGTAATGACCACTTTTGCGCCGCCCATGCTGGTCCCAACGAACTTGGCGTCATTCGCAAGAACCCTGACCGTCACCCTTGTTGGGGTGGCCGCAACGGAAAAAGCGATAAAAAACAGGGCGGTGAGGATCAGCGTATTTCTCATGACAAATTTGACTCCTTTAATCTTGCCGGTATCTCCGGCTGCCGCCGGACCGGCCAAGACTATGGCAAAAAGACGATGCTTCGCCTAGCCTTATCGCTATCGGCCTTTTGACGAGTGGTCATTATGACTCAAAGATTGTTATGCCGCTGTGCCTCGCTGGCAGTCCTTTTGCTGCTTGGTTCGGGCTACGCGCTAGCAAACGATGAGACGCAGCCAACTCATTTATCTGCGAAACGTGTCGTGGCTTTTGCCGATGTTCATGGCGCTTATGAAGACCTGCTGGGCGTATTACAGCAATCGGGTGTCGTGGATTCTGTGGCGCATTGGGCGGGTGGCGATACTCATTTGGTCAGTCTCGGAGACATCCTGGACCGCGGAGCGAGGTCCCGGGACGTGCTGGATCTGCTGATGTCACTGCAAAAAGAAGCGGCTGACGCCGGCGGGACCGTGTCTTTCGTTCTTGGAAATCATGAGTCGATGATTATGACCGGTGACCTGCGTTACGTTTCTGACGCGGAAATTGCCGAATTCGAGGCGGACGAAACGGCGGAGCAGAGAACTGCTGCATTCGAAAACTACCGGAGAAGGCCGGACCATGCCCTGCTCACCGATGAACAGGCCCAAGCCGCATTTGATCAGGCTTACCCGGCTGGTTTCTTTGCCCGGCTGGAGGCGTTTTCTCCTGGCGGGCGATATGGAAGCTGGCTCCTCGATCAGTCGATCGCCATCGTTATCGACGACACGCTTTTTGTGCATGGTGGCCTGGCGCCAATATTGGGTGAGCTGCCCGCCGGACAGCTGAATCCGAAATTGATGTCCGAGATTCGCCAGTACGCGGAGGCCTGGTACCGGTTGACGACCGCCGGCTACCTGTCACCGGGGCGGGAGGTAGTAGACAGTCTAGCGTACGCCGTATCGATCAGAGATGACGAAAATCTTGCGGCAGAGATTCGCCTTGAAGCTGCGCGCCTGGTTCAGGCGAATGAAGGAATTGCCTTTAGTGTAGACAGTCCTCTCTGGTATCGCGGCACCGTATTATGCTATCGGCTCAGTGAAAACAGCACGATAGAAAAAGCATTGCAAATGCAGGGTGTACAACGTGTGGTCGTCGGGCACACGCCAACGGCCAGTCACAAAGTAGAAACCCGCAATAACGGAAAAATTATCATGCTGGACACCGGCATGTTGACGTCCGAATACGGTGGCCGTGCGTCAGCGCTCATCATTGAAGAAGGTGAATTGCGGGTCGCTTACCTCGAAGAGGATGAAATACAGGCGCCGGTACCAAATTCGCGAACAATCGACAAAAGACCGGGCAACATGAGCGACCAGGAGCTTGAGGAATTCTTGCTGACGGCAAAAGTTGTTAACAGCGAGGCCGGTCTGGCCGGCGTAACAAAGCCGCAAATGTTGACGCTGAACAAGGACGGTATGCAGATCGATGCTTTGTTCAACACCGAATCTACTGAAATCCGCGGTGGCCGCGGCCCGAACAAGAACAGAATGCTCAACGCCGCCGATCGCTGGCAGTATGAAGTGGCCGCTTACAAACTCGATCGAATTTTGGGACTGGGCATGGTGCCTGTCGCTGTCGAACGAAACATTGACGGCCAGGTCGGTGCGCTGATATTCAGGACGAAGGGGCTGATCAGCCTGCTCCAAAAAAACAATGAAAAAATCACGGCCGACGGCTGGTGCCCGCTACAGCCTCAGCACGAGCTGATGTATGTTTGGGATACACTGATCTACAACGAAGGCCGCACACAGCAAAACGTAACCTACACCGCCCCGGACTGGATGCTCCGGCTGATCGGGCAGTCGCGTAGTTTTAGAACCTACCGGGACAAGCCGCCCTATGTCCGTGAGCGGAAACTGAGAATGACCCAGGAAATGGCCAACCGGCTTAAGTCGCTCGATTCCGAGCAGCTAACCGTAGAGCTCGGCGAATATTTGAACCGTGATCAAATAAGGGCTTTGTTACGACGCCGTAACCTGTTGATCAACAGCTGGGCGGAAATACAAACGCCCTGATTCTCACTGTACCGAGACATAATTTCAGTTATCATCGGGCGATTGACAGCGCGCGGCGTCACCCGCCGCATTATCAGGGTCGCAGGGGCAACTATGCCTGCATCAGCCGAGGAGCCGCCCAATGAAACACTTTAGAATCCTCACTTTCTTTTTGATTTGTCTCGCCTGGGCCGGCGTCGGCACAGCCAGTGAAAAAGCGGGGCAATGGTATCTGACACCCGGAGCTATCGGTGTCTGGGTTGACGACGACCGTCTGTCGGAAGATGAGTACGGATATGCCCTCATCATCGGCCGGGCTTTGTCGGATGGCGTCAATGTGGAACTAATGGTAACCAGTGACGATCCTGGCAGCGGCAAAGCCAATCAGGAGATCCGGGAATTGGAACTTAATCTCCTGCGGGTCTGGTTCCGTGACGGGAGCTGGTCTCCTTATTTGTTGCTGGGCGCTGGATCGATGAATGCGGACAGTCCGAATCCTGCGCTTGATACCACTGAAGCATCGGCCTCCATCGGGGTGGGCTTGCTGACCGATCTCGGCAGAGGCGGAAAGGTCGCGCTGCGCTGGGAACTGAGACTGAGAAAACAATTCCTGCCAAGCGGATCGGTCAACGATCTGGTCGCCATGATCGGCCTGCAGTTGCCAATGGGATCGCCTTACGCAGCCCCGCCC
>CAZMOM010000013.1:0-66749 GCA_964568075.1 uncultured Gammaproteobacteria bacterium
GGCGCCGGGCAGGACGCCCAAATGCCGCGGAGCCCAGGGAAGGGCGAGAGCGGCGCCGGGCAGGACGCCCAAATGCCGCGGAGCCCAGGGAAGGGCGAGAGCGGCGCCGGGCAGGACGCCCAAATGCCGCGGAGCCCAGGGAAGGGCGAGAGCGGCGCCGGGCAGGACGCCCAAATGCCGCGGAGCCCAGGGAAGGGCGAGAGCGGCGCCGGGCAGGACGCCCAAATGCCGCGGAGCCCAGGGAAGGGCGAGAGCGGCGTCTCGCCGATTCTTGCCTTGTCTCGCACTCGCCTGAGGAATTATCAACAGACTGCTAATCGAATGCCTGCTCAAGATCCGCAATCAGGTCATCGATATCCTCGATCCCGACCGACAAACGGATCAAGCTGTCGCTGATGCCCAACTCGGCGCGCATTGCCGGTGGCACCGAGGCATGAGTCATGATCGCCGGATGATCGACCAGGCTCTCGACGCCACCGAGACTTTCGGCCAGGGCGAACAACCGGCAGCGTTCGAGAAACGTGCGCGATGCATCCAGCCCCCCCTTGATAAAAAAGGTCACGATCCCGCCGAAGCCGTTCATTTGTTTTTTCGCCAACTCATACTGCGGATGACTCGGCAGACCGGGATAAACAACAGACTCTACCTTGGCATGGCCCGCAAGATATTCGGCAACCTTTAATGCATTCTCGCTGCAACGTTCCATGCGGATGGCCAGCGTCTTCAGTCCGCGCAACGCCAGGAAACTGTCGAACGGTCCGGCGACCGGTCCGATCGCGTTGGACAGAAACCAGATTTTCTCGCCGAGATCGTCGTCATCGACGACAATCACGCCGCCAACCATGTCGGAGTGCCCGTTCAGATACTTGGTCACTGAGTGAATGACGATATCGGCGCCCAGTTCCAGCGGTCGCTGCGCCCAGGGGCTGGCGAAGGTATTGTCAACGACGACGATAATATCCCGGCGCTTTACCACCGCCGACGCTTTGGCGATATCGACGAGTTTGAGCGTCGGATTGGTTGGGCTTTCGATCCAGATCATACGCGTGTCATCGCGCAGGGCATTTTTTAGCTCGCCATCAACGGAGAGATCGGCATAGGAAAATTCCAGCCCGGCCGAACGACTGCGAACCTTGTCGAACAGGCGAAAGGTGCCGCCATACATGTCGTCCATCGCGACCACGTGGTCGCCGCAATCCAGCAATTCGAGAATCAGGCCGCTCGCGGACATGCCGGATGCGCAGGCAAACCCGTGTGTGCCGTTTTCCAGCGAGGCGACACAGCGCTCAAACGCCTGACGGGTCGGATTGTGTGAGCGTGAGTATTCATAGCCTTGATGTACACCCGGGCTTTGCTGGACATAGGTCGAGGTCGCATAGATCGGCGGCATGATTGCCCCGGTCGCCGGATCCGGTTTCTGGCCGCCGTGAATGGTCAGAGAATTAAATCCCAGCTTTTTGTTTTCCTTGCTCATTTTAAAGAATCCTTAACCCCTGGTTGCCGTCGCGGCAATCTGTTTGCGCAAATGATTCAGCACATCGGCCCGCGTAATCAGACCGAGAAATTTTCCGCTATCCATGACCGCTGCATATGGCTGCCCATGCAGAATAGACACGAGGCTGTCAACCGATGTTTCCTTTTCGACATGCACGAAAGCAGTTTTCATCGCCTTTTCCACCGTGTCCGTCAGTTTTTCGGGATGACCAAACGAATAGGTGATGATGTCGTATTCGGTTAGCACGCCAACCAGTTCGTCTTGGTCCATGACCGGCAATTGAGAAAACCCGGCGTTGCGCAATCGATTGTGTGCGGTCGTGAGAATATCCGCAGGACCCACGGTAATAGTCGCCTTGTCTTCATGCAGTCGCCCAACCAGGTCGCGAAGATCGCCGGTGGCCGGTCTTTGCATAAAGCCGTTGTCCTCCATCCAAAACTCATTGTATAGCTTGGACAGGTACTTGTTGCCGGTATCGCAGGCCAAGGTGACCACTCTTTTGGGTTCTTTTTGCGCGTGACAATATTTCAACGCGCCAACCAGCAGTGTTCCGGTCGATGAACCGGCGAGTATCCCTTCTTTTTTCAATAACATGCGCGCGGCATCGAACGACTCGGCATCGCTAATGCTGTACGCGCTCTTTACCAGCGACAAATCACAAATGTCGGGAATGAAATCTTCGCCAATGCCTTCGACAAGCCAGCTCCCCGCTTCACTGAGCTTGCCGGTCCTTACATAGCCGGCCAGCACTGAACCCTGGGGATCGGCCAGCACAATCTCGACGTCAGGCGCGTTGTCTTTGAAAAATTGGGTCAGCCCGGATATCGTCCCGCTGCTGCCAACGCCCAGCACGACGGCATCGAGCTGGCCACCCATCTGTTGCCAGATTTCCGGACCGGTCGTGGTCGCATGCGCGAGTGGATTATCCGGGTTGCCAAACTGGTTGATAAAGTATGCGCCCCGCTCGTCGGCGATTTTTCGACCGAGATCCTGATAATACTCCGGATGTCCGCGCGCCACGTCGGACCGGGTCAGTACCACCTCAACGCCCATCGCGCGCAGGTTAAAGATCTTTTCCTGGCTCATTTTGTCTGGCAGAACCAGGACGAGATTGTATCCGCCGCGTGCCGCAACCAGAGCCAGCCCGAGTCCGGTATTACCCGCCGTGGCTTCGACGATCGTATCGCCGGGCTTGATATCGCCCCGCTTTTCGGCCTCGCCGATCATCGACATACCGATCCGGTCCTTGATCGAACCCGCCGGGTTCATCAGCTCGAGTTTCAGGTAGAGTTCGCAAATTCCTGTGTCGATCTGAGTGATGTGCAGCATCGGCGTTTCGCCGACCATCTCCAGCACGCTTTCATACACCTTCATCGGAAAATCCGCTTAACCTGAAACCACTATTGTATGTCATGCGGTAAAATAGACCCATGCCAAACGGTACTTGTCACCAGCAATCTTTTGCGGCCGCGCTCGCGACCGGACGCGTTGTCCTCTCAGCGAGCCTCGAGCCCGCGCGCGAGGCCGAGATCCTTCTGGCGCACGCAACAGGCGCCAGCCGCAGCCAGCTGCTGGCGTTTCCCGAGCGCCTGCTGAGCAATGACCAATGGCGGCTTTTCCAGTCACTCATCGAAAAGCGATCGTTGGGTGAGCCGGTGGCCTATTTGACAGGTTGTCGCGAATTCTGGTCTTTGCCAGTCAGGGTTTCAGATGCGACCCTGATTCCGCGACCGGAAACTGAATTGCTCGTGGAACAGGCGCTGGCGAGGATTCCGCCGGAAAAACCGATCAGCGTGCTGGACATGGGTACGGGTAGCGGCGCGATCGCGCTTGCCATCGCCAGCGAGCGCAAGACATGCCGCGTCACCGGCAGCGACTTCTCGGCCGCTGCCCTGGCCGTGGCAAAGGAAAATCAGGAACGGCTGCAATTGGAAAACCTGGACTGGGTGTTAGGTAGTTGGTACGAAGCTGTTCCCCGCCGTTGTTTCGGCATAATTGTCAGCAATCCTCCGTATGTGGCCGACGGTGACCCGCATCTTGCGCAGGGTGACCTGACCCATGAGCCGGTCATTGCGCTGAGCAGCGGCGCGGACGGACTGGATGCCATTCGCGAAATCGTCAGTCACGCGCATGAACATCTGGAAAAACCAGGCTGGCTGTTGCTGGAGCACGGGTTCGATCAACAAAAAGCTGTTATAGAATTGCTCATTGCGGCAGGCTTTGACAAAGTAAGCGGCCATAAAGATCTGGCAGGAATTCCGCGGGCGGTTGCCGGGCGAAAAATTCAGTGACCACGAACCAGGGACAAAACCAATGATCGTATTTTCGACCTCGCTGGGCGACTTCAAAATCGAAATGTATGCGAGCCGGGCACCGATCACAGTAAAAAATATTTACGCTTACGTGGAAGCGGGGTTTTATGAGGGCACGATTTTTCACCGGGTAATCCCCGGCTTCATGATCCAGGGTGGTGGATTCGACATTCACATGAATCAAAAACAGAACAAGGCGCCGATTCTAAATGAGGCCGATAATGGCCTGAAAAACGAGCGTGGAACCTTGTCGATGGCTCGTTCGCAGGACGTCAACAGCGCGACGTCACAGTTTTTCGTCAATGTTTCGGATAACGCTTTCCTCGACCACAGCGCGCGTGATTTTGGCTATGCTGTGTTTGCGAAAGTGGTCGAAGGCATGGACATCATCGACAAGATGGTCGCGGTGGAAACCGGCAGCGTCGGTGCGCATCAGGATGTACCGGTCGAACCGCTGATCATTAACTCCGTGACGCGGATCGAGGCGGATTAATTATCCGGGCTAATCGTGTGGATCGGGACCACGATTTGCACTTCAGCCGGCTACAGCGGATTCAAAAACGAAGAACTGGCAGACGGGGTCAGGTAAGCCCTGTCTGCGATGACGGCACTGACCTTGCTGCAAAGCCAGGGTTACGCGCTGATCGCTTTTTGATCGGTTCGGACCTGTCCCCAAAAGGATTCACGCCGCATTCGCGGAGTAGCCGAGCAATGGTCTCAGCCATTGCTCGGCCTGCGCGAGGCTAACGCCTTTTCTGCGTGCATAGTCTTGGACCTGGTCGTGATCGATCCGGCCAACCGAAAAGTACCGGCTGCGAGGGTGTGAAAAATAGAAACCACTGACCGACGCCGCGGGCAACATGGCCCAGCCATCGGTCAGAGTGATACGCGCACGCTGCTCAACCTCGCCCAGGCGCCATAAAGTCGCTTTCTCTGAATGGTCGGGGCAGGCCGGGTAACCGGGCGCCGGGCGAATACCGATATAGTTTTCCCGAATCAGTTCTGCATTTCCAAACGACTCGTTCGGTGCGTATCCCCAGTACTCGGTACGCACCCGCTGGTGAAGTCGCTCGGCAAAAGCTTCAGCGAGACGGTCGGCCAGCGCTTTCAGGATAATCGCAGAGTAATCGTCGCCGGCTTTCTTGTACGCTTCGACCCGCGCATCGATGCCATGACCGACGCTTACGGCAAACAGGCCTAAGTAATCCGCAACACCGCTGTCGTCGGGCGCTACAAAGTCGGCGAGACAATCCTGGCTGGCGCCCTGCGGTTTGGTTTTTTGCTGCCGCAAAAAATGCAGGCGTTCGCGTACTGATTTACGCTTCTCGTCGGCATAGATCAGCACGTCATCGTAGTCGCTGGTATTCGCCGGATAAAACCCGAGTATGGCAGTCGCCTGCAACCATTGCTCGCTGACAATGCGCTCGAGCATCGACCTCGCGTCCCCGTACAAACTGCTGGCGGCCTCTCCGAACCGCGGATGATTTAAAATGTCCGGGAACCTGCCATGAAATTCCCAGGCGTTAAAAAAAGGCATCCAGTCGATATAGTCGACCAACTCGTCCAGCGAATAATTATCCAGCGATTTGACTCCCAGGAAATCCGGTTCCGGCGGCGTGTAATCGCGCCAGTCGGTTAGCAGTCTTTTTTCGCGTGCCTGCTCCAGCGCCAGCCGCGGCGCCTTGCGGGTTTTTCCGCTGTGCCGTTTTCGCCTGGCCGCGCAGTCGGCTTTGGCCTTGTCGGAAAAATCGAACCGCGTCGCCGCCGACGTAAACGCCTGGACCACACCAACCGCACGCGACGCATCCTTGACGTAAACGACGGGCCCGTCATATCCCGGGTCGATCCTGACCGCGGTATGGGCCGGCGATGTCGTCGCCCCGCCAATCAGCAACGGCGTCGTCATTTTCTGCCGCTGCATTTCGGCAGCGACATCGACCATTTCATCGAGCGAAGGCGTTATCAGCCCGGACAGACCGATCAGGTCAGCGTTTTCCTGTCTGGCAGTCCGCAAGATCTTTTCACATGGAACCATGACGCCAAGATCAATCACTTCATAGTTATTACACTGCAAAACCACGCCGACAATATTCTTGCCAATATCGTGCACATCGCCTTTGACGGTCGCCATTACGATGCACCCTTTACGGCTGGCCCCCGATTGTTCATCTTCCATAAACGGCATCAGGTGAGCCACCGCTTTTTTCATGACGCGCGCTGACTTTACGACCTGGGGCAAAAACATCTTTCCCGATCCGAAGAGATCGCCAACGACGTTCATGCCGGCCATCAAAGGCCCCTCGATAACATCGAGCGGCCGGTCCGCCCGCAGACGGGCTTCTTCAGTGTCTGCCTCTATGAACTGGTCAATCCCGCTGACCAGCGCGTGTTCGAGACGCTTCTCGACATTTTCTTCGCGCCAGCTCATGTCGCGAACCGGTGACACGGCCTTGCCGTTGTCGCTGTTGCGAAAGGTTTCGGCAATTTCCAGCAACCGCTCTGTGGCGTCATCGCGTCGATTCAGAATCAGGTCCTCGACCGGTCCTTTGAGCTCGGGCGGAATGTCCTCGTATATCGTCATCAGCCCGGCGTTGACAATACCCATATCCATGCCGGCGCGAATCGCGTGATAGAGAAAAACCGAGTGCATCGCCTCGCGCACAGGGTTGTTGCCGCGAAACGAAAACGAAACATTGCTGACGCCGCCCGATACTAACGTTCCAGGCATGCTTTCCTTGATCTGCCGCGTGGCTTCGATAAACGCACAGGCATAGTCGTTATGCTCCTCGATACCGGTGCCAACGGCAAAAATATTCGGGTCGAAAATAATGTCGCCCGCCGGAAACCCGATGTCCTGGGTTAGCAACTGGTACGCGCGCCAGCATATCGCGAGCTTCTTTTCTACCGTCTCCGCCTGCCCGTTCTCATCGAAAGCCATGACGATGACCGCGGCTCCGTAACGCCTGACAAGCCTGGCCTGGCGCAGAAACTCCTCTTCGCCTTCCTTGAGGCTGATCGAATTGACAATACCCTTGCCCTGAATGCATTTCAGCCCCGTTTCGATCACGCTCCAGCGCGATGAATCGATGACCACAGGAACACGCGACACATCCGGCTCGCCTGCCAGCATGCGGAGAAAACGCTGCATCGCGGCTTCGGAATCGAGCATTCCCTCGTCCATGTTGATATCGATTAGCTGCGCGCCGTTATCGACCTGCTGACGGGCCACGTCCAGCGCCGCGCTGTAATCGTCGGCTTCGATCAGTCGGCGGAATTTGGCTGAACCGGTTACGTTGCTCCGTTCGCCGATGTTGGCGAACAGGCTGTCGCTGCTGATAGTCAGCGGTTCCAGACCAGACAGGCGACAGCCGGGTCCGGCAACAGGGACTTTCCTGGGTTTTACGCCGGCGACGGCCCGCGCGATTCGGCGAATATGTTCGGGCGTCGTACCGCAGCATCCGCCGACCAGGTTGAGCAGACCCTCCCTGGCAAACTCGCCCAGAATCTCACCGATCTCCTCCGGCGTCTGGTCGTATTCCCCGAACTCGTTTGGCAAGCCGGCATTGGGATGCGCGCTCACATAGGTATCGGTGCCAGCTGACAATTCCCTGAGCCAGGGCCTGAGTTCCTCGGCGCCCAGCGCACAATTCAACCCGACGACCAGAGGCTCTGCGTGGCGGATCGAGTGCCAGAACGCGCTTGTTGTCTGGCCGGAAAGCGTGCGTCCCGAACCGTCGGTAATGGTCCCCGAGATAAAAACCGGTGTCCGCTCGGCGCGTTCTTCGAAAACCTGCTCGACGGCGAAAATCGCCGCTTTGGCGTTCAGCGTGTCGAAGATGGTCTCCACCATCAGGCAATCGACACCGCCGTCGAGCAAGGCTCGCACGGCAACGCCATAGGTCTCGGCGAGTTCATCGAAAGTAATGTTCCGCAACCCAGGATCGTTAACATCGGGTGACATGGAGGCGGTGCGGTTGGTCGGTCCGAGCACACCGGCAACGAATCGCTGCCGACCGCTGCTCCTGGTTACTTCGTCGGCCGCCTGGCGGGCGATTTGCGCCGCCGCGAGATTCAGTTCGGCAATTCTGTCCTCGAGACCGTAATCCGCTTGTGATGGATAATTGGCGGTAAAGGTGTTGGTCTCAATAATGTCTGCGCCGGCCTCGAGATAGGCGCGGTGTATTTCATGGACGACTTCGGGCCGAGTCAGGCTCAACAAGTCGTTGTTGCCTAGCAGCGGGAAGCCGTGCCCTTTGAACTCGCGACCACGAAAATCCGCTTCGGTCAGGCCGTAGTCTTGAATCATTGTGCCCATCGCGCCATCGATCAGCAGGATGCGCTCGCGCAACGCTTGTTCAAGCGGATGCATGCGCGGTCTCCTGTTGCGGCCGGATGCCGAGAATGTGGCAAATTGCGTAGGTCAACCGAGAACGGTTGAGCGTATAAAAATGAAAATTCTCTACCCCGTGCTGCTGCAGGCGGCGCACCTGGTCGATCGCCACACTGGCCGCCACCAGCTGGTGAGTATCCGGGTCATTTTCGAGCCCTTCAAATTGCTGACTAATCTGCGGCGGAATCGCGGCGCCGCAGGTTTCTGCAAATCGAACCAGTCGCGAAAAGCGGGTGATCGGCAAGATGCCCGGCACGATCGGGACGTCGATACCATTGGTGGTGCACAGATCGCGAAAACGCAGAAATGTATCGTTATAAAAAAAGAACTGGGTGATCGCCCGGGTCGCACCGGCATCCACCTTGCGTTTCAGGTTGTCCAGGTCAAAGCGCTGATTTGGCGCCTCCGGATGCACTTCCGGATAAGCCGCGACAGAGATTTCAAAATCAGCCACTTCGCGCAGACCAGCGACCAGGTCGGAAGCATAAGCGTAACCATCTTTTCTCGACCGGTATTTCGTACATCCTGCCGGCACGTCTCCCCGCAATGCGACGATATGCCGTATCCCCAGATCGAAATATCCTTTCGCAATCTCCTGTATTTCCTCGCGGCTTGCATCGATGCAGGTAAGATGGGGGGCGGCCACCAGGTCAGTTTCCGTTAGTATCCGCCGCACGACACGGTGCGTGCGATCCCTGGTGGAGCCGTCCGCCCCATACGTCACGGACACAAAACCGGGATTCAACGGGGCCAGGTTTTCGATCGAGTCCCAAAGGATAGAATCCATTTCCGGCGTTTTCGGCGGAAAAAACTCGAACGATACATTGGCACCGGAAATCTGGGCCGAATGTTCGGCCAGGCGGTTTTTTAAATCCGTGACACTCATGCCGCCCTCTCCGCCGCTTCTTTTTTCTGCCCCAGGCACAAAACGATCGCCGGGCGTTTTTCCGGCACCAGCACGGTCGTGCTGCATGCGACGCCCGCGTCACGTAACCAGCAATTCGGACCGGTGGTTTCTGAATCGCTCGCGGCACTGTCCGGCGCATGTTTTTCGATCAGCAGCAGACAGCCGGTTGGACGCAGAATTCTCGCAGCCTCGGCGACGACGACGGCAGGCTCATCGGCATCGTCAAGCACGTGATCAATCGTGATCGTGTCAAAGGAAGCGTTGGTGAACGGCAACTTGTACATGTTGGCGTGCCTGACCATGCAATGGCTCAGACCGGCGGCCTGCAGGTTGGCCCTTGCCACCAACAGCATCTCACTGGAAATATCGACGCCGACCGCCTGGTCGGCCGTCTCGCCAAGCATGCGAAGAAGGCGCCCGGTGCCGGTGCCGATATCCAGCAGATCTCCAACCTTTCGCGATTTCAGCACGACTCTGACAGCCGCCGACAATTGCTCATCGCTGACCGCCGGCGCGCCAATATCGGCCGCATAATCGCTGGCCAGCTTCGCGCGCTCATCCAACACTTCGCCCAAACGCTGCTGGTCCACCAGGAATTCGGGATCCTGCATCGACAGCGTTTGCAGAACATGTTCGACCAGCAGCGCTTCGGGCCCACCCAGCGGTACCCGGTAAAACACCCAGTGCCTTTCACGGAAACGCACCAGTAATCCGGCATCGCAAAGAATCTTCAGATGACGGGAAACGCGCGGCTGGCTTTGGGCGATAACGCGGGTAATTTCCCCGACGGTCAGCTCGCCTTGCGCGCAGATTCGCAGCAAGCGCAATCGAGTCGGCTCTGCGGCTGCTTTCAGCCCGAGCAACAAGGCCGATCCTGAGAGGTGTATTGGCATGTGCGGAGTGACCTGGTGCGGTTTGTTTTTAATATAAAGATATCTTTATATGCTTATGCAAGAGTATAGACGCGGCCTCGGCCATTGGCAAGCCCGCCATTATTAGCCTGGACCAATGTGCTGTGGCAGACTGCTGACCCATGAACAGCGGTCTTCCCAGCCAACAACACGATTTCCCGACGCAGGCAGAAATGCTGGAAAAATGGTGGCGAGAAGGCATTCCGCTGGTTGGCGCCATGGACGCCCGCGTCGAAAAGCTGGATGAAAACGAGCTGATCGTTTCGGCGCCGCTGGCGCCAAACAGAAACCACATGGCGACCGCATTCGGCGGCAGTCTGCTCGCTCTGGCAACACTGACCGGCTGGGGAGTCGCCAAATTAATGGCCGGCAAGTCGGCGACCCATGTCGTCATTCACTCCAGTCAGATGAAATTTCTGAAACCGGTTGTTGGGCAACTGCGCTGTCGCTGCCATTGGCCGGGTCCCGCCGAAAAAGATCGCTTTTTGAAAAGCCTGAAGACGCGCAACCGGGCGCGCATCGACCTCAATATCGAAGTCCTCTCTGATGAGGTGCCAGCTGCTGAATTTTCAGGCCGTTTCGCGGCTCTGAATGATACCGGTTATGGCTAGCCGCCAGCCTCGATCTCTTCCTCCGTGATGACGCGAACCTGGATCATCGGTCCTCAATGGAGAGTCTGATCGGTACCGGGCACGTCTGAGATGAAAAGCCCTGCGGAATCGACGCGGTCGAATTTATAAGCTTTGTTACAAAATTCGCAACGCACACGAACGCCGCCCTGTTCCTCAACCATGTCACGAATCTCATCCGCGCCAATCGTGCGCAGCATGTTCGCGACTCGCTTACGGCTGCAGCTGCAGCGAAATGAAACCGGCAGGCGATCGAACAGACGCAGATCAACTTCGCTGTAGAGACGGTGCAACAACTCAATTACCGGCAGGTCAAGCAACTCAGCCTGCTTCACCGTCGAAGCCAGCAGGCAGACACGATTCCAGAAATCCGGATCATGGGTCTCTTCCAGGTCGGGCGTGCGCTGTAACAACAACCCGGCCGCCGCTTTGTCGTCGCTGGCAAGCCAAAAACAAGTCGGCAATTGCTCTGAGCGGGTGAAGTACTGTTGCAGACATTCAGCGACCGACCGGCCGCTGATCGGCACGACGCCCTGGTAACGCAGATCGTCGCCGTCATTTTCGATCGATAGGACCAGTTTGCCGTTATTGATCAGTTGATCGAGCGAAGCATCGCTCAGCTCCCCTTCCCACCGCGCCAGGCCTCTCAAAACAAGGCGATTGCTGCACTGAATAACGAGCAACGTCAACGGCCCGTCACCTTGCATCTGAAGCGTGATCTGGCCTTTAAATTTGACTGTCGACGCAAGCAGGACCGTAGCCGCCATCGCTTCACCGAGAATACCTCGAACAGGCCCCGGATAATCGCACCGCTCAAGCACCGCGCGCCAGGTCGTATCCAGATGAACCAGTTTTCCGGTCACCGGATAATTCTCAAACAAAAACCGGTGCAAGCTGTCGCGCTCTATTTCGCTCAAGGCTCAGGTCAACTTTTTCTTCAGCAACTCATTGACCTGGCCCGGATTGGCCTTGCCCTGTGTCGCTTTCATCACCTGGCCGACAAAAAACCCAAGCAGCTTGTCTTTGCCGGCACGGTACTGCTCGAGTTGCTGCGGGTTGCCTGCAATCACCTCGTCGATGATCTTTTCGATCGCGCCGCTGTCCGTAATCTGTTTCATGCCGCTTTTTTCGATAATGGTATCGGCGTCGCCCTCACCCTCCCACATCGCCTCGAACACGTCCTTGGCAATTTTTCCGGAAATCGTATCGTCGGCTATGCGCTTCAACAGTCCGGCCAGCTCGGTAGCCGAAACCTTGCTGTCGACGATGTCGCATCTGGTTCGGTTCAGCGCCGCCGACAATTCTCCGGCAACCCAGTTTGCCGCCAGTTTAGGTTGAGCGCCGTATTCCCTGACGACGGCCTCAAAATAATTTGCCATTTCACGGCTCGCGGTCAGTACGCTCGCATCATAATCACTAAGCTTATAATCGCTGCGAAACCGCTCCCGTTTTTGATCCGGTAACTCGGGCAACGTGGCGCGAACGGCTTCAATTTCCTCGTCGCTGACAGTTAACGGTAATAAGTCGGGGTCCGGAAAATAACGATAATCGTTGGCCTCCTCTTTCGCTCTCATCGTGCGGGTTTCGTTTTTCGCCGAGTCATAAAGCCGCGTTTCCTGAACGACCGTACCGCCACTTTCAATAACATCGATCTGGCGTTCAATTTCGAAATTGATGGCCTTTTCAACGAAACGAAACGAATTGAGGTTTTTCAGCTCGGCGCGCGTTCCAAATTCCTTTTGGCCTTTGGGCCGCACTGAAACGTTGGCGTCACAGCGGAAAGAACCCTCCTGCATGTTGCCATCGCAAATCTCCAGATACCGAACCAATGTGTGGACGGCTTTCATGTAGGCAACCGCCTCGGTTGCCGATCGGATATCCGGCTCCGATACGATTTCCAGCAATGGTGTGCCGGCCCGGTTCAAGTCGATTCCGCTCATGCCATGAAAATCTTCGTGCAGTGATTTTCCCGCGTCCTCCTCCAAGTGGGCACGGGTGATACCAACCCGCTTGCGAACACCATCATCCAGATTGATAAAGATTTCTCCGTTACCGACGATCGGCAGCTCAAATTGACTGATTTGATATCCCTTCGGCAGATCGGGATAGAAATAATTTTTCCGCGCAAACACTGACCGTCGGGCGATTTCGCAATTTGCGGCGAGCCCAAACTTCACGGCCATTTTGACCACATCGGCATTGAGCACTGGCAACACACCGGGGTAACCGAGGTCAACTAGGTTGGCCTGGGTATTGGGCTCCGCGCCGTAGGCGGTCGGGCTGCTGGAAAAAATTTTGCTGCGGGTCGCGAGCTGGGCATGTATCTCAAGCCCAATAACGACTTCCCATTTCATCTACGAAGCCCCTTGATCCAGTTTCGACGAACGCGTATGCCAGTCGGTTACCTGCTGATAACGATGCGCCGCATTCAGCAGCCTGCCTTCAGCAAAGTGCGAACCGACAATTTGCAATCCGACCGGCAGCTCATCAACGAATCCGCACGGAATCGATATGCCTGGTAATCCCGCCAGGTTGGCGCCGATCGTGTAAATATCGTTCAGATACATGGTGATCGGATCGTCCGTTTTGGCGCCGATTTCAAATGCCGGCGTTGGCGTCGTGGGCCCGACGATCAGATCAACCGATTTAAACGCCTCTGCGTAATCGGAGGTGATCAGCTGGCGCACCTTCTGTGCCTTCAGATAGTAAGCATCATAATAACCGGCCGACAGCACGTAGGTTCCGGTCATGATTCGACGTTTTACCTCGGCACCGAAACCCTCGCCGCGCGATCGCTTGTAGAGTTCGTCCAGATCCTTGTATTTATCAGCCCTGTGACCAAACCGCACGCCGTCGAAGCGGGACAGGTTGGACGAACATTCGGCCGGCGCCACTACGTAATAGGTCGGGACAGACAGGCCGATGTTGGGTAGTCTGACTTCGGCAACCCTGGCGCCGAGCTTTTCCAGTTCCTTGATCGCATCCTCAATCAATATCTTGATCTCGTCCATCAGGCCATCGTCAAAAAACTCTTTGGGAATACCGAGACGCAGTCCATCCAGACTGTCATTCAGCGTCGCGCGATAATCGGGTACGTCCTGCTCCGCGCTCGTCGAATCATTCGGGTCGAAACCCGCCATCGTGTTGAGCATCAACGCGGCGTCTTCCGCGCTGCGGGTCAGCGAACCCGCCTGATCCAGGCTGGACGCGAACGCCACCATCCCGTACCGGGAAGAGCGCCCATAGGTCGGCTTGAGTCCGGTGATACCGCTCAATGCGGCCGGCTGGCGTATGGAGCCCCCGGTATCCGTGCCCGTGGCAGCCGGCAGCAACCTGGCGGCAACCGCGGCGGCAGACCCACCCGACGAGCCACCGGGTACGCGGTTTTTGTCCCACGGATTCCTGACCGGACCGAAATAGCTGTTTTCACTGGATGAACCCATCGCAAATTCATCCATGTTGGTTTTTCCGAGCAGGACAGTACCGGCGTCTTTCAGCTTTCGGACGATCGTGGCGTCATATGGCGAGACGAAGTTTTCCAGCATTTTCGATCCGCAGGTCGTCAGCACGCCCTCGGTACAGAACAGATCCTTGTGCGCGATCGGAATCCCGTTGAGCGGGCCAGCGTCGCCGGACGCGCGACGTTTATCTGCCTCACGCGCCTGTTGCATCGCCAGTTCCGCGGTTACGGTAACAAAGGCGTTCAATTCCGGGCCCAGCATTTCGACGCGATCGAGCAGGTGCCTGGTCAGCTCCTCACTGCTGATCTTGCCTGACCTGAGCGATTCAGAAAGCTGGACGATGGTCTTGTCGTGCATATTTCACCTTACCGGTAACAGCCAGCTGTTGACGTTCAACAGACAGACAGTAGTTTTGTCTTGGAGTTTTCATCTCTCGCCGGCGGATCCTCGCCAGTTCGCAGAGACTTGTTCGGCTACCCTGTAATACCGCAGTCTTATTCCAGAACCCTCGGTACCAGATACAAATCCGCTTCCACCTTGGGGGCGTTTTGTTGGTATAGCTGATGACGATCGGTTTCCGTCGCCACGTCCGCCCTGAGTCGCTGCACCATTTCAAGCGGATGCGCCATCGGCAGAACGTCTTCGGTACTCGCCTGCTTGAGCTGCTCAACAAATTCGATAATGCGCGACAAATTGTCGGCGAAGGCGGAAGCTTCTTCATCCGCAATTTCCAGACGAGCGAGATGCGCAACGTTATTCATCTCTGAGCGACTCAATGACATTCAATTGTCTCCATAATGCGACGACATGCCGCTGAAGGCCGTAGACAAGCGGATTATCATACACCTCTGCTTGCTCAATGTGCCACCCGTTGCTAGAGTACCGCGTTGTTTTCAGCCTCTTTATCAGCTCGGAATTTTCACTCGAATGTTTAAAAATTTAAGAGGATTCTTCTCTAACGATCTTTCCATCGATTTGGGTACTGCAAACACCCTGATTTACGTTCGTGGACGCGGCATCGTTTTGAATGAACCGTCCGTCGTAGCCATTCGTGAGGAGCCTGGCCGGGGAGGAAAAGTCCTCCAGGCGGTTGGGCAGGAAGCGAAAAACATGCTCGGCAGAACACCGGGCAATATCACCGCGATTCGCCCCTTGAAAGACGGCGTCATCGCCGATTTCACCGTTACCGAAAAAATGCTGCAGTACTTTATCAAAAAGGTACATGACGGCACTATTTTCCGGCCCAGCCCTCGCGTTCTGGTCTGTGTTCCGTATGGTTCCACACAGGTGGAACGTCGTGCCATCAAAGAATCGGCCGAGGGCGCGGGCGCACGCAGGGTTTACCTGATTGAAGAACCGATGGCCGCTGCCATCGGCGCCGGTCTGCCTGTCCAGGAGGCGCGCGGTTCCATGGTGCTGGACATCGGCGGGGGAACTTCCGAGGTCGCTATAATTTCGCTGGGTGGTATTGTTTATGCGTCCTCGGTGCGGATCGGGGGAGACCGGTTTGACGACGCCATCACTGCCTATGTTCGCCGCAATTACGGCATTTTGATCGGCGAGGCGACCGCAGAACGCATCAAGCACGACGTTGGCTCGGCCTATCCCGGACAGGAAGTCAACGAAATTTCAGTGAAAGGGCGCAACCTGTCCGAAGGCGTGCCCCGCAGCTTCAACCTGAACAGCAACGAGATCCTGGAGGCCTTGCAGGAACCGTTGCAGGGCATCGTAGCCACAGTCAAAGCCGCACTCGAACAGACTCCTCCTGAACTGGGTGCCGATGTCGCCGAACGTGGTATCGTTCTGACCGGCGGGGGCGCCTTGCTGCGTGACGTGGATAAGCTGCTGACCGAGGAAACCGGCCTGCCTGTCGTGATTGCCGATGACCCCATGACTTGTGTTGCAAGAGGTGGCGGAATCATACTGGACATGGTTGATGAGCATGGCCCGGGAGCGCTGGGCCTGGAATAAGTCCGGCTGCTGGCCGGCTGGTGAGGTGAGCACACAGCCTTGGCGGGTTTTAAACTGACACATGCGTTGCCAGGTCGCGGCCCGGCGCTGGGTACGCGGCTTTTCCTGTTGCTCATATGCTCAGTCCTGTTGATGGTATGGGACAAACGCGAACACCACCTGCAACACCTTCGCTCGGCTATTTCGGTCGTCGTATACCCCATTCGGGCGGCCGTCGATCTGCCTTTCACTTTCGCAGACTGGTTATCCGACAAGCTATCCAGCCACAACGAGCTGTTGCAGGAGAACCAGGTCCTGCGGACCGAACTACTCAAAAATCGGGCAGATGTTCAGAGGATGATCGCGTTGGAAGCCGAAAACGCGCGTCTCCGGGAATTAATGGACACCGCGGCATCGATGGTCGATCGCACGATGGTCGCGGAAATCATGGCTGTCGATCTGAATCCATACCGTCACCTGCTGGTCATCAACAAAGGCAGCAGCGCCGGCGCTTACCGGGGACAGGCGCTGGTCGACGCATTTGGGATCGTCGGCCAGATTTCCGATCTGGACGCCCTCAGTTCACAGGTCTTGTTGATCAGCGATCCGGAGCATGCGGTCCCGGTTGAAATCAATCGCAATGGTCTGCGAACCATAGCGGTCGGGACCGGCGATACACAGGTTCTTACGCTGCCATTCCTGCCAAACAACGCCGATGTGCAAATCGACGATTTGCTGGTGACTTCAGGACTGGGTGGCTTGTTTCCGTCAGGCTATCCGGTCGCCACCGTCAGTAAAATTGATATCGATCCAACACAGCCTTTCGCGCAGGTTGAAGCCAGGCCCGCGGCCGCGCTCGACAGGGTGCGCGAGCTGTTGCTGGTCTGGTCCGGCAACGAACGGAACAATCAGAGCGATGCGGCGATTGCGGAGGACGAGAACAAATGACTCGCCCCGTCCGGTTTGACCGTTTCGTCTTTGCCAGCCTGGTGATCGGATTGATTCTGACCATCCTGCCTCTGCCGGACTTCGTCACGGCCTGGCGTCCCGCCTGGGTTGCGATGCTGGTGATTTACTGGACGATAACCGCCACGGATCGCTTCGGGTTGCTGGGCGCCTGGTTGCTCGGACTGGCCATGGATGCGCTGACCGGTACTTTGCTCGGCCAACACGCCCTCGCGCTGATGATCGTGGCTTTTATCAGCATCAAATTGCATTTGCGAATTCGAGTGTTTCCCATGGGACAACAGTCGCTGACAGTTTTGATGCTGGTGCTCGTTTATGAATTCGTCTTGTATTGGGTCGATGGCGTAGCCGGGCAGACGACCAGCGGTCTGGCGCGCTGGCTGCCGGCGCTTTCCAGCGCGGTGTTCTGGACGCCGCTGGTTGTCATGCTGAGGTGGGCGTCGATTATGCGCATGCGCCGAACCTGACCGATGCTGCGCGACGAACCCATCAAAGACACCTGGGCCGAGCAGCGGCTTTTCAACAACCGCGTTATCTGGGCGCTTGTCTTCCTGGTGACATTGACCGGTCTGCTGGCCAACCGCCTGTTCAAGCTTCAGGTGACCGAGTACCAGCACTATGCCGATCTTTCGTACGGTAACCGGATTCGTATTCAACCGATCGCATCCACTCGCGGCATCATCTTCGACCGTAATGGAGTGGTGATGGCAGAGAACCTCCCGGCATACCAGATGATTATCGTTCCCGAGCAGGTGTCCGATCTCGACCAGACTCTGAACCGGCTCGCTGAACTGGATCTTATCGATGATGACCAACGACAAAGATTCCTGCAGCGCAGAAGCGGGAAACGAAGATTCGAGGCTGTGCCCATACGTTTCCGTCTCGATGAAGAGGAGTTGGCGCGGCTTTCCGTTCGCCGGCACGAACTTCCCGGTGTCGATATCCAGGCGGCGCTGATTAGAAGTTATCCGCAGGGATCCAGTGCCGCGCACGCGCTGGGATATGTCGGTGCGATATCGGAAGCTGATTTACAAAGAATCGACGAGAGTCGCTATGCGGCAACCAGTCACATCGGAAAAACCGGTATCGAGCGCTATTACGAGAACGAGTTGCACGGGACGCCTGGCAACCGGCAGATACTGGTTAATGCGCAGGGCCGGGAGATGGACGCGAAAGGGAGCACCCTGGAAGAACTGGAACGAAATCACAGCGCCCCGGCGCCCGGGCGCGATCTGGTCCTGAGTCTGGATACCCGCTTGCAGTCTGCCGCCAAAAAAGCGCTTGGAGACCGCAGGGGTGCGGTTGCCGCGATCGACGTCAGAAACGGAGACGTGCTTGCCCTGGTCAGCCTGCCGGACTTTGATCCCAATCTGTTCAGTGCGGGCGGCATGCGCACCGAGGAATACCTGGCACTGCAAAACAACATCGATAAACCGCTGTTCGACAGAGCTGTGAGCGGACTCTACCCGCCCGGCTCAATCGTCAAGCCGTTTATCGCACTGGCCGGTCTCGAATACCGCGCTGTCGATCCTCGTCAGAGCGTGTTGTGTGAAGGGTATTACTCGATACCGGGCAACGAACATCGTTACCGCGACTGGAAAAAAGAAGGTCATGGCATCACTAATTTTCGTGACGCCATCGTCGAGTCCTGCGACGTTTATTTTTATATTCTGGCTATGGAACTGGGAATCGACCGCATTCACGCGATGCTCGCGGATTTCGGCTTCGGCGAGTTGCTGGGTATCGACCTGCCAGGAGAAAAAAGCGGCCTGCTCCCGTCAAGGGACTGGAAGCGGAACGCTTTTTCCCGACGCTCCGACCAAGTCTGGTTCCCGGGGGAAACCGTAATCACCGGGATCGGCCAGGGTTACATGCTGGCAACGCCGCTGCAGCTGGCTCATCTGACCGCGACCATGGCCACCCGGGGCAAGCGATTCAGACCCAGGCTGCTGACCGGTTTTCGCGATCCTTTGAGCGGCGAAACGACAGAAATTCCACCGGAAGAACTGGACCCTTTGGAGCTGACCGACAATCGGCACTGGGATGTGATTCACGGCGCCATGGCGGCCGTCATGAACACGCCGCGTGGCACCGGCTGGTCGACTGCGCTTGGCGCCGATTACACAATCGGCGGCAAATCGGGGTCCGCCCAGGTGTTCAGTATCGGCCAGGAAGAAGAATACGAAGTGGAAGAAATTGATGAACGACTTCGGGACCATGCGTTGTTCATCGCCTTTGCGCCAATCGACAACCCACAAATTGCTGTTTCTGTGCTGGTCGAAAATGGCGGTAGCGGAGGTGGCGCCGCCGGACCGGTAGTCAGACAGGTCATGGACGCGTATTTCGAGGGGCAGAAACGGTGATTTTCTCCGAGGGAGAGCAATTCAGTACGATTCGCACGACCGGCTTTACCAGCCGTGTATTACGCGGCCTGAATGTCGATGTTCCCTTGTTGACCGGGTTGTTGTTATTGGCCGGCGCGGGGCTGTTTGTTTTGTACAGCGCCAGCGGTCAGCAAAGTGGTCTGATTTTCCGCCAGGCGATCAGAATAGCCGTGGCAGTGGGTGCGTTGCTTTTCGTCGCGCAGATTTCGCCCAAATATCTGCGGATGTGGTCGCCGTGGCTGTACCTTGCGGGAATCCTGATGCTCGTGCTGGTATTGCTGACCGGCGCCAGCGGCAAAGGTGCACAACGCTGGCTGGATATCGGGTTGATTCGATTTCAGCCAGCCGAAATAATGAAACTGGCCGTGCCGATGATGACGGCCTGGTTTTTGCACGACCGACGCCTGCCACCGGGGTTCACCGATCTTGGGAAACTCGCGATCATCGTCCTGCTGCCGACGATTCTGATCGCCAGACAACCGGACCTCGGCACGGCGGTCCTGATATTCGCGTCAGGGATTCTGCTCATTCTGCTTTCGGGGCTGTCTGCCCGTTTTATCGCGCTGGCCGGTGGGCTCGCGCTGGGTGGGCTGCCCGTAATGTGGCATTTCATGCGCGAATATCAAAGACAACGCATCCTGACCTTCCTCAACCCGGAATCAGATCCGCTGGGCGCCGGCTACCATATCATTCAGTCAAAAATCGCCATTGGGTCAGGCGGGCTGTTTGGCAAGGGCTGGCTCAACGGCTCGCAGGCCTACCTTGAGTTTCTTCCCGAACGGTCAACGGATTTCATTTTTGCGGTGCTGGGCGAGGAGTTCGGACTATTGGGTCTGTTGCTGCTGCTCACCATGTACCTGTTTGTCGTCGGCCGTGGCCTGATGATTGCGGTGCACGGTCAGGACACCTACTGCCGCCTCCTCGCCGGTACGATCAGTCTGACGTTTTTCGTCTATATTTTCGTCAATGCCGGCATGGTCACCGGTTTGTTGCCGGTGGTCGGTGTGCCGCTGCCACTGGTCAGCTACGGCGGAACATCGATGGTGACCCTCATGGCCGGTTTCGGTATGCTGATGTCTATCCAGACTCATCGAAAACTGTTGCCGGGCTGATCTATTATTAATGATATTCACCGACCTTCTTCGCAAATCCGGATTTTTCTTTCTTGTCTTTTTCGTTTCTGTTGCACTGGCATCACCGGCTGAGGCTATCGACGCGCAGCGCGAGGATGTCCGCGCGTTCATCCGGGAAATGCATCAGCGACATGGATTCGACAGTGACGAGCTGGCGGAATTGCTGGGCAAGGTCGAATCCAAACCGGGGATCATCGAGTTAATCAGCCAGCCAGCGGAAAAAGTCAAAACCTGGCACGAGTACCGGCAAATATTTTTGACCAATGAGCGCATCAGGCGCGGCGCAGAATTTTATCGAAACAACCTGGCCGCAATTTTGTCGGCGTCGGAAACGTCCGGAGTCGAAGCTGAAATCATCGCCGCTATCATCGGCGTAGAGTCTTATTATGGTGGCCGCCCGGGGAAAAACCGGGTCATTGACGCGCTCGGCACATTGGCATTCGACTATCCGCCACGGCAGAAATTCTTTAAGGGGGAGCTGGGTAAGTTTCTTGAGCTGACCCGTGAACAGGGAGTTGATCCATTAATTCCGCTCGGCTCCTATGCCGGCGCGATGGGCATGCCGCAGTTCATGCCCAGCAGTTATCTCGCCTACGCAGAGGATGGAGATGGAGACGGGAAAAAAGACATCTGGCAAAATATCGCCGATGTAACCGCCAGCGTCGGTCATTACCTGGTACATCACGGCTGGCGATCCCGGGAGCAAATAGCGGTGCCCGCCATTGTTCCGCCGGAATTTGCTCAAGCGAACGCGGGACGGGCGCTCAGTCTCGATACAAGCGTCGGTGAGTTGCACACGCTGGGCATTAAGTTCGACTCAAAGCAGATGTCTGATGATATGCCGGCAGTGCTGATTCAGCTGGAAAACGAGCAAGGGCCTGAATACTGGGTCGGGTTCGCTAATTTTCACGCGATAACGCGGTACAACCGAAGCCGCATGTATGCAATGGCCGTCTATCAACTGGCGATGGAAATCGATGAATTACAAAGCGCCGGATTTGAATAACAACGTTAGCCTTTGGGTCGCGGCGACATTGCTGCTGGGTCTGGCCGCATGCGCGACCCAACGCGATAGCGCGCCGTCGACGCCGTTGCCGCCCGGCCAGATCAGGGAAGTTGTCCCAAAAGCGGAACCCAGAAGCGCCGGTGGAAACCCGCCGTTTTACGAAGTCTTCGGGAAACGCTACCACGTTCTTGACGATGGGGATGGCTATACAGAGAGAGGCGTGGCGTCCTGGTATGGAGAAAAATTTCACGGCCGCCCGACCGCATCGGGTGAGCCATATGATATGCACGCAGCCAGCGCGGCACACAGGACGCTTCCCCTCCCCTCTTATGTCCGGGTGACCAACCTGGAGAACGGGCGCAGCGTAATCGTGCGAATCAATGACCGGGGACCATTTGTGGCTAATCGCCTGATAGACCTTTCCTTTGGCGCCGCACGACAACTGGACATGATCAGGAATGGCACCAGTTTTGTCGAAGTACAGGTGGTAACCGCGGATTCTGCACGTAACCAGCCAGCGCCGAGCGTTGAGCGATCCGGCAAACTGGCGGAATCGCTTTTCGTGCAGGTGGGCGCCTTCGGTGAATATAGCAACGCGACTCGTTTACGCGCCCTGCTTAATGATTCCGGCATCGAGGGTGTGGTAATTCGTGAACAACGTTTGCACGGCCGCAAGCTCTTTCGCGTCCGCATCGGACCGGTCGCCAGTGTGACAGAATTCGATGAAACCGTAGCGCGCGTGGTTGACCTGGGGATCAGTGACGCACATTTAGCTATCGAATGAACCGCCTGTGCAGGCGTGCTTGCCAATTACCATGCGTCGGCAAAACTATCAACTGCGCTGCAGCCGAATTACACTTCGTCCTGGCCAGATACCCACAGTTTTCCGGATGGAAATATGATCACCAGACCCCTTGGAATAATCTGTTTTGCCGTATTGCTGCTGAACACGCTGTCCGCGATGGCCCAGCGTATGCCAGTACCCGCTCCACCGGCGATAAATTCAAGCGCATGGATCATGATAGATGCCAACACCGGGTACGTGCTGGGTGAAAAAAACGCGGATCAAAAAGTCGAGCCGGCCAGCATCACTAAAATGATGACGGCTTTCGTCGTCTTTAATGAACTGGCAAAAGCGAATATCGCATTATCTGACACGGTACAGGTCAGTGAAAAAGCGTGGCGCACGCCTGGCTCGCGCATGTTTATCGAAGTCAACACCCAGGTATCTATCGAAAGTCTGTTGCAGGGAATGATCGTGCAGTCGGGCAACGATGCGAGCGTCGCGCTAGCCGAATACGTCGCCGGCAGCGAGGAGACATTCGTTTCGATGATGAACCAGTACGCGGCCCAGCTGGGTATGGTCAACAGTAATTTTGAAAACAGCACCGGCCTGCCCGAGGAAAATCATTACATGTCGGCCCGCGATATTGCGGCGCTGGCCAAGGCTCTGATCCTAAGGTTTCCAGATTACTACCGCTGGTATTCGCAAAAAGAGTACACCTACAACAGCATCACCCAGCGTAATCGAAACTCACTGCTGTGGCAGGACAAGACCGTAGACGGATTAAAGACCGGTCATACCGATTCGGCCGGGTACTGCCTCGTGTCGTCTGCAATAAGGGGTCCCATGCGCTTGATCTCGGTCGTCATGGGAACGCCGAGCCGCAGGACGAGAAGCGATTCGAGCCAGGCGCTGCTCAATTATGGTTTCCGCTTCTATGAAACGCATGAGTTGTATCGCGCAGGCGAAAGTATCAGCGATGTTCGCGTCTGGAAGGGTGCGCAGCAGAAAACCGGCCTTGGCGTTCGGTCCGGTCTGTACGTGACCGTTCCCAGGGGGCGATACGGCGACCTGCAGGCGGAGATGGACCTGCCGCCACAGATCATCGCGCCGCTGAGCATTGATCAGTCAATTGGCAATATACGTGTCTCGCTCGACGGGGAGCTGATGACACAGCAACCACTCTACCCGCTTGCGAACATTCCGACGGGCGGTTTCTTCGACCGGGCCGTCGATGAAATTCGACTCTGGTTCGAGTAACAGGGAGCGCGGGGAATGAGTCAGCCACATCAGCAATGCTTTCTCGACGGCGAGTTCCTGCCCCTGAACGAGGCGAAAGTTTCGGTCCTGGACCGGAGTTTTTTGTTTGGCGACGGAATCTACGAAATGATCCCGGTTTATGACGGCTATCCGTTTATGATCGATTCGCACCTTGCGCGACTGGCACGCAGCCTGGAGGCGGTTCGTATGCACTGCGAATTCGATTTCGCCGGCCTGATTTCGAGCCTGATCGAGCGCAATGGCGACGGCGATATGGCTGTCTACATCCAGGTCAGCCGGGGCGCGCCAGGCGAGCGCAATCACCTGATCCCCGATAACATCGAACCCACCGTGTTTGCGATGACCCAGGCCTTCCCCCAGCCATCGGAAGAATCCCTGCAGCGCGGTCTTGCCGCGGAGGTCGTTGAGGATTTTCGCTGGACGCAATGCCATATCAAGGCGACATCGCTGCTGGCAAACGTATTGCTTCGCCAGCAGGCCGCGGATCAGGATGCGGATGAAGCGATACTCGAAAGAAACGGAATGATCACCGAAGGATCATCGTGCAGTGTTTTTGCGTTGTTCGGCGGCGAACTCCGCACGCCTGAAGACGCATCGATTATTTTGGCCGGGACGACGCGCGACCGGGTAATGGAAGTCGCACGCGAACTGGGTGTAGAGGTGACCAGTCGCAATTTTAGCAAGAGCGATCTTTACCAGGCCGATGAAATCTGGATCAGCAGCGCACTTCGTGAGGTGTTACCGATAACCCGACTCGATGGGCAGGCGGTGGCTGACGGATTACCGGGGCCAGTCTGGAAGAAAGTTTATCAGGCCTTTCAAATTGCCAAACGAACCCACTGAAAGTCTGCTCGAATTTCCTTGCGATTTTCCTGTCAAAGTGATGGGCAGGCACGCCGACGATTACGAATCGCATATACGCGAGATCGTCGAGCGACACTTCGGCAAGTTAGCAGACGCTGCAATCAGTTCCCGCCCCAGCAGCAACCAGCGGTTCATCTCAGTAACGGTCACCGTCAGGGCCGAGAGCAGAAAGCAGCTGGATGATCTGTACATGGAGCTGACTGCATCCGCAAGAGTACTGATGGCTTTATGAGCGGCCAGCCGAATCTTGTTATCAGGCATCTGGGTCTGGCTGAGTACGAGCCGGTCTGGCGCGACATGCAAAAATTTACCGATCGGCGCGACGCAGATTCAAAAGACGAAATCTGGTTTCTGCAGCATCCGCCCGTTTTCACGCTGGGCCTGAACGGCAGCCCGGAACACCTGCTGGCGCCGATGGAGATTCCAGTCATTAAGATTGACCGTGGCGGCCAGGTCACGTATCACGGGCCGGGGCAGCTCGTGGTTTACCCGTTGATCAGTCTGCGGCGACAGGACCTGGGTGTCCGTGAACTGGTCAGCGCGCTCGAACAGTCCGTTATCGATCTGGTCGCGAAATACGGCATCAATGCGAAGTCCCGGTCCGATGCGCCCGGTGTCTATGTGGATGACAGGAAACTGGCCAGCCTGGGCTTGCGAATTCGCCGCGGCTGCAGCTATCACGGCCTGGCATTCAATATCGATATGGATCTTGAACCTTTTGGCCGTATCAATCCATGCGGCTTTGAAAATCTCGAAGTCACGCAACTTAAGGACCTTGGCGGCCCGGCCGGCGTTGACCAGGTCGCGGGTGAACTTGAACATCATTTACTGAAACACCTAAAATACGTGGCCTGACCCACTCCTCGACGGCGGACGTTCCTGACATGAACCAGCCCCAAACAGAAAGACGCCCCAGGCTGGAGCCGGGGCGGAAACTTAGCGCCGCAGAAAAAATGGCTCGTATCCCGGTGAAAGTCGAAAAAACCATTGTGCCATTGCGCAAACCGGATTGGATCCGGGTCAAAGCGCCAACGTCAGACGCGGTCGCCAAGATCAAGAAAATGCTGCGCGATAATCGTTTGCACACCGTCTGCGAGGAAGCGAGCTGCCCCAACCTGGCGGAATGTTTTGGCCAGGGGACCGCCACTTTCATGATCATGGGCGACGTCTGCACCCGCCGCTGCCCATTCTGTGATGTTGGCCACGGCCGGCCAGCCTCACTGGATATCGAGGAACCCCGGCGCCTGGCACAAACGATCGCCAATATGATGCTGCGCTATGTCGTGATTACATCGGTGGACCGGGACGACTTGCGCGATGGTGGTGCGGAGCATTTCGTCCAGTGTATTAACGCGATCCGCGAGCAGTGCCCGGGCACGCGTATCGAAATTCTGGTCCCGGATTTTCGAGGCCGGATGGAAGTCGCGCTGAAACTAATTCACGAGGCACCGCCTGACGTTTTCAACCATAACCTGGAAACGGTGCCGCGACTCTACCGGCAGGCGCGTCCCGGTTCTGACTACACGCATTCGCTGGCCCTTATTCGTGAGTTCAAAGCCACCCACCCTACCGTGCCGACGAAATCGGGGCTGATGGTTGGCCTGGGCGAGGAACTGGACGAAGTTCGCGAAGTCATGCGCGACCTGCGCGCACATGACTGTGAAATGCTGACCATCGGCCAGTATTTACAGCCGACCCGCCATCATATGCCGGTGGCTCGCTATGTCACACCCGAGGAGTTCATGGAGTTGGAAAAAGACGGGCTCGCGATGGGATTCAGGCATGTTGCCAGCGGACCACTGGTCCGCTCGTCGTATCACGCAGACCTGCAGGCCGAGGGAACCTTCTCCACCACTTAGCGCTGGGCAACCAGCACTTGCTCGAGCGCCGCGAGCCGCTCAGGCGTTCCAACGTCCATCCACGCCCCGCTGTAACGCTCGCCTGAAACCCGACCAGCCCGCATGGCTTTCTTTAACAGCGGTATCAGCGAAAAAACGCCATCCGTGCAGTCGGTAAACAGCTCCGGGCGGTAAAGGCCGATACCGGAAAAAGTCAGCCGGTCTTTATCGTCTTCGTCATAAACCCGGCCCTCCTCGAGGAAAAAATCGCCCTGCGGGTTATGCGCCGGGTTGCCGACCATCACGAGGTGGGCCAGGTCGCCGTCGGCCAGGGTCAGGTCCGCCAGCGGGTAATCGAACCAGACATCCCCGTTTATCACCACAAAAGGATCGGGCCCGAGCAGCGGCAATGCGCGAAATATTCCGCCGCCGGTCTCGAGTGGCGGATGTCCTTCGTTGGAAAAACGGATATCGAGATTCCAGCGCCGCCCATCGGACAAAGCCGCTTCGATCTGCTCAGCCTGCCAGGAAACATTGATCACCACATCCTTTATCCCGGTCTTTTGGATCGCGGCGAGGGTATAGTGAATCAGCGGCTGTCCGGCCAACGGCAGCAGTGGCTTCGGCGTTTGGTCGGTCAGCGGGCGCATACGCTCACCCCGGCCAGCGGCCAGAAGCATCGCCTTCATGACGTTGTTTCCGCCAACGCGGGTAACACCCGTTCGTTGATCAGTTTCTGCAGGAACACGATTTCAGGCGATGTGCTTTTTAGAGCGACGATATGTCCGAGCGTACGCGGAACATCCTCCAGGTAAGATGCCTTGCCGTCACGATGCCACAATCGCGCGAATATCCCGCTGGCTTTCAGGTGACGCTGCACACCCATCAGGTCGAATTGCTCAAGAAATTCAGGTCGTTCAGGCAAAGCCAGCGATTGTTTTTTTGCCTCGTCACGGTAGTCGTCAGTCCAGCCAAGAATCCGCTCCTCCGGAAAGCTCACGTAACAGTCTTTCAGCAAGGATACGAGATCGTAGGTCAATGGTCCGTATACGGCGTCCTGAAAATCCAAGACGCCGGGCGGCCGGTTTCCCCACATCAGGTTCCGTGAATGATAGTCGCGGTGAACAAAGACCCTGGCCTGCCCCAACGCCGACTCGCGCAAATAGTCAAAACACTGTTGCAGGCGATCAGCTTCCTGCGCTGACAGCGCGAGCCCCAGATGCACCTTAACCAGCCAGTCCCTGAACAGCTCCATTTCCTGCATCAGTAACGCGGCATCATAAGGTGGCAATTCGACCGCAGGATTCCGGCAACCGCTCTGCATCGTGACCAGCGCTTTAATCGCCGGCGGGTAAAGATCATCAGGACTGAGCTGACGATCCAGGGCCTGCAAGTACGTTTCGCTGCCGAGGTCACCGAGCAACAAGAACCCCTGTTCACGGTCGGCGCTGAATATCTCGGGCACATTAATACCGGCGGTGGCAAGCATGCCAGCTACCCGAATGAATGGTCGGCAATCTTCCTGCTCCGGCGGCGCATCCATTACGATGTAACTGGCGTCCCCCGCACTGACCCTGAAATAGCGTCTGAAGCTGGCATCGTCGGACGCCGGTTCGATCGTCCAGATATCGATTCCATCGACTGCGGTCTGTTGGTCGAGCCAGCGGCTCAATTGTTCCAGTCTTTTCGGCACGTTCATCCTTATCTGCGGTCAACTCCAATGACCAGGCATTGTAATTGAAGGCGATTGATATCTGTGCCATTGTATCGGCCGCACACGCGTGGAGCATTGAGATTCTGAATTCCGGCTTAAAGCATCTGGCCTGGTTGGGGATGTTGCTGGCCGCTGCTGCCACCGCCGACGAGCCCCTCTGTATTATTCCAACACTGGATTCCCCTGTGGAATCGCAGCCGATCGCTGCCGGGAGCAAGATTGACGGAATGGTGGAATTTCGCGCCCGTCAGGGCCGAGTCGGCCGGGATGGAAATATTGAGGTCAGCGGAGACGTGGAAGTCACCCGTGACGACCGCTATATCCGTGCCGACAAAGCCGAATACGATTCGGAATCGGAGTCGTTCAGCGTCAGTGGCAACGTCGAATATCTCGAACCCGGAGTCAGGATCTCCGGATCCGAAGGCCGCCTCAGCGGGGCCGATGAGAATGTCAGTTTTACCGATGCCAGCTATGTGCTGACCCGGCGACCGGCCAGAGGCGAGGCTGGAAAAATCACGATCAGCGGTGACCGGTTGCTGATGGAGGATATTCTTTACACGACCTGCCCGGAGGGCAGCAACGACTGGACATTGCGGGCAAAAACGCTGGATCTGGACAAAGACAAGGGGCACGCGAAGGCGCGCAACGTGACTATCCGGCTCGGCGGGATTCCGGTGCTCTACTTTCCATACTTGTCGTTTCCCACATCGGATAAACGAAAATCCGGGTTGCTCATTCCCACGTTCGGCAGTACCGAGCGCAGCGGGACCGAGTTCGGACAGCCATACTACTGGAACATCGCGCCAAACTACGATGCGACGCTTAGGCCGGTTTACATGAGCGACCGCGGCTGGCAGCAAAGTATTGAATTTCGCTATCTGGCGAAAAACAGCACGGGCCAGTTAGACCTGGAATATCTCAATGAAGACCGTGTCGAATTAGCCGACCGCAGCTATGGCCTGTGGCAACACAATACGACCTGGGCCAATGGCTGGCGTGCGACCACCTATATCGAAGATGTATCGGATCAGATTTATTTCGAGGATTTTGGCCGCAATGTCGATACCACCAGCCGGACACATCTCGAGCGGAATCTGCAACTGGACTATGCCAACGACAATTGGTGGCTAACTGCCCGGACCCAGAATTTCAAAACCATCGACCCGACCCTGGCGGACGACGAGCGGCCTTATGAGCGATTGCCACAATTGCTGGCCCGGGGCCAGGGGCATACTGGCGTATCGAGAATCGACTGGACGCTTAACATGGAGGCCGTCAATTTTCATCGTGAAACCGGGGTGACGGGCAGCCGGCTGAACGTACAGCCTGGATTGACCCTTACCCTGGGTGGCCCAGGCTATTACCTTACACCCAGCGCCGCCTGGGATTACACCGCCTATGACCTCGACGACCCAGGCGGCCAGAACCTCGAACCGACTCGCTCTTTGCCGATATTCACGCTGGACTCGGGATTGATTTTTGAGCGTGCGGTCAAAAGCAACAAACAGCTCGTGCAGACGCTGGAGCCACGGGTTTTTTACGCGCATATTCCTTTTCAGAATCAGGACGAGCTGCCGATATTCGACACCCATATGCCGACTTTCAATACCGTCGAGCTCTTTCGCGCCAATCGGTTTATCGGCATCGACCGCCTCGGGGATACCGACCAGATCAGTGTCGGCGTGACCACACGGTTGCTCGATGAAAGCCAGGGACGACAGGTCTTTTCTGCAACGCTTGGGCAGGCATTCTTTTTGAGCGATCGCCAGGTTACGCTGCCCGGCGTGTTACCGACCGCCGTCGGTAACTCGCAACTGATCGTCGAACTGGACCTCGCGTTGTACAAGAAATGGAACCTGGACCTGACCTACCAGTGGGACCCCGATACATCGAATACGGCGATATCGCAGTTTCGGGTGCAATATCTGCCAGGTAAGACCAGTGTCGTCAACCTCGCGCACCGATTCCAGCGAGGCGTCCTTGAGGAGTCCGATTTTTCCTTTGTCATGCCATTTTCGAGGCGCTGGAACATGGTTGGACGACTCAATTACTCGCTGCGTGACGATGCCACGCTGGAACGCCTGGTCGGTCTTGAATACAAAAGCTGCTGCTGGGGAGTTCAATTGGTGTCGCGGCGTTATATCTCCAGGCGATCCGGCGAATCCGACAGCTCTTTCCTGCTGCAGATCGAGCTCAAGGGTCTCAGTAAATTTGGCAGCCGCGCCAGCGCTGTTTTAAAAAATGGTATCCTTGGCTATCCCGATAACAACTGACTTTTTTAATATGCCTGGTATGAAAATCATCGTGTTGACCGGCGTCGTGTTGCTAACGCTTTTTGGCGAAGCAGAAGCCCAAAACAAACAATTGAGCGATCAAGGCCGTCTGCTCGATCGTATCGTCGCTGTCGTCAATGATGGCGTTGTTCTGAAAAGCGAGCTTGACGACCAGATGGGCCTGATTATGCAACGGCTCAGACAGCAGGGAACCAGCCTGCCGCCGATGAATATCATCGAACAGCAAGTCCTCGAAAGGCTGGTCATCAGAAAAATTCAGCTGCAATTCGCCGCTCTCAGCGGGATCGCGGTATCCGACCAGATGTTGAATGCGTACCTGGAAGATATCGCACAACGAAATGGTGTCTCATTCGCGGATCTGCCCGCCGAGCTTGCCAGGGGCGGCGTCGATTATCGTGTTTACCGTGATGAAATGCGGGAAGATATCGTCATTGATTTGCTTAAACAAAGAGATGTTCTTCGCCGGATATCGGTTTCACCAAAAGAACTGGAACGTCACCTGGAAGAACAAAGTATTACGGAAAATGCCAACAACGAGTACCTGTTTTCGCATATCCTGATTTCAGTTTCGCCGAGCTCGACACTCGAAGTGTTGCAACAGTCTGAAGCCAGAGCCACTGATATTTTTCGGCGGCTGCAGTCAGGTGAAGATTTCTGTGAGCTCGCATTGGCCTATTCGGATGGCCAGAAGGCGCTTGATTGCGGAAATCTGGGTTGGCTCAAGGGCGGCCAGTTGCCGATTTTTCTTAGCGAAATTGTCGTCAGCCTCAACCCGGGGGATATCTCCGAACCAGTGCGCAATCCCAGCGGCTTTCACATTTTCAGTTTGAACGATTTACGTAGCACGGAACAGCAAAATTCGATCATCGCTCAGCATCGAAGCAGGCACATCCTGATACAGACAGATGCCATCGTTGATGACAAGATCGCGCGACGACAATTGCAGGATATCAGGCAGCAGATAATTGATGGGGCAGATTTCACGACCCTCGCGGCGGCGGTTTCAGACGACCAGATTACAGCGCGTGATGGCGGTAACCTGGGCTGGCAGAAAGTCGGCACATTCGTTCCACAATTTGAGGAAGTATTGACCACCTTGCAGGTTAACGAGATATCCGAACCCTTCAAAAGCGACTTTGGCTGGCATATCGCCCAGTTACTGGAACGACGCGATTACGACAATACCGAGGACCTGAAACGCCAGTTGGCCTACCAGGAAATACACGCCGCCAGGGCGTCCGAGGAAATCGAGGTCTGGATTCAGCGCCTGCGCGATGAAGCGTTCGTGGAATACCGCCTGTAAACAGGCCCCGGTTTTGGCCCGAACTGTCGAGCGCCAGGACTGACATGAGCCATGCCTGCCCCCGAATTCTGCTAACGAGTGGCGAACCCGCCGGCATCGGCCCGGAAATTTGTCTTGACGTTGCACGGATGGAATGGCCGGCGCTGCTGGTCGCGGTTGGCGACCCCAACCTGCTCAGGCAGCGGGCGGCCCTGACCGGCTCACCGGTCGAGATATTCGATTACGACGCGGCCATTCATTTGACCCACCAGCCGGGTCATCTGCCCTGCATCGCAGTTCCGCTGCCAAACAAATCGATTCCTGGCCGACTCGACAAAACCAACTCGGCCCAGGTCGTTGAATGCATCCGCCGCGCGGCCCGCGAATGCCTGACCGGGGTGTTCGCTGCGATGGTCACGGCACCGGCGCACAAAGGCATCATCAATGATGCGGGTATTGCGTTTTCCGGACACACGGAGTTACTCGCCGAACTGTCAGGCCATGCGGCGGATGTCGTCATGATGCTGCTGGCCGGTGATCTTCGGATCGCGTTGGCGACGACGCATCTGCCATTACGTCAGGTTTCCGACGCGATTACCGCCGAAAAACTGGAGAACAGTCTTCGCGTGCTACACCGGGAATTGAAGAATCTGTTCGGCATAAAGGACCCGAGAGTGATTGTTTGCGGCCTGAACCCGCACGCCGGCGAAGGTGGTTACCTGGGTGGCGAGGATGACGAGATTATCGCGCCGGTCGTTAACCGCCTTCGCGAAGAGGGACTGGCGCTCCGCGGCCCGTTGCCGGCCGACACCGCGTTTACGCGGCAACATCTGGATCAGTGCGATGCGGTCATGGCGATGTATCACGACCAGGGTCTGCCCGTGCTAAAGCACATCGGCTTCGGTCAGGCGGTCAATATCAGCCTCGGATTGCCGCTGATCCGAACTTCGGTTGATCACGGTACCGCGCTCGATCTGGCGGGCACCGGCAAGGCCAGCAGCGGCAGCCTGCGGGCAGCTATGAGTTTGGCGATTGAGTTGGTCGGGAAGCGAGTGGCCTCTGACGCCACTGGAAACTGAGCGATGACTCACCACCCCCGCAAGCGATTCGGTCAGCATTTTCTTCATGACCCAGCAGTCATCGACCGAATCATTCGTGCGATCGATCCTCAGCCGGGCGACACCATCATCGAAATCGGGCCGGGTCAGGGCGCGATCACCCTGCCACTTCTCAAAAAACATGGCACGCTGGAAGCCGTAGAGCTGGATCGCGACCTCGTGCCCATGCTCAGGGAAAAGGCCGCCGGGTACGGCGAGTTGCTGGTCCACCAGGCCGACGCCCTGAAGTTTGATTTCTCTCAGCGCGCACAAGCCGATCGTAAGCTGAAAATCGTCGGCAATCTCCCCTACAACGTTTCCACACCGCTGCTGTTTCATCTGCTGAAGCAAATTGACTGCATCTCGGTGATGTATTTCATGTTGCAAAAGGAAGTCGTGGACAGGATGGCAGCCGAGCCCGGCAGCAAACGTTATGGCCGGCTGACCGTCATGCTGGCGGCAGCGGTCAAAGTCGAGAAGCTTTTCAACATCGGCGCCGGTGCGTTCAAGCCACCACCGGCGGTTGAATCGGCATTTTGCTCGCTAACGCCGTGGCCCCAACCGCCTTTCGAGATCGCCGACCACAAACGCTTTGCACAACTGGTGACCCAGGCATTTAGCGCACGCCGGAAAACATTGCGCAACGCGCTCAAGGGCATGGTATCGACCGAGCAAATCAGCGAGCTTGGAGTCGATCCGGGGCTGCGCCCGGAAAACCTCACGCCCGCCCAGTTCGCGGCTTTGGCGGCATTGAGATAAGTCAATTCGTCGCGCGGCCGTTACTCTATAATGAAGTTTTGGTTCCATTGATCTGCGAAGCCGATATTGTGGTTTCGGCGAGGTAACGCGATGAGCGACATCAAGAGCGACTATGGGAAAATTCTGTTGGCGGTTGATCTGTCTGACGACAGCGAAATCATCGGCCAGCGAGCCGTCGATATTGCCGGTCGTTATGACGCGGAGATTTGTCTTGTGCATGTCGTCGAATACGTCCCGGTCGAGCCGATGGGAGAAGCCTTGCTGCCCGCGGTGCAGATCGAGGACGAACTGGTTGCGTCGGCCAACACCAGGCTCGATTCGCTGGCGGAAAAGCTGAATGTGGGTGACGCTTTACGCTGGGTGGAGATCGGCAACATCAAGGCCGAAGTCATCCGCGTCGCCAACGAGCAAAACTGTGACCTGATCGTATTGGGATGCCGCGAACGGCACGGACTGGCCATCATGGTCAACTTTACCGAGGACACAGTTTTACATGCGGCGCCTTGCGATGTACTTGCCGTCCGGCTCGAAGGTAAATAGACATCGTCGGCAGTAACACAAGCTGATGGCGGTTTACGCGATCGGCGACGTGCAGGGATGCTTCGCGGATTTGCAGCGGCTGCTCAAAAAAATCGAGTTCGATCGCGATTCTGACCGGCTGTGGTTTACCGGCGACCTGATCAGCCGCGGCCCTGACTCTCTGGGATGCCTGCGTCTGATCCGCTCACTGGGCGAGTCTGCCGTGACCGTCCTCGGTAATCACGATCTTCATTTTCTGGCCTTGTCCGAGGGCCTGGGGCCGCGCCCCGGCAAAGTGCCGGAACCGGCGTTACAAGCGATTCTCGATGCGGATGACGCGGGCGAGCTTTTGCACTGGTTGAGACAACGGCCGCTCGCCCACTGCGAAATCGACATCCTTATGATTCATGCGGGCCTGCCGCCGCAGTGGGATGTCCGCCAAACCCTGCAACTCGCAGCCGAAGCGGAAGCGGTCCTGCGAAGACCGGATTACCGGGAGTTTTTCGAAAACATGCACGGGGATCTGCCAGATCGGTGGGATCCGCAACTCAGCGGTCACGCCCGCGTTCGGTTTATCATCAACTGCCTGACCCGGTTGCGCTACTGCGACCCTGATGGCCGTGTGGCGCTGGATCACAAGGAAGCACCGGCCGACCCGTCGACCGGGCTGATTCCCTGGTTTCGCGTGCCCGGCCGAGCGAGCGAGGATTCCCGGATCGTCTTTGGACACTGGTCGACGCTGGGACTGACCGCAGAGAAAAATGTCGTTTGCCTGGATAGCGGCTGCGTCTGGGGTGGGCGGCTCAGCGCATTGCGCCTGGACCGGCATAAGCCAGTGGTCAGCGTACAATGTCCGGCGTATCAGGCGCCCGGCTAATACGCGAATGAGGCCCGGCTTGACCGTCGCTACGCAAACCCGATACTTTGCCACCAGAACAAATGCCGGGCCAACCACACCGACGGGAAAATCATGGATCTAGATTTACACGGAAAAAGTGCGCTGGTATGCGGCGCAAGTCGCGGGATTGGCCTGGCTGCCGCGCAGGAACTGGCCAGCCTGGGTTGTAGTGTCCTGTTGCTCGCCCGCAATGGCGAAATGCTGGCGCAGGCAAAAAACACGTTGGCGGTCGATGGCGCGCAGACGCATCGAATCCTGGCCACTGATATGGGCGACAGCGAGGGCCTGGCGGGCAGTTTGCGGCCACTGCTCGAGGAGCAGCCGGTTCAGATAGTGGTCAATAATTCCGGCGGGCCGGCCGCTGGGCTCGCGCACCAGGCGGAAAACCAGGCTTTCGAGGAAGCGTTCCGGCAACATCTGATTGCGGCTCAAACCATTACCGGCCTGGTCCTGCCCGGCATGCGTGAAGGCAGGTATGGCCGGATCATCAATATTATTTCTACCTCGGTCAAAGAGCCGATCAAGGGCCTGGGCGTTTCCAACACGATTCGCGGCGCGGTCGCCAGCTGGTCCAAAACATTGGCAACCGAACTGGGTCCGGAAGGCATCACCGTCAACAACGTGTTGCCTGGGTTTACCGCCACCGAAAGGCTCGACTACCTGTTTAAAAATCGGGCAGAGAAATCAGGCACGAGCTTCGAAAAGGTTCGCGCTGCGGCGCTGGCCCAGGTGCCGATGGGTAGATTCGCCGGCCCCCATGAAATAGCCAGCGCAATCGCTTTCTTGGCGTCGCCGACCGCGGCCTATATCAACGGCATCAATCTGCCGGTCGATGGCGGCCGGACCAGGTGCCTCTAAGACGCGAAAGGAATCACGGCATCTGCCGATGGAAAAGATACTAAATTACATCAATGGCGAACTGGTCGCCTCTTCATCGGGACGATGGCTCGAAACGATGGAACCGGCGACCGCGACGGCGTACGGGCAGATTACGGATTCGGACACGACGGATCTGGACCAGGCGGTGGCGGCGGCAAAGGCGGCGTTTCCCGCATGGAGCCGGACGCCGGCCGAAGACAGGGGCCGGATGCTTCGCCGGCTGGCCCGCCATATCGAGGAAATGCTCGAACCGCTGGCCCTGGCGGAGTCGATCGATACCGGTAAACCTATTTCCCTGACGCGTAATGTCGATATACCCCGCTCGGCCAGGAATTTTCACTTTTTTGCCGACGCAGCCAGTCAGTTCTCCAGCGAATCGCATCGCATGGAATCCGGCGCGATCAATTACACACTACGTATGCCGCTTGGCGTGGTGGCATGTATCTCGCCGTGGAATCTGCCGCTGTATTTGCTGACCTGGAAGATTGCGCCGGCGCTGGCCGCGGGGAACTGTGTCATTGCGAAGCCATCGGAGATAACGCCAGTCACGGCCTGGTTGTTTAGCCAGCTCTGCCGGGAGGCGGGTCTGCCGCCGGGCGTGTTGAACATCCTGCACGGACAGGGCCCGGGAATCGGCCAGGCGATCGTCGATCATCCCGGCATCAGTGCGATTTCATTTACCGGCGGGACGCAGACCGGGGCGACGATAGCCCGGTGCGCAGCCCCCGAATTCAAGAAATTGTCGCTGGAACTGGGTGGCAAAAATCCCTCGATCGTTTTCGCCGACGCCTGTTGGGAGCCGATGCTGAATGGCGTGGTCAAAGCGGGCTTCTCGAACCAGGGGCAAATCTGTCTGTGCGGCTCACGAGTACTCGTCGAAGAGTCTGTTTACTCGAAATTCCGCGCCGCTTTTGTCGAGCGCGTCAAGGCGTTGCGCATCGGCGACCCGCTAAACGACGATACCGAGCAGGGCGCGGTCGTCTCCCTGGCTCATCGGGACAAGATTTTGGATTGCGTGGCAACCGCTCGGAAAGATGGCGGCAGGATTTTGACCGGCGGCAACGCCACGCATCCCGGGAACGAGCGCTGCAGCAGCGGCTGGTTTGTCGAACCGACCGTCATCGAAGGGCTCGCGGCTGACAACCGCTGCAACCAGGAGGAAATTTTCGGCCCAGTCGTCAGCCTGATTCCGTTCAAGGATGAAGCCGAAGCGCTGTCGATCGCCAATGGAACGCGATACGGCCTCGCTGCCTCCGTATGGAGCCGCGACAGCGGACTTTGTCATCGAATGGCCGAGGACTTGCAGGCGGGCTTGATCTGGATAAACACGTGGATGCTGCGCGACCTTCGTACGCCGATGGGTGGTTTGAAAAATTCGGGTGTTGGCCGCGAGGGCGGAACTGAAGCGATGCGCTTTTTTACCGAGCCGCGTAACGTCTGCATCAAGTATCGCCAGAGGGACGAGAATCATGAGTGACGTGATCAGGGCAAGTGGCGCCCCGAAACCGGTCGGAGCCTACCCGCATGCACGACGAGTCGGCGATTTTCTTTTTTTGTCCGGGCTCGGACCGCGCAAGCCGGGCAACGACGAAATTCCGGGGCTGGTCGTTGACGAAAACGGCCGGATCACCGATTACGATATCGCCGCCCAATGCCATTCTGTCTTTGCCAATGTACGGTCGGTTCTGGAAGAGGCGGGCACGGCATGGGAAAACCTGGTGGACGTGACCGTCTTTCTGACCGACATCGACAGGGATTTCGTGGTGTTTAACCAGATCTACGCCGAATACTTTCGCGAGAACCAGCCTTGCCGAACGACGGTTGAGATCAACTGCCTGCCCACGCCGATCGCGATTGAACTAAAATGTATCGCCACGATAGGCCAGGCCGGAGAATCAGTATGAACGCGCTCGCAGCCTTCAATTTCAAACAGTGGATAGACGATCACCGGGATGTCCTGAAGCCGCCGGTTTGTAACAAGCAGGTATTTACCGACAGCGAGTTCATTATCATGGTGGTGGGCGGTCCCAATAGCCGCAAGGATTACCACTATGACGAGGGTGAGGAGTTCTTTTACCAGCTCGAAGGCGACATGCTGCTAAAGACGATTCAGGGTGGAAAACCCGTGGACATACCCATCAGGGAAGGTGAAATATTTCTGCTGCCGGCCCGTATGCCGCATTCCCCGCAGCGCTTTGAAAATACTGTCGGACTGGTGATCGAGCGGCAAAGGCACGAAGAAGAAAAAGACGGTTTCATGTGGTTTTGCGAGAACTGCAACCACAAGCTATACGAAGAATATTTTCACCTGACCAATATCGAAACGGAGCTGACGCCCGTATTCGATCGCTTCTGGTCGAGGGAAGTAAACCGCACGTGCAGCCAGTGCGGCGCGGTTCTTGAGAAACCGTAACGGTTCCCGGTGATCATGCTGAAGATCGATATTCACACCCATGTCCTGCCGGAGAATTGGCCCAACCTGAAGGAGCGTTACGGATACGGGGGCTTCGTACAGCTCGAACATCATGGCCCCGGTTGTGCGCGGATGCTGTTGGAGGGCAAGCCGTTCAGGGATATCAATTCGAACTGCTGGAGTGCGCAGGAACGCCTCGGTGAATGTGACGATCACGGCGTCGACGTGCAGGTCCTGTCTACCGTTCCGGTAATGTTCAGTTACTGGGCGCGACCGAAAGATACGCTGGACCTGTCGCGGCTGCTGAATGATCACATCGCGGGACTGGTCGCGGAAAACCCGACACGCTTTATCGGCCTGGGCACGGTTCCGATGCAGAATCGCGATCTGGCCATCGGTGAAATGGAACGGTGTGTCAAGAGTCTCGGCCTCGCCGGCATCGAGATCGGTACCCACATCAACGGGTGGAACCTCGACGACGAACGATTGTTCCCGATATTCGAAGCTGCCCAGGACCTGGGCGCCGCTATTTTCGTACACCCCTGGGAAATGCTTGGCCGCGACCGGATGTCCAAGTACTGGCTACCCTGGCTGGTCGGTATGCCGGCGGAAACCTCGCTGTCGATTTGCTCGATGATCTTCGGTGGCGTATTTGAAAGACTGCCCGGACTGCGGGTCGCCTTTGCCCATGGAGGTGGTGCGTTCCCGGCGACGCTCGGCCGGATCGAGCATGGTTTCAACGTGCGCCCGGACCTGGTCGCCGTGGATAACAGCATTAATCCGCGTTCTTACATTGGCCGTTTCTACATCGACTCACTGGTGCATGACCCGGATATGTTGCAATACATGATTAAGCTGATGGGTGCGGATCAGATCGCGCTGGGCAGCGATTATCCGTTTCCGCTCGGCGAACATGTGCCCGGCAGCATGATCGAGGCGATGAACCTCGATGAAGAAATCAGCGCAAGGTTACTGCACGGCTCCGCTTTGCAGTGGCTGAATCTGAAGAAAAACCATTTCCTGCGGTCAGCGGGCAAATGACCTTAAAAAGCGTATACGTCGATGCTTTTGGCCGGCGCTATCGTGCCAGCCTGGATAAGCCGATCGATATCGCCATACCGCTGGAATTCTCGGGTTCCCAGCCCAGTCATTTCGCTGCGCCGGTAGCTACTGCCCGGCCCCTGGAAGTCGATGGGTTTGTTGGTGATACGCGCGTGGGGGGCAGCTGCAACTGCGATGAAGTCACGCTGATTCCGCATTGCAACGGCACACATACCGAATGCGTCGGCCATATCACGCACGATCGCGTCAACGTACACCAAGCTCTGGAGCAGAGCCTGATGACGGCGCTGCTGGTGAGCGTCGTCCCGGTGAGCGCGGCCGAACAAAAAGATGACGACAGCCCGGACCGGCCCGCAACAGACAGACTGATCACGCGGCAGGCGCTGGAAAAAGCAGCGTCCGGATTTCCGGAACCGACCGATGCGCTCATCGTACGGACCCTGCCGAACCCGGCCGACAAGAAAACGCAAAACCATGCAGAGAGTATGCCGCCCTATTTCAGTACCCAAGCCATGAAATGGGTGACGAAACGATACGAACACCTGCTCGTGGACCTGCCTTCCGTGGATCGCAGTCATGACCAGGGAAAACTAAGCGGTCACCGGATTTTCTGGGGGATGAAACATGACTCGCGTGAATATCGCTCCGCCGGTTTTCCAGACAGAACAATTACCGAGATGATTTTCGTTGACGATGCGGTTGGCGATGGATTGTATCTGCTAAACCTGCAAATTCCGGCGTTCGTATCTGACGCCGCGCCGAGTCGCCCACGACTGTTTCCGCTTAAGGAAGAAAAACACAAGGATTAGTGTGATGAGCGATCAGCCTTTTCCCCTGGATGCGGCAAGAAAACTGGATGCCGGCGACTCACTGCAAAGGTTTCGCGATCAATTTTATCTGCCGGCTGGCAGATCCGAAGAACCGCAAATCTATTTCTGCGGAAATTCTCTGGGCCTTCAGCCAAAACAAGCCGCCGTTTTTGTTGGGGAGGAACTCGGCGATTGGCAGAACCTGGCCGTGGAAGGTCATTTCAGTGCGACCCGCCCGTGGATGCCGTATCACCGCTTGCTGACCGATGTCACGGCTGAACTCGTCGGCGCCAGGCCGTCCGAAGTGGTCAACATGAACAGCCTGACCGTCAATCTTCACCTGATGATGGTCAGTTTCTACCGGCCGCATGGAGAACGTCGTAAGTTATTGATTGAAAAGGGCGCTTTTCCGTCGGATCGTTATGCCGCCGGATCCCAGGTGCGTTTTCACGGCCTGGACCCGGATCAGGATCTGCTGGAAATTGCGCCACGCGATGGCGAATATTTTGTCCGCGACGCCGATCTGCTCCAACTGATCGAGGATCGTGGGAAAGAGATCGCGCTGATCCTGCTGCCGGGTGTTCAATATTACAATGGCCAGGTTTTCGATATGGCGAACCTGACCGACTGTGCGCACCAGCAAGGCTGCCTGATCGGATTTGATCTCGCCCACGCCAGCGGAAATATTCCCTTGCGCCTGCATGACTGGGACGTCGATTTCGCATGCTGGTGCAACTATAAATATCTCAACAGCGGTCCTGGATCGGTCGCCGGGTGTTTCGTTCATGAGCGTCATGCCAAGGCATCGGATCTGCCCAGGTTTGCCGGCTGGTGGGGCCACGACCAGGATTCCCGCTTCGAGATGGGTCTCGATTTCAAAGCCATGCCGGGCGCCGAAGGCTGGCAGCTTTCCAATCCACCGATACTGGCACTGGCGCCGGTACTCGCATCACTGAATATTTTTCACGAAGCTGGCATGGGGCCTCTGCGGGAGAAGTCGATAGCGATGACCGGGCTGATGGAGACACTGCTGCACGAAAACCTCGGCGACAAAGTCGAGATCCTGACCCCGCCGGATTCGACACAACGAGGTTGCCAACTATCGTTGCGTCTGACCGGGCGTCGCGATGATCGCGAAAGCCGGCGCGAGGTTTTCGACGCACTCGGAGAAAGGGATGTCGTTTGCGACTGGCGCGAACCGGATGTGATTCGCGTTGCGCCGGTGCCACTGTACAACACGTTCGAGGAAGTATGGCGATTCGTTGCGCTACTTGCAGAGTGCCTGGAGTGAATGAAAAAAAAGAACTGGTCATCGTCGGCGCCGGTCTTGCCGGACCCCTGCTGTCGATATACCTGGCTCGTCGCGGGCAAAACATAACCGTTTATGAGATGCGCCCTGATATGCGCAAACACGATATACCGGCGGGTAGATCGATCAACCTGGCATTGGCCGAACGTGGAATCAATGCGTTGCGGGAAGCCGACGCCTTCAAGGTCATAGAAGATCAGCTGATACCGATGCGCGGCCGGATGATTCACGATCAGGATGGCAACCAGATTCTGCAACGTTACGGCCAGACAGATGCCGAGGTCAATTACTCGGTGTCGCGCAGCGAACTGAGCAAACGGCTGATGGACCTGGCGGAAAAGGAGTACGGCGTCGAATATCATTTTGATCATACGCTGCGATCGCTGCACCCGGATAGCGGTGAGATGGAATTCCGGCGAACCGCCGACGACAGCGTAATCCAGGTTTCTGCGGATCGGGTGATGGCGACAGACGGCGGAGGATCGATAGTCAGGCGCACGATGTCCGATTACTCGGGATTTGACGCCACAGAAGACATGCTGGCGCACTGTTACAAGGAACTGTGCATCCCTGCAGCGCCGGACGGGAGCCATCGGATCGACGGAAATTCCCTGCATATCTGGCCACGTGGCGGATTCATGCTGATCGCGCTACCCAATCCCGGCGGCGACTTTACCGCTACGCTGTTCCTACCCAGGGAAGGCCAGATCAGCTTTGTCGAACTCGATGGCCAGGAAGAAGTAAGGGTATTTTTTCAGACGCAATTTCCAAGCGCGATTCCTCTGCTGCCAAATCTTGAACAAGAATTTTTTACCAACCCGACCGGTGATCTGGGTACGGTCAGAAGTTTTCCATATCATTACAGAGACAAAATTTTGCTCCTCGGTGACGCAGCACACGCCGTCGTGCCGTTTCACGGGCAAGGCATGAACTGCGCCTTCGAAGACTGTCTCGAACTGAATCGCATCCTCGACCAGTGTGGCGACGACTGGGGAAATGCGTTCGCCCGGTTTAGCGAACAACGCAAACCCAATTGCGACGCGATCGCCGACATGGCATTGGAAAACTATGTCGAGATGCGCGACAGCGTGACCGATCCGCTTTATGTTTTGCAGAAAAAACTGTCTTTCGAGCTGGAAAAGAAATTTCCGGAAAACTTCATACCGCGCTACTCGATGGTCATGTTCCATCACGAAATCCCTTATGCGGAAGCCAAGCGCCGCGGCGAGATTCAATTCGAGATTTTACGCGAACTGACCGCCGGCAAGACGTCGCTCGACGAAGTGGACTACTCGCACGCAAGAAAATTGATCGAGGAAAAGCTGGAGCGTATCGGCTGAGTGCCGTGGACCGTAACCAAGTCGATACGGCCAGCGTTATGTGCCGGGAGCTTTTTTCAATACGCGAAACGAATACCCGTGAGGATTCTTGTCGTTTGCTCGGTGATCCTCGCGGGCCTCTTCGTGCCACTCCTGCTCATCGAGGGGCGGAAAAAATGTATCGCCATCGAAATCTTCATCGATCAACGTCAGATAAATTTTTTGTGCCCTGGGCAGAAACGCCTGATAGACAGTAGCCCCACCGATAATCATTAGCTCGTCTGCAGACTCGCACAGTGAAATCGCGTCATCGATGCTGGTTGCGACCGTTGCGCCCTCTGCCTGGTAACCGGTCTGCCCGGTCAGCACGATATTCTGTCTGCCCGATAGCGACTTGCCGATCGATTCCCAGGTTTTCCTCCCCATCAGGATCGGCTTTCCCATCGTCGTTGTTTTGAAATGGGCGAGATCGGCGGGCAACCGCCATGGCAACTGGTTATCGCGGCCAATGACACGATTATTGCCCATCGCCAGTATCAGGGAGATTTTCACGACGGCAGACCGGGATTGCGCTGCGGGCGCCTAGACTGCGACGGCCGCGCGTATGTGCTCGTGACACCGGTAACCCTCTATCGCAAAATCATCGTAGTGATAATCAAAAATACTTTTTGGCCGACGATTAAATTTCAGTTTCGGCAGAGGCAGGGGTTCGCGTGACAACTGCAGGTCCGTCTGATCAAGGTGGTTGCTGTACAGATGGCTGTCACCACCAGTCCAGATGAAATCACCAGGCTCAAGATCGCACTGCTGTGCCAGCATATGCGTTAGCAAGGCATAGGACGCGATATTGAACGGCACACCAAGAAATATATCGGCGCTGCGCTGGTATAGCTGGCAGGACAGACGGCCATTGGCGACGTGGAACTGGAACAGGCAATGGCAGGGCAACAGGGCCATCTGATCGAGTTCCCCGACGTTCCAGGCACAAACAATAATCCGTCTTGAATTCGGATCATTTTTTATTTGCTCGACCACCTTGCTGATCTGGTCAACGTCGCCGCCGCGGGGCTTGGGCCAGGATCGCCATTGCTTACCATAGACGGGACCGAGATCGCCGTTTTCGTCCGCCCATTGGTCCCAGATCTTCACGCCATTTTCGTTCAGGTAGCCCACATTGGTATCGCCCTGCAAAAACCACAACAACTCGTGAATGATCGATTTCAGGTGCAGTTTCTTGGTCGTCACGAGGGGAAATCCGTCGCCGAGATCGAATCGCATCTGGTAGCCGAAAACGCTCAGCGTTCCGGTACCGGTCCGGTCATCCTTGACCACGCCGTTGTCGCGCACGTGACGTAACAATTCCAGATACTGTTTCATAAATCCTAGTTACCCTTTGCTCAGGGCGCCGGCGTGTTGCGCGCCCGATTACGAGAATATACGATTGAGATGATAACCACGCCGGCGATGATCATCGGCAGCGACAATACCTGCCCCATCGTAACCCAACCGAACGCCAGGTATCCCAGGTGCGCATCGGGTACGCGCACAAACTCGACCAGGAATCGGAATATGCCGTACAGCAGCAGAAACAGACCGCTGATCGCCATAACCGGTCGCGGTTTTGCCGAATAGACCCAGAGTACTGCGAACAACAGGAAGCCCTCCAGGAAGGCTTCATATAGTTGCGACGCGTGCAGCGCCTTACCGTTGACCATGACGGACCAGGGCGCGTTCGGGTCGGCCGCGCTGCCCCACAGTTCGCCGTTGATGAAATTGCCGATCCTGCCAAAACCCAGCCCCAGCGGTACCAGCGGTGTCGTGAAATCCGCTATTTGCCAGAATGTCTGACCGCTTTTCCGGGCGAATAACAACAGCGCGACGATCACCCCAAGCAGACCGCCATGAAACGACATGCCGCCTTCCCAGATTTTGAAAATCGATAATGGATGGTCGACCAGTTGCGAGCTGCCATAAAACAACATGTAGCCGATGCGACCGCCGAGGATTATTCCCATCGCGCCATAGAAAACCAGGTCGTCCACCTGCAACGCTGTCCAGCCAGAGTCGGGTCTTTTTGCTCGCCGCCGGCCCAGCCACCAGGCCATCGCAAAAGCCAGCAAATACATCAGGCCATACCAGCGAATTTGCAGCGGACCCACGCTAATAGCAATAGAATCGAATTCGGGATAGGTCCACATGGGGCGTAAGTGTAGCAAAGGATGGACCCGCGGTTTGGCGATGATAAAGTGATGCGCGGCGAGGAGAAACAGATTGTGAAAACTGAACAGAACAGGCTGGGCGGCGAGACGAGTCCATACCTTTTGCAACACGCCGACAACCCGGTCGACTGGTACCCATGGGGTAGCGATGCGCTGGACAAAGCCAGGAAGGAAAACAAGCCAATATTGCTTTCCATCGGCTACTCAGCCTGCCACTGGTGTCATGTCATGGCGCACGAGTCTTTTGAAAACCCGCGGATTGCGGAACTGATGAACCGGTTGTTTGTGAATATCAAAGTGGACCGCGAGGAGCGGCCCGATCTCGATCGCGTTTATCAAACGGCCCATCAGGTCCTGGCGCGACGAGCGGGCGGCTGGCCCTTGACTGCGTTCCTCGACCCCAAAGATCAGCTGCCATTTTTCGCCGGCACTTACTTTCCGCCGGCCGCACGCCACGGCATGCCTGGATTTACCGATGTGCTGACACGGGTCGAAGAGTTTTTCCGGAAGGAACACCAGGGTATGCGCCAGCAGGTCGAATCCCTTCAGGGCGTGCTGGCGCAGATCGAATCGCCGCCGAGCGACGATATGGCGGACGCGGCGGTTTTTCAGCAGGTACGGCAGACGATGGAGCAGGATTTTGATTCGCGTTTTGGCGGCTTTGGTCCGGCTCCAAAATTTCCCCATTCCACGCATTGCCAGAGGCTGTTGCGCCAGTGGCGCTCCACCGCGAAACAGTCCAATCCGGACGTGCAGGCGTTGTACATCGTCAGTCACACATTAATGCAGATGGCTCGGGGTGGCCTATACGACCAGTTGGGCGGCGGTTTTTTCAGATACAGCGTGGATGTGAGCTGGACGATTCCGCATTTTGAAAAAATGCTCTATGACAACGCCCAGTTGTTGTCGTTGTATGCGCAGGCCTTGCAAGCCAGTGCCGACCCGTATTACCGGGACATCGCCAGTGAGACAGCCGACTGGGTGATACGTGAAATGCAATCGCCTGATGGCGGATTTTACGCAACACTGGATGCCGACAGCCTGGACGAGTGCGGTCACAAAAAAGAAGGCGCTTTCTACACCTGGTCACGCGACGAAATAAAAAGCTTGCTGGACGACGACGAGTATCGGTCAGTCGAGACAGCCTTCGGTCTCGACCAGCCGCCCAATTTCGAAAACAGCCGTTGGCACTTGAACCTGCAGCGGGGGCAACCGCAGGACGGCGCCCTGTTCGCCCGCGCCAAAGAGAAATTACAGCAAGCACGCGACACCAGATCCCGGCCGGCACGCGATGAAAAAATCATTTGCAGCTGGAACGGGTTGATGATCCAGGGCCTGGCGATCGCCGCCCGCGCGCTGGACCGGGACGACTTTACCGAATCGGCCATCCGCGCCGCGAAATTTGTTCGCGAAAAGCTTTGGAAGGACGAGACCGGACTGCTCTCCGTTTACAAGGATGGTCGCGCGCGCTTTCCGGCTTACCTCGACGACTACGCCTTCCTGCTCAACGGATTGCTGGAACTACTGCAAACCCGATGGGATTCGCAGCTGCTCAGCTTTTGCCTGAAACTCGCCCGGCGCCTGATCGATGATTTCGAAGATAAGGACCATGGCGGATTTTTTTTCACGGCCCACCAGCACGAAAAACTATTGTTCCGGCCGAAGACCTTTGCCGACGAAGCGATCCCTGCAGGCAACGGCGTCGCGGCGGTAGCGTTACAGCGCTTGGGCTACCTGCTCGGAGACACCGCTTTTCTAAAGGCGGCAGAGGATGCCCTGAAAAGCGGCCGGGCAGCGATCGAGAAATACCCCTCCGCACACGCGACGATGCTGGACGCTTTGGAAGAGCATCTTTATCCGGGAGAGACGATCATTATTCGCGGGGATCCGGGCGAAGCAGCCCGCTGGCAGAAAGCCGCTACCCTGGCTTACGCGCCCACAAGACAAGTGTATCTGCTGACCGGAGATGATCAGGAACTGCCGGACTTGATGGCGGACAAGCGAGCCGGAAAAAATACGGTGGCCTATGTCTGCCAGGGTCACGTTTGCGGTGAGCCGCTGACGACGATGGAAGCGATGCTGGAAGCGATCTCGAAATAAAAAAGCCGACTTGAGCCGGCCTCATGATCAGGGTATCGACGGTCAGCCGTTGGCGGTATCCGGATTTATGGTCTTGCCAACCTCAAACACGTTGTTGGCCGGAAACCCGCTGCGCTCAGCGTGCCGATGAATCAGAGCCTCTTCGGCGGCGTTGCAGATACAGAATATCTTGTCGTCCCCGACATAAGACTGTACCGATTCGACGGGAGACCACCGTTTTTCTTTTTTATAGGCCGGGTCAAATCGCGTTCGCGATTATGCTGATTGTGGCGCAGAACAGTTTGCTTGCTGGCCTGGACGAAAAGACGTGGCTTACGGATAGCTGGTGAGTACCCGGCCGGCCCGGGGCGAAACACCACGACCGCGTTGGTCGCGAAAGACAAAGGGGACGGATACCAATTCCATGCCCTTGTTAAGCTGAACATCAAAGTGCAAATGCGGACCCGTACTGAAACCGGTGTTGCCAGAATCGGCGATATACTCGCCGCCTTCGACCGGCTGGCCGATCCGCACCCGGATGGAATCCCAGTTCAGGTGCGCATAAACGGCGATGCTGCCATCATCGTGAACGATTCTGACCAGGTTCGCTTTTGGTGCGTCTTTCTCCACGTCTGTGCCATTGGCAAAAAAATGCGTGGCGATATCAACCACTTTGCCACGTCGTGCCGAGTAAACCGGCGTGCCGACCGGCATGACAAAATCGACCGCGTAACGATTCCCCGCATTCTGATGTGATAAATCGCCCGGGTAGGCCTGGCTTATCGTGTATTTGGACGAGACGGCAAACGGTGCCCGATATGGCACCGGCGGAGAGTGCTTCGCCGCAGGGTCGCCGATCGTAAATTGCGCCTCGTACGCGAAAGACCAGTTACCCGGCCGGATGGCGCGGATGGTGGTAACCACTTCATCGGTGGTCGCGCCCACGATATGATGAACCTTCTCACCGGGTTGATGACTCAGATTCTCCGCTTCGGTTATCTGCAGGCTGATTTCGACCGGCACTTCAAAGGTATTGATCGCGACCAGATCGACTTCGCCATCGCGACGCCTTTCGGTCATCGTGATCGTCGGCCGGGGTCGTTCCGACTGGATGTCCTGAATTTCGGCCTCTGTTTTTCCAGGTGGCGGGCGGTCCGAGTAAACCCATTTTCCGTTTTCGTCTTTGTATTTATAGAGTTGCTGCGACGTCGCCAACAGAGGCAACAGCAACAGGATCAACGCGCATAATGACCACCGGCTCACAGGGCTCTCTCCTGACCAGCGGCCCGTTGTGTGCGAAATCTCATGCCCAGCTACCGACCGTACCTGCTCGCGTGCCAGGCTGATCTCCGCTGTTACTCGTCCCTTTTTTCTCAATCAACAGTATCTGGCACTCTTCATCTGCCACGGGACGATGTTCCGTCCCCGCAGGGACTACAATCATTTCACCTTTCTTTAACGGTACCGGACTGTCACGAAAATCCATAAGCATTTCACCACTGAGCACAATAAATACTTCATCGGTGTCCGAGTGGCTGTGCCACTCAAACTCACCCTGGATGCGCGTCAGTTTTAATTCATGGTCATTCATACTGGCAACGATACGCGGCGACCAGAGTTCATTGATCTCATTGAGTTTCTCACCAAAATTAACTGCCTGCATTGACCGGTTCCTCATTTTTACCGATTGTGTTGCCGGGTAATGGAGTCCGCCGCCAGCCGTTTTCGGTTCGATTTATTTCATATGCCGGCCAGTACCGGTCATCGATTTTCAAAGTGATCACTTCAATCCGTTCATTCCAGGTCATCGTTTTAAGGCGTACCGCCTCTCGGTCCCGCTTGTCACGAACCGCTGATATAAATGCGTCGAGATCTGGCGTGTCCACTTCATCGACGGACAAAATTCTGCGGCCGGCCCAAAGACCGTAACGATTGGCAGGCGAGCCGTAGGCGAAAAACGCGACATAGACACCGCGCGGCGGAATACCCCTCTGCACCGCCATGGCACGGTGTGGCGCTTGCAGCAACGCGCCCGCCCACATCACGACACGATCCAGACCACCGCCACTCAATGCGGCGGTCCGTACTTCAATTTTCAGTACGCGGCGATCGCGCCATACTTCCACCGTTACCGACGCCTGCTGCACCGCTTTCTCGACTTCCCGGAAACTGCTGACCGCCTGTCCGTCGATGGTCAGCAGAAGATCGCCCGCTCTGAGTTTTTCCGCCGCCGGTGATCCAGCCACCGTACGCCGGATACTCAGTACCTGACGCCTTTCAGGATCATGTTTTTCCAGCTGGGAAACCCGATTATCAGGCAACCCCAGTTTTCGCGCGCTGGCAAGCGGAATCAGGTCGAACTGAATTTCCAGCGAATGCAACGGATTCTGGCTGCGCGACAGCTCAAGCGTCTCCCTGATCAAATCCGCCGGTATACCCTCCACCCGTTGCCCCAGCTCCTGGCCTGCTTGAAAAGCAAAACTCGACCACATCGCCAGAACCTCGCCTTTTTTGTTCGCAAGAACACCATCGAATTCAGTTGGCGGGTTGACGACCGAGATCGTCTCAAGATTGCTGTCGGTAAAACGCATCGTACGCGACAACGGCAGAACGAGGGCGTCTACGGTTGCCACTTCCGTCGCCTGCACCGCCAGTTTATGGTCACCTTTAAGACCGACAGCCCAAACTGCATCGCCGGCCTTGACTTCGGTGTCGCTCAGTCGCGCGGCCCTGACCGGCGTATCGCCAATCAACACAGGGTCATAGGAAACGACGGAAAAATTGTGCAGCGGGTGAACATAGACGACCTCGCCGGGAATTTCGAGGCTACCGGCGAAAGTCAGGCTCACGTCCCCCAGCGCGACCGGCACCGTGTTGCGGTCAACGATAACCAGTCCGCGGTGGATATCCACGATCAGACCCGTGCCATGGTAATAGCGATCCGCAACGCCGGAGACGGTATAAGGCATATCGAAATTAACCATCACCAGCGACGGCGCCAGTTTCCTCGATCGTGGATCGCCGTTGCCGGTGATTTGCGTCGTCGCTGCCTGCAGCGATATCGGCGGAGGCCCGTCCTGCAGATCGCGACACGGCCAGACGCCTTCTTTATCATCCCGCACGCAGTACCGTGCGGGGAACCAGGACCTGTCCATGCGCATTACCCGCAGCTGGGAATTACTCGGATTCTCGAAAGTGATAAACCTGATGCTCACTTTTTCACCATCGGCCAGCGTATCGAGCACTGCCTCGAACTCGTCAATGTTGCTGACCGGGGTGCCTCCCAGCGCCTTGATGACCGATGCCCTGGGTATCGCCAGCGTTCCGAAAACATATCCCGGGATGGCGATATAGACGCCTTGCGGCGGGATATTGAAATGCCTTGCCTGCTGGTAGGAAAGATTGTGGACCACCGCGTTGCCGAACTCGATATATCTGTCCGGTGTTATATCGTGCAGATCCCCGACCCCTAGGCGGGATTTCAGCAGACGTCCACCCCTACTGACCTCCATTTCCACCATCTCGCCAACACTGGAGTCCAGGATCGACTCCAGCGTGACAAAATCGGTGACCATCTGCTCGTTTACGCGAACCAGTATGTCGCCGGGTTGGAAAAACTCCTGCGCGCCGGATCCGGGTACCACCTGCTGGACAACCAGCATTCCGGTTCGCAGTGGCTGCCTGCGTCTGGCTTCGGCTTCGACCTCCGTGCCGAGCCCGAGACGTCGCAGTTCGTCATAGGGCTTTTGGGAAAAAATCGTCTGCAGGGTTCCGCGCGAAACTTGTTCGCCGGCTCTGATCAGGCCAAGAGCACGTTGTACCCGGTCGAGCGGTAGGTAAAAACTTGACGCGGCCGAACTGGTGCCGCCGGCATTCAACGCAACGACATTGCCTACGATATCGATAACCGGCGAACCTGATGACCCGCCCGAGGTATTTGACGCCGCCTGAATATAGAAAGTGTTGAAGTCGTTAAAGTTACCGCGCCCGTAGTCGGGTGCATCCCGGTCCAGCCGGGCGATCGTACCGGCGAGGATCGCCAGTTGTTCGCCGGCATCGTTCCCGACGACCCTGATTTCCCGGCCTATCTGCGCCATTTCCGGCGCCAGTGAGAATTCGTACGGTTTTATATAACTGAGTTTCGACGGGTCGTAACGGTAGAAACCGAAATCGTGGACCGGATCCCGGTAAACCGGCTTCAGTTCGACTTCTTCGTTATTGATAAAAATCGCCTCGGCAACAACGGGGCCGGGCGTGACCACGTGCCGGTTGGTCAGAATCAAGCCTTGTTCTGCATCGACCACGAACCCGGTTGCCTGGCTCGACATATTCCACTCTGTATCAAAAGCCCTGGTACCGTCGACACGGATCGTAACAATGCCATTGCTGACAGTTTCCAGCGTCTTTTTCCACTGATCGCTGTCCTGAGCGGCAGCCAGCCCCGTCAGCAAAATCAAAGCCACCGCAGTGACGAGGCGCAGTAAGTGATTCATAAGACTCCTAATGCCGGGCGCGTGGATGATTCTGCCGCCTTGGCTCCAAAAACCCAGGCGGATCGGATCACGACTGCTTCGCCTCCTGCCAGCGCAGGTCAAGCTGACGCGCGGCACGAACATCGTCAAGGCGTCTGACCGGCATCGTATAGGGAGCGCCCTTTACCTTTTCGGCATCCGTTTTCGCCAGCTCGCGGATCGCAACCATCGCATCGACAAAACCGTCCAGATCTTCTTTCGCTTCGCTCTCCGTCGGCTCGATCAGTAAGCACTCGGGAACCAGCAGGGGAAAATAAGTGGTCGGTGCGTGATACCCAAAATCGAGCAGGCACTTCGCGAAGTCCATCGCCGTCACTCCAAACTCCGCTTTTTCTTTTTTCAGCGTCACAATGAATTCATGACTGGCGCGGCGCGCCGGGTAGGCGAGGTCAAACCCCGCGTCCTGAAGTCTCTTCATCAGGTAATTCGCACCCAGGGTGGCGTTTTCCGAGACTCTTTGCATGCCTTCGCGGCCAAGCATGCGCATGTAAACGTAGGCACGAGTCAGCACTCCGGCATTTCCCATAAAACCCGATAAGCGGCCAATACTCTGTGGCAGGTCCTTCTCCGTCTGCCAGCGAAAGCTGTCGTCTTCACGAGCAACGATCGGCAACGGCAAGAAAGCCTGCAGGCGTTCGCCCACGCCCATAGCGCCGGAACCCGGTCCGCCGCCGCCATGTGGTGTCGAAAACGTTTTGTGCAGGTTCATATGCATAACATCGAAGCCCATGTCACCGGGTCGGACCTTACCGAGAATTGCGTTCAGGTTTGCTCCGTCGTAATACAACAGACCACCGGCGTCGTGAACAATTCGCGACATTTCGCGAATTCTGCGATCGAATACGCCGACCGTTGACGGATTGGTCAGCATGATGCCGGCCGTCTGCGGCCCGACCGCTACTTTCAAAGCCTCGATATCAACATCACCGTCCTTGCCAGTCGGAATTTCCCGAACCGCATAGCCGCACATGGTTGCGGTAGCAGGGTTTGTTCCGTGTGCCGCATCGGGCACCAGAATCTCATTGCGCTCGCTGTCATTTCGGGCCTGATGATAGGCGCGAATCATCGCGACACCGGCAAATTCTCCCTGTGCGCCGGCCATTGGGGTCAGGGAAACGGCCTGCATTCCGGTCACCGCCTTCAGCATTTCCTGTAGTTCGTACATACAGGAAAGAAAGCCCTGACCGTGTGACACCGGTCCGAGCGGATGCCGCGACAGGAAACCAGGCAACATCGCCAGTTGATTACAGGCGCGCGGATTGTATTTCATCGTGCAGGAACCGAGTGGGTAAAAGTGCGTGTCGATGGAAAAGTTTTTCTGCGACAAGCGCGTGTAATGACGCACTGTTTGTAATTCCGACACTTCGGGCAATGAGGGCTTGGACCGGCGGAGAAACTCCGCCGGCAAATCCGATTGCTGCGCCTCCAGGGGCGCTTGTGCCGTCGCCCTGCGACCGCTGCGCGAGTGTTCGAATATCAATCTGTCGCTCATATTCCGCCTGCCCTTCGTCAGTGAGTTTCAGCCCAGCGCTTTCAGCGCCGCTTCGTAGTTCGGTTCCTGGCCGATCTCCGGAACCAGCTCCGAGTGCAAAACCGTGTTGTTCTCATCCAGAACAACGACCGCCCTCGCAGTCAGGCCTTTCATCGGCCCGTCAATGAGATCGACTCCATAGCTCCTGGCGAAGTCCGGGGCGCGCATCGTCGACAGATTCTGAACGTTGTCCAATCCCTCATCGCCGCAGAACCGTTTTTGCGCGAACGGGAGGTCGGCCGAGATCATCAGCATGACGGTGTCTTCGTGCTCTCGCGCGTAATCATTGAATTTCTTGGTCGATAATGCGCAAATCGGCGTATCGATGCTGGGAAAAATATTCAGCAGTTTTTTTACGCCGGCAAACTCGGCCAGCGAGACTTCCTGAAGATCGCCGTTGGTCAATTGAAAGTCCGGACCTTTGCCCCCGACCACCGGTATTTCGCCGCCAGTGTGTATTTCCTTTCCACGCAAAGTAATCGTAGCCATAGTTCTTTCCTCGTTTTCCTGATTTTGATTATTCGTTTTGCCGTGCAGGCATCAGGCTGCACGATCCTGCTGCAAAATAAGTTCAAGCTGGTCCCGATAGGCAGCTATGTCGCTCTCGGTCTTGGTTTCGGTCGCGCACACCAGTATTGCATCACCGAGTTCCGGGTGCGACCCGGATAAATCCAGTCCGCCCAGAAGGTCTTTTGCCGCCAGAGCTTCCAGCACCGGCGCTACCGGTCTGTCCAGCCTGACAACCACCTCATGGAAAAACGGCCGGTCGAACACCCGGTTCACTCCGGGCAGCGAACACAGGGCATCGCATAATTCAGTGGTTCGCCGATGCGAGACGGATGCGACTCTCGCCAGACCTTCCGCGCCCAGCAAACTCATAAAAATAGTCGCGGCCGTCACCATCAGTCCCTGGTTGGTGCAGATATTCGATGTCGCCTTGGACCGGCGAATATGCTGCTCTCTCGCCTGCAGCGTCAGGGTAAATCCCGGCTTGCCGTCCAGATCCACCGTCCGCCCCACCAGGCGTCCCGGCATCTGGCGAACCAGCGCTTGCCGGGTTGTGAGAAAGCCAAAATACGGCCCACCGGATGACAGCGGAACGCCGAGCGGCTGTCCCTCGCCACAGGCGATGTCGGCGCCATTCTCACCCCACTCACCGGGTGGTCTGAGCAACGCGAGCGAGGTCGGGTTTACCACACTGACCAGCAATGCTTTTTGCGCATGCGCCCAGTCGGTAATGGCGTCAACCTCTTCGAGGACACCAAAAAAATTGGGCTGTTGGACAACGACAGCGGCCAGATCCTCGCCGGCGAACCGGGCAAGAGATCCAGGAACAGTATAGCCGCCCTCGGCGCAGTACGGCAGGTCGATAAACTCAAAGCCCTGTGCGGAACAAATCACCTCGGCGACTTGCCGATAGGTCGGATTGAGCGCACCGACAACCAAGATACGTTTCGATTTCGACGCGCGATTCGCCCGCACCGCCATCAGGCAGGCTTCTGCCAGCGCCGACGCACCGTCATACATGGAGGCGTTCGATACTTCCATTCCGGTCAGGCCGGTCATCATCGTCTGGTACTCGTATATGACCTGCAGGGTCCCCTGGCTGGCTTCGGCCTGGTATGGCGTATAGGCCGTGTAAAACTCTCCGCGCGCGGTGATTTCCCAAACCGCCGCCGGGATGTGATGTTCGTACGCGCCGACCCCGATAAAACTGAGCGCCCCACTGTCCATTTCCGCTCGCTCGCGCATGAGCCGCGCGATTTCCATTTCGCCGATTGCCTCGGGTACCTGCTCCAGTGACTTGATTCTCAACTCCTGCGGAATTTCGTCGAACAGATCCTCTATGCTGCCAGAGCCAATCTCATCGAGCATTTTACGAATATCGGTATCGGTATGGGGTATGAATGGCATCGAGTGCTCCGCGGTTTGTCTTAGTCTTCGTCTTCGTCTTCGTCTTCGAGAAACCGCTCGTAGCCCGCAGCATCCATCAGATTTTCCAGTTCAGATTCATCGCTGGGTCGCAACCGTACCAGCCAGCCATCGCCGTAAGGATCCGTGTTGATCATCTCCGGCGTATCGTCAAGGATCGAATTGGCCTCCAGTACCTCTCCGCTCAATGGGCTCATGACGTCTGACGCCGCCTTGACGGATTCGGCGACGCCGAAGGCATCGCCGCTGGCGACCACGGTGCCAGGTTCCGGCGCCTCCACGAATACCAGGTCACCGAGCGCTGCCTGGGCATGATCGGTGATGCCAATTACCGCCGAACCATCGTCTGCCATACGAACCCACTCGTGGTCACTGCTGTATTTAAGATCTGCAGGTACGTTACTCATGGTGCACTCCTTTTTAATATCGCCTGATTCGTAGTCAAAGATCGACGACTGCCTTGCCATTCCTAACAAAAGTCGTTTTCACCACTCGCGCGCGCAAAAGTTTTCCGCGAATCTCAACCTCGCAGGTCTCCGTGCATTCCACCGGCACCCGGGCCATCCCAATCGAAACACCCAGCGTCGGTGAGAAACTGCCACTGGTGGTTTCGCCTTCGCCACCTTCACAAAACACTTTCTGGTATGTACGCAGCACGCCCTTGCCCTGCAGGATCAGACCAACCAGTTTGCGGCGCATCCCTGCGGCCTTTTGTTTTTCAAGGGCGGCACGGCCTATAAAATCCCGTTCCTGCGGATCCAGCGCTACCGTCCACGACAACCCGGATTCCAGGGGCGTCGTCGTTTCGTCCATGTCATGGCCATATAAATTCATGCCCGCCTCGAGACGCAGCGTGTCTCTGGCGCCGAGGCCACAGGGGCGTACGCCCGCATCGTTAAGTCGGGTCCAGAATTCGGCGGCGGAATCATCTGGCAACATGATTTCCCAGCCGTCCTCGCCCGTATAACCCGTTCGCGCGATAAACATGCCGGCAATTTCGGCGGCAGTGAACGGCTTCAGGGCCAGCGCCGCTGCCGCATCCCCCGCCGATAACAGACTCGCCGCCTTTTTCCTGGCGTTGGGACCCTGGACCGCGATCATCGCCAGATCATCCCGAACCCCGACTTTCACGCCGTCATGAACGGCCTGCTCGTCGATCCAGGCCAGATCCTGGTCACGGGTAGCCGCGTTGACCACCATCCGGAACCACTCTGCGGTCATGTAATAAACGATCAGGTCATCGATAACGCCGCCGTCTTTATTCAGCATGCAGGAATAAAGCGCTTTTCCCGAAGTCTGCAACCTGGCGACATCATTGGCCAGCAGGTGCGACAGGAACGGCTTCACGGCCCCGCCTTTCAAGTCGATAATGGTCATATGCGAAACGTCAAACATGCCGGCATCATTGCGCACGGCATGGTGCTCCTCGATCTGGGAGCCATAGTTGACCGGCATCAGCCAGCCGCTAAAATTGACCATTCTGGCAGCGGACGCCACGTGCACAGCATATAAAGAGGTTCTGTCTGGCATTGTCGAATCCTCTGACTACCGGCAACAAAAAAGGCGGCAGACCTAAGATCTGCCGCCCCCCTGTCCTGAAACCTGAGAGATCGGGCCGGGAAAAAGCCGACCGCGCCCCTTCGGTGGACCGCGCCGCGGTCGCTCTCCAGAGCCGATATTTATCCGTTGTCCGTTTGCCTGAGCGTTTCCGGGCAAGTTGCGCCTTCGGCGACCCTTTCGGGTTCTCTCCAGCGGATAGGTTGAATCGGGCTGAGAATGATAACTGATCGAATCTGTGAATGTAATCCGGGAACCAAAGCCGGGCTTGCTGATCGCATCAGGTAGCGGCGAGAATAGTCGTCCCCATCGACTGAGGAGAATTCGGTGAGACGCAGCGACGTAATCACGGTCGCGGCAGCGTTACTGCTGCAATCCGGGCAAGCGCAAATCGTCAGGGCCGATGCGACTGCGGACCTTTTCCAGTTGTTCGACGAGTCCTGGGAGCGGACCCTGAAGGAAAACCCGACCATGGCGTCCAGTCTGGGTGACCTGCGTTATAACCGGCAATGGCCTGATCTGAGTCTCAGCGCCATCGCATTTTCACACGCCGAAGACCGGCGCACGCTGGCCAGCCTGAAACGAATCAACCGCAGCCAGCTGTCAGATTCCGACAAGATCAATTACGACCTGTTCCAGCGTCAGTTCGAGGAACAGATCAAAGCGCATCGTTTCAGGCGCTTCCTGGTTCCGTTGAACCAGCGCGGTGGTATTCAGACCGCAGATCAGCTGGCCGACCGGCTCAATTTCCCGGACACACGCGCGTATGAAGACTGGCTTGCGCGCCTGCACAGTTTCGATGTCTACATGGACCAGACGATCCAACTGATGCGCCGGGGTATAAAGGAAGGCAGAATTCATCCGACCGTCATCATGCAGCGAGTACCGGCGCAGATCGACGCGCAGCTTGTTGATGACCCGGCCGATAGCCCTTTTTACAAACCGTTCAATAACATGCCGGAAGGAATTTCGGCCGCGCGCCAGCGCACGCTGAGAACTCGTGCACAGGATGTCATCGCGCAGAAAGTCCTGCCCAGCTTTGAGCGGTTCAGGAAATTTTTCGAAAACAGTTACCTGCCGATGACACGCAGCCGGATCGGTGCATCGGCCCAGCCGGACGGTAAGGCATTTTACCAGTTCCGGGTCGAGCACTATACGACGACCTCTTTAACCGCCGACGAAGTCCACGAAATCGGCAAAATTGAAGTGGCGCGGATTCGCAGCGAGATGAAGACGATTATCGGAGATTTAGATTTTGACGGCACATTCGATGATTTTCTCGATTTTTTACGCAAAGATTCGCGATTTTACTACGACGATCCGGATGAGCTTTTCGCTGGATACGTCGCGATCACCAAGCGCATCGACCCGCAATTGCCAAAGCTTTTTAACCGGCTGCCGAATGCGCCATACGTCGTCAAGGCGATACCCGAGGCCATCGCTCCGGACACCACGACTGCCTATTACAGTCCGCCAGCAGCCGACGGCAGCCGCCCGGGCACCTATTACGTCAACCTGTACCGGCCCGACGTCAGGCCGAAATACGAAATGGAAGTTCTCAGTGTGCACGAAGCGGTCCCCGGTCATCACTTCCAGATCGCGCTGGCCCAGGAACTGGGTGAATTACCAAAATTCAGGCGCTATGGCGGCTTTACCGCGTTTGTCGAAGGCTGGGGGCTGTACAGTGAAAGTCTCGGCGCCGACATCGGCCTGTATACCGACCCGTATTCCAAATTCGGCCAGCTCACCTATGAGATGTGGCGGGCAGTGCGACTCGTAGTCGATACAGGCATACACGCAAAGGGCTGGAGCCGCGAGAGAGCCATTAAATTCTTCACGGCCAACGCAGCCAAAACCGAGCACGATATCGTTAACGAAATCGATCGCTACATCGCCTTGCCTGGTCAGGCGCTTGCCTACAAGATCGGTGAGCTGAAAATAAAACAGCTGCGACGAGAAAGCGAGGAAGCCCTGGGCGACGCCTTCGACATCAAAACATTCCATGAGGTCGTACTTGGCAGCGGCGCTGTCCCGCTGGACATACTCGAAGATCAGGTCCACACGTGGTTAGCCAGGGAACAACAGCGGCTCGCAACAGCGGCGGATCGATGAGCATCCAGCGCAGATCGTCCGTTGCCTGCCAGGTTGACGGCGTAACCATAGGCGACAAAGCGCCGGTTGTCGTCCAGTCGATGACCAATACCAATACGGCGGACGTCGAGGCGACGGTGACACAGGTCGTCGAACTGGCGGAGGCGGGCTCGGAACTGGTTCGCCTGACCGTCAACAATCTGGATGCGGCGACGGCGGTGCCGGAAATCCGTCAGCGCCTGGACAAGCTGGGTTGCCATACGCCACTGATCGGCGATTTTCATTTCAACGGGCACAAACTTCTTCGCCAGGTCGGCGAGTGCGGAGACGCGCTGGCAAAATTTCGGATCAACCCAGGTAACGTCGGTCGTGGCAAAAAACGTGACCCGCAGTTTGCCGAGATGATCGCAGTCGCTTGTGAAAAACATAAGCCGGTGCGTATCGGCGTGAACTGGGGCAGCCTCGATCAGGATTTGCTCACGATGCTGATGGACGAAAACTCGGCCAGCGACGAACCGCTGGACGCTCGCAGCGTCGTGCTCGAAGCCATGCAGAAATCGGCGCTGGGAAGCGCGAAACGCGCCGAGGAGCTAGGGCTCGGACACGATCGTATTGTCTTGTCCTGCAAGATGTCGGGGGTTCAGGATCTGATACAGGTTTACCAGGATCTGGCACAACGCTGTGACTATCCGTTGCACCTGGGTCTGACCGAGGCCGGCATGGGCAGCAAAGGTATTGTGTCTTCCACCGCGGCTCTGGGCGTGCTGCTGCAACAGGGTATCGGCGACACGATACGAATATCGCTGACGCCAGAGCCGGGCGCCTCGCGCACGAAGGAAGTACAGGTTGCGCAGGAAATACTACAGGGCATGGGTCTGCGTGCCTTTTCCCCCACCGTCATCGCCTGCCCTGGTTGTGGCCGCACCACCAGCACGGTGTTTCAGGAACTCGCTCGGGAAATTCAGTCGAATATCTATCGGCAAATGCCGCGCTGGCGGGAAAAATATCCCGGTGTCGAAAACATGAGCGTTGCCGTCATGGGTTGCGTGGTCAATGGGCCGGGCGAAAGCAAGCATGCGAATATCGGCATCAGCCTGCCGGGTAGCGGTGAAAAACCAGTCGCCCCGGTTTATGTGGATGGCCAAAAGTCGGTCACGCTGAAAGGCGACAACATAGCGGACGATTTCAAGGAACTGGTGGCCGAATATATTCGCAGCCATTATCAAGCTGCGCGCTGAGTCGCACGGTGGAAATTATGAGTGATCTGAAAGAAAGACATTGCACGCCATGCGAGGGAGGCGGCAAGCCTTTGTTAGCGGAACAGGCAGCCGTTCTTCTGGCGCAATTGGCAGATGGCTGGGCGGTATCCAGCGACGGGAAGCAGATATACAAGGATTTCACGTTCAAGGGTTTCTACAAAACGATGAGCTTCGTCAATGCGGTGGCCTGGATAGCCAACGCAGAAAATCATCATCCCGATCTGGAAGTGGGTTATGGGCACTGCCTGGTTCGTTTCACGACCCATGCGATCGACGGCTTGTCGGACAATGATTTTATCTGTGCGGCAAAGATCGACTCGCTGGCTCGGGATCAGTAGCCGGCACCACCAAAACGCGTGAGAACGATATGCGCTGCGCGGCGGACGTCAAATGCCCAGCTTGTTCAGGATATCGGCAATTCGCCCCAGCACCATCGTCAGCGCCGGGTGACTGCTTTCAAACCGATCGATATTGCGGGTCAGCGAATCCGATAAATGGGTGTCCGGCTCATCCGGATCGTTGCCGAGCAGCCGCCCGATACTGACCTGAAGATCGGCCAGCTGGGCCCGCGCATCCTCGTCCAGGCTGCTCCCCTCGTTCAGTTCCTGCTGCAACTCCTCAAGGAGATCTTCCAGTTCCCGATGCGACATATAAAAACGCTCCTTTAATTATCTGTCCCGCCTTTCGCCAGTCGCTGCAAGGCATCACCGGTTACCCGGTAAGGCAAAAAACCGTCAACCGGTCTTGCACCATTGCGCCGGTAAAATTCCATTGCCGACTCGTTCCAGTCCAGCACCATCCAGTCCAGGCGGCCACACTGTCTGCTAATCGTAATCCTCGCCAGTTCACGTAACAAACCCAACCCGATGCCCACGCTGCGAAACTCGGTCCGCACGAAAAGATCTTCGAGATAAATACCCGGCTGGCCCAGGAAGGTCGAGTAATTATGGAAGTACAAAGCGAACCCCGCTGGCGTTAGCGGCCCTGCCGTCGTCTTCGCTTCCGCGATCAGTACCTCGGCACAGGCCCTGTCGCCAAACAGGCTGGCCATTAATTTTTCCTCGCTGGCGGTTACCTCGTGCGCCAGCTCCTCATACTCGGCCAATTCGGTGATCAAGGCCAGGATCAGCGGAACGTCAGCCGCGGTCGCCGCGCGTACCTGGAAACCGTCGCCGCTCATCGCACTTCACCGCGCATGGGGCTGTCGGCAGGCCGCCCCTTGGCCAGTAATTCTGGCAGGACGCCCGTCATCCCCATCGCGCGCCGGACCAACGCCTTGCGCGCAGGCGGCAACGCGTTAACGAGGCTCAGCCCCAAACTGCGAACGCGGCCCAGCGCTCGATCGTTGTTGCTAAATAGCCTTTTGATGCCATCCATCGCGGCCAGCATCATCATATTGTCTCCCTTGCGCCAGCGCTCATACCGTCTCAGCACCAGTCGATCCCCCGGATCTTCGTCGGCGAGCAATGCATTGATTAGCGTTTCGTGCAGGGCCGCCGCATCCATAAACCCAAGGTTGGCGCCCTGCCCGGCCAGCGGATGAATGGCGTGGGCCGCGTCGCCGATTAGCGCCAGCCGTTGCAGACAATAGTTTTGCGCATGCAAGAGCCGCAGTGGAAACGCGGCGCGTTTAGCGCATGCCGATAGTTTCCCCAGTACGCCGTCGCTTGCGGCTTCCAGTTCAGCCAGAAAATTCCCCTCATCCAGGTTGAGCAGGCGATCGGCCTCGTCGACGGTCGTGGACCAGACGATCGAACTCCTGCCATCGGCCAGCGGCAGAAAAGCCAGCGGGCCGGTCGGCAGAAAGCGCTGCCAGGCTGTTTCGCAATGCGGAAGCTCGCTGTGCACATGGGTCACGACCGCTTTTTGTTGATACGACCAGCCGGTGGTTTCGATCCCGGCCATTCCACGCAACGGAGATCCCGCGCCATCCGCGGCAACGACCAGCGTGGATTCCACGAGGTCACCGTTTTCGAGAACCAGACTGGCTTTGTCATCCCCGATAGCCAGCTCATTGACCCGGCAATCCGGCCGGATGATGACGTTGTCCATTTTATCCAGCTGCCGCCACAGCGATTGTCGAATCAGTTGGTTCTCGACGATGTGGCCGAGCGTGGCTTCGCCAACTTCCGCCGAGGAAAACCGGATAGAGCCTGGAAATCCCGGCTTGGATTCGGCGTCCCAGACCTGCATCTCACGATATGGGGAAATGCGGGTCTCCGCGATGGTTTCCCAGGCGCCGGTCGCATCCAGGATGCGCTGAGAGGCAGCAGACAACGCGACGACACGCAAGTCGTATGAGTTGCCGGGTTCGGGCGGCATACCGGCTTCGATCAGGATGATCGAACCGGGGTAGCGAGTGTCGCGACCGAGCAGGCCGGCCAATACGCAACCCACCATTCCGCCGCCGACAATACAAATGACCGGACGTTTCATTGCAGGGGCACCCCGCGCGCGAGTCTGGGCAGTTCGCCGCTTCTTCCCATCGTGTGACGCGCCAGCAAACTCTTGCCGCCCGGCAGCAGATCGAACAACACCAGTCCCAGGTTGCGCACGGCCTTAACCGTGGTCAGCGGGTTGCCAAACACCCTGACCAGCGCGTCGGTAAAACCCATTACCCGCGCCTGGTCTCCATTCCGCCACTGACAATATTTTTCCAGTACGTGGTGCGCACCCGGATCGTCTGCGGCCGCGATGACGTCGGCGAGCACAGCAACATCACGCAAGCTGAGATTGAATCCCTGACCGGCGATCGGGTGGAGCCCGTGCGCCGCGTTGCCGATAATCGCGACCCGGTGACGGATTTGTTCCTCCGCCTTAACCATACTTAGCGGATAAGATACCCGCGAACCGATTTTCTGCCAGTGGCCCAGGCGGAAGCCGAACAACTCCTGCAATCGCGCCAGGATCTGTTCATCACCCATTCGTAGAATATCCTCAACCTGACTGTCCGGCACCGTCCAGACCAGCGCACTGCGTCCTTCGCTCATCGGCAGAACCGCCATCGGTCCGTTCTCGGTGAATCGCTCGTAGGCCACATTTTGATGCGGTTTTTCCGTTGTAACGTTACTGATGATCGCGGTCTGACCGTAATCCCAGACCGTCGCTTCGATACCGAGTTTCTTGCGAACGACTGACTGCGCTCCATCGGCCGCCGCCACGAGTCGGCCCTGCAAGACCAGCGGATCGCCGCTTTCCTCGCTGATCCTGACGCTGACCCGGTCGCCTTCATTGTCCAGCGACTGCAAACGCGCGGGGCAAAACAGATGAATATTTTCGAAAGATGCCAGAGCTGCCCAAAGCGCGCGCCCGATGGTTCGATTGGGAACGACATAACCCAGCGCCGGCACATTCTCCTGTTGCGCGCTAATCCGGCTCATCCCGAAATGCCCGCGGTCCGAGATATGGATATCCAGTATGGTGGTCGCGTCGCTGTCCATGTCGGGCCACACGCCGATCGTTGCCAGTATCTTCTGCGAACCGCTCGCGATCGCCGTTGACCGATCGTCATAACTGGGTTGCGGCACGCCACGCCGGCGCGGATCGTGCGCCTCGATTATAGCTACCGTAATCGGCAGCGGAGCGAGCGCGACAGCGAGGCTGGCGCCGACCATGCCGCCACCGACAATAATGACATCAAATTCAGTCTGTCTTATCATCATGTGCAGATCATTGATACGCCCCAACCAGGGCTTCTATTTCATCGACTTCCTTCGGTAAATCGCGGCTCAGGACTTCGCAGCCATCCTTTGTTACCAGGACATCGTCTTCGATACGCACGCCGATGCCCCACCATTTTTTTGCCACACCTTTTGTTCCAGGAGCGACGTAAATTCCAGGTTCGACGGTCAGCACCATGCCAGCCTCGAGGCGACGCCACTCTTCGTGCACCCGGTAATCACCAACGTCGTGCACATCCAGACCGATCCAGTGGCCGGTTCTGTGCATAAAGAATTTTTTGTATGCTTCTTTTTTTATCAACGTGGGTACCCTGCCTTTCAGCAGGCCGAGCCTGACCAGCCCGCGGGTAATAGTTTTCACTGCGGCCAGGTGTGATTCGTTCCAGTGGCACGACGGCGACACCTTTTCAATCGCTGCTTTTTGCGCTTCGAGAACAATTTCATAAATTGCTTTTTGTTCGTCGCTAAAACGGCCACTGACCGGCATCGTTCTGGTGATGTCCGACGCGTATCCCTGGTATTCGCAGCCGGCATCGACCAGTAGCATCTCGCCGTCTTTCATTTGCCGGTTGTTGAGCACGTAATGCAGTATGCAACTGTTTGGTCCGGAACCGACTATCGGCTGATACGATGGGTCGCAGCCGTTGCGCTTGAATTCGTGCAGCAGCTCAGCTTCCAGTTCGTACTCCATTTTTCCCGGCCGACACGCCGCCATCAATTTGTGATGCGCTTTCGCCGTGATGCGTGCCGCCTTCCTCATCGCGCCTATTTCGCTGCGGCTTTTATACAGGCGCATGTCATGTAATAGATGATCCAGCGCGACAAATTCCTGCGGTATCAACTCGTTGCTTTGCCCGCGGTTGCGCAGTCCATTGAACCAGCCCAGTACCTGCTGATCGAACTCCGGGTACGCGCCCATCGTGTAATACACACGCTCGCAGTTTTCCATCAGCCCGGGAAGAATTTCGTCGATATCCGCAATGGGGAACGCATCATCTGCCGCGTATTCCGCTTGCGCGCCATCAGTCCCGGCCCTTGGACCATCCCAGGTTTCGCGGGAGGGGTCGCGCTCACGGCAGAACATAATATATTCGGCGTGTACGCGTCCGGGGACCAGGACCGTGACCGCCTCCGGTTCATTAAACCCGGTCAGGTAAAAAAAATCGCTGTCCTGCCGGTACCGGTAACTCGTATCGCGGTTACGGATTTTCTCCGGTGACGCCGGCAGAATCGCTATACCGCCCTTGCCTATCATTCGCATCAGTTGCCGGCGCCGGCGTGCGAATTCAGTTTTTGTCATTCCCTGAAACCTTTCGCTAATCCTTAATGTATGACCGGCGGCACGCCGGCATCGCCGCGTAAACCCGCAAGTTCTTCATAGATAAGTTGAACGCTCACACGAACATACTCGAGCACCTCGGTGAATGCAGCCTCGTCTTCCTCGCCACCATCGTCGCTTACCGATTTCGCAATCTGCTCCAGATCGGACATCACTTTGCTGACCTTGCCCGGCAGCTTGTCCTGCAACTCCCCGATACCACCAAGCCCAAACCCGATGAGAAAACCCTGGCACCATTGCCCGAGCGAGATAGCTCTCAGGTCAAGCAGGTCGCCTGCGGATGGCAACAACGGCATAAAATCCATTTGCTCCTCTTCCAGCGCACGGTAGGTCAGCGCAAACAGCTCGCCGAGCATATCCCGGCAATCATCGGGCCCCGGGGCGTCCGGAAAAACTTCGTTCAGCCAGCGTGTCCCGCTCTGCTGTGCCTCGGCGCAAAGTATTCCGCACAATATGCCGTGCGCTTCCGCCGCGCCGAAGCCCGCATTGGCGTCTGCCAGCGCGCTGTTAAGGGTCTGAAATTCAGGCATGTTCTTTTCCCCTCAATGACAGCAGATTATCAGGGATATGCCGCGTAATACCAAAACCCCGCCGCAAAACCCCTTTTTACGCTGATTGGAAGGCTTTTTGACAGGCAGCCAGATTGACCGCAACCATCGCGCGGCTCTATATTTGCAACATGTCAAAAGCTGACTCAACACAAAAATTCGAATCCGAGCTGCGGCGCCTGGAAAAACGTCTTGACGAGCTGGTTCTCATTACGACCCAACTCAAGGACGAAAACCGTTCCCTGCGACAGCGCCAGGACAATCTGATTAACGAACGGGCCAGCCTGGTACAGAAGAATGAACAAGTACGCTCGCGCGTCGAGTCCATGATCACCCGCCTCAAGGCGATGGAGCAAGGCTGATGAGTGATACATTTGCCAAGGTCAATGTCCGAATTCTCGAGAAGGAATATCAGGTTTCCTGCCCGATCAGCGAGCGTGCCGCGCTGCTTGACGCCGCCGAACTGTTGAACAAAAAGATGCGTGAAATCAGGGACACCGGAAAGGTAATTGGTCTGGACCGGATCGCTGTAATGGCCGCACTCAATATCACGAATGATTTTCTCGCTGCTCAAAGCCAGGGTGAAAACATTAGTGAAACCGTGAGCATGCGCTTGCGAAACCTGACGGATCGGGTGGAAACGGCCCTGCAAAAGGACCAACAAATGGATTTGTGACCGCCGCTCTTTTCAAGCAGGCCCGTCTATGTATACTGATGTTCATGACGCACCCTGCGGGGTTCGACACGGACCGGGATACCTCTCGACCCTAATTACTTTATCCTGGGACAAGGTACTGTCGGTGTTTTTGAGCACGGCCGCCCTTTGCGGAAAGCCTGCGATGCCACGGCCAGTCCCACTTATTGCTCTGGTTCGAGAGCAAAGGTCCGTGACGGCCCAGGCGGGGTGCGTTTTTTATTCGCGAAACAAACGTGGCTGACTCCGAGCGAACCGATATTCGAAAAAAAATGCGCATGATGCGCAGGAATACCCCACTGCGCGATCAGGTTGCCGCCTCACGGGACATTGCGCATTTGCTGGCATCTCTACCTATGTTTAGCAAAGCTGGCCGGATAGCGGCATACCTGCCGTTTGACGGTGAAGTCGATACGTGGCCACTGATCACGATCGCTTTGAACGCTGGTAAGGACGTTTACCTGCCGGTGCTGACCAATCACGGACGGTCTATGAAATTTGTGGCCTACGAGCCGGACATGCGGATGGTGCTAAATCGTTACGGCATTCCCGAGCCGGTGCCGGGCACCCGCAATTTCGTTGCAGTTCAAAAGCTGGATCTGGTTCTGACGCCGCTGGTGGCC
>CAZMOM010000013.1:66759-81144 GCA_964568075.1 uncultured Gammaproteobacteria bacterium
GGCCTTCGATCGTTCATTAAACCGGCTCGGCCTGGGCGCCGGATATTATGACCGTTGCTTTTCGTTCCTGAAGCGCCGAAAAAACTGGAAAAAGCCACGTTTGGTCGGTCTTGCCTATGAATTTCAGCGTTTGGAATCGATCAACACCGCTGATTGGGATGTACCCCTTCACGTCGCGGTAACGGAAAACAACGTTTACTCGGCCAACGACGAACAAAACCACGTATAAACGCCAAAAAGGAATCACGATGAACTACTGGTTGTTCAAGTCAGAGCCAGGCGAATTCAGTATTGACGATCTCGCACGAAGCCCGAATAAAACCGCTCACTGGGATGGTGTACGTAACTACCAGGCGCGCAATATGATGCGCGATCAAATGAAAAAAGGTGATCTCGCGTTCTTTTATCATTCCAACTGTGCGGACCCGGGAATCGTTGGAACGGTATCTATTGCACGCGAAGGTTACCCAGATCACACGGCGTTCGATCCCGGCGACAAACACTTTGACCCGAAGTCCGACCCCGATGCCCCACGCTGGATTATGGTTGACGTTATGCTGAAAAAGAAATTCCGCACAGAACTCTCTCTACAGCTGCTAAAACAGCATGCAGACAAGGATTTGCAGGGCTTCCAGCTATTAATGCGTGGCAATCGGCTGTCTGTAATGCCGGTCAAAAAAGTGTACTGGGAATTCATTAATAATCTTTCGTAATCTTTCAAAAGCATGAAAACCATAAATAATTTTAAAAAAATTATTTGAGTTTTTTGCGAAATTTTTTTATTTTAAAAAACCAAAAACACAGCGAAAATAGATAACCGGAAATTGCGCTTTTTTATTAGTGTGAAGTTCGTCACAATTTTTTGTTGCCGCAAACTGGAATTTTCCTGATTTATAGTTATACTCGGCCTCGGACACCCGACACGGAGATAAACTAGCTATGGCTAAAAAGAAAGCGAGAAAGAAAACTTCTGTAAAAAGGAAGATTTCTGCAGCTAAGAAACGTAAGAAGGTTGCCAAGAAGAGAAAGGCAGGCCGGAAGAAAGTCGCTAAGAAGCGGACGGCCAAAAGGAAGGTAGCTAAGAAAAAGGGTAAGAAAAAAACCAAGAGGAAGGCTAAAAAGAAAGTAGCCAAGAAAAAGGGTAAGAAAAAGGCCAAAAGGAAAGTAGCTAAGAAAAAGGGTAAGAAAAAGGCCAAGAGAAAGACTAAGAAAAGGACTGCAGCCAGGAAGAAATAAGCTGTAGCTTATGGATATCCGGAGAGGCGGGCGTTAGCCCGCCTCGATTCCGGGGCAAGGACAGTCAATAGTGTGCCCGCCACGCGGGCACTTTTTTTTTGCCCCACGACAAATTCCACGGCATACTCTGTCCCCGCTATGCAACAACAGAATCTACTCAAGAAATCTGCGGCCGAAGCAGCACTGGAATTGATTCAGCCAGGATGCCTGCTGGGCGTCGGAACCGGTTCCACGGTTAATTACTTTATCGATGCTTTGCAGCACATGAAGTCACATATCGATGCCGTCGTTTCGAGCTCCGAGATGAGCACGAAACTGCTGGAAAAAAACGGCTTTGCGGTCAGCGAACTCAATGACGTTGGGACGCTTGACCTCTACGTGGATGGCGCGGACGAAGCGACCAAGCACCATTACCTGATAAAAGGTGGTGGCGGTGCATTGACCCGCGAAAAGATTGTCGCCGAAGCTTCGCGCCGGTTCGTCTGTATTATCGATGAGAGCAAATTGGTCGGGATGCTGGGGAAATTTCCAATGCCCGTCGAGGTCATCCCGATGGCCCGTTCATTCGTTGCCCGGCAAATGGTTAAATCGCGCGGGCAACCGGTCTGGCGGCAGGATTTTGTCACCGACAACGGCAACCACATCCTGGACGTATACAATCTTAAGATCGTAAATCCGCCCGAGATGGAAAGTCGTTTCAACCAGATTCCGGGCGTGGTCAGCGTGGGCATTTTCGCCAACAGGCCAGCCGATACGATGTATGTCGCCAGCCGCGCGTCGGTTCGACGCATGGATCGCTGATTTTTTCCTGCGATCGGATCGTTGCTCAGCTGTATCGGCTGAGAATACTCTTCAGAGCATCGGATCCGGGACAAACGTCTTCGTGAGAGAGACTGTTCAGCGGCGCATCGATCGTGTTGTTTCGCTCATGGAAATCGACACTATTTTCTTCAACGTATAACAGTCCGGTCGGTATTTCACCGCGCAACTGGCAGTTTTTCAGGTAGGCGAATGCCGAGGCCTGATCACGCGGGTCGTACCCTTTCTCGACGTTGCGCAGTAGAATCCGGCTGCCATCGTGCAATGTGACGGGTGTCAACTCCCTTCCCTCGCTACTGACCGTAATCTCCTCGGCCGGCGCGACAAAATCGGTTTGCTGAAGAGCGTGGTAATGTTCCCGCGTGTGCGCGTAGCTCTTGGTAGAACCCTCGTGATCATTAAACGTTACACAGGGCGAGACGATATCCACCAATGCAATGCCTTGGTGTAAAAGAGCCCCCTTTAGCAACGGTACGAGTTGATCCCTGTCGCCGGAGAATCCACGAGCGACATACCCCGCCCCCTGGTTAATCGCGGTCAGAGCCGCATCGATCGGCTTTTGATTATTGACCTCGCCTTTTTTAGCCGTGCTACCGATATCCGCCGTGGCAGAAAACTGACCTTTGGTCAGTCCATAAACGCCGTTGTTTTCGATGATATACGCCATGTTCAGATTACGACGAATGGCGTGACAAAACTGTCCCATACCTATGGACAATGAATCGCCATCGCCCGATATGCCGACATAAAGCAAACTACGGTTTGCGGCATTGGCGCCCATCGTAACGGACGGCATTCGCCCGTGTACCGAATTGAAAGCATGCGACTGGCCCAGAAAATAAGCGGGCGTTTTGGAAGAACAGCCGATACCGCTGGTTTTTGCTACGCGATACGGATCTATACTCAGCTCAAAAAATGTCTGGATTAACGCTGCGGAGATCGAATCGTGGCCACACCCGGCGCACAGTGTAGAAATCGTGCCTTCGTAATCCCGTTGCCGCAAACCGAGTTTGTTCTTTTCCAGACCAGGGTGACTGACTTTAGGTTTGGAGATATAACTCATGCCGCCGCCCCCTTGTCCGCCACAGCGGTCTGAATCCGTTTCATCACATCGTCACAGCTCATCGGAAATCCGTTGTAATGCAATATTGAAATCAACTGGTGCGAGTCGGCCGCGCTTTCATTGACCAGCAGCATTTTCATTTGCGCGTCGCGATTTTGCTCCACGACGAATACCCGCTTGTGTTTGCGCAGGAATTCATCCACCTGCTCGTTGAATGGGAAAGCCCGGATGCGCAGATAATCCATCGGCATGCCCTGCTTCTTCAGCCGGTCCAGCGCTTCGCGAACGGCCCCGTCACTACTGCCAAAAGCGATTACCCCGGCAACCGCCTTTTTCCCGCTCCGCAGAACCGGCTTCGGCACATAACTTTTCGCTGTCTCCCACTTGCATAAGAGACGCTGCATCAGGTTCTCGTATTCGTCCGGGTCCTCGGAGTATTTGGCATGCGCCGTGTGCCCTGAACCGCGCAAAAAGTACGCGCCCTTGGGGTGATCCCCCGGATAACTGCGATAACAGATCCCGTCGCCGTCCACATCGAGGTAACGGGAGAAGGATTCGACCGATTTTAGCTCCGCTTCGCGCAATACCTTGCCGCGATCGGGCTGATAATTGTCATCCCAGGCGAATTCCGGGCACATCCAGTCGTTCATTCCTATATCAAGATCGCTGAGCACGATTACCGGCGTCTGCAACCGATCAGCCAGGTCGAATGCCTCGACCGAGAGATGGAAACACTCCTCCGGATCCGCCGGAAACACCAGTACATGCCGGGTATCGCCATGTGACGCGTAGGCGGCGGAAATAATGTCCGACTGCTGGGTCCGCGTTGGCAGCCCCGTTGACGGGCCGCTGCGCTGGACATCGAAGAGCACCAGCGGCAATTCGGCGTAATAGGCGAACCCCAGGAACTCGCTCATCAAGGACAGCCCCGGGCCGCTGGTCGGCGTAAACGAACGTGCGCCGCCCCAGGTCGCGCCCAGCGCCATGCCGATCGCCGCCAGCTCGTCCTCGGCCTGGATAATGCAGAAACGGTTCTTGCCGGTCTCTGGATCCACGCGGTAGCGCTCGCAGAGCGACTTGAAAGCATCCATCAGCGATGTTGACGGCGTAATCGGATACCACGCGCCAACAGTAACGCCGGCGTAAAGACACCCGATGGCAGCGGCTGTATTGCCATCGATCACAACATGATTTTTCGTCTTGTCCATGGGCTCGACGCGTATCGGCAACGGGCAGTCAAAGTTCTCCAGCGCATATTCATGGCCCAACGCAACGGCTTTGTGGTTGGCCTCGAGCAGTTGCGGTTTTTTTGAGAACATTTGCTCCAGTATTTCGTCGATCACCGACTTGTCCATGTCGAGCAGCGCGCTCAGTGCACCGACATAAGCGATATTCTTGAGCAGAATTCGCGATCGGGGATCGGTGAAATGCCGGTTCATCATTTTTGCCAGCGGAATGCCAAGCTGGTGAATGTCGTCGCGTTTTAGCTGCCGGTCCCTGGGCCACGACGAGTCGTACATCAGGTAGCCGCCGCTAGCGAGCTCCGCAAGATCCTCGGTATAAGTCTGGGCATTCATCGCCACCATCATATCGACCCGCCCGGAACGCGACGTGTAACCGTCCTTGCTGATCCGAATCTCATACCAGGTCGGCAGTCCCTGAATATTCGATGGGAAAAAGTTCTTCGCCATTACCGGGATGCCCATCCTGAAAATGGTTTTCATGATCAGGCTGTTGGCACTGGTGGAGCCAGTGCCATTGACGTTGGCCAGTTTGATAACGAAATCGTTTATGCGCTGCGGCGTTGCTTCTGACATGTAGTCTGGTCCACGGCCCGGGGAAAAGAAATGGTTGATTTTTGCATATCCCACGCGGCGGTCGGACAACGTTCCGCACAAAGGCCACAATGGATGCAAAGGTCTTCGTCTTTAACCATCGCACGACCGGTTTGGGGCAGCGCTTCGGAAACAAATAATGCTTGTTCGGAATTGGTGCTGGGGGCGCTGAGGCGTTGCCGCAATTCCTCCTCCGGTCCATCCGCTGTCATCGTCAGACAATTGACCGGGCAGATATCGATACAGGCGTCACATTCGATACAACGCTTGGCTTCGAACGCCGTCTGGATATCACAGTTCAGGCAACGCTCCACTTCTTCCACGGCTTGTTCTGGGGTAAACCCCAGTTCGACCTCGATATTCAGTTTTTTGAAGCGCTCTTTGAGGCCGACATGAGGCATCAGGCGGCGGGCGCCGACATCGTAGTCGTTGCTGTAACTCCATTCGTGCATGCCCATCTTGGTGCTTTCCATCGTGACCTGGTCGGGCGCGCGGTCGGTCATGTCCTCGCCCTGGCAATACTTGTGAATGGATATCGCTGCCTGCTGCCCATGCGCGACGGCCCAGATGATGTTTTTTGGACCGAACGCCGCGTCGCCGCCAAAAAACACGCCTTCGCGCGTCGACTGGAAGGTAACCGGGTCAACGACCGGGACGTCCCACTGATCAAACTCGATGCCGATGTCTCTTTCCATGAACGGGAAAGCGTTTTCCTGGCCAACTGCGAGAATCACGTCGTCGCAAGGCAGGATGACCCGGTCAAGCTCGGTCGACTGCAGGCGGCCATCTTCGTCTTCGTGCCATTCCACTTTCGCAAACTCCACACCGGTCAGCTTGCCGTCTTCGACTATGAACCTGATCGGCGCGTGATTGAGCAACAGTTCAATTTGCTCTTCCTCAGCATCTTCGAGTTCCCAGTCGGACGCCTTGAGCAGATGACGCGGTTTGCGTGCGGTAACGATAACCCGCTCGCCGCCAAGTCTGAGCGAACTGCGGCAACAATCCATCGCTGTGTTTCCACCGCCGATAATGACCACGATTTTGCCGATCGAGTCGGTGTGTTCGAAGGCGATGGATTCCAGCCAGGCGATACCGATATGAATTCGATCTGTGTCATAGCGGCCCGGGATTTCCAGATTGCGGCCACGCGGTGCACCCGTGCCAACAAAAATCGCATCGAAATCCTCGTCCAGCAAAGCTTTCATGCTGCTGATCTTGTGGCCAAGGCGCAGATCGGCGCCCATATCCACGATCATGTTGATTTCTTCGTCCAGCACGCTTGCCGGCAATCGAAACGCCGGGATATTGGTTCGCATCAAACCGCCGGTCGTGTCGTACTGTTCAAAAATCACGACCTCGTAGCCCAGCGGCAACAAGTCGTTGGCTACTGCCAGCGAGGCGCATCCTGCGCCAATCAGGGCGACCCTTTTGCCATTTTTTTGCTTGGGCGCCCTGGGCAGGCGGTCGCTGATATCGTCGCGCAGATCCGCAGCAACGCGTTTCAGGCGGCAAATGGCGACCGGTTTTTCCTCGACCCGGACACGACGGCACGCCGGTTCGCAAGGCCGGTCACAAACCCGACCCAGGATCCCGGGAAACAGGTTCGACTCACGATTCAGCATGTACGCATCGCTGAATCGGCCCTGCGCGATCAGGCGAATATAACCCGGCACGTCGGTATGCGTCGGACACGCCCACTGGCAATCGACGACCTTATGAAAGTAGTCCGGATTTTTGGTATCGACAGGACCCATGATGCCTTTCCCCGCAACGTTTACGGCGGTCAAACGGGCACTATATAGCCACAACCGTCAGAGGCGCACAAGTACCGGTCTGTTTGCCACTTCGGTGTCCGGATTCGTTGTCGTCAGGAGATTTTTTTGGCCTTCAGGATACGACCGGGCGCAGTCTGATTTCACCGCCGGCATCGCGATTATAGGTATTAATACCTAGTAAATACGAATGATTCGTATTTACATTAAGGCTGCCGGTTCTTATAATTCGGCAAATTCAGCGAAACCGGAGACTGAAATGCACCGTATATTTGCGCTGGGACTCCTGTTCCTGCTCGGCCTTCCTGCGATCGCAGAGGAAGCGTCAGGCGGCTCTGCCGGCGACGGACAAAACCAGGCAGACCAGGACCAGCAATCCATCGCACTGGATCCGTTCAGTATTCTGGGCCGGCCCGACCATTTCGAAGAAATCGCTGGCTCTGCGTACTCTGTCGACGAGGAAAAACTCGAACAATTCAACTACGACGATATCCTGCGGGTGCTTCGTTCCGTCCCGGGCGTGTATGTTCAGGACGAAGAAGGCTTCGGTCTCAGACCCAATATCGGAATTCGCGGCTCCGGCCTGGACCGCAGCTCCAGAATTGCTGTTCTTGAAGACAACATACTGATCGCGCCGGCCCCCTACTCCGCGCCGTCGGCCTATTATTTCCCGACCCAGCGGCGCATAAAAGGGATCGAAGTGTTAAAAGGCCCGGCAGCGATCAGTGTCGGCCCGAGAACCACCGGGGGCGCGATCAACCTGCGTTCGACCGGCATCCCGAATGAGAAGAATTATTTCCTCAGCCCGGTCATTGGCCATGACGGCTTCCGGGAGTTTTATGGTTATGCTGGCGACAGCACGGATCGCATCGGCTGGCTGATCGAAACCGTGCGACAAGAAAGCGACGGATTTAAACGGCTTGCCAGTGGCGACACCGGCTTTGAATTAAAGGATTACCTGGCCAAGTTCCGGGTTAGCTCCGCTTCATCCGCGAATTTTTTCCAGAAGCTCGAACTAAAACTTGGCTACACCGACCAGGCTGCCGATGAAACCTATCTCGGCCTGACGGCCGGCGACTTTGCCGTCGATCCGCTACAACGATATGCCGCGTCACAGGACGATCACTTCGAGGGCCAGCACCGCCAGTACCAATTGACCTGGACAATGGAACCGGCCGCTGCCGACTGGAGCCTGATCACGACCGCCTATAACAACGAGTTCAGCCGCAACTGGCTGAAGCTGGACAGTGTCAACGGCACCGGCATCAGCATGATACTCGCCGACCCCGACAGCTATCTGCAGGAAATGGACTGGATACGTGGCGGCAACAGCCCCGCTGATGCGTTGACCCTGCGCAACAATAATCGCAATTACTACTCACGCGGCATCCGAACCAGCATAACCACAACTCATTGGCTGGGTGGCACACGCTGGCAGACCACTCTGGGCGCCGGCTATCACGAGGACGAGGAAGACCGCTTCCAGGATCAGGACGGCTACCGGATGGTCGCAGGCGCGCTCGAGCTGACCACCGACAATCCCGGCGGCAGCCAGTCGAACCGCGTCAGCACCGCGAAAGTTGTCAGCGTCTGGCTGGACAACGATATCGAGACCGGTAACTGGATCTTCCAGCCGGGTATTCGTTTTGAGGACATCCGAATGGAACGCCTCGATTACTCGACCGGCGATCCGTCCCGGCTGGGAGGCCCGACGCAGGTTCGCAATAACGACATCAAAGTCGCCATCCCGGGAATTGGCGCGACGTATATGCTGAATGACGCCTGGCGCTTACTCGGTGGCGCTTACCGTGGTTACAACCCGCCGGCCCCCGGCAGCACGGCCAGCGAAGAAGAAAGCACCAACTATGAACTAGGCGTTCGATTCCGTGCCGGCACGACATCGATCGACGCCATATATTTCTATAACGACTACGACAACCTGGTGGGTACTGTGACCGCATCCACAGGGGGGGACGGACAGATCGGTGACCAGTTCGATGGTGGCGAGGCCGTGGTCAGCGGCATCGAGTTATCCGCCGGTTACGTTTTCGACGACCGTTGGATTCGCGGCTGGAGCCTGCCGGTCAACCTGGTCTTGACAGTGACCGACCGGTTCGAGTTCAGCAACAGTTTCGACAGTAATTACGCGCCCTGGGGCAATGTCATGGCGGGTTATGAAATGCCGTATATCCCGAAATACCAGGGGCAGATCAGCGCCGGCCTGGTGGGTCAGAGTCTCGGCATTTATCTGAATGCCGGATACCAAAGCGAAACCCGTGCCGTGGCAGGCGACGGACCGATCATGACCAATGAAGGAACCGACTCAAGATGGGTGTTCGACCTCTCCGCGGACTACAACCTGAACAGCAACGTGAATCTGTTTATCAGGATCGAAAACCTGCTCGATGAAAACTACATCGCCGCGCTGCGTCCGGCCGGATTGAGACCCGGCAAACCCAGATCGGCATTTGTCGGCTTTCGAATCGACCTGTAGGCGATTTGGTTGACCGCAGCATCGCGAAAAAATGACGCCAGCTATTTCGCCGGACTGGCCTGATCTCGAGCAGTGTCCTAGACTGGCGCGGTGACTTCCACGCTGAAAACTCTTTTTCGTGTCCTGCTGATCAGCCCGGTGCTGCTGATTGGTTACTGCGCCGTTTCCCAGTATCTGTTGATAGAAGGATTAAAGGAAATATGTGATGCCGCCAGTCCGGGCGCCAACGCGAGAGAAATTCTCGCTGCTGCGGCGGAAAAAAAATACCGGGTGCGAACTGGTGGTATGAACAACCTGGACGAAGACGAATGGTTCGATCGCGAATACGTGCGCATCATACGGCGAACCCGGATAACGGGTAACGAGTTCTCAACCACGTCGGTGGTTTTTGCCAAACCCGGCGTCGGCTATTACGCGTGCATCATGCATCACGAAAACAATTCAATTACCAAGAGCTGGTTCGAGGACAACAGCTAGACGGCAATAATCAAATCGGAGTCGTCTCTGCTGCGGCACCCTCCGGGTCGCCCGCGTTCCCTTGACCCAGGTCAATGCGATCAGTACCCCGCAGCGCTAATCTGATACTGCTCGATAGGATAGCGGAGATGAGCGCCCGCGGAGATTGATGATGGGAATCGTACTTATACTGATCGTACTTGCGCTGTATATCCCACTGATGATGTTCGCCGTGCCGGTAATCATCTATGTGCTGCCGGTCTTTGTTGTCGGCCTGATTATTTATCACTGGATACACGATCACCACCCAGAACCTAAGGGCTGACGGGAGACCCTGACAGCCTTTTCTGATTGCTTGGCGATGACCGTCCATGCACAGATTCCGTGCGTCGCACGCATTCCTACAATTTTTTCCTGACCCATTTCGGAGCATCTGCGCTAGAATCGCCCGCATAGCGCTGCATCCGTGTCTGAATCAAAACATCGCAATGTCATCCGCGTTTTCAGCGGTTGGTCGCCGATGCAGCAGGCACAGAATGAAGAGATCAGGGTAACCAGCCGCGCAACTGAATTTTTTGTTTCAACATGAGAATCGAGTCATGATCGCCACCGAAATGACCCCCCACGACGGCGGCTGCACCTGTCGCCAGGTGCGTTATCGCATGACGTCAAAACCTTTAATCGTTCATTGCTGTCACTGTCACTGGTGCCAGCGCGAAACGGGAAGCGCCTTTGTTATCAATGCAATGATCGAAGCCGATCGGGTTGAATTACTAACCGGCGAAGTCGAAGTCATTGACACGCCTTCCAAAAGCGGTAGGGGCCAAAGGATTTCCCGCTGCCCCAAGTGCCACATTGCAGTATGGAGCAATTACGCTGGCGGGGGCGACTCGCTGCGGTTTGTCCGCGTCGGAACATTGGATGATCCGGATCGATTGCCGCCAGAAATTCACGTTTTTACCTCATCAAAGCAGCCCTGGGTCGCACTTCCACCGGATGTCCCGGTCTTTGAAGAGTATTACGACAAATCGCAAGTCTGGCCTGCGAGCCGCCTGGTGCGCATGAAACAAATGGGGCGGTGAGGCTGAACGTAAGCGGGTAAAGGTGCATGCTGAAGAGAATTGCAAAGGGTCTGGTGCAGATCGTTATTGCGATGGTCGTTCTTGTCGTTGCGATCAACGGCTATGCGGCGTGGACAGCATCTGCAGTGAAACAGTATTGCTCTGAACTAAAACCAGGCATGAGCTTCGAGGTCGCTGTTTCGCTGGCGAAAAAATACGATTTGTTTACACCGTTTGTTAATCAGGATACTGCAGACCAATTAATCGTACTTAACCAAAAAGCGCCCGTGTTCAGGTATGCCTGTAAGGCGACGTTCGTCGATGGAAAGTTTTCTTCCGCCAGGTCTTATGGTGCTGACTAGCGATGCGCTGGAAACGAATTTTAGCCGTCATCATCGGATCCGTCTGGTTTTTCCCGGTCAGCTGCACGACCGGTCTTTTTATCGGGACCAGCATCGTTGCCAAAGTTGACGCGCGGTATGTTAAAGATGGCGACACTATCCACAACCTTTTTACTGCCGTCGCGATACCGGGTATCGACGGTGAAATTTTTCGAGGCATCAGCCTGAAGGAACTGCCCGAGGTTCAGAAACAGATGGAATATGTGAATTCGCTGGCCGGGGATGGCGAAGTCGAGGACGAATTCGAAAATATTTCGTTTTTAATGCCGGAATCCAGCGCTGAAATCGACTGGCGAGACTCGACGCTCTCTTAGCGTGTTATCGAGAACGCGGGACCCGAACAGTTCATCGAAGTGAGGGAAGTTTACGATGACGGCGACAATGCGATCTGGAGTCGCTACCGGGCAACAGCTTCCACGGTTTCACCGATTTCCTCGCGCATGTTTTACTTTGGTTACGCGATGGCCGCGCTTCCCTACGCGTTTGGTTTTGCGTTTTTGCTGTATTTTACCGGGCGGTTTTTACAACATTGGTTTCGAGCTCAACTGGATTCGCAAACAAGCGACCAGCAATGATGAGGTGATAGGTCATGGGTTTCTATGATAAATACGTGCTCCCCAGGGTGGTTAACCTGACCTGCAGTCTGAAACCGACAATGAAGCAACGCGAAAAAATAGTGCCGCTGGCGGAAGGCCGCGTACTGGAAATTGGGGTCGGATCGGGATTAAACCTGCCCTTTTACAACCCGGAAAAGGTTCGGCATCTCTGGGGACTGGACCCATCGACAGAAATGTGGGCTTTGGCGCAGAAAACCAACCGGAAACTCGATTTTGAAATGGAATTTCTCGAAGCATCTGCCGGGGCGATACCGCTGGATAGCGATTGTGTCGACACGGTCATGATTACTTATACGCTGTGTACTATCCCCGAGGTATTACCCGCACTCGAGGAAATGCGCCGTGTCCTCAAGCCAGACGGCCGACTGTTGTTTTGTGAACACGGTATGGCCCCCGACCGAAGCGTGCGGAAGTGGCAGGATAGACTGAATCCTCTATGGACAAAATTAGGCGGCGGTTGCAATTTGAACCGCCCGATTCCTGAACTCCTTGAGAAAGGCGGTTTCAAAATAAGAGAAATGGATGCGATGTATATCCCCGGTTGGAAACCGGCGAGTTTCAATTACTGGGGATCGGCGAGTTAAATCCAGCAGGAGACCACTGGTGGACCGGCTGCGGCACGGTCGCTAATGAAGTGGGCGGAAGACGCATGATATGAGCAGGAAATGCATACGAATCAGACATACCGGGTCCGGCGAAATCATCGCCGACGGGCCGCGAGGCTGGGGTATTACGCCTTTCGAAGGCAACTATTACATCGGCAGGAAGTATCTTCGTACTGACTCATTCCGCATCAACTACCTTCCCGGGTTGTGCCCCTACAAATTTCTTTATGTCTGGCTCGATTACGCCCCGGCGAACGGACCGTTGATTCGCAACCTGGGTTGGAAGTACTGGCTGCCCAACCCATTACTGCCGTTTATATGGTTTCGTGTCGCCGTGCCAGGCCACCACCCGGAAATAACAGTCGAAAAATATGATTGTTGATTGGTTACCTGCGCAACGGTGATTGAAATATAAAGGATTCAAAAATGCTGAATATTGAAGGTGTAAACCATATCGGTATCAGAATCATCGATAAGGATCGTTCGGTGTCGTTTTATCAAAATCTCGGATTCGAGCTAATTGCAGACGTAGGTTTCACCGCTGGGCATCCAATCATCATGCAGCACGCTTGCGGGGTTGTGCTGAACCTGTTGGGGCCAGCGACAGTGACGGAAGGGAAAAATATTTTGATGGATGTCGACGAAAAATATGCGGGCTATACACACATCGCATTGACCGTCGAATCACTGGATGATGCGAAATCGTTTATGCAACAAAATGATATTCCGGTCACCGGCTCATTCAGCTTTGGCAAAATGTCAGCCATTTTTATTCGTGACCCCGACTGTAATGTTATAGAACTTGACGCCTATGTTGAGTCCGCGGCCGACGATCGCGCCGGATACGCGGGTCATCCATGACGCGAAATATGTGACACCGGGATATCCGCTTACGGCCAGGAGAAGACATGGCTTTCTAGGTACTTCTCCGAATTGATGCGATCCCCTTATTGCTACATAAAGGTCGCTCCTATACAACAAAGACAAACCTGACTAAAGTCAAGGACGCAACGCCATCGGGCCTCGCTTCCTTTGAGAAGCCACGGAAGACTCCCCGAAGGACCCCAAGACCGCCGGGCAGGGAGGGTCAAGCTCATGCACATTTATCCAACGACCTTTCTCGCCGTGCTTCCGTTGATACTCTCATCAGTCAGTTGGAGCGCTGACGCCGCGAAAGGCCAGGAGGCCTACAATTCGGGCGACTACGAGACGGCCCTCACAGAATGGCAGCCCCTTGCCGAAGAGGGACATGCCGATGGTCAGTTCGGCATGGGACTGCTCTATGCCAATGGCTTTGGCGTGCCGCTCGATGACGATCAGGCCCTCAAATGGTATCGGCTGGCCGCCGATCAGGGCCATGCCAGAGCGCAGTGCAATCTCGCCGTAATGTATGCAAACGGCTGGGGCGTACCGCCAAGCGATGAGGAGGCATTCAAATGGTACAGCCTGGCTGCCGAGCAGGGAGTCGCGGAGGCTCAGATCGGTCTCGCCATGATGTACTCGGGCGGCTTCGGCGCAGCCCAGGACAATGTAGAGGCGCGCAAGTGGTTCACCATCGCATCCGAACTGGGCGACTATGATGATAATGCAGCTTACAACCGTGATGACCTCGCCACGAGAATGTCAGCGGAGGAGATTTCCGAAGCCGATCGTCTCGCAAATGTATGGATAGAGAGTTACCAAAATCTGCAGGCAAATCACTAAAGGAAAAAACTGGGATACCCGCAAATTAGGAAATAAACAAAAACTGGAATGACAAAAAACCGGGACACACACGAATTTACGATCCGGGGCGCCACGATCGAAATCGATCACCCAATAAAATAGCTTGCAAGCCGGTGCGGGAGATTGGTGGGGCGGTGGCGTATAGCTAACATCTGCTTTCGATCGTAAGCAGACATTGGTCTGGGATTGTTTGGGGCGTCCCTAATGTCTGCTTTCGGCGGCGGTCTCAGTCGTGAGTGCTGCTGCGATTCGATTCGGTCGAGTGAGCGGTCAGGGGTTTCTATCGCTTGATTTTGTGCCA
>CAZMOM010000014.1:0-16588 GCA_964568075.1 uncultured Gammaproteobacteria bacterium
ACCGAGCTAACTACCGCAAGCAACACCCACAGTCCGATTTTTGCCGTGGGGAAATTACGTTCGGGTCGGGGGTCTTCGATAGGGCCGTGCGCCAGCCATGGTTTGGCGGTCAGGTTTTGCGGCAGCAACCACCACACGACGATGATGGCGACTACCACCAGGAACGCTAGTGTGACAATCACAACTCAGTCCCGGCTACCGCTCGGGCTCGCTTCTTCATCGGGCTCGTTTTGCGGGATGAAGTCCCGCTTGGCACCAGGCACGCTGTAATCGTAGGCCCAGCGATGAACCACCGGCAGTGTGGGGCCCCAGTTACCGTGCTTGGGAGGATTATCTGGGGTCTGCCATTCCAGAGTCGTAGCTCCCCACGGATTGGGGTCGGCTTTTTTGCCTTTGCTCAGACTCCAGATAATATTGACGATAAACACGAGCTGGGCCGTGCCAACGATCAAGGCCGCCACGGTAATGCCTGCATTCAGCGTATGGGCGGACTCGGGGATAAAGTCGGTGATTCCCAGGGCGTAGTAGCGGCGTGGCACGCCCAAAAAGCCAAGATAGTGCATCGGCAGGTAGATCGCATAAGTGCCGAGGAAGGTTAGCCAGAAATGGATCATGCCCAGAGTTTTGTTAAACATCTTGCCGGTGATTTTTGGAAACCAATGGTAGATCGCGGCGAATACAACCAGCACCGGCGACACACCCATCACCATATGAAAATGAGCCACAACGAAATAGGTATCTGAAAGCGGGACATCCACAATTACGTTACCCAGAAACAGGCCAGTCAGTCCGCCGTGAATAAAGGTAAAAATGAACGCAATCGCAAACAGCATCGGGACTGTGAGGTGGATGTTCCCCCGCCAAAGGGTCAACACCCAGTTGTATACCTTGATGGCCGTCGGGATCGCGATAATAAGTGTCGTGGTCGCAAAGAAGAAGCCAAAATAGGGGTTCATACCACTGACGTACATATGGTGAGCCCATACGACAAAGCTGATACCGCCGATCGCCAGAATCGCCCATACCATCATCCGATAACCAAATATATTTTTTCTCGCATGGCAACTGAGCACATCCGAAACCAGGCCGAAGGCTGGCAACGCGACGATGTAAACCTCAGGATGACCAAAAAACCAGAACAAGTGCTGAAACAGTATCGGGCTGCCACCGTCGTGTTCGAGCGTTTCACCCATGGACAAAATCGCCGGCATAAAAAAGCTGGTGCCAAGCTTCATATCAAACGACATCATTACCGCGCTTACGAATAAAGCCGGGAACGCGAGGAGGCCAAGAACGGTGGCTGTGAAAATGGCCCAAATAGTTAGTGGCATGCGCATCAGGGTCATGCCGCGGGTACGTGCCTGTAACACAGTCACCACGTAGTTCAACCCGCCCATGGTGAACGCAATAATGAATATCGCAAGAGAAACAAGCATCAGGAAAATGCCACCTTCGGCGCCGGGCGTGCCTTCCAATATGGCCTGTGGTGGGTACAGGGTCCAACCCGCACCGGTAGGTCCGCCCGGTATGAAAAAACTCGCCATTAAAACGATGACCGCGAGCAAATACACCCAGTAACTGAGCATGTTTAAATACGGGAAAACCATGTCGCGGGCACCCAGCATCAGCGGGATCAGGTAGTTGCCAAAGCCTCCAAGAAAAAGTGCCGTGAGCAGGTATATGACCATGATCATGCCGTGCATGGTCACATACTGGTAATACTCATATGGCGCAATCAAAGAGAAGGTGTCAGGGAACCCCAGTTGCAGACGCATCAGTAGCGACATAACCAGGGCGACCAAACCGACACTGACTGCGGTGATGGTGTACTGGATGGCAATGACCTTGTGGTCCTGGCTCCAGATATAGCTTGTAACCCAGCTTTTCGGGTGGTGAAGCTCTTCCACCTGGTCGGCGATTGCTACATGTTCCATCAGAAAAACCTCTTAGCTATTTTCTCAATGGGCGTTGCTGATCGGAATATCATCATTCCGTTCCCGGCCGCCGTCACAAAGTATTGATGTAGGCAATGACATCATTTATGTCCTGTTCGTCACGCAACATCCTCGCCATCAACGCCATCTGTCCACCATAGGTGTCTTTTCGATGGGTGCCACGTATACCTTGTTTGAAGTTCTTGATTTGATTGCTCATATACCAGTCACTCATACCGGCCAGCCGAGGAGCATTCTGCGACCAGATACCGCTCGCATCGGGCGCGTGACAGGCGGCACAGGTCATATAGAGCTTTGCGCCTCTCCTGGCATCCCCGGTCATGGAGGTCGGTGCGGCATCATCGGGAAGGGTGTCGATATAGGCGACGACGTTCGCAATGGCGGCATCATCGACCAAAGTTGCGGCCATTGGCGCCATCTGCCTGCCAAAAACATCGTCCTCGTGCGTGCCGCGGGCGCCCGCTTTGTAGTGGTTCAATTGACGCTTGAGATACCAAGCGTGTTGGCCAGCCAATTTTGGTGCGTTCAGCGCTACATTGCCGCCCCCGTCTGGCCCGTGGCAAGCGCTGCACACCGCGTACAAGGCCTGGCCCACATTGGCATCAGCCGGCGTCTTAATCAGGGTCTCGGCGTAGGTGGGGTGGCCGCTCAGCCACTCTTGGTACGCATCCGCTTCATCCACCACAACCCGCCCACGCATGGCGTAATGCGCCACCCCACACAATTCTTCGCAAAGCACATCGAATGTTCCGGTCCGCGTGGGGGTAAACCACATGTAAGTAACCAACCCCGGCACCATATCCATCTTGACCCGGAATTGCGCCACGGTGAAGTTATGCAGCACGTCTTTGGAACGAAGCAACACTTTAACCGGCTCGTCTACCGGCAAGTGCACTTCCTCGCTCGATACCAGAATGTCGTCCTGACCGTTGGGATCGTCAGGATTCATGCCGAAGGGGTTATCGAAGCTGTAAAGCCTGGCATCAACAGTGCCGAACTCGCCATCTTCTCCCGGAAAACGATAGCTCCAATGCCACTGTTGACCAATGACCTCGAACTCCGCCGCGTCTTCGGGGACGTTGACAAATTTTGCCCAGACAACCAGGCCCGGCGCCAGCAATATAACCACCCCGACAATGGTTATTACAGTAAGCCAGATCTCCAGCCTGGTATTTTCCGGTTCATAGTGTGCCTTCGACCCCTTCCTTTTGCGGTAGCGGAAAACCGCGTAGGCAATAAACAAATTGATCGCGACGAAGACGATCCCGGTGACCCAAAAGGTGATTTCTACGGCAGTGTCTATCGATCCCCAGTTCGACGCCACCGGTGTGTACCACCATGGGCTCCAGAAGTGAAATATGACAGACCCGATAACCAGTAAAACCAGAACAACTGCAAGTGCCATACCCTAGCCCCTTTTATGTAGGCCAAGAATTCATTTTTTACTGCGGCGCCTCACCCGACTGAACGGATTTATAAAATGCCGGTCGACCCCGACAAGCTCAGCTTCCCTATGCTTATTGCCCATCATAGTTCTGACCGCCCCTTCGTGGATTTTCCGGGCGTAAATCAATATCAGATATTTGCCGGCCTCGATATCGTCGTGGAATCTGCGCAGCTTGCTGTTCTCGTTGTCGACACCGGTCAAGCCACCAACCCAGGCACCAAACAGTGTTATAACAGCGGCAAAAATGAAATATATGTATGTTGGCCTGTCCGGGCCAAATGGCTCGAAGTACATAAACGCAGCGGCAACTATTGCTCCGATGATAAAGCCCAAATTCGCGCCAATCACTCCGTCGCGAATAATATCCAGTGTTTCGATGTAGTTACTGGAATGTAATTTTTCTTTTTTTAGCCCGGCTTCGTCTTTACATAGAATGTGAAAGAACCAGTCATCGATGCCGGCCTCATGCAAATCATCAGAAATGTGGTGAGCGCTGACGAGTGTGGGCGTGAGGTAATACAAACATTTCATCACTTCCCCCCCGGAGATGGCAGATCGGCCAACTCGACGAAATACTAGCACACAGTGCGATAAACCACTCATCCTGGCCTTATGCGCGCGGCCGTGGCGCCGCAGCAAGCGGATTTCGATCGCTTGAGCAGCCTCACCCTTACCGATTGTAGTGATGTTCTTATGGACACCACCACATTGCTGAGCTACGGGCGCATGATAAGGGCGCAAAGAACACCAACAAGCCCTGATTCTTTCGACCCGTCTACTCAAGAGTCATTCAGGCCCACTTATCAGCTTCAGAACTTTTAATCACGCAGCGAGAAAGCCACCAGATAATCGCCACGGGTAGTACCCAGAGCGCCATGTCCGCCGGCTGCTATGACCACATACTGACGCCCGTTCAAGGAGTAGGTCATCGGCGTGGCTTGTCCTCCGGCGGGTAACCGTCCCTTCCACAACTCTTCGCCATTTTCTGGATCGATCGCACGCAGGTAGTCGTCGGCAGCCGCCCCGACGAACACCAGACCGGAACCGGTCACGATGGCACCGCCGATCACGGGCGTACCGAGTTCGAGATTCGGCACGATGGCCGGCGCCAGGTCTTCAATCGTTCCCAGCGGTTTCTTCCAGACGATCTCGCCTTTGTCCAGGTCCATCGCGACGAGATTTCCCCACGGGGGTTTGGTACAGGGACCGCCGAGCGGCGACTCAAGCATCCCGCGGTTCACGACGTAGGGCGTGCCATCCATGCGCGACAATCCTTCCCGGTCGAGCTGACCGAGATCCTGGAGTCGTTTGGCTTCCTCCCTGGATGTCAACCGGACCCACAGTGGCAACTCCATGACCGTGGCGATAATAATCTGATTATTTGGATCCCAGGCAAGTCCGCCCCAATTCGAACCCCCCGCGTAACTGGGGTTCATCATCGTTCCCTGCACGCTGGGCGGTGTAAATATTCCTTCCGATCGGAATTGCGCAAGTTTTTTGGCGCACGCGCGTTTGTCAAAATACAACAAGCCCCAGGCATCGTCTTCGGTGATTGGCGCATGGCTAACGAGCGGCGGCAGTGACGAATATGGCTGAGTCGGCGATAGATGTTCACCCTCTACCCCACCTTGCGGAACCGGTCTTTCTTCGATCGGGTATACCGGCTCGCCGTTAATCCGGTTGAAGACGAAAACCATACCCATTTTGGTCGTCTGCACGACAACGGGAATCGTCTGCCCGCCTTTTTGCCGATCCGTCTTTTGTAAGTCAATAAGGAGCGGCTGGGCCGGCAGGTCGTAATCCCAGACATCGTGGTGCACGAGCTGTTCGTACCAGGCCACTTCCCCGCTATCGATATGCAACGCGACGATGGAATTCGCATAGACATCGTCACCGACGCGCTCTCCTCCGTAGAAGTCCGGTGACGGCGAACCGGTCGGAACGAACACCAGCTCGTTTTCGATATCGACTGACAGCGGTGGCCAGGCATTGGCGCCCCCGGTTTCCCTAGCGCCTGTTTCCCATGTCTCGTAGGCAGGGTCATCCGGATTGGTCGGAATCGGGTCCCAGGTCCAAAGCACTTCTCCGCTTCGAACATCCAACGAGCGAACAATGCCGCGAGCCAGACCGACTGCGCTGTTATCGCCGATCGCAGAACCGACGATCAGGCGATCACCGGCCAGGGCCGGTGGTGATGTAATCGTGTAGTTACCTGCAAAACGTGGCCGGGCGTCCCGGCGCATATCGACCATGCCCTGCTCACCGAAATCCTCACAGGGCATGCCGGTAATCGCATCCAAAGCATAAAGCCGACCCATGATATTGCCCATAAATACGCGGGCGGAGCACTCTGCTGACGGGTCCGCTACGTCGTCTTCCCATATCGTGACTCCGCGTGACGCAACTTCCCCGAAACCCATGTCGCGAGGCACCTCTGAATTGAAACGCCAGACTTCTTTGCCGGTCGCGGCGTCCACGGCGATCGCCTCGCCAAAGGCGGTGCTCAGATAAAGTTTGCCGTCCCAAAGCACCGGCGTGGCTTGAAAGGTCAGGCGGTACCCCTGTCTGGCTTTTTGGCCAAGCTCGCCGGTGCGGAATTGCCAGACAATCTCCAGCCGATCGAGGTTGCCGGCATCGATCTGGGTCAGGGGCGAGTACCGGCTGCCGCCGGCATCGTTGCCATAGAAGGGCCAGCCCTCGTCCTGTGCGGGACTGGCGACGCTCCAGAATAGCGCCGAGAGCATCAGCAATCGGTACATATTCGCCTCCTGTTATGAATACTGTAGACGACATGCCATACGAATCAAGCGCTTCCCTTTATGAGCGCCGGTCGTGCCGGTATAATTCGCGCGTCCACAGCCGGCTGAAAACAGGAGTAACGAAGTGAGCGACAATCGTACATTTTTCGATACCGCCATATTAATTCTCGGCCTTCTGGTGGTTTTTACATTCGTAATTTTTTATCTGGTGCGCGCAATTACCGTGGAAACCCAAGATGTTTACATCAAGGAAGATCCGACTTATCAGGCAGAACTGGCCAAGCGGATAGCGCCCGTTGCGCGGGTCGCCATTGCCGGCCAGTCCGACAAGCGCGGCGTCGGCGAAGCGTCCCCGGAACCTGTTGTCGCGACGCTGTCGGGTGAGGACATTTACAACAGCAGTTGCGCTGCCTGCCACGGCGCCGGAATCGCGGGCGCACCGAAAGTGGGCGATCGAAACGCATGGGCGCCGCGCATCGACCAAGGGATGGCTACGCTTTACGAAAACGCGATCAATGGATACCAGGGTAGTACCGGTATGATGCCGCCCAAAGGCGGTGCGGTTAGCCTTGGCGACGACGAAGTCAAAGCCGCGGTGGACTACATGGCCAGGTTATATCATTAGGACAGATTAACTATTTGGAAATGGCAACTATTTGAAAAAGGCGCCTGCTGGCGCCTTTTTTTTTAACCGGCCGGGTAACAACACTGAGTCGATGTTCCGGGTCGTCATTGCATGGCGAGCAACGTATCCATGCCGACAAATCCTGCCGTCATCGCAATCACCAGCAGCGCACCGGCCATTTTCGGCGGGGCGGGTGGTGGAATGTCGAACCAGTGGCAGGCCAGTCCAATCACCAGTCCGAGAGCCAGGCCGATAGCTGAGGCAATCATGGCGTCCCTCCCGATTGTTGCCCGCGGGACGACGCTTTACCGGCAAACCGACCCGCTAGCGCGTATCCGCTGGTCATCGAAAAGACCAGCAGCGCACCCATAATGGCCGGCGGCGCCGGCACCGGAATTTCCCCCAGTCGGCAAAGGGCGCCTATGACGAGGGCAAGCATCAATCCGATTGCCATTTTCATTTTTCTCTCTCCCGTATATCGCTCTGCGACTTTCGGATTACAGAACAAATTCATAAGTTTTTCGAACCCACGATCGATCGAGCAAAGGCCCGAACGGTTTATCAACATGGATTAAACCGCATTAATATACAAACGAAATGTAAATGATAGTAAATTACCTCTTCGTTGCCTTACAGAGAGTCTCTGATGCCGATACTCATGAGTCTGGTTGGAATGACGGTTCTCATCGCGCTAGCGATGCTGCTGTCGAATAATCGCAGGAAAATTAACCGGCGAACGATTGTACTCGCCTTCTCCTTGCAGGCGACTATCGCGGCACTTATTCTGTATGTACCCAAAGGCAGAGACATTCTCGACAAAGTCGTTTCGGGTGTTCAACACGTTATTGATTATGGCGATGTCGGCACCAGATTTGTCTTTGGGGAAAACACCAAAGAAATCCTGGGTTTTACGATCGCACTGAATGTACTGCCGGTGATCGTTTTCTTTTCGGCATTGATGTCGACGCTTTATTACCTGGGGATCATGCAAAAAGTGGTCGCCGTCATTGGTGGCGGGCTGCACAAGCTGCTGCAGACCAGCCGCACCGAATCGATGTCGGCGGCATCCAATATTTTTGTCGGGCATACCGAAGCGCCCCTGGTCGTCAGACCCTATCTCGCCAACATGTCGGAGTCCGAATTGTTCGCCGTGATGACCGGCGGCTGCGCAACCATCGCCGGCGCGGTCATGGCCGCTTACGCGTCCATGGGCGTTGACCTCCAATACCTGATCACGGCCAGCTTCATGGCGGCGCCGGGCGGCCTGTTAATGGCCAAGATTATCAAGCCGGAAACCGATTATCGGGAAACCGACGCGGAAAGCGAGCCCGATAACGATGCGGACAAACCGGTCAACATCTTCGATGCGGTCGGCAGTGGCGCGCTGGTCGGGCTCAAACTGGCACTGAATGTAGGCGCGATGCTGCTGGCCTTCGTCGCGATCATCGCGTTGCTCAATGGTCTGATTTCCGGCGTCGCCGGTCTGTTCGGCTACGAAAATATTACCTTGCAATTTTTCCTTGGCCAATTATTCGCGCCGCTTGCCTTCGTACTCGGCGTGCCATGGTCGGAGGCAGTCGCAGCAGGAAATCTGATCGGACAGAAATTCGTCATCAACGAATTCTATGCCTATCTGAATTTTGTTGAGATCAAGGACAGCCTCTCGGCACACACGCAGGCCATCGTGACGTTTGCCCTATGCGGCTTCGCCAACCTGTCGTCCATCGCCATACTGATGGGCGGGCTCGGCAGCATCGTGCCAAAACGCCGCCACGATATCGCCCGCCTGGGTTTGATGGCGGTCGTGGCGGGCATGCTGGCGAACCTGATGAATGCTGCGCTGGCGGGATTCTTCCTGTCGCTGCAGGCGCTGTGACCGAGTGATAGTTTCAGCACCATGAGTTGTCTGCAATGAAAAGAGCTGTACTCCTCGTTATGGATTCATTCGGCATCGGCGAGACTGAAGACGCCGGGCGGTTTGGCGATACTGGCGCAAACACTTTTGGTCATATCGCCGAGTGTTGTGCGAACGGCACGGTGGAACATTCACGCGGATCTTTGAATCTTCCCAACCTGGCCCGTTTGGGTCTGTTGCATGCGGCACAGGAAAGTTGCGGCCACTTTCCGGCCGGCCTGAATACGGATGTCGAAATCATTGGCGCTTATGGTCATGCAAAAGAACTAAGCACCGGCAAGGACACGCCGAGCGGTCACTGGGAAATGACCGGCGTGCCGGTGTTGTTCGACTGGGGGTATTTCACGGACCGTGAAAATACGTTTCCACCCGAATTACTGGAGAAACTGATCGAGCAGGCCGGATTGCCCGGCGTATTGGGTAACTGCCACGCATCGGGTACTGTGATTATCGCTGAGTTAGGCGAGGAACATATGCGCACGGGCAAGCCGATCGTCTATGCCTCCGCCGACAGTGTGCTCCAGATCGCCTGTCATGAAGAGACTTTCGGTTTGGACCGGTTGCTGGAAGTCTCGCAAGTCGCGCGGAAGCTGGTCGATGAGTACAACATTGGACGCATCATCGCGCGGCCCTTCATCGGCGATGACAAAGACAGATTTCAGCGCACCGGCAATCGCCGTGATTTTTCTGTGCTGCCGCCGGCAGCGACGGTGCTGGACAAATTGGTCGACTCCGGCGGCGAGGTCATCAGCATCGGCAAGATAGCGGATATTTTTGCCCACCAGGGGATTACCCGGAAGCTTAAGGCCAACGGCAACGCCGCACTGTTCGATATGACGCTGACCGCACTTGCGTCGGCTCCCGACCGCTCAATCGTGTTCACCAATTTCGTGGACTTCGACATGCTTTACGGCCATCGGCGAGACGTGATCGGGTATGCGAACGCGCTCGAGTATTTTGACTCGCGGCTGCCGGAGTTGCTTGCCGTATTGGGCGACGAGGACCTGCTGATCATCAGCGCCGACCACGGCTGTGACCCGACCTGGCCCGGATCCGATCACACCCGTGAGCACATACCGGTACTGGCCTATGGCAACGGTGTGAAGCCAGGCTCGTTGGGCCGCCGCGAATCCTTTGCCGATATCGGGCAAAGCCTGGCGGCCTATTTCGAATTACCCCCGATGGAGTACGGGAAAAGTTTTCTGAACCAGGACTCTGCGACGTCAGACTAGGAGCGGAACATGAACCAACTTTTCGTGATCATCGCGATCGGTTTGCTCGGCGGAATCGCCATCGGGCTGCAGGCGCCATTGGCCAGTATGATCAACCAGCGGCTCGGCGTGCTCGAAAGCGTTTTTGTCGTTCACCTTGGCGGCCTGATCGCGGTCGGTATCCCTTTGATTTTACTGGGCGGCGGCAAACTCGGATTGTGGCAGTCACTGCCCTGGTATGCGCTGTCTGCCGGATTCCTGGGCGTTGTGGTCGTGGCCTCCACCGTTTTCATGATTCCCCGGATCGGTGTCGCCGGCGCGATCACGCTGATTATCACCGGGCAGCTGCTGATCGCGGCGACGATTGACCATTTCGGTGTACTCGATGTCGACGTGCAAGCTATATCGATGGACCGTCTGCTCGGACTGGGTATGGTGCTGCTCGGCGTCTGGCAGACGCTCAGAAACTGACTCCTCGAAAGTATTCCCGTATTTTCTCCCCCCTGATTTTCCGCGCGGCCGGGTCGCGACGGGATTTCTCGCCAGTTTGAAATTACCCGAGGAATTGAGGTTAAGTTTTTCAGTTGAGTGACTATTTTTGTCATAAGCCACGTTTTACATAATTCAGGAGCCGTCTATATTTTGCCGGTCCTTAAAGAGGGGCTAGAGTATTGCTGGCTTGCACGACGACTCTCGTGGAGGGTTGGTCATGAAAAACGATAAAAAGGAAAATCTCAGTATGAAATCTCATTATGCAAAAACGCGAGTTATAGTCATGGCGGCATTCGCCGTCGTCCTGATGGCAGGATCGACTGTCACACTGGCGGATCCACCAGAGACCGTGGATATCCAATTTTTGTCGGTCTCCGACTGGCACGCCCAGCTCGATCCCCTGTTTGTATTTGGAGCAGGGTCGTTCGGCGGCGCGGCGCAGCTGTCCACCTACTTTGCCGATGAACGAGCTTTAAACCCGCACACGCTGACGCTGACGGCTGGCGACGCTTTCGGCGCATCGCCGCCGTTATCGTCTTTTTTCAACGAAGAGCCGGCGGTGGAAGCCATGAACCTGATGGGTTTCGATGTCGATACCTTCGGTAATCACAATTTCGATAAGGGCATCGCACATCTTCAGCAAATGATCGACCTGGCCGATTTTCAATATGTATCGGCCAATCTGAAAAACCGCGACGACGACCTGAGCGGCGTCAAGGATTTCGAAATCTTCACCCTCGGTGGCGTCAAGGTCGGTGTAGTCGGTATTACCAATCCGGAAGCGCCGGGGCTGGTTTTTCCGGGCAGATTTGGAAGCATTGAAGTCACTGACCCCATCCCTGCTGCCAATAAGGCGAAAGCAAGAGCGAAAAAAGCCGGGGCAAAAGTACTCGTCGCGATTACTCACCTCGGAATCGATGGTTTTGATTCCGACGGCAATCCCTTTGGACCACTGGTCGATTTCGCCGAAAATGTCGGTGGTTTCGACGTCATCTTCGGCGATCACACCAACACTGAATTCTCGGGCGTGATCAACAACGCGCTGGTCGTCGAGAATCGCAGCAAGGGCGTCACCTACGCCAGGGTAAAGCTGACGGTGGATGCCAGGAACGGCCGCATATCCGATCGCTCGGTGGAATTCGTCGATGCAGTCAGCAGCGCCGTCACGCCGGACCCGGCAGTGGTTGCCCTTCTCGATCCATTACGCGCCGAGCTGAATATCCTGCTTGCCGGTGTCGTCGGTGAATCGACGGTGTTCATTCCGCGCGCCGATTCATGCGGGCAGTCCTCCGGCCGGACCTGCGAGTCTTTGGTCGGCGATGTGACCACCGACGCGATGCGCAGTACCTACGGGGTGGATTTCGCGATCACCAATGCCGGCGGCCTGCGAGCCGATCTGACTTGCCCGCTGGTCGATGACCCCGGTGATTTCTGCCCGCCCAACACGTCGCCCAATTTCCAGATCACGGATGGCCAGGTTTTGACGGTATTGCCGTTCGGCAATGTTGTCGCGACGCTGACGATCTCCGGCGATGAACTGAAGGCCTATCTGGAGAACGGCGTATCCGCCATGCCAGGCGCAAACGGACGGTACGCGCAGGTATCCGGTCTTTGCTTCACTTATGACATCGACGCCGCGGTTGGCAGCCGGGTCACCGGGGCTGTACGCCAGGCAATGGACGGCAGCTGCACCGGCGATGTGATCGATCTGAGCTCGGGTGCCGCCTATACGCTGGCGACCAACGACTTCGTGGCAGCCGGCGGCGATGGCTACCCGGACGTGTCGGACCGGATCGCGACGCGCGGCTTCGTGGCCCAGGACGTCGCCGATTACGTTGGGGCGAACACGCCGATTTCGCCGGCGATTCAGGGCCGGATCGACTGCAGCGGATCGACTTGCCCGGTAGCTCTGCCGTAGTCACACAGCTTGCCCCGGTAGTCGAAAGACTGCCGGGGTAAGTTTTTCCGAATTAGCCCTTAGTCTGTGGCCAGAGCCGCCTGGATTCTTGCCGCCAGTGCATTGGCCTCGGCGCGGACTCGCTGTGTGTCCACGGTCAATACTTTTTTATTCTGCATGACGATCTTGCCGTCGATAATGACTGTTTCGACATCCTGCTCGTCGGCCACATAGACCAGGTGAGAAACGACATCGTAAGTGGGCACGAAATGGACGTCCGCCAGCGATACCTGGATCAGATCGGCTCTGCGCCCGACCGTCAGCGAGCCGATTTGGTCCCCGAGACCGATCGCCTCCGCGCCACCGCTGGTCGCCATTCTCAGTACGGTCGAAGCCGGCAGCGCCTGCGGATCCATCGTATCGACTTTTTGCAGGAAAGCGGCCAGTCGCATTTCCTCCCACATATCGAGGTCGTTATTGCTGGCCGCGCCATCGGTGCCGAGACCGACTTTTACGCCGGCCGCCAGCATGGCGACAACCGGCGAAACTCCGGCGGAAGTTTTCATATTCGATGTGGGGTTATGGATGACGCCGATATTCTTTGCCACCAGCAGCGCAATATCCGCCTCGCTGGGCCAGACCACGTGCGCGCCTATGGTGGGGCCTTCGAAAAACCCCAGCGAGTCGAGTAACTCCACCGGCGTCATGTCGTATTTCTCTCGGGTGATCTCGATCTCGAACGGCGACTCCTCGAGATGAATACCGACCGGAACGCCGAGCTTTTTAGCCTCGGCCCGCACCTGCTGCAGGCTTTCAGGCGAGACTGTGTAGACGGAATGTGTGCCGATAATCGGTATGATCCGGTTGTTCTTTCCCTGCCATCTGTTGACGAAATCGACCGCCTGTCGCAGAGACTGCTGCCCATCCTCGGCGTCGGGGCTCTTTTGATCGATCGTGGAAGGCACGACAACGGCTCGCATACCACAACTCTCCACGGCTTCTGCAACGCTGTCGGGGAAGTAATACATATCGACAAAGGTCGTCGTACCACCGCGTATCATTTCCCAGCAGGCGAGCTCTGTACCGATCCGGACAAAATCCTCGTCAACGAAACGAACTTCCGCGGGAAAAATATAGTTGGTCAGCCAGTCCATCAATTCGAGGTCGTCCGCAATACCCCTGAGCAGAGTCATTGCGGCATGTGAGTGCCCGTTGATCAGCCCGGGCATCACGACTCTGCCGGCGCCATCCAGCGTATCCAAAGCGTCATAGGATTCGGTAATCTCGTCGGCAGGTCCGACCGCAACGATTCGACCACGGTCAACGACGACCGCGCCTTGCTGAATCACGTTGTTGTCCTCATCCATGACGATGACGTAATCGCCAAGAACGATCAGATCGACTGGCGATGCCGGGCTGGCACAGGCCGACGACGCGATCAGGACCGAAAAGCTTAACAGCATGCGTGCAATGAGCCTGGTGGCATTCATTGACTGGTATGCGTAAATCATCATTTCCCCTGCCCTTGCTTTCCGATCATCCATCGGCGTCAGTATAGTCTCGGACCGGTGTCGCGAAAGCGATAGATCTGGACTGCCGGCCCGGGTCACAAAAAAAGACCCGGCTTAGTGCCGGGCCTTTTGTTCTGCTCGCCGCAATTTTCGAGTTAGAAGTGGGCGATAAGTTAGAAACTGTATTTCGCTTCTAGTCCCCAGAAAGCCGGTTCATTGATGAACGCGGTAAGATTCAGGAAGTTCAGCCCGCCGTCTACGACAATCTCGTCGGTGATGTTTCTACCGACAATGGCAACATCGATATTTTCTGCTGCATTCTTGTAGCCAATCCTCAAACCGCCGAGCCAGCGTTTTTCCGCCACAAACTCAACCGATCGATGCAGAAAAATATTCGAATCGTCTCGATAGTTCCAATCGGTGTTGAAATACAGACTACCGTTCGCCAGCGGCACCGTATATTGCAATATAAAGTTGAATAACCACTCGGGCGTGCGCGGCAACGGATTACCGTCAATCGCAACTTCGGTTACCGGACCAAAGGGTCCAACGCGCGTTCCTACTACCGGGTCGAGACCCGTGCAGGTCGGGTTTGATCCGCACAAATCATCCCGTAAATTAGGATCGTCTATTTCAGTGTCGTTGTAGCTCAAATTTGCCATCAACAGCAGGTTGTCTGTCGCCAGTACTTCGAAGTCGGTCTCAAAACCGCTGCCTTTAACCTTGTCTGCATTCAACAATTGGTTAATGTTTGCCGCTCCACCGGTCGCGGTCAGCTGTGCATCGTCATTTTGAAACGTGTAAACAGCGGCATTCCATCGGGCACGCCCGCCGAGCAAAGTACTCTTGAAGCCAATCTCGACTGACGTAGTCGTCTCGGTCTCAGCGGAGCTGGTGAAGCCGAAGCGGCCCAGCGTCACGGGACCGCGAGAGCCGTTGGCGACCCGGCCGAACCAGCTCCAGTCATCGCTCACATCGTAGGTCAACGCGAGATCCCAGTTGAAATAGTCGTCGCTGACAGAAATGGTATCGGCTGGAGACGAGGAATTCGGCCCTGGTATTACCCGCAGATCTTTTTCATCGCTCGTAAACCGTCCACCAACAGTGATCGCAACTGCGTCGTTAATCATGTATTCCACCTGGCCAAAAACAGCAGTAGACGTCGTTTGCTGACTGACTATATCCGAGAAATTAAGCTCAAAATCTCTGCTGAGCACATCGATGTCTTCGTCGAAATAATATAAGCCCACTTGATAGAAGAGCCCATCGCCCTGGCCGGAAAGGCGGAATTCCTGGGTCAGCTGGTTGTGGTCATCGAGGCCGTCACCCGTCGTGACACTGAAGAAAACCTGACTTCCTAATGCACCTATATCGGCGGGGTCGAACGAGAGTAAGCCGCCGTCGACATCTGCACTCTGAAAATTCTCGACCGTGTCGTAACCGGTGATCGATGTGAACGTACGTTCACCGAAATCCCACTGCAAGTTGAGAGCGCCGCCGAAATGGTCGAGGTCCATACTGGCGCCGCCGTCGTGGCTCGCGACTTCTTCGTCAAAGCCCGGTCTGAGACCACTCGAACCGAGCGCCAGCGCGTTTGCATAGAAGATCTGCGGATGGGTGCCGCTCTGGTTGAAACCATGCAGTTTCACCAATGCCTGGAACGTATCTGATGGCTCAAACAGAAACTGAAGGCGATAGGCTAATTCGTCGAAAGCGCCAAAGTCATCGCCCGGCCCGGTAACTGTATTATCGATCCAGTCATCCCGCTCCTGGTATTTGAGCGATATTCTTGCCGCTACCCCTTCGCTAATTTGGTCTCCGGCAGCAAATTCAACCGCTATGGTGTCCCGGGTGCCGTAACCGATCTTGGTATAGCCATTCCGTTCGAAAGATGGCTTAACCGAATCTATCTTCACGATACCGGCGTTCGTATTGCGTCCGAACAGCGAGCCCTGGGGGCCTTTCAACACTTCGACTCGCTCGATATCGAATAGGGGCAGGCTTCTTAATACATTGTTTTCCAACGCGATTTCATCGAAAACCATAGAAACAGGTTGATTTGCGTTGTTATCAAAGTCGATGTTACCGAGGCCACGGAGATAGAAACGCGGTTGCGTGCGTCCGTTCGACGATTCAACCTGTAGACTGGGGACCCGTCCAGCCAGAGCCCGGATATTTTCCGCGGACCCGAGATAATCGTTTACCGAATCGCCGGATATCACAGAAACGGATGCCGGCACGTCCTGCAGGCTCTGCTCACGCTTCTGAGCGGTTACGACGATTTCTTCCAGGTAGGTGGTGGTGTCCTCCGCCCCCTCGTCGTCATCCTGAGCGAAGGCGGGTCCGTTCGATACCACTAATGCCAGTGCCGAAAAAAATACACAGAATCCCGTTCTTTTTATTGCGCTGATCATTTTAGTCCCCTAAGAATTGATTTTTTTATCGTACTGACAAGCATAGCAAAAACGCGGGGTCGCGCAACTTGTCGGTTGTTGTTCAAGGCCATTGTTTGTCAAATCCCCGAATCCAGCCACGGTCAGTAAAACCCTAATCAAAACAGTCTCTTTCAAACCCGATCTCAGGTGATTAGTCGCTGCCGCCGCGACCGCTCTGCCGATACAAGACGTGGCATCTTGTGTACAATTGCTCGCCGCCGATTCGTGTATCCGCTCATTAATTACCCTGAAAATCATGGTGTTGAGTGGCGCGGCGAATAGCAAGAACGAGATGGTGTATTGTCCATAAGCGCTCCAGCGACCCACAGGCGAGGCCCAAT
>CAZMOM010000014.1:16598-79814 GCA_964568075.1 uncultured Gammaproteobacteria bacterium
AAATCTGATGGCGACCAAGCACATGAACGCCGAACCGGGAGATTTCGCCGAGACCATACTGATGCCGGGGGACCCGCTGCGCGCCCGGTATATCGCCGACACCTTCCTGGACGACGCCCGGCAGGTCAACGACGTAAGAAATATGTGGGGATTCACGGGCAGCTATCGGGGTAAAGACATCTCGGTCATGGCGCACGGCATGGGTATCCCTTCCGCATCCATCTACTGCAACGAGCTGATTACCGAATACGGCGCGAAACGGATTATCCGGGTTGGCAGCTGCGGGACGGTCAACCCCGATGTCAGTCTTCGCGATCTGGTTATCGGCATGGGTGCGTCAACGGATTCCGGCGTCAACCGGATGCGTTTTGGCGGTTATGACTACGCGGCGATCGCCAGCTATCCGCTGTTACGCCAGGCCGTCCGGGCCGCGGAAAATATGAAAGTCCGGTTTCACGTTGGCAATATCTTCTCCGCCGATCTTTTCTACACGCCCGAGCCGGAAATGTTCGATGTGATGGCGAAATACAATATTCTCGGAATCGAAATGGAAGCGGCCGGAATTTACGCGCTTGCCGCCGAACACGGCATCGAAGCGCTGGCGATCTGCACGGTCAGCGACGATATCCGCTCCGGCAAGGCCCTCTCCACCGAGGATCGGCAGACAAGCTTCGATGAAATGATCGGTGTTGCGCTGGAAACCGCGTCGAGCGGAGGTTAGGGCCACCGCAACCGTCTGGAAAAAGCATGAGTACACCCGCCATAAATCTGTCATTTTCGCCGTCAAATCTCGAACGGGTGGCACGGGTCGATCAGGTCGGCGTCGAGGAACGCGTGGCCAGATTCTGTAAGCGCAGCATCAAGAAGGAATCAAAAATCGAGGCTCTGAAACTGGCCCTGAGCATGGTGGATCTCACGACGCTGGAGGGACAGGACACGCCGGGCAAAGTGCGGCAGTTATGCCAGAAGGCCATCCACCTGCACGATTCACTGCCGGGATTGCCGCATGTCGCGGCGGTCTGCGTTTATCCGGTCATGGTTGGGGTGGCCAGACAGGCCCTGCGCGCGCAAAACCGCGATAGAGAGATAAAAATCGCCTCCGTGGCGACGGCCTTCCCCAGCGGAATGGCCCCCCTGAAGATCAAGCTTCAGGAGACCAGTATCGCGGTGAGTGAAGGGGCCGATGAAATCGATATGGTCATTTCGCGAGGCGCTTTCCTGCAGGGCGAGTATGCCCATGTATTTGACGAAATCGCTGCGGTCAAAGACGCCTGCGGTGACGCCCATCTCAAGGTTATTCTGGAAACAGGTGAGTTGGGTACGCTGGATCGTGTGCGCTGCGCCAGTGTGCTGGCGATGCATGCCGGCGCGAATTTTATCAAGACCTCTACCGGTAAAATCCAGCCGGCGGCGACTATGCCCGTCACGCTTGTCATGCTGCAGGCCATACGTGATTATTATTACGAGACCAGCCGGCGAGTCGGCATGAAACCGGCAGGTGGTATTTCGAAGGCAAAACAGGCGATACAATACCTGGTCATGTTGCGGGAAACCCTGGGGCAAGACTGGATGACACCGCAGCGGTTTCGCTTTGGCGCGAGCAGCCTGGCCAACGACCTGATCATGCAAATACAAAAACAGCAGACCGGCGTCTATCAGTCTGCCGATTATTTCTCAAGGGACTGATGATGGATGTTCAACCCGGCAAACTCTCGTTCGCTACCGACTGGCAATATGACCCGGCTCCGGAGAGTACGGATCATGTCCGGATAGATGAGCAATACGAGTTATTTATCGATGGCGAGTTTGTAGCGCCGAAAAAAAACGAGTACTTCGATACCATCAACCCGGCTCGCGAAGAGTTGCTGGCAAGAATTGCGCTCGCCGGCAAAGATGACATTGACAAAGCCGTCAGCGCGGCGCGCAAGGCCTATACGGGCGCCTGGTCGAAACTGAAGCCGGCCGAACGGGGTAAATACATCTATCGGATTGCGCGTGTACTCCAGGAGAGAGCGCGCGAGTTTGCCGTCATCGAGTCTCTGGATGGTGGCAAGCCGATTCGCGAATCGCGAGATATCGATATCCCACTGGCGGCGGCGCACTTTTTTTACTATGCGGGATGGGCGGATAAGCTCGAATATGCCTTTCCGGGCAGACAGGCGAAGCCCCTGGGAGTTGCGGGGCAGATTATTCCATGGAATTTCCCATTGTTAATGGCCGCGTGGAAAATTGCGCCGGCGCTGGCCTGTGGCAACACGGTCGTTCTCAAGCCCGCAGAGACCACACCACTCACTGCGCTAAAACTGGCTGAAGTCATCCAGGATGCCGGCCTTCCGCCCGGCGTCGTCAATATTGTGACCGGGGCCGGCGAAACGGGTGCGGCACTGGTGGGCCATTCGGATGTCGATAAAATCGCGTTTACCGGGTCGACCGCCGTGGGCCGGCTGATTCAGAAAAAATTGGCCGGCACAGCCAAAAAATACACGCTGGAACTGGGTGGCAAGGCCGCCAATATTATTTTTGCCGATGCCGCTATCGATGAAGCGGTCGAAGGTATCGTAAACGGGATCTTTTTCAATCAGGGTCACGTGTGTTGCGCAGGGTCGCGATTACTGGTGCAGGAGTCCGTTGCCGGAGAAGTGATACGCAAATTAAAGGATCGCATGGAGTCGCTGGTCATCGGCGACCCGCTGGATAAAAACACGGATATCGGCGCGATTAACTCACCAGCGCAGCTCGAAAAAATCAATGACTATCTGCGGATTGGCAAATCGGAAGGTGGGGAGATGTACCAGAACAGCTGTTCACTGCCGGACACTGGATACTGGTGCCGGCCGACGCTGTTTACCGGCGTCTCTCAATCGAACCGGGTTGTTCAGGAGGAAATCTTCGGGCCGGTTCTGACTATTCAGACATTCAGGACTCTCGAAGAAGGATTGGACCAGGCGAATAACACGCCTTATGGATTGTCCGGTGGTGTGTGGACCGACAAGGGCGCCAAAATTTTCAAACTGACGCGTGGTATTCGTGCCGGTGTAATCTGGGCGAACACCTTTAACAAATTTGATCCGACTTCACCATTTGGAGGATATAAGGAGAGCGGCTTTGGACGCGAAGGTGGCATGCATGGACTGGACGCCTACGTGGACTTGTCCTGATGGTCCAGACGAATGGCTAAGTCAAAAACAGAAAAAAGCGCGAGTGCTTCGAAGTCGCGAATACCCGTCGCAAAAACTTACAAGATCTATATCGACGGTAAATTTCCTCGCTCCGAATCCGGCCGCTACTACCCATTGACCGACAAAGAGAAAAACCTGATTGCGAATATTTGCATGAGCAGTGGCAAGGACACTCGCGAAGCGGTCGTTGCAGCACGCAGGGCGTTCGGCAACTGGTCGCTGACCAGCGCTTACCTGCGCGGACAGATACTTTACCGGGTTGCAGAGATGCTCGAGGGCCGCAGCGAGCAGTTTGCCGCGGAACTGGTTGTTCAGGGCCAGGCAAAACGCAACGCAAGGGCGGAAGTCGCGGCGAGCATCGATCGTCTCGTTTATTACGCCGGCTGGACGGACAAGTATCAGCAGGTTTTTAGCGCAGTTAACCCGGTCAGCTCTTCCCATTTTAATTTCTCGGTGCTTGAGCCGACCGGCGTCGTGGCGATTCTGGCGCCTGAGTCCAGCGGCCTGCTGGGTCTGATCTCAAATATTGCCGCAGCGATCGGCGGCGGTAACACCTGTGTCGTGCTGGCTTCGCAATCGCAACCCTTGTGCGCGGTTAGTTTTGCGGAAGTTCTGCACGCGTCCGATGTGCCGCCGGGTGTGATCAATGTCCTGACCGGGTCAAAAGAAGAATTAGCGGAACAGTTCGCATCCCATATGGATATTAATGCGATCGTCTATTGCGATGACGACGCCAATCTGGGCCAGCAAATTCAGGAGCACTCAGCCGGCAACATCAAGCGCGTCATCTCGAGGGTTGGTACGGACTGGAGTAACGGCTCGGGCCAGGGGCCGTATTTCATCAAGGACACCCAGGAAATTAAAACGACCTGGCACCCGATCGGCGGCTAAATAGTAAAGCTCGAATTTATTCTTCTGCAAATAATAAATCTGTTTTTTATCGCGTCACGCTGTCAGCTTCACTCGCAGTCGCTTGAGCCCCCGAAACACCAGACCGGTATTGTACTCAGGATGCTCATCGGCCAATCGAATATCGGGGAAACGCCGTAGCATAGTGTTGAACAATATGCTGAGTTCCAGACGCGCCAGTGGCGCTCCGAGACAAAAGTGCGTACCCATACCGAACGCCAGGTGCCGATTGGGATGACGGGCGATATCGAAGTTATCCGCATCGTCAAAAAACTCCGGGTCACGATTCGCCGAACCATATAACAGGCCGACTTTATCCCCCTTTTCCAGTTCCACACCTTCGTAAGCCATGTCCTCCAGAACAAAACGATGAAAAAAATGCAGCGGTGAATCGTAACGAAGCATTTCCTCAACCGCCGTCGTTATCAGCGATGGATCGCTGCGCAGTTTCGCCATTTGCTGCGGATTTCGCAACAGGGCGAGGAAACCATTGCCAGCCGAATTGACAGTCGCCTCATGACCAGCGTTCAGGACCATCATGCAACTCGCAATCAATTCGTCTTCCGATAAGCGCTGACCTTCGCTCTCGATCAGGACCAGCGTGCTGATCAGGTCATTCTTGCGATCGCCGCGGCGCATTTCGGCAAGATTACTCAGCATCGCGGCAAATTCCTCGGTCGCGACCTCGGCCTTCGATTCATCCTCAGGCGTATGGTTTCTCTCATAGAGCCGGACGATAGCGGCTGACCAGGGACGCAGACGGTGCCTCTCTGCTGCCGGCCAGCCCAATAATTCCGAAATTACCCGGACCGGAAGTGGCACGGCGAGATCCTCAAGAAAGTCCATCTCTCGCTGTTGCTGCAGCTTATCGAGCAGGTCATCGACTATTATTTGAACCCGGCCTCGCAAGCCGTGAATTCGTCGCAGGTTAATCGCCTTCGCTAGAAGCCGCCTCAGCCTGGAGTGATTCGCGCCCTCGGTTTCCAGCAAATTCACCCGGACATAACGATCATAAAAGGGCAGCTCGCTCCGAGTCTCAGCCTGCTGCTTTTCTCCAGCGGCCGCGTCTGTCATCACGCGGCCAAGCCGGTTGTCGGTCAGCATGTTGACGATATCGCGATAGCGTGTAAAAAATGTCAGTCCGAATTCCGACGAATAAAATATCGGATTCTGGTCACGTAGACGCGCATAGACAGGATAAGGATCGGCAGCAAATTCCTGTTGGTACGGGTTGAACCTGGGCTCGCTGGTCACGTGTTGACTCCCTGGATCCGGACGGAAAAGCGGGTTAATCCAGCTCGCCGTCGGTCAGCTCGTTTTTTCGAGACGGGGACCGATTTGCTGAATCACCCGTGCCGCACACTCCGAGCCGAGCCTGGCGCTTTCCTCCAGACTAAGCTCCGTCGTCCAGCCAAACAGGAAACCCGCCGTATAAGCGTCGCCGGCGCCCGTTACATCGATGACTTTTTCGACCGGGATCGCGTCTTGCACAACTAATTCTTTGCCATCGACGATTACCGAGCCTTTTTCCGAGCGCGTAATGACGAATAACGGCTCCATGCCGGCTGTTTTTTCAACAGCCATCGCAAACGTTTCGACCCCAAGCAAACGCATGACTTCCCTCTCGTTGGCAAAAACGATTCTGACATGGCGATCGATCGCACCTGTGAAGGCGTCCTTATGTCGATCGACACAATTCGAATCGGACAGCGAGAGCGCGACCGCCGTACCGTTTTCGCTTGCTATCTGCATCGCCGCGTCGGCTGCATCGGGCCCTTGCGGACTGTCCCATATGTAACCTTCCAGCAACACCAGGCCGGACTCGGAAACGGCCGCCTCGCTAACGTCATCCGGGTTGAGTTCGATACAGGCGCCCAGAAAAGTATTCATCGTTCGCTCGCCGTCCGGTGTGATCAGAATGTACGATCGCGCCGTCGGAGCGCCATCCTTCATCGGCGGCAACACGACGTCAACGCCAAGCGAGGTCATGTCGTGATTAAAAATATGACCTAGCTGATCGTCGGCGACGCGACCGATGTATGCCGACTTGCCACCGAGATTCGCGAGATTCGCAATCGTATTCGCGACGGAGCCACCGGACATCTCCGTCGCCGGTCCCATCAGCTTATATATTTTCTCCGCCTGATCCTGGTCGATCAGCGTCATCGATCCTTTGTTTGCGCCAATTTCAACCAGTAATTCTTCACCGACGTGAGAAAGCACATCGACGATCGCATTGCTGATTCCCAGCACCTGCACAGGTGATACCATATTGTATCTCGCTCCCCGGTTATTTCTTTTGTTTGCGGTCCTGCCAGTGTCGGTTACGACATGCGACATCCGGCCCGATACCCGTAGAGCTTTATGCCATCCGCATCCGGTACTAGCTCGATTTTTTCGCCTTTTCGGCTTCCAGAAAAGGCGCAAGCTCTTCCATTATCGGCTTGAGCCCGACCTTGTTTTCCACGATTTCCTCTACGCTGAGGCCACATAGCTCGTGTGGCAGTACCAGCCACTCGTCAATTTCATGCAGGCAATAGTCGGGCGGGCACAACGTGCGTTCTGTCGGTCTGTACCAGACCGATGCGATACGAATGTCCTGGGGCAGATTACGACGGATCTTGATGCTGAGCTGATCGATCACCGCGTGCACGCTGGAACCGGTGGAATAAACATCATCGACGATAAGCAGGGCATGATGTGAGCAAAGGTTCTCCAGCAAGTACTGCAAGCCATGTACTCTGATTCCGTCGGCACTCTCGATCATTTGAGAATACGAATCCGGTCCGTCGTACGAAGTACGAATGGCGATATGGTCCGTTGCAACGCCGAAATGTTCCAGACCCTCTTGTACAACAATTCCGACCGCGCCTCCGCCACGCCAGATGCCAACCAAGAAATCCGGTTTAAACCCGGACTGAAATATTTTGACAGCGAGTTTAAACGAGTCGAGCAGCAATTCGTTCGCTGTTATGAATCTTCTATCCATTTGCGTGTCGATACCGGTCGGTCTGTGCGCTAGAATTGGCGCACCGATTATAACGATAAACGCCGGGACAGGTAAGCGAGCGAACCAAGGTGGGAAAAATTGTCATCACCGCACAGGAGCTACTCGAGGACTCGTTTCGTCTGGGTAGCAAAATCATACGAAGCGGATTCCGTCCCACGGTGATAATCGCCATCTGGCGCGGGGGAACGCCAGTCGGAATGGCGGTACAGGAAATTCTCTCTTTTTGCGGAATCAAGGCGGATCATATCGCCATCAGAACATCATACTACACGGGCGTGGATCAGCGTGACGCGAGGGTAAAGGTTCACGGCCTCAACTATCTGATCAAGAGAATCAGCCACGATGACCGCGTACTGATCGTCGACGATGTTCTGGACACCGGCCACACACTGGTCGCAGTGATCGATGAACTACAACGCAGGGCACGCGGAAACTTGCCTGACGATGTGCGCGTTGCCGTTCCGTGGTACAAACCTGAGCGCAACCAGACCGAACTCGTCCCGGATTACTGCATCAATGAAACCGCCGACTGGCTGGTTTTCCCACACGAGCTCGACGCCCTGACGCCGGAAGAAATGAAAAAATACCGGCCGGAGCTGCACCGGATCATGACCGAAACCCAAACGTAACCGGGATCGGTCGCCCCGCCGGACGATATCGATTAATAATGACTAACCTCGGTCCAGGCTGCGCAGCGTGATCGCCTCGCAGATATGTTGCGGACCTACGTCGCTCTCGCCATCGAGATCGGCAATCGTTCGTGCCAGGCGCAGCAGGCGGTGGTAAACCCTGGCCGATAATGCGAGGCGGGTCATAGCCGCACTCAGAATCGCGCCACCTTTGCGGTCGGGCACGCAGAAACGATCAGACTGCGATGACGTTAGTCGTGCATTGAAGCAACCTTGTCTTTCGATCTGTTTTTGCCGGGCGATGGCCACGCGGTCTGCGACTGTACTGCTGGACTCGGAAAAATTTTTGTCCTGCAGTTCACTCACCGACAGCCTGGGAACCGGCACGTGAATATCCAGCCGATCAAGCAAGGGCCCCGATAATCGGCGCCGGTAACGCTGAACCGCGTCGGCGCTGCAATGGCAGCGTCCGGAAGGATCGCCAAGGTAACCGCAGGGACAGGGATTCATCGCAGCCACCAGTTGGAACTCCGCGGGAAATCGAACGTGCCTGGAAACCCTCGCAATGTGAATCTGTCCCGATTCGAGCGGCTCGCGCAGAGTCTCCAGCACCTGGCGCGAAAATTCGGGCAATTCATCGAGGAATAACACGCCCCGGTGAGCCAGCGATATTTCGCCGGGCTGTGGATCCCGCCCTCCGCCTACCAGCGCCGCTGCGGATGCTGTGTGATGTGGCGAGCGGAACGGTCTGTTCCTCCAGTCGCCGGGGTCGAAACCGCCACGGGTCAGCGAGGCCACCGCTGCGCACTCCAGCGCCTCGCTGGCATCCAGGCCAGGCATAATTCCGGGCAGGCGTCTGGCCAGCATGGTCTTTCCGCTTCCCGGAGGCCCGATCAATAACCAGCTATAGTCGGATTATGCGGGTTAAGCCTTTGTCTGCGAAGGGCTTTTGCTATTCTAGCATCGATTCGACGCTGGCGCTCCCTGCGTTTTCGCTTGGTGCCTCCGCCCGGATCGTCATCGTCGGAATCGTCTATATCGAGCACATTGCCATCGGCATCCAGCCAGGCAATCCGGGTGCCGTCGTTCGCCAGCCGAAGTGCACCGGCAGTGTCGATCCGTAGATTGCAGTACGCCCCATCCCGGAAGTACAGGCTTAGAGCTGTGCCGGACTTGATCGGCTTGACGTCGATCCGGTCAATCAATTGCTGTAGCTGGAGGTGCAGACGGCGGCGCAACTTGGCCCGTTCCTTGCCACGAAGGGTATCCATCCGGTTGAGTAGGTCTTCTATGTCGGCTATCTGCTCAGCGACGGCCTCCGGTGTTGACGATTGCTCGGCTGTCTCATCAGCTATCTGCGCCAGTTCCGTCTCAAGTTCTTCCTTCCGCTTCAACACTGTCGCGAGTTTCCGCTCTAGGGTCTCGCTGACTGCTTTGTCTGGGGTTCGGGAGATGCTCTCGGTAAGATTTTCGATCTGCTTCTTGATATGGGTCAGTTCCCCCTCGCGAGCTTGTTGTCGCGCATGTCGGGCGGCTGTCTCCCGTGCTTTGCGCTCCTCGGCATCGGGCAACAACATCGTCGGATTGAGACCGCGCGTGAAGTGCAGCAGGAGCGGCTCCAGCCAGTCATACCGGACCAGCTTTTTGCTGTCGCAGCCCAGCCCACGTTTTGCGTTGTCACATTGCAAGTACTCACCGCCTTTCGGCGTTGGTCCTTTGTTCACATGCACCATCGTGGAATCACATCGGGCGCATCGTGCCAGACCGCCGCCGAACAAGTTGGCGACGCGACCATTGATGCCTCCGCCATGGCCAGGCAGGGCGGCACGTCTGGCAAAGATGGCCTGTACCTGATTGAATAATTCTTGATCGACAATTGGCGGGAAATAGCCGTCGATCGGAGCGCCGTCTGGTACGCGCTTGCCATCTTTCATCTTGTGCGGCTGAAACTCGCCGATCACTGCGCGGCTATGCAGAATCTTCTCGACGTAGCTCTTGCGCCAACCGCCATTCGGGTTCCTCGACGTTGGTGGCCGTCGCCACGCATCCTGCTCATTCAGCCTTCGAGCAATGGACTCGGACCCAACACCTTCGGCCTTCAGCAGAAATATCTGCCGGACCGCCTCTGCCGCTTCGGGGATGATCTCGAAATGACTCCGATCTTCTGACAAGCGCAACCACGCAGGGCATAGCTTTGTGAGTTTGTGGCCGGACGCCAACTTCTCGCGCTTCTGCTTCCAAGCCTCGGCGACGCGCTTAGACTTGATGGCGGACTCCTCGTGGGCACGGCCCATGATCACCAACGACATCACGAGTTGGCCGATGTTGGCGTTGATGCTCTGGTGGTCGTACTCCATATTGTCGGCCAGCGTCACGACCTTGATGCCGGCCCGGATGATGTTAAGGAATTGAATCAGGGCTTCATCGATCTGTTCGCGTGACAGACGGTCCAGTGACTCGACGAGCAGCACGCTATGACGCGGGATGGCACCAGCCTTAACTTGTCGCAGGAACTCCCCGAGTGCTCCCTTGATTCGATGCAGGCCTTTGAAAGCCGAGATCCCCGTGTCCTGCAAGGTGAGCGTTTCGTCCAGCTCTAATCCATGCTCCTCGGCATAAGCGCGCGATGCCTCGACCTGCCTCCGCAGACTGTCGCCCTTCGCCTGTTCCGGTGACGAGAATCGTATATACGAGTAAGCCTGCGGTCGGATAGGCCTCCTACCCGGTGATCGGGTGTTGCCCTTGTGCTTAGTATTGGGTGACTTCACGATACCCCTCCCCAAAGGTTCTCAAGCTGCCCTCTGATGTCCTCGTCAAGCACGTCCGCGTAGATTTGCGTGGTTGTGATGGACGCATGGCCCAACTGCTTTTGCACGCAGCGCAAGTCGCGCTCGCGACGATACAATGCAGTTGCATATGAATGCCTCAGCGCATGTACGCATCGACCGGGCTCGTACAATCCGCAGGCTTCTAAGACACGCCGCACCGCTTGGCTTACGGCTGCAGCTGTCCACGGGCCCCGCTGACCGAAGAACAAGTGATCGTCTTCGCCGACAGGCTCGCCACGCCCAGACTTCCATCTTTGGAAGCTCTTCAAGTGGGTCTTGAGACTTGCTGGAATCTGGACCATGCGACTGCGATCCCCTTTGCCTGAGCGTACATAGATTGCAGCCTCATCATACCCCAGTCTCAAGTCGCCAACTCGTACATCGGCCGACTCAGCCTCGCGCAACCCGGAGCTAGTCAACAGGTCGATCAACATCCAGTTGCGAACATCTTTCAGTCGGCCGAGCTTCGCGGCGTCTCTTGCTGTGCGGCGAATGCGTTTGATCTGTCGCTCAGTGAAGAACTTCGGCGCATCATAGACTGGTCGTGGCCGCTCTCGCCGTGGTCGGTGGAACGGCAGGATCGTTGCTGCTTGTTGTTTCATATATTGTCCCCTTCTTGTCTGTCGAGGTAGTCCCGCATCGCTTTGTCCATCGCCTCACCAACGGGGATGCCGCGTAAAGAGGCAGCCGTCTTAAACCGTAAGTACAGCACATGGTCAAGTAACAACCCGGGTTGCTTTCGCGGATTGCGCTTAGGCTTTGCAGAACCACGTTTCATGTTTCGTTCCTCCAATGTAGGTAGGGCCCGCCATCCTGACGGGCCCAAACCGGACTACGATAGACGGGGCGCATCGTCGTCCTTGTTGATGCTAAGCGGACCTGCCCCTTCGTTGACTAGTTCCTCGTCGTACCGTCGGCCGCTTAGACGCCCCTTTCCTGGACGGGGGTACCATGTCGTAACCACATCGCCGTTCTCTTCAACGAATGTGATTTCTACTTGATCAACATCGGGATTATCCTCCCCGACTTGAACGACGAAGTAGTCCACTCGGGAGCCTACGTGATGCGTGCGTTTCAGCATTAAGGTCATTGGTTGACCAAGCGGTAGCTGTCACCGTCCTTCTCAATATCGAGCGGTCCTGCCTGACCGGCGTACTTCGGGTTCTTCAGATCCGACATTGCCGTGAGCACCGTGGCACGTGTTACGCTCAGCTTCTCGGCGATCTTGTCAATCTGCCCGACCGTCACGACACCATGTTTCGTGAGCTTATCCCGCAGGACCTGCTTCGCCCCGGCTGCCTTCTTCTGGGTCGTGGGCTTGGTCTGGCCATTGGCCTTGACAAGCTCCTCCAGCTGGGCCTTCGTCGCCTTGGACTTGAAGGGTACTCCAGCCTTCTGCAACGCTTGTTGCAGCTTCGTTTTCGTCATCGTTGCTTTCATCGTTTTCTCCTCTGCTCTGTGCTTAGGTCAGTGTCCCAATTGACACCAGAGAGCGCCCTGTCACGACGCTCTAGCTATCAACTCCCATCCGGCCCGGGCTGGTTTGAGTAAACGGCCGCTGCCAGCTGGTGTTGCAATGCTTGCGAACGCTGTCTCATATCGACTTCGCCTGCGCCGGTTCCCTTGATCCAATCTGAGCCATTCAGATCAGCAATGAATCTAAGTGCTTTGGTGAGTAGTTCTTTGTTTGTCATGTATGTACTCCTCTGCTTGTGTGCCAAGGGTATTTAGTAGTCCCTGTGCTCGTTCCGGTAGTCGGCTTTATCATTCAGCCAGTCCCTCATGTCGAGGCGGTGGCCCTTCTTCCCTTTCAGATGATGCTGCCGCGTCCGCCCGTCTGTTTGTCCGATTCGGTAGCCGAACATATAATCATCATTGCCAGGGTGCTTCGGCTCGGTGCCGTGGAAGCCGTTGTCGTAGCCTTCGTTCAGGTTAGTTGTCACTGATGTCATCTCTCTGTCTCCTCTGCGTTGTGCTAAGGATGGTCATTGTAGACCAGATGTGGCTAAGGAACTAAGATTATATGAAAGTTTCTATCGAATTAAAAGGGGGTACGGAAAGAAAATACAAAGAAAGATCGGAGCCCGACCCGCCGACAGGTAGGAGACAGGTCGGACTTCGAAGTGCAGCTTTGCAGACGCGGGTTTTGTTTTGCACGCATCGGGCACCCCCCACGTCCGCTACTACGACCGCCGCTTAGCCGCAAAAGGATGGGTGCCCCTTCAGCGTTTAGTTATCAATCACCCCAGCGTACAGCTTCGATGACCGCGGCACTTACATCATGCCTGAGTATCAAGTCGTTCCACAGCCGCAACCGGATGGCGCTCATGTCACGCTCGAACAGATTCGTATCGACTCCGTCGATCTTCACGGTCGCCGCGTTGGTGCGATCTACGCTCACCTGCTGCACATCTCCGACGATGATCTCACTTGGCTCGACCAAAATGACCTTGCTCTCGTTGCTACCACCACCGAGGTTGTTGGGGATATTATTCGTCTCGAAGAACTTGCGGCCATTGATGGTTCCGCTCTGGCGCATCTCCTCCGAAAAAGCGCCTTTATCTTGGGTGTCACGAATGTCTCTCAAAAACAGCCGTGAACGCGGGGACATGATCCAAACCGGGTTGCGCATCGGTACATTGGCGGACAACAGCAACTGCTCAGCTTGGCGCAAATCATTCTGCACTTCGGTCAACGTGGCTGCCGCTCCTGCCTGGGTAGCATCGAACACGTTCGTATCGACGGCCCATTCGGTGATCCCCCTGGGTTCGTTTTCGACGCCGGAGCCGAAGAGGAATGCGATGTCTTCTGTAGTGCCGATTGAAGCGAGCATGTCATCGAGGATAATTGCATCTACATCCACGGCGAAGATGCCTAACTCGGAAGTGAGCACGACGAGCGCCGCCAACTTATGGGCAGCCAACGAGATTTGCCCTGTCTTCATTTGGCTGCTCGGAATTGCTTTGCCCTCGCCGACGTAGGCACTTGATACGCCACTCGTGATCTTGGGTGTCTTTAATGAGCCCCTCGGAATCGGTACGAAGCGCGGGCCAATGCGACGCACGACCGAAACCGGCGTGAGCAGTTCAATAACGTCATTGGCCATCTCGTCGAGGATCAGCAACCCGCCACCTTCGGCGCTGCCTGCAGATTGCGCGGCTTTGTATTGACCTTCGATGTCCAAGGTGCGGGCCATCTCCAACTCGGAGCCGCGATCCCCTCCCCCCAGCAGCGCGCAAAGCCCAAGACGGGCAAATGTCCGAGCGCTTTCGCTCAGCTGGCCTCGTGGCCGGTTGGGCTGGCCGTTGAGGATCAGGTCAGTGTACGATCCGGGGGCGGCAACCCCGGCTTGCATCTTCGCGATCTCTTCACGGACCGATACAGTCACCAGCCCATGAAGATCGACATCGGCCAGCATTCGTTTCACTAATTGTTTCAATTGTTCCTTCGTCATGTTTTCACCACCTCCACGGGCGAATGTCGTGTTCAATAGATACTCTTATGGAGGGACCGGCTGGGCTGCTCATCAGCATCGGACCAATTGTCGCGGGGGTTCCATCGTCCCTTGCGCAACGAGATTGATTCCGATCGTTACGGTCGGACGAGACGCCCTTCCAAAACGCAGGGTGTCGCGCGATGGTTTGATCCTATGACGCTACGCCGGGCTTGGGCAAGGGGGGTCACGGTGAATCCGACTGGACAAGCACTGTCCGCTTCAACCACCCCAATAGCGGACATTGGGCTGGTAGGATATTGAGGGGCTGCTAACGACCCGAAGCGGACATGTGCGGCTTATACTCCACGGAATGATACTGTCGCGCCGTCAAACAGGGGAGTAATGAACTTATGGCAGAGGAATCTATTGAAAGAATCATTCAGGCCTTAGATACGAAAGGCGCTAACAAACCTTGTGCAAGATGCGGAAACGAGCATTTCCAAGCCGTATCGAAAACCAGGATCCCAATTCAGGACGATTTTACTATGGTAGAAATTGGCGGGGAAAGCATTCCTGCGTTAATTATCGCCTGCAAAAATTGTGGCAACTTGAGTACACACGCGTTGGGAGCATTAGGTCTGCTCAAGGGAGAGACAAAATGAGTTCTAACATAGAGCCGCGTTCTGAAGGATTGACTGAAAAGCTCGAAGGGCAAAAGCTGACTCTTGATGCAGGTATGTTAGGGAAGTTTTTTGGATCCTCTCAAAACGCTCCTACCAACGTTGCGGGTCTAATTGCGGTATTACTCGTGTTTACATGCATTGCAGCGTGGATATGGCCCCATGAGAGCATGGCTACGAGCGAAGTATGGACAACTTTTGTGCCAGTTGTCACTTTGATTCTTGGATTTTTGTTCGGCAAGACAGTTGCCTAAGAATGGGTCGCGTTTAGTGCATTTCTGAACCGTGTTGGAATACCCGGTTCTGGCCGTTTGCAGCCGGTCATCTTGCTGAGATTGCTGGCGTTTGAATATCTGCTTTCGGCGAAAGCTGCCTGTGACGAGTCAGTCGCGAGCTAGAACCAGCCCCGGTCCTCGGGATCTAATGCATCGTGCAGGGCTTCGGTCAGGCTCTCGACCGGCGTCCAGCCATCGGCATCATCATCATCCGATGCCGGTGGGTCGTAGTAGTCGCGCCCTTCTTTCTCCGCAGGGCTCTCCAACGGTGCGGATTCGTCATTAGTAGTATGTTGGTCGGCATCCGTTCGTCGGGTAGGGCTCGAATCCTGCGCCGGGTTCCCACGGGTTCGGCGAAGGGGTAGCGGGATGCCGAGCTTATCTGCCAACAACCGTAATGAATGGCGGACGGTCTCGTCAGCGGAGGCCCACTTCGCTCTCAGCCAGTCACCGACTGACATCTCGGCATCAACCAAGCTTGAAGATGACGGCGGCGGGTAATGATCAGCCTTCAGACCAGCCTTGAAGAGTTGTTGGCGTCGCATCTTCTGGTGGTGTTGTTCGAGTTCGCGGGGAAGCGGGCCGTGCTTGCGCAGTTCGTCTAACACGTCAAACTCGTCAAACTCGTCACGGCGTAGCATGAGCCGCCTTCCCGTCTGCCTTAGCCATGATGTCCTCTGCCTGCTCTTTGATGATGGTGTAATGGAACCCGTCTGTCCTTGACAATCGCTCGCCTCGCCTTTGCTGGTCAACCAACATCATCAACAACTCCAAGTGCGAGTCGCAGACGTACTTGAGCCATCGATTGCGGCCCGAGCGCTCGGACTTGTTAAACTTGTTGTCTGGCTTGCCACGGTAGAATGCAGGCGGATTGGATGTCTTGAAAGGATTCTTATTCTTCATGAGGCTTTACTATCCAATCCGAGCGTGATTAGAAGACGGCGAAGGTTGTTGGCCATACACATGTACCGATCCAACGTGCGATTGCTGCCACCGCCGTCTTTGGCAAACCGGCACTCGAGCCTTTCCATCTCGACCTCCAGCGTGACTACCCTACGGATCAGGCTACGTTGCGCCTCGCTCAGACCCTCCGGGCCGCCTAGGTCGGCTACATGCAACTCGATCAAGTCCCGGAAGCGTCGGGCCCATGTACTGCGATGGTCAACCTTCTCGGCAAACAAGCTGTTGCCATTCGTAACCCGAGATCGACCTTCAGGCTTACTCAACGACCTAAGAGGGCTTGACGGGGGCTTGTTGATCCCGTTTCCAGCAGTATGTGTTCGCTGTAGCATGGCCGGATTCTATGTGGCAATCACCGGATTGGGCAATGGATAAGCTCTTTCTCATGAGTTTCGCACTGCATTGGCCCGGTTGACCTAGAACATTTACGCGGTTTTCCCGGTGCCCAGAGGCCCGAACTCAAACGAGAAGGCTATGAGTCCTTTGAGTTTTGCTGACCGGAAATGGCCGGACTCCGGCTGATTCCCCGGTGCAGACGGAGGTGGGAGCAGAAAAAGTTGATGCGGCGAGCACAACCACACACCTAGTGCCGCTGGTTAGAATCCTCATTCAGGTACAATCCATTTGAGAGGACGCTGCTGCGTCTGAAACCTGCGGGAGCGTGCTAATGGCGGAACTCGTATACGTTGACAATTCCAATGTCTTTATCGAGGGCAAGAGAGTGAAGGCCGTCGAGACCGGAATTGCTATGAATATCTATGATGCGATGGAAAATGGCATCTTTGAGCAATCGTACAAGATTGACTTCGGCCGGCTGCATAACTTTATCGCCGGAGATGATGAGACGGAAATAAAGCGTTGCATGCTATTCGGTAGTCGACCACCACCCAATGACTCCCTATGGGATATGGCTCGTAAGGTCGGTTTCGAGGTTGTCGTCGAAGACAGAAACGTGGCGAACAAAGAGAAAAAGATCGACACTGGCATTGTGGCAGCTATGACTAAGGATGCATATACCATAGCTGACAGGGGCGCAGATACGATTACATTAGTGGCCGGAGACGGTGATTTCGTACCGTCGGTCCGCCAGCTTGCGGAAGATGGATTCAACGTGGCAGTCGTTTTCTGGGCTCATGCGTCGAATGAGCTTAAAGGCGTCGCTTCTAAATTCATTGAGCTCAATCCAATCCTGAATCACCTGGCATATTAGGCTGTCTGCACGGATTTTCGGCTGCTGTTCCTTGCGTGGTGCGTCAGCCAAAAGAGCAAAAAGTCGCACATCGTTGCGGCATTCTTGACTCGTTGCCTTACCAATTCCCATCGAAAATCCTCTGTGCTGGCCGCCGCGTCAATGCCACGCCACCAGCGGAGCTTTCCAGTAGCAATAGGATTATGGAGTCTCGTCGGGGTCGGCTTGGATCGTTATGTGACAACTCTTATTTTCGTGATTCTTTCATTTGTTTATGAAAAACAATAATTTACGTTTATAGACAACGGCTTATCGGCATGTTAGACTTTCCGGAGCAACTGGAGAGTGAAAATGCCTAATGACTTTGATGCCGAAGCCTTGAGAAAGAGATTGGATACCATAATCCTATTGCTACTGGAAAGCTCCGCTGGTGGCGCGGAGACAATATCCCGGAAGGTCGAAAAGCTGCTGGAATTGGGGCTGAGTAATGCAGAAGTAGCCCAAATAATTGGCAAGAAACTCAATTACGTAACCGCAATTGTCGCGAAGAAAGCGAAGGCGCAAAAGAAGGGCAGCACACAATGAGCACATTGGCAGAAGTCGCAGAGAAGCTTGATACGCTGATCAGACTCACGGCAATCGGACTGTTTGGCGACAAGACGCAGAGAGAAAAGATAGAACTATTGAGTTCGGCTGGACTGCAGCCAAAGGACATCGCCGACCTGCTCGGCACTACAGCGAACACCGTGAACGTGGCGTTGTCCGGCATCCGCAAGAAGCAGCGAAAGAAAAAGGCCGGTCCGAAAAAGAAAGCAAGTGAGGCAGTGTGATGATCGAGGATGGCAAGATTGTGTCTCTTATTGAGCGCACTAACGAGTTACTAGCGGTTCTGGTCAAGTTGCGGCTGAGCAGCGTTATTGAGAGTGAACTGTCGGATTCGAAGAAGCGCCGACTGTACGAAATGACCGGTGGGCCTGATCCGGTGAAGGTTATTGCCACCAAAGTTGGAATGTCCGCTGCAGCAATTTCTAGGCAATGGCAGCGGTGGGAACAACTTGGCCTGTTGATCAAGGATGCCAAGTCTTACAGGAGGGTACTATCGTGAACAAGATCACCTCCCAGTCTGAATTGCTTCAAGAGATTTCGGAGAAACTCGACGTAGTAGTTGCTTTCCTAGCTGCGAGCGGCGTCAACGATTCTGGCGCGATTGTGGAAAAGCTCGCCGAAATGGGTTTCAGCGCCAAGGTCATTGCTCCAGTCGCCGGTATCACGGACAACGCCGTTGCGATACGACTAACACGCTTAAAGAAGAAAAAGAAGAAGAAAACGTCGACCAAAGCCGACTGATTGATGTGAGGGGCAGAGCACGTGGCAACCAATCAGCAACTCAAGAAGGCGCTACTCAAGAAACTGGGTATAACAGCGTCTGGCCTTTCAAAACGGATCAAGAAAGAGCAGAAGACATTGTCAATGTCGACCGAACTTGCGACCTATTTGATCGCGCAAGAGAGCGGGATCGCAATCGGACGGTACCTATCCGATGCGGAAATAGCGGAGGTTCGCAATCTGCAGGTGCAAAAAGCCGGTGTAAGCGTAGCGAAGTCTAATGCGGCGCCGAAGCAACGAACAACGGCGAATAAGACGGCTGCGCCGCGCCGGGCTATTCAAGCGCCAAACGGAATCACTATCAACGACCCAATTCTGCCAGAGAAGAAGCTGACAGAAGCCGCAGCGATGATAAAGGTCTACCCGATGTTGTATGGCCTTGAGAACTCAATTCGAGAGCTCATCAATCGTGTAATGTCTGACAGATTTGGTAAGGACTGGTGGGACACTGAACTAACCACTCGCAAGCTAAGGGATGTCCACGATACTGCTGCTGGCAGAATGAAGACGGAAACGACTAAGCTCTCCTGGCATCAGCGGCGAGGTAGCCACCCGATTGACTATGTCCAATTTGACGATTTAGAGACAATACTCCGAGGGAAAAAAGCTCTGTTCCACCCGGACATCATCCCTGACTGGGAGTGGCTACTACATCTTTTCCGTGAAGTCCGTCCGTCGCGAAACGTTGTTTGTCATATGAACCCCCTGGACTCACACAATTCAGGGGACGTCGCATCTTGGTACAGAAAATGGGCGAACGTAGTGAGGAATTCCCTCGACAAGATCCCCGCATGAAAATTGAAATGCGACGTCGGTGTTGACGGGGTTTTCTACGAGCAGCAATGCGAGTTCACACCACTTGAGGCTGCCGAGGTCGTTCGGCAGTCGTCGGCTTCTCGGAAAAGAGGCCCAGTCCCAGAAGGACAAGGCCTCCATATTCAGCCTTCGAGGACTAGGTGTTGCAAAGGTAAGATCCTTTTCTGCAGCTCCCATTCTGCATCAAACCAACGGGCTTCTGCCCAGCCAATCCCATTGTCTGCGAAGACGCGATGGACCGTCATGGTACGGTCTGGATCTCCGCCGGTCAGCGTAACTACACTTCCTACCTTGATTTTGCCTTTCGGCTTGCGTTTCTTCTTCTTAAAGACCGCTGGGTCTCCTCTCAGCACTACCTGATCTCCGACTTCGAACTTTGTCATCATCATGTCTCCTTCTTCTAATTGAAACAAAGCGCCACACGACAACAAGCGATGTCGTGCAGACGCGATTTCAACGAGGCAGTTTCGGAGGTGGCGTGGCTACAAGAACGTAGCAGCCAGAGGCATTGCGGTTATCTTCTCGCAAGGCCAATTCTACCATGGCAAGGAAGCGGCGACCAATAAAAAACAACGAATGGCTATGGCAGGGAAACCCAGTGATTTTCCGCCAGCCGACAAAAAAACAACGGACCCATTTCTAACTTGGCTTATGTACTTGGCCGCTTGGTCTAATCCCTAATCCAGGGAGCCTGGTAATCCAACGTAATGAATGAACGTAGTCTGTTCATGGCCTATGTACTTGGCCTTGGGCCCTACGTCTATTCCTTACTAACTCATGGGATTTGGTGTGTTTCTTGTGAAAAATCAATAGGTTCATACCGGAATTTTTCCCTACTTAATCGGGCAGGAAAAACCGCCTGTATGTTTCCGGTAAGTCTCGTCCATGGTCCGACGTAGTTCGTCGTCATACTGTGTCGGAACAAGGAATGAATCATGGATTGGAATGATAGGGATACGCTGCTGGACGAAGTGCCAAAGGACATCCAGTGCGATTCTGGCATCCTTGTTCATGGTCCGTAGCCCGTTCAGTTTGCCGGACCAGAAGTGGTGGGCGATCACCGCGTGGACTGCCATGAATGCCTCCAACACGGGCCGGGCCCGTGTGATGCCCAAGACAGAAAGGTCCCGGTGTTCGTCGTGATGTTCGTACAGCCAGTAGTTGACCGCCTGCTCCGCATGGCGGAAATCATTGGAGTTCAGGGCTGCCAGCAGTGCCGTCTTGCAGAAAGACCGCAAGGACCGTCCACGTTGCGACCAGCCTTTCGCATCAGCCTTCGGACCGAGTAGTTCGCGGACAACCGCGGTGTATGGATCGCCGGCGTACTGGAGGCCTTCTGCCGCGTACAGGAGATGAGGATGCAATGCTGAAAAGTCCCTCTCGATAACACTGCACCCGTCGATGGTGATGGTCTCGCGGTCGTGCTTTGACAGCCCTTGGACATGACGGCAACCGTAGCTGTGCAACCGACCATAGAGCGTGAACTTGCCGATGAACATGGCTTTGACATACGACAGCACTTGCTGAATCTCGAAGCCATCGTCGTATTCGATGGTCGCTCGTCCATTCACTTCGTTCGCGGTCTGCAAGATCTTTCGAGTCCGACATGTGAACTCCGTATCGCGGTAATCGATCAGTTTGCGCTTGCCCCGCCTTCCCTCTTTCCGTTCGTACAACTCGACTGGCTCGTATGGCGGCCGGATTGTGACATTCGCACACAGCAACTCTTGATGGGTTCGCAGCAGTTCGGGGAGCGCCCAGATACGGGTCTGCTTCGAATCATCTTCGTAGTGGTGTCCTTTCTTCATCTCGATGTATCCTCTCTCATGTAACAAGTCCATCAGCTCGATAGTCTGATAGCAGGGATGCGCATATCGGTCGGGCGCATGCCAGTCGTTCGCGTCCCGCGACATCCGGATAGGGTGTTTTGGTCGTGCGCGCCATGCTTCCAGAAGATTCGCCAACAGCGTCCCGAGTGCCTCCACCCACTTGTCGCGTCGATAGATGGGACGCCTCTCAAGCAGGTCATCGAGCAGAGTCTCCGCAATCTCCGGTTGTCCCAAAACCCGACACGGATCAAAACGGGAACGGGCAGCACTGCGGTTGAGCCATGCCGCATCCTCTTCGCGTGGGAAGCGTTGCCGGTCCCGTTGTGCTGCAACGAGAACGCGGGAGGCCATTTTTGTTTTCGTCGCGTCATCACTATAATTCGTAGCCATCGGTTTCGCTCCGTACTTGATTGAACCGATACGGCATCCCGCTCAGTCACGGGCGGGGTGCTACTTTCAATCCGTTTTTGCCTTACTCTTGTGCCGTCACAACTCCCATATCACGCCGGGATCGCGATCAGCGGATATCGACCAAATCCTTGGCGTATACGCTGGTTACTGCACGCTACTGGGCGTCGGTTTGATCCACGAATTCGGGTACGTGACAATCGGGGCCATACTCTGCCCGTCCTCGCCATCGAGCAGCGCCACCGAGAACTCCGCGGACTCGCCCCGCGCATCGGTAACGCTGATGGAGAGCGGCGGATTCATCAGACCGATCGACCCGAAATCACCGGCAAGCGGCTCGGTGCCGTCGTGATCGAACCGCGCTGCAACTCGTGTGCCTCGGGTGTCGCTCACCACCAAGTCATACGGCGCGACGTATTGTTGCAGGGCGCACGCATCAAGAATCATCTGTAGCGCGCGCTCGGCTCTGCGGTCTTCATTCATGTTGTGCTTCCTCCGTCGTTGGGTGCGGGTCCCCGACTCGGTACCCGCTGGTCAAATACCTAATGACTGCCGCTACGCGTTCCTCGGCATCGTCCGCATCCGTTGGCCACGGGGGAGCTGCCAACATCGCATGCACCATCTGCCCCTTTGATAGCGGTGCATGACGCAGCAATTCAAGGAGAACAACCCGCTGGTCATGGGGTGTGAGACTCAGCCAGTCAGGGGCCAATTCGGTCTGTCGCAACGAGAATTCGGTATTCATTGCCTTAATTCATAACCAGTTATATCTGATAACCTAATATAGATTGAACAGACTGTGCCCCCCGGCCGCAGCGATTTCCAATGCTCTGCGCGCCAATAACTGGCCGCGCACTTCATTAAGGTCGGGGACAGGCTTCGCTGACGGCGATTCTGTCAGTGGTGGGCAAACAGGCAATTTTTCACCACGGAAATGAGCGCATACTTTGAGCAAATGTGTGGCCGGGCGTACCGCCACGTCAGAGACCAGGCTGGCGATGCGCCGGTTGCCGGCTGGCACGATCAGATCACGTCCACATCCGCGCGCGGCGAGCAATGAAGGCAACAGACCGCTGACCGGACTCAGGGAACCGTCTAGCGACAACTCGCCGTAAAGCTCGTGATTTTCCAGGTCAGCTGACGGAATCTGATCCGTCGCGGCCAGAATTCCGACCGCAATCGGCAAATCGAATCGCCCACCCTGCTTGGGAAGATCGGCAGGCGCGAGATTGACGGTGATCCGACGCGGTGGAACCTGGAACCCCGTGCTTTGCAATGCTGAACGTACGCGGTCCTTACTCTCCCTGACCGCCGCCTCCGGCAGACCGACGATATTCAACACAGGCAATCCACCGGCAAGATGCACTTCTACCTTGACCGGTGGCGAACTCAGCCCCTCGAGGCCACGACAGTAGACGACAGCCAGATTCACGCATTACAGCTTAGACACCGCGCCGGCGAAGAACCGCTGGAAAAATTGCGGCGATTGTTCAGTTAGAGCTATTCGTCGCCGCGACCACGACTTTCCAGCGCGGCGACCTTTTTCTCCAGTGCCTCTAATTTCTCACGGGTCCGCAGCAGCACACCTTGCTGCACCTCGAATTCCTCACGAGTGACCAGATCCAGACGCCCCAGTCCGCCTTTGAGAACGCCACGGAAGTTCTGCGCCAGATCACTCTGTAAATGACGCAAGCCTTCCGGTACCGTCTTCGACATGCGCTTTGCCAGATCATCAATAATTTTCGGATCCATATTTTTCCACCCAATTTTCACCGCCGGCAGCGTTTTACCACACCGGAGGCGATGATAGACTGCGAACGGCACCATTGTGGAGCAGTCTGAATGAAAATGGTAACGGCCATTATCAAGCCTTTTAAGCTGGATGATGTGCGTGAGGCGCTGGGTGAAATAGGGGTTCAGGGCATTACTGTGACGGAGGTCAAGGGTTTCGGACGCCAGAAGGGCCATACTGAACTGTACCGGGGTGCGGAGTATGTGGTTGATTTTCTTCCAAAAACGAAAATCGAGCTGGCCGTATCGACGGATATGCTGGAGCAGGTCATCGAGGCCATTACCAGCGTAGCGAGAACCGGGAAAATCGGTGACGGCAAGATTTTTGTGACCGATCTGGAACAGGCAATACGCATCAGGACCGGGGAAACAGGCAGCGAAGCGCTGTAACCAGGTTCAGGAGGCGACGGGACAATGAAAAAACTGGCAATCATTCTATTTGGACTGAGTTTTTCGATCAGCGCGGCGGCGGCTGTCTGGATGTGGACCGACGATGAGGGGAGAGTTAACTATAGCGACTATCCGGACAATCCGAACGCTGTGCTGGTGGATATCCAATCGGATGCGAGTGATCGGAATGCGATTGCGGATCGACGCCAAGCAGCCGTCGAGCGAGAACGCGAGCGCATCAAAGGCGACCGTTTACGTCGCGAGTCCGATGCCGAAGATAGCGAGCAGGAAAAGCAGGACCGTAGAATGGCCAAGTCAAATTGCGAAAGGGCCAAGGAAATTTATGAGACTTATTACAATGCGCCTCGTTTGTATAAACCGACCCAGGGCGGTGGCCGCGAATTTCTCTCTGCGGAGGAAACCGATGCGCTGCGTGCCAAGGCACAGGCATCCGTCACCGAGTGGTGTGGCTAGCCCTCGGTCATTCGATAATAAGTTACTCGCTCTCGTGTTCCGAACAGGCTTTTTCAAAGAAAGGCGGCATGGCCATACTGCTACTGTGCATATCGGCTGAGTAGTAGCGAGTTGGCAAATCGATCCGGCGGGCATCTTTTTCGCGAAAATTATGAAGATCGACCTTGGTTCCGGCCATCGTCGCTGACCACCACCCTGATGGATAAGTCGGCTGAAAAAACTCATATGTCCTCAGCTGCGCAAAGCCTGCCTTTTTCATTTCCCTTCTCATCGACAGCAAGATATCCAGATGCAGTAGCGGCGACTCGCTCTGCTGCACCAGCACGCCGTTGTCGCCCAAAGCTCGCCGGCAATCCCTGTAAAACTGCGCCTTAAACAGTCCCTCCGCCGGCCCGACCGGATCGGTGCTGTCCACGATGATCACATCGAGCGAATCGGGCGCCTGCCTGGCGATCCACTGAATCGCATCGACAAACAATAATTCTGCACGTTCGTCGTCACTCGAATCAGTCAGCTCGGGAAAATACTGTCGGGACGCACGGGTCACCGCTTCGTCGATTTCAACCTGGAAGACCCGTTCAACTCCCTTGTGCCGAAGAACTTCCCGCAAGGTTCCGCAGTCACCGCCGCCAACGATGGCGACCCGCCGTGGGTCGGGGTGGGTCAGTAATACCGGGTGACTCATCATTTCGTGATATACGAAATTATCCCGTGTCGTCAGCATGGTCAGGCCATCCAGTGTCATCAGGTAACCCCAAAGCTCGGTTTCGTATATTTCGAGCTTCTGAAACGGGGTTTGCTCTTCGTGTACTTTTCCCCTGATTTTCAAACCGTAGGCAAAACCCGCTTCCGGTGCAGTTTCCACAAACCAGTTTTCGTCCAGGGCCATGCGCGGTCTCCCTAACGGCTAAGTCAACGTTTGGCTCACTTGCCCCCAGTATCTGGCGTGGCTACTGCGTATGCGGGAAGCGTGACAGATAGACAGGGGCAAGTGCAGCGATTGGTTAGGCGGCATTGCTGCTCTTCTCAAAGAAGTCACCACTCATCAACAGCAAAATCACTGCCGCCACATCGACGACAGTCTGACTGGCAACAAATACCGGCGAAACAAAAAACGATCCAAAAGAAGACTGCAAAAAGAAATACTTAAGTAAAACAGAACCTAGCACAATAACCAGTATAAGAATCCGTGCCCAATTACGGCCTGACCATATTTTCGAAAGAAGCCACACTTGAAACGCTATAAGGGCGATCGGAACCGAAGCTCGACCAATGGCAAAGGCTGGACTTTGCCCCTCCGAAGTAAACAAGAGTACCCGGTACAGTTCCGAAAAAGAGCTGTAAGCTAGGCTGACACCAAGCAGCAAAATCGCGGTTACTACTGTCCAAGGTCTTTGCATAAGTGTGTGTTGCCACCTAACGTTTTGGGTAAGCCAGCGCGAATCCGAGAGCACAGCGAGCGGTTGAGCGGTCGGCTTGAACCACTGGTTATGCGCTACTCTTTGACATAAAAATACAATTGCTGATGTGACCCTTTATCCACAATTTCCGCTTCCCCAAGAGAAACCAGCACATAGAGAACATTCAGCGCCACCAAGGCTGTTGGTATATGCTTTGTACGTTTAGAGGAATCCACGACTTCATTTGCCGTTACATCAGTGTACCCACGAAACTTCTTTTTAATATATGCAACCGTTTTTTTATTTACGAGGTTAAAGTAGCCTGAATCAGGCTTCGTTCTTGATCTGGAAAATGACAGCATGAAGTAATAGTCCAATGCTTCAAATACATAGTATGTTTGCCGTACAGCCGGCACCTCACCGCAGAACGTCAGACCCGGCTCAATAATTTTTTTGATATTCATATATCGGTCTCTTTGCATCGCGATTAACAAGGGATTATAGACCTTCGCTATAATCGCGACAGTGATGATCCCGCGTGAGCTAGATCTCGCCGGGCCCGCGGGAAAGGCAATCAAGTGACAGATGCAAACCAGCAATACCGTATACAGCAATGGGGCGATGGTTATTTCGCGGCAGACGGCAGCGGCCGGCTCGTCGTAAAGCCGGCGTACGATCTGGCCGCCGGCCCCGGCGATGAGAATGGACCCGGAATCAGCCTGACGGAGGTTGTTGGACAAGCCAGGGATGCCGGCCTCGGTCTGCCGTTGCTGGTTCGTTTCAACGATATCCTCAGGCACCGAGTCGGCTCGCTGGTCGCGGCATTCGATGATGCCATCGCCGAGGAGAAGTATCCCGCCGGCTATCACCCGATCTTTCCGATCAAGGTCAATCAGCAGCGCAGCGTTGTCGAAACCATAGCCAGCTGCGCCGCTGCCGGGCTGGAGTGTGGCAGCAAGGCGGAATTACTGGCTGTGCTCGCCAGTTCACAACGCGACGGCGTAATCGTTTGCAACGGGTATAAAGATCGCGATTATGTTCACCTGTGCCTGATGGCAACCACGCTGGGCTATCGTTGCTACCTGGTGCTGGAGAAACTTTCGGAGCTGAACCTGGTAATCAGTGAAAGCGTACGCATGGGTGTCAGCCCCGCACTCGGCTTGCGTGCGCGCCTCTCACGGGTCAGCCGGGGCCACTGGCAAAACAGTGGCGGCGAGAAATCAAAATTCGGATTTTCCGCGGCCCAATTGATCGAGGCACTGGAAAAATTACGCGGAGCCGGACTGGCTGAATCCGTAGAATTACTGCATGTTCACCTGGGCTCTCAGATATCCGTACTCGATGACATCACGCGCGGTGTGGAGGAAGCCGTTGGTTTTTATACCGAATTGAGAAACAGGCAATTCCCGGTCAACGTTTTGGATCTCGGCGGTGGATTGGGCGTCAATTATGACGGCATGGGCGATTCGGGGATTTTCTCGATTAACTACGGACTGCGTGATTATGCGCAAGCGCTGGTTCGGACCGTAGCAGCTGGTTGTGCTTCCGCGAGACAGCCGTGCCCGGAATTGTTTACGGAATCGGGCCGTGCGCTGACCGCGCACCACGCGGTGCTGGTCACGAATGTGGTGGATAGGGAATTCGTCCAGACCCGCGAGCTTCGCGCCCTGGATGACAAACCGGAAAGCGCTGTCGAGTCTTTGTACCGGCTAGCCGAAAAAGACGTTCCTGAAGCTGATTACAGTACCTGTTACCAACAGGCCCGCTCTGAGATGCGCCGGGTTGTCGACGATTTCAGCGCAGGAAAGATTGACCTAGCGCAGAGATCGCTGGCGGAGAACTGCGAGCTGATTATCTGCACTCGCGTGCGGGAACTGCTCGAAAAAACTCCGGAAAAACAGCCGGAAACGCTCGCCAAGCTGCGTGAACGGCTTGCGGCGCGTTATTTTCTTAACTTCTCCATTTTTCAATCACTACCCGATATCTGGGCGCTCAACCAGGTTTTCCCGGTCATTCCATTGCAAAGGCTGGACGAGGAACCGGGCCTTCGAGCGATCTTGTGTGATTTGACCTGCGATTCCGATGGCCAGGTCAGTAACTATGTCGGGCGAAACGGTATTGGGGAGACGTTGGCAGTGCATGAACTTGAAGACGATGAAGAGTATTTAATGGGTATTTTTCTTGTCGGCGCCTATCAGGAAATTCTGGGTGACATGCACAATCTTTTTGGTGACACTAATTCAGTGGATATCGAGCTGGATGGTTCCGGTGGGTTTCGGCTGGCGCACGCGGAACCGGCCGATACAGCGGGAGAAATATTACGTTACGTTCACTTTGATCCGGAAGGATTGCTGGCTGTATTGCAGGATAAACTTGCGGCCAGCAACCTGCTCGATACGGACAAGAGGTCATACCTGAAACAGTTCAAAAAGGTGCTGGATGCCAGCACTTATCTCACTGATCACTAATATGACGACGCGAAATATAAAAACTGGGTTTATCGGACTGGGCGCAATGGGCATTCCGATGGCCGGCAACCTCGGCAAACACGATTTACTGCATGCCGTATGGAACCGAACACCGGGTAAAGCGGCCGGGCTGATCGAAAACAGTAATTGTTTGCTTGCGACAACTCCGGAAGAATTGGCGGAAGAATGTGAAGTTGTTGTTCTTTGTGTTTCCGCGGACCAGGACGTACTCAATTTGTGTCAGCGTATAGCCCCTGCATTGCAAGACGCGGCATTGGTCATCGATTGCTCAACGGTTAGTGTGAATACCGCGCAGGATGCAGCAACGCTGCTCCGGTCGTCCGGAGCGGGTTTTCTGGATTGTCCGGTCAGCGGAGGCACAGAGGGAGCGATCAACGGAACGCTCGCTATTATGGTCGGGGGCGATGAGCGGGATTACCAGCGGGCACTGCCGGTATTGAAAGCGATGGGTGATAAAATCAGCTACATGGGCCCGTCCGGCGCCGGCCAGGCAAGCAAGGCGACCAACCAGATCATGGTGGCCGGTATAAACCAGGCCGTCACCGAGGCGCTGGCCTTCGCCTGCGCGCAAGGTCTTTCACTGCCTGACCTGATTGAACTGCTCGGCGCCGGCGCAGCCGGAAACTGGTTTCTTGAGCATCGTGGACCCAATATGGTGAAAGGCGAGTATCCTTTGGGGTTCAAGGTTGAGCTGCATCAAAAAGACCTGGCCATTTGCGAGGATATGGCCAGGAGCCTGGGCATCGAACTTCCCATAGTCGAGATGACCATGCTGCATTACAGGCGCCTGATTGATGAGGGCCACGCCAACGAGGATATTTCTTCACTGTTTCGTATTAAGGGGAAAATGTCTGCTGATGGCATGAAAAAGGATGACAATCCATGAGTGAGCCGGAAGGCCAGCACCGCGGCGACCAGGAAAATTACTGTTATCTTCCCGATCTTTGTACGCAACGAAATGTATTGGTGATCGTGCTGATGGCGGAACTGGTCGCAATAATCTACACACTGGCCCGCTATACCAGCAGTGGCTCTTTCTGGCTGGAGCTTGCAAATACTTCGTTCTTTCTGATGTGGACCGCGCTGGCTGGTGCTGCGAGTCTGTGTTTCGCGCGGTCACGACTGGCGCACTCCAGCTTGCGAATCGTGTCGCTCGTTTCAATGGCGATAATTATTCTGGTTACGCTGGTGGTTTCCGAAGCGGCCTGGTCATTGGGCCGCTATGCAATGGAACAAGGGCTGGCCGGCAACATTTTTCCTGACGACCACCGATCCCTGCTGATCCGTACGCTGGGCATGGCGAGCATCGTAGCTGTCGTGATGCTCCGGTACTTTTATGTCAATTTTCAGTGGCAGCGAAATGTGGAAATGGAGGCAAGGGCGCGTGTACACGCTTTGCAGGCGCGAATCCGTCCACATTTTCTGTTTAACAGCATGAATACGATCGCATCTCTGACGCGCAGCAATCCCGAGCAGGCGGAAGAGGCGATCGAAGATCTGTCAGATCTTTTCCGTGTCAGCCTTAGCGATTCACGGCAGCGAATACCACTGAAAGAAGAGCTGGAGGTGTCGCGGATCTACCAGCGCATCGAGCAACTCCGACTTGGAGAGAGGCTCAGGGTTCGCTGGATGGTTAGTGAATTGCCTATGCGTGCCCTGGTACCCGGCCTTTTGATTCAACCCTTGCTGGAAAATGCGATCTATCACGGCATTGAGCCATTGCCCGAGGGTGGTGAGGTTTTGATTGAAGGCATGCTGCACAAGAATCAAATGCAGATACGAATCAGCAATCCGCTGCCAGAGGAAGAACCTCAACACGGGCACCGAGGGAATCAGCAGGCGCTTGCCAACGTCAAGCAACGGCTGGAACTGGCGTATCCAGGCGAAGCCAGTGTCAATGTCGAGCAAACGCCGGGCCGGTACCAGATCACATTGTTGTTCCCGGTCGAGGAAGCCGAAGAATGAGGATTCTGGTTGTCGACGATGAGAGGCCCGCCCGTGAGCGTCTCAAGCGGCTGATCGATGAACAGGATGAATGGGAAGTTGTCGCCGAGGCGGCGAACGGACGTGAAGCGCTCGAACAGGCGGATGCGAAACAGCCCGATCTGGTTTTAATGGATATCCGAATGCCTGGAATGGACGGAATCGAAGCGGCCCGCCATTTGACACAGATGGACGAGCCGCCAGCCATTATTTTTACAACCGCCTATGATGAATATGCCATAGATGCGTTTGATGCCAACGCCGTAGGCTATGTATTAAAACCGGTCAGAAAAGAACGGCTGCTGGAAGCGCTGCAGCGAGTCAACCGGCTGACACGACCGCAGCTGGCCAAACTCTCGTCCCGTGGAAAAGACTCGGCGCGTAAGCATATCAGTGCACGAATACGCGGGGAGTTACGCCTGGTTCCCGTAGAGGACATACTCTATTTTCAGGCCGATCAAAAATACGTAACAGTTCGTTTTCACGACGGAGAGTTGTTGATCGACGAGCCGCTGAAGGAACTGGAAGAAGAGTTTGCTGAAGATTTCGTCCGCGTCCATCGCAGCGCGTTGCTTGCTGTCGCCCACATCGAAGCGCTGGAGAGAGACGACCAGGGCCACCACCAGGCGAGAATGAGGGGTCTGGACGAACGATTCCCTGTCAGTCGCCGGCTCGCTTCGTCTGTCGTTGATAAACTGAAGGGTAGATAGCTCATGAGAACGGTACGTATTGCCACGCGAAAAAGCCGTTTAGCTCTGTGGCAGGCCGAATACGTTGCCGACGCCATCATCCGGCATTGCCCGAATCTCAATATCGAACTGCTGCCGATGACAACAAAGGGAGACGAGATTCTCGATCGGTCGCTGGCGAAAATCGGTGGCAAAGGCCTGTTTGTCAAGGAGTTGGAACACGCGATTCTGACAGGCGAAGCCGATCTCGCTGTGCATTCGATGAAAGACATGCCGGCCGAAATGCCGGACGGACTCAGCATCGTTTCTGTGATGCAGCGCGAGGACCCTCGTGATGCATTGGTTAGTGAGCGAGTAGACAATATCAGCCGTTTGCCCGAGGGCGCCAGCGTAGGCACTTCGAGTCTGAGACGTCAAAGCCAGCTCCTGCATTTGCGCCCTGACCTGGACATCCGCCCGTTGCGAGGCAACGTCGAAACCCGCCTGAAACGAATCAAAGAGGGAAAATTCCAGGCAATCATCCTTGCGACCGCTGGGCTTAATCGCCTGGGGCTGGCACACCGCATCTCGGCACACATTGATCCCGCAGAGATGTTACCTGCCGTGGGTCAGGGCGCCATCGGCATACAATGCCGCCTGGACGACCGTGAACTCATCGAAAACCTGGCTGCGCTCAATCACCCCGCCACGAAATCACAGGTGGACGCCGAACGGGGATTTAGCCGGCAACTCGGAGGCAGCTGTCAGTCACCGATCGCGGGCCACGCGGTTCTCGACGGCGATAATCTCGTTCTGACCGGGCGGGTTGCCATGCCCGATGGCAGCCTGATTATCGAAGGTCGTAAATCCGGCAAAATAGATGATGCGCCCCGTATTGGTTTTGAGCTTGCGCAAGAGCTGTTGAAACAGGGAGCGGACGAGATACTGGAACAACTCGCAGGCGCATTGTTGTGACTGTACTGAACGGAGCTGGAGTACTGATTACGCGGCCGGTACATCAGTCGGGCGAGCTTGCCAGGCTGGTAGAAAAAGCCGGTGGGATACCGGTGCTGTTCCCCGTTATTGAGATCAAGCCGGCCGACAGCGCGGCCCGGTTATTATCAAGATTCCACGCGCTTTCCAAACCGGATCTGGCGATCGTCATTTCGAGTAACGCGGCCAATTATGGAGCGCCGTTGCTGACTGAGTTAAATGAACAAGACATATCACTGGCCGCCATTGGCCCAACCACTGCGAAAACGATGGCGCATCTTGGTTTTGCGCCCCAAATAGTACCGGCCGGCGGTTTCAACAGCGAAGCGCTGCTTGCAGAGGAGTCGTTTCGCGAACTGGATAACAGGAAAGTTTTGATCCTGCGTGGCCAGAATGGTCGCGAACTACTGGGCGACAGTCTGAAACAAAGAGGGGCGACGGTGAATTATCTTGCAGTCTATCGTCGCGTGTTACCCCAGCCGAAATCTGGCGAAGTAGAGAGAATCGAATCGATGTGGGCCGAAGGTGGAATACAATTTGTCGTCGCCAACAGCGTCGAAACCCTGGATAACCTGGCGGGCCTTCTGAGTCCGGACGGTCAGCGACTGCTGCGCGCGAGCCGAATCGTTACCATCAGCGAGCGCGTGGTGCGCAAGGCGAACCAGATTGGGATTGCAAAACCCGCACTGGTCACGCACGAGCCCAATGACCAGGCCGTCCTCAACGCGATGACTGCCTGCGCCGGGAGTGGAACGGGAGTAGAGGTAGACTAGGATACCGATCTGATTGTTGAAAAAATCGATAGGTTAGTTTTTTGTCTTTTGCACCGTCGGGGGCAACCCAAACTCTGGCGTTGACTGACAGGCGAAAAAACATAAAGTTCTCATCATGCTATTGGTGCGTTGCCCATGACTGAATCCCCGGAAAAAAAAGCGAAGAAATCCGAGATGCCTGCCGCAACAGCAAATTCAAACCTTCCACCCCGATCGGGCAGAGGCCGCGTGGCCTGGGTGATCGTTTTTCTTGTTGTTTTTGCGGCGATTGGCGCAGCGGGCTCGGCCTACCTTTATCAATTGCTGAACGTAACGAAAGAGCAGGCCGATGAGTCCGGCGCCGCATTCACCGCCACCAGGTCAGACCTAAGCGCGCTGCAAAAATCGCTAAACGACCTGCGCGACCTTTTACCTGAAATCGTCAAGGAGCAGCAAGCCGCCGATGCTCAGCTGCAAAAAACAGTAGACGTTCTGAATGACGGCCTGCGGCAGATGAATACCACAGTAATAGCACTGCAGGAGAAACTGGCCGCCATGGGCGGCACCGCAGAAACCGCGCAAAGAAACTGGGTTCAGGCGGAGGTCGTTTACCTGCTCCGCATCGCCAATCAACGTCTCGACCTGGCAGGAGACCGGGACGGAGCAGTTGTCGCATTGCAGACGGCCGATCAGCGACTGTATGACCTGGGCGTCCCGGCATTCACGCCGGTCCGCACGAAAATCGCTGATGAGATTCAGTCCTTGAACATCGTTGTTATTGCCGATATTCCAGGAGCATCATTGCGCCTGGCGGATTTCGCGACCGCCGTGGCGCAGTTGCCCTTAAAAGGCCCGGCAAGGGTTCGAACAGAAAAGGAAGGTGAGGAGATCGGCGAAGGCTGGAGCTTCGGGCGCGCGGTTGACCGGGTGAAAAGGGCTTTCAGTGGTCTGGTCAAGATCAGTCAGAATGACGAGGAAATCATACCGGTACTCGCCCCCGAGGAGAAATTTTTTCTGCGCCGGAACCTGGAATTGCAAATTGAAATGGCACGACTGTCGGCGATCCGCAGAGATCAGGCCACCTATTCGCGGAGTCTCGACAGCGCCGCCCAATGGCTGAACCGGTATTTCGACAGCGAGGACGCTGAGGTCGAGCGCATACGATCCGGGATCAAGGAATTGGCGACTCTCATCCTGTCTCCCGATCTGCCCGATATCAACAGCTCACTCATTTTGATGCAAAGCGTCATCAGTGGCCCGGGAGAAAGGCTGTGAAAATCAGCGTGCTGCTCCTGCTATCCTTGGCGGGGGGTGCATTGATCGCGCAATTGTTGTTGCGGGACACAGGATATGTACTGATTAATTTTCAGGGATACCTGGTCGAGCTTTCTGTACCGCTCACCGTTTTTCTGCTGGCCCTGGCCTATATCCTGGTCCGGCTGCTGGTTCGCGCGGTCCGTGCACCTCGCAAACTGGGTGAGGCGGCCGGACGTATCGGCCAGCGCCGCGCGAGCAGGAATTTCACCCGGGGACTGATCGAGATAGCAGAAGGCAACTGGGCTCGGGCCGAGCGCATGCTGACTCGCGGTATTCGCAACAGTGAAACGCCCCTGTTGAATTACCTGGCGGCGGCCCGTGCTGCTCAAAACCAGGGGGCGTACAAACGGCGCGATCGCTGGTTGGAGATGGCGAGGGAACAATCACCAGACACCGCGAACGCCGTGCTACTGACGCAGGCCGAATTGCAGATCGACCACAGGCAATACCAGGATGCGCGAAACACGTTGGCGAAACTGCGCGGCGCTCAGGCCAGCGAATTACATGCGCTTGCCCTGAAGTCACGCATATATCGGAAAACTTCGGACTGGGAGAGTCTGAAATCGCTGTTGCCGATGTTGCGCAAACTCCGAAAAAAGAGCGCGGCCGATGACAACCTGGAGCGAGATATTTTCGCCGTCCTGATGGAGCAGGCACGAGCCAACAAGGACGGCGAAGCGCTGGACGGTTTTTGGAAGCAGATACCCGCGGCCCTGAGATCGGAGCTGCTTATTCTCCGGCCTTATTTTGGTGGTCTGATTGCAGCGGGTCGTCATGGTCTTGAGCCGCGACTGCGGAAAGCGGTACGGGTAAGTTGGGATGCAGAATTGATTGACCATTACGGCCAGCTTGAGACAAAGGCCGCGACGCTGATCGTCAGGGTCGAAGGGTGGCTCACCGAGCGCAGCGAGGATCCATGCCTGTTGAGGACCGCCGGGCGTTTGTGTATGAAGGAAAAACTCTGGGGCAAGGCGCGAAGCTACCTCGAAACGAGTATAGGGATTCGGCCGAATCCGGTGACCTATCAGTTGTATGGCCAATTACTTGAGCGGCTGGGTGAATCGGTTGCGGCGGCCGACGCCTTTCGCCTGGGACTAAACCTGGTTAGCCCGGCGGACCTGCCGGCACTCGAGAACCTGTCTCAATCGTAATCGACAACCAACGGATGAATCTGAGCGCGGACTGGCCTGGCTAGCCATTTTTTTCCGCTTTTTCGAGCATCCATCCGGCGATCGAATTACGGACAGAGTCAGGGTCGGCTGCGTCTGCTATCCAGCCATGAAGTGATCGAGCCCCATTGTGCCCAATCCGGCCAGGCCAGGTATTCCGGTAATTCAAAAATACCCATGCCACGCGTGTAGGCACGCACGTAATTTTGCGCCTCACGCAACTTACCGATGTAAGGCAACTTGAGTTTGCGCAGGTAGTCTTCCAGATCCCCGAAAATCAGCGTGTTTTCCTTGACTCGGTTGGCAACCACGCCGATCCGGACCTCCCTCCTCTCCACTTTGCTGACCTGCCTGAGCTCATCGACAAACCGGTGCGTGGCCTTGATATCAATGCTTGAGGGCAGAACCGGTACGATGATGGTCTCGGCCCGGCGGATCAGATCACTCAGTTCCCGGCCATGAGTGCGTGCGGGTGCATCCATGACCACGACATCTGCGTTTCTGGGCACCTGGCGCAATCCACCGTCAAAGGCAGCCACCCCAACGATCGAGTCGAGATAGTCCGGACGCTGATCCAGCCAGTCCAGGCAGGAACATTGTCGATCGTAATCGGCGAGGACCACGACCTGTTCCTGATCGGCGTAATAGGTGGCGATATTGGTAGCCAGCGTGCTTTTCCCGCAGCCGCCCTTCGCGTTCATCACCATGATGTGTCTCATGCCCCTTCCCTTCTTGGTTTTTTTGTGTGGTGTTATGTCAAGTTTGCCCCAGCAGGCGTTGCGCTGGCAAACCCGACACGGCCTCTATTGCCCTGCGATTCCGAGCCGATCCCAAATGTCATCGATTCTTTTTGTAACCTCGGGACTCATGCTGATCTTTCTTCCCCAGCCTCGTTGCGTCTCCGCCGGCCACTTATCGGTAGCATCAATACCCATTTTTGAACCCAGCCCTGATACCGGCGAAGCAAAGTCGAGGTAGTCGATCGGCGTGTTTTCTATTATGACCGTATCCCTGGCCGGATCTACCCGCGTGGTAATCGCCCAGATCACGTCCTCCCAGTTGCGCACATCGATGTCATCGTCAGTGACAATGACGAACTTGGTGTACATGAACTGCCTCAGATAAGACCAGACACCCATCATGATGCGCCTGGCGTGGCCGGCATATTGTTTCTTGATGCTGACGACGGCCATCCGGTATGAGCACCCTTCGGGCGGTAGGTAGAAATCCTGAATTTCCGGAAACTGCTTCTGGATCAGGGGCACGAATACTTCGTTTAGCGCGACCCCCAAAATTGCCGGTTCATCCGGTGGCCGACCGGTATAGGTGCTGTGGTAAATCGGATTTTCTCGCATCGTGATGCGCTCGATCGTCACCACCGGAAACTCTTCAACTTCGTTGTAATAACCGGTGTGATCGCCAAACGGCCCCTCTGGCGCCTCATCGTCCGGATAGATGTAACCCTCGAGAATTATCTCCGCCGTGGCCGGGACGTCGAGATCGGCATGCATGCAGCTCGCCACGCGTGTTCGTTTGCCCCGCAGCAATCCAGCAAAGGCATATTCCGACAGGGCGTCCGGGACAGGCGTCACCGCGGCCAGCGTAGTCGCTGGATCCGCTCCCAGTGCAACTGCAACCGGAAAGGGCTCGCCTGGATTCTTTTGCTGCCAGTCACGAAAATCAAGCGCACCGCCACGATGCGCCAGCCAACGCATAATAACCCGGTTGCGGCCGATGACCTGCTGTCGATAAATACCCAGATTCAGGCGTGTCTTTTCCGGACCACGCGTAATTGTCAGTCCCCAGGTAATCAGCGGACCGGCGTCGCCCGGCCAGCAGGTCTGGATCGGCAAGCTGCTCAGATCAACATCTTCGCCCTCGATAACGATCTGCTGGCAAATTGGCTTGCGCTCCCGGCGCGGCGCCATTTTCAGCACCTGACCGTAGATCGGGAGCTTTTCCCACGCATCTTTCATGCCATCGGGTGGCGCGGGTTCTTTCAGGTCGCCAAGCAAAATTCCGACCTCCCGCAACGATTCTGTGCCTTCCTTTCCCATCCCGAGAGCCACGCGCCTGGCGGTTCCAAACAAATTGCCGAGGACCGGCATCGAAGACCCTTTCGGATTTTCGAACAATAGCGCGGGTCCGCCGACGCGCAGCGTGCGATCGCAAATCTCGGTGATCTCCAGGCAGGGATCCACCGCCTCCCTGATTCGCACCAGTTCTCCCATCGCTTCGAGCTTGTCGATAAAGTCCCTCAGATCCTGATACTGCATGCGCTGGCCGCCGTGTGAAATGAGGCACCACTATAAACACGCCGGAGGCGATTTCAAACGTCCCTTTGCCCTTGCACCCCGGCGAAGAGTCTGTACTCTTGGCCTATGCAGCTGCATTTCATCAAGATGCATGGCGTTGGCAACGACTTCGTCATTTTCGAACCGCAGGCAGGGCAATCCGTACCGGAATCTGAAACTCTGAGAGAACTGGCGAATCGACGTACCGGGATCGGCTTCGATCAGGTCCTGATCCTCGAGCCACCGCGACAGGAAGGCAGCGATATTTTTTATCGAATCTTTAATGCCGATGGGGTCGAAGTTGAGCAGTGCGGTAACGGCGCTCGATGCATCGCAAGACTGTTATTTGAAAGACATGGGAAGAAAAATGCGGAGCTGGCGATGGATAGCCCGGGTGGCCGGGTAAGAGCGCGCGTACTGGAAGACGGCCAGGTTTCGGTCAATATGGGCATGCCCGTTTTTGACCCGGCAAGCCTGCCTTTCAATGTCAGCAGCGAAGCGCATGTGTACCCACTGGAAGTTGCCGGCAGCGCTTTAGAGATAGGCGCTGTCTCCATTGGCAACGCTCACGCCGTGGTGACAGTTGCATCGGTAGACACGGCCCCGGTCGATCGGATCGGCCCTGCTTTGGAGAATCATCCGGCTTTCCCGCGCAGGACCAATGTCGGTTTCATGGAGATCATTGATCCAGGCCACATTCGTTTGCGCGTCCATGAGCGAGGAACCGGCGAAACCCGCGCCTGTGGAACTGGCGCCTGTGCGGCGGTCGCCGTCGGCAGAAAACACGGCAAACTGGACGATTCCGTCATGGTGGAGCTACCCGGCGGCGAATTACAGGTAAACTGGGCGGGACCCGGCGAATCCATCTGGCTCACCGGTCCGGCAACCAAAGTCTATGAGGGAACATTGGAATTATGAGAAGTCGGGGTATTCAGCGACGCAAGGATAAAGCCACCAGCGGTATTTCGGATGAAGCGGTCGCACATTTTCTGGAAGGCCATCCGGAATTTTTTGAACGACACGCATTGCTGCTGAGCAAACTGCACTTGCCGCACCAGACAGGAAGCAGCGCAGTATCTCTCGTCGAGCGCCAGATCGGAATACTGCGGCAACGAAACCGCAAGCTGGAAAACCAACTCAGGGAGTTGATGGAGGTAGGCCGGCACAACGATGACCTGTCCGGCAAGATCCACCAGCTTTGCCGGCGGCTAATCCATGCTACCGATTTCGGCCAGACCGTTGACCTGATTGAAGCGACATTGCGACAGGATTTCAATGGCGACGAAATCGTCATCGTATTGTTCAGAGATAGTTTGACCGACAAGGAAGAGTACCCGGATATGCGGTTTTTGCATTGGACGACATCAGATGCGAACGAAATGAAACCATTTGCTACTTTTCTGAAAAATGCGGCGCCCCGCTGTGGACAAATTCGCGATGCCCAGCGAGATTACCTGTTTGGAACGGAGACCAATGAAATTGGCTCGGTCGCTATGATGCCGCTGGGGCCCGGGTCGGAGATCGGCATGCTTGCTATTGGCAGCGCGGATGAACAACGTTTTCATCCGGCGATGAGTACGGACTTCCTGGCACGAATAGGAGACCTGGTAAGCGCGGCGCTTACCCGCTAGGCGATGAACGAGTCAGCCCGCCGGTGGCTGGATCAATACCTTGACCACCTGCGTTTGGAGCGCAGACTCTCACCTCACACCTCTAGCAACTATGGTCGTGACCTGTGGTCGCTGTTCGATTTTTGTCAGCAACACGATATTCAGGACTGGAGCGCCGTCGACGTTCACCTGGTCAGGCAGTTCGCCGCGACTTGTCACCGCAAAGGGCTGTCGCCACGCAGCATCCAAAGACGCCTCTCATCTGTTCGCGGGCTTTATCATTACCTGATTCGCGAAGGGCTGGCCACGTTCAACCCTGCGCTCGATGTCAAAGCGCCGAAAGCGGCGAAAAGACTACCGGAGACCCTGGATGCCGACAGCATGGCGCGATTACTGGACATTCCAACCGTGACGACGGAGGCTGTTCGAGACAAGGCCATTCTTGAGCTGCTTTATTCTTCCGGATTGCGTCTTCAGGAACTCACCGGGTTAAACCTCAGCGAACTCGATCTGCACGATGCCACCGTACGGGTACTTGGCAAGGGAAATAAGACCCGCATTCTACCGGTTGGCCGGTATGCGATCGAGGCGCTCTCGGCGTGGCTGAAATGTCGAGGTCAATTGGCAAGACGCGACGAGACGGCGGTATTTGTTGGCCGGCGCGGCCGCCGCATCAGCCCGCGCGTTGTGCAGTCGCGGGTCAAACACTGGGCGAGGCATCAGGGCATTCCCAACCGCGTCTATCCACATTTGTTTCGCCACAGCTTCGCCACCCACATACTCGAGTCCAGCGGCGATCTCCGCGGCGTTCAGGAGTTATTGGGACACGCTGATATCAGTACAACCCAAATTTATACGCATCTTGATTTTCAGCATCTGGCCCGCATATACGACAAGGCCCACCCCCGGGCCCGAAAAAAAGCCTGACTGGAACGGGCAATTGGTGATCCGCTCGCGGGTGCCTGCATAAAAAGGACAACCACATGGAACAATTCCGTGGAACCACTGTACTCAGCGTCCGCCGCAATGGCCGTGTGGTCATGGGCGGTGACGGCCAGGTCTCGATGGGGAATACGATTATGAAAGCCAATGCCCGCAAGGTACGCCGTCTTTATGACGACAAGATTCTGGCGGGCTTCGCCGGCGGAACCGCCGACGCATTTACCTTGTTTGAGCGGTTCGAGGGCAAGCTTCAGCAGTACGGCGACCTGACTCGGGCGGCGATCGAGCTGGCCAAGGACTGGCGAACGGACCGCATGCTCAGGCGTCTGGAGGCCCTGCTATGCGTTGCCGATATCGAGCAGTCATTTATAATCTCCGGCAATGGCGATGTTATCGAGCCGGAAGACCAGCTGATGGCGATCGGTTCGGGCGGTGCGTTTGCCCAGGCTGCGGCCCGCGCCTTACTAGATAACACCGATATGGAGGCGCCCGATATCGTGCGCGCCGCGCTGAATATTGCGGGCGACATCTGTGTTTTTACCAATCAGAATCTCGTCATTGACGAGCTAGTCGCCGGCTAGATCGAATTTACTGCAGGAAGCCGTATGTCGCAGATGACCCCCAGGGAAATCGTCCAGGAGCTGGACAAACACATCGTCGGTCAGGACCAGGCCAAGCGCGCTGTAGCGATTGCCCTGCGGAACCGGTGGCGCCGCATGCAGGTTGACGATGCAATGCGCGAGGAAATCACGCCAAAAAACATACTGATGATCGGCCCAACAGGCGTTGGCAAGACTGAAATTGCCCGGCGCCTGGCGAACCTCGCGAAAGCACCCTTTATCAAGGTCGAAGCAACTAAATTTACCGAGGTCGGCTATGTCGGACGCGAAGTCGATTCGATAATTCGGGACCTGACCGATGTCGCCGTCAAGATGACCCGCGAAGACGCAATGGGCAAAGTGCGCCCCCGGGCAGAGGACGCGGCGGAGGAGCGAATCCTGAACGCGTTATTGCCCGGTGTGGAGCCCGGTATGGGGCCGGATATGGGGCCCGCTGTCGGTTTTGCCAACGAACCGGTCGGCGATCAAAAAAAGAAATCCGACACGCGACAGAAATTTCGCAAGATGCTGCGTGAAGGGAAAATAGATGACCGGGAGATTGAAATAGAGGCCAGGTCCTTACCGGTCGGCGTCGAAATCATGGCGCCGCCGGGAATGGAAGAAATGACCCAGCAGTTGCAGGGCCTTTTTCAAAACATGGGCAGTAATCGAAAAACCACGCGAAAACTCAAGGTCAAGGATGCATTCAAATTGCTGACTGATGAAGAGGCTGCGAAAATGGTTAACGACGAGGACCTGAAGTTGCGTGCCCTGGATAACGTCGAGCAGAATGGTATCGTATTTATCGACGAACTGGATAAAGTCGCGCGCCGTTCCGAAACTGTGGGCGCGGACGTCTCCCGGGAAGGTGTACAGAGGGATCTGTTGCCTCTGGTCGAAGGATGTTCGGTCAGCACCAAGTATGGTGTGGTCAGAACAGACCATATTCTTTTTATTGCCTCCGGCGCTTTTCATGTCGTAAAACCGGCCGACCTGATCCCGGAGCTGCAGGGCAGGTTCCCGATCCGGGTTGAGCTGGATGCGTTGAAAACAAAGGATTTCCAACGCATCCTGACCGAACCGGACTACTCGCTCACCGAGCAGTACAGTGCGCTGATGGGTACCGAGGGGCTAACCCTGACTTTCACCAAGGATGCCATTTGCCGGCTCGCGGAAATCGCTTTCAAGGTCAATGAAAAAACAGAAAATATAGGTGCGCGGCGGCTGCACACGGTACTGGAAAGACTGCTGGAAAAAATCTCTTTTGAGGCCGCCGATCGCGAAGGCCTTGCGGTCAGCATTGACGCCGCCTATGTCGATGAGCACCTCGCCGAGCTGGCGGAGGATGAAGATCTCAGCCGTTATATACTCTAAACGGCGATACGGGCCTTCAACCGGTAGTCATGAATCAGCCATTACAGCCAAGCGATATTCGCGTCCTGAAGAAGTCACGCATTCTGGAAGTCAGTTTTACGAACGGCAAGACCTTTTCACTGCCATTTGAGTATCTTCGCTGTTTTTCGCCGTCGGCGGAAGTGCGCGGCCACGGCGGCCCGATGCAACTGGTGGTTGGGAAGGAGCTGGTCGATATCACCGACGTTGAGCCCATCGGGCAATACGCGGTACGCCTGGTTTTTGACGACGGCCACGATAGCGGGCTGTATTCCTGGGATGTACTGCACGATCTGGGCATTCGTCAGCAGCAAAACTGGAGCGATTATCTGGACCGCCTTGATGCCGCCGGTTACTCTCGCAGGTCCGATCCACCCGAGGATTCCAGTGAACGGTAGCGCCGGCGACAATACAGGCAAGACCCATTTCGGATTCGAGGAGGTTCCCTGGGAAGAAAAGGCTGACAAAGTCCGGCAGGTTTTTGATTCGGTTGCGGATCGCTACGACCTGATGAATGACCTGATGTCAGCTGGCGTTCATCGTCTTTGGAAAAAATTTGCGATCGAACAGACAAACCTTCGACCGGGTATGTGTGCACTGGATGTGGCGGGTGGTACCGGCGATCTGAGTGCGGCGATGGCAAAAAAAGTCGGGAACGACGGCCTGGTCGTGCTGACCGATATTAATGGCTCGATGCTTGCTCGTGGCCGCGATCGCTTGATCGACGATGGCCAGATCGGCAACATGGCTTTTGCCCAGGCGAACGCTGAGTGCCTTCCGTTCGCCGACGAAAGCTTTGACTGCATTACGATCGCGTTCGGCTTGCGCAACGTGACCGACAAGGATTCGGCCCTGCAGTCAATGTTCAGGGTGTTGCGCCCAGGCGGTCAATTGCTGGTGCTGGAGTTTTCGCGTCCTACAATACCGGGATTGACGCCAATCTATGAGCTGTACTCTTTCAAAATACTGCCTCTCCTGGGCAAGCTGGTTGCCGATGATGAGGACAGTTACCGTTATCTTGCCGAGTCAATCCGTCGGCACCCCGACCAGGAAACCTTACTGCAGATGATGGCTGATGCCGGCTTCGAGAAAACGCGCTATCACAATCTCAGTGGCGGTATCGTGGCCCTGCACCGGGGATATAAATTTTGAGCGACTCGATCGCCGCCTCGATACTGCTAAAACCACTGGCAGGATTGTTCAACCGCAGAATCGATGACTCGTCGCAGGCGCGAAACTTGTGCAAACGCCTGGACGGCCGGACGCTGGCCCTGCAATTGAGCCCTGACACCCCGCACAGCAGCCTCGCGATCTATCTCAGTATTGCAGAAGAACGGGTCAGCGTTCACGGCAGCTGCACCGACGAGCCCGACGTCATCATCGCCGCCGGGTTAACCGGCCTGCTTGACCTGGCGTCCGATCGTGCCGAGGAGGCGATCCGCGCCGGCAGAGTCCGGTTTTTCGGCGATTCGGATATTGCTCAGGATTTCCGCAAGCTGCTGCAGCTGACGCGCCCGGACTGGGAAGAGGAACTGTCTCGTCTGACCGGCGACGCCGCCGCTCACCAGATCGGCAATCTGTTTCGATCCGCACTCGGTTTCGGCCGGAAAATATTTTCCACGGTTACCCAGAACGCGGCCGAGTTTCTGCAGGAGGAAAGTCGCGACCTGCCCAGTAAACCTGAATTCGATCGCTGGCTGGAAGAAACAGACGAACTACGCGAAGACACCGACCGACTTGAAGCACGAATCCAGCGGCTGGAAGCTGCAGGTAGCAACGGTGGCGGCAGTGCGTAACCTGTTGCGGCTATTGCAAATCAATCGCGTGCTGGTGCACCACGGGCTCGACGATATTGTAAAGGCGACGCACCTGTTTCGACCGATGCGTTTCTTCGCATATCTCAACCCGTCGTCGTGGGGAGCTCGGAAGCAGGGGACGCGTGGCGAGCGCATCCGCCTCGCGTTGCAGGAACTGGGACCGATTTTCGTCAAGTTTGGCCAGGCACTGTCCACGCGCAGGGACTTGTTGCCCGTGGAAATCGCGGACGAGCTCGCCATGCTCCAGGACCGGGTGCCGCCGTTTCCATCCGCACAAGCGAAGGCCATGGCTGAGAAGGTGTATGGGCAGCCGCTGGCCGACGTTTTCGACCAGTTTGACGACGAACCGTTGGCCGCGGCGTCAATAGCACAAGTCCATAAAGCATCTTTGAAATCCGGCGAAGAGGTCATCGTCAAGATTCTACGACCTGGCGTTGAGGAACAAATCCGCAAAGACCTTGCTGTATTGAAAGCTGTTGCCCGGCTTGCCCGACGCCACTGGCCGGAGGCCAGAAGGCTGAGACCAGTCGAAGTTGTTGACGAGTACGAAAAGACGATAATCGACGAACTCGACTTGATGCGGGAAGCGGCCAACGCCGCGCAACTAAAAAGGAATTTCGAAGATTCGGACATGCTTTATGTGCCGGAAGTGTTCTGGGAGTTCTGCCGGCCCGATATCCTGGTCATGGAGCGCATCAGCGGTATTCCGATCAGCGATATGGACGCGTTAAACGCCGCCGGTACAGACTTGCAAAAACTTGCCGAAAACGGGGTGGAAATATTTTTTACCCAGGTTTTCAAACACAATTTCTTCCATGCGGATATGCACCCGGGGAATATTTTCGTCGATGTCAGTGACCCAGAGAATCCGCGCTATGTCGCAGTCGATTTCGGCATCGTCGGGACCCTGAGTCATCGTGATCAGCATTACCTGGCGGAGAATTTCCTCGCATTTTTTGAGCGTGATTATTACCGCGTCGCGAAATTGCATATCGACTCGGGCTGGGTACCGGCGGAAACTCGCGTCGACGAATTTGAATCCGCGATAAGAACGGTATGCGAGCCGATATTCAATAAACCGCTGAAGGATATTTCCTTTGGCCAGGTGCTGCTGCGACTTTTCCGGACGGCACGCCGCTTCAACATGGAAATTCAACCGCAACTGGTGTTACTGCAGAAAACCTTGCTCAACATAGAAGGCCTGGGCAGACAGTTGTACCCGGATCTTGATCTGTGGAAAACGGCTCACCCGATCATGCGCGGCTGGGTCAAAGAACGAGTCAGCGGAAAAATCCTGATTAAGCGGCTTCGCGAACAGCTGCCGGAACTGAGCGAAAGCTTACAGGGTGTGCCGGAACTGGCGCGCAAACTGGTCGAACAATTGGCATCCGGGCGATTTAACCTACAGGTCACCGTGCCCGAGATTGTGAAACTGAGGGAGGAACAACAGGCCGGTCGCCGGCAACAATGGCGAACCATTACCGGGGCCGCGATCCTGGTCAGTGGTGTTCTGCTATTACTGCCGCCTTTCGTTCCGGTCTGGATCGCCGGCTTCGCGATCGTTACCGGAATAACGATAACCATCGCGGCGCGCCCCTGATCGATAACGACCTAGTCGCCGCTCGACAGAACTGACAACGTGTTCCCAGGAAAACGACAAGAGATTCCAAACGCTTGAGTCATTCGGACGACAAAAAGAGCAACATATCAAGACGGGAGCTCGAGGAATTGTTGCGCCCTCATTTTGACGCTTTGTACCGGATCGCCTATCGGTTGACATCGAATCGGCACGATGCCGAAGATTTGGTGCAGGACTTGTTTGTCAAAGTCTGCGATCGGGTCGTGGAATTCAAGAAAATCGAACATCCGCGGGGATGGATGAAGCAAATCATGTACCGGCGTTTTGTAGACCAGGTGCGCCGGAGAAAAAGCTCTCCCGTCAGACCGGTGACAGACAGCTGGTCGGGCGAAAAGGCCAGGGCGGATCCGATCAGCGAGTTTGCCTCGAATGACCCGGGGCCGCATGAGATGACACAAATCGCGGTCCGGAAAAACCATATATTGAAGGCCTGGCAACAACTCAGCGATGAGCACCGCACGCTGGTGGCTCTACACGACTTCGAAGGCTATACGCTGCCTGAGCTCAGCGAAATGCTCGAGATCCCGGTCGGGACGCTCAAATCTCGCCTGCACCGGGCTCGCGCCCGAATGCGATCGCTACTCGATATGGAACCTTTTTAGGCGCTCGTTCGTTTAACCCTATAGACACTGGGATTAATCGACATGCAGTGCGATAAAGCGAAAAACCTGCTGGATGATCATCTGGACGGATACCTCTGTGGGTCCGAACAGCATGCGTTTGCGTCACATATTCAGGCCTGCGCCGGCTGTCGGGAAGTCCTGGAAAATATCACGGCGACGCGCAAGGAATTTGGTCAGGTGCTCGACGTGCCGGCGCCGGATATCACCTGCTTTGACCGGGCGATCACCGCCGCTATCGATGCGCAGGATATAAGACGCCAGGCGAGCCAGCTCCCGAAATTCTGGCTCAAGGCCGGCTTTGGCTCTGCCCTTGCCGCAAGCCTCGTGATCGGATTGTTTTTCCCGGGTTTTTTGTCTATCGATAATCAGCCGGCCAGTCCGGGTCAACAGGAAGCACGATCTTTCAGTGGCAGCGAAACATTTGCCACCACACTGAATGCACGCCGGGATCTGAGCATCGCCATCAACACCGATCACGACATGACCGGCGTTCGCATGAGCGTCAGTCTTCTTGGTGAGGTCATTCTGGCGGGCTATGAGGATCAGCGAGAAATCAGTTGGCGGACGGACCTCGTTGCAGGGGTTAACAAGCTGACGCTCCCGGTGATTGCGGTCGGGCGAAGAGGTGGGTCCCTACTCGTCCGGATTGAGCGTGGCGATCGTATCGACACGCTGGAAATAGACTTGCCGGTCGATCCGCTGGATGGCGACCTGATGCAAGAAATCCCAGCGTCCGGATCACTGATCAGTTGAACAAACTGCGGTTAAGCAAATTGTATATATGAGTTAATAATAATAATTTTTAAGGAGACGACAATGAAAGCGTACAAATTACTGATCATTGCTCTGGGCCTGATGCTGGGGATCGGCATCGCGATGGCTCAGGACGACCATCCTGAAGACAACCTGACCATGAACGTTATTCACGATCTTGAGGCCATGCTGCCCGGCGACGTGACCAAGGACATCCCGTTGCCTGCTTCAGCGTCTGCCGATCCGGAAACTGCCAATGCAGCCAGAGAGCGTCGCGTGACTGGTCTCGACATCGCCAGATCCGCACTAGACTCTGCTGCCTCCGCAGCGGATAACCGTGCGAGCGCTACGCGTGACGAGCACCCGGGAAAACCTGAAACACCGCCACCGCCACCGCCTGGCCAATAACACAGGATACTTCCCGAACGTAAACCGGGGTCCGCAGCTCTGGCAGTTGCGGGCCCTTTTCGGTATATATCTGTTACCCCACACGAACATCGAACTGCCTGCTTATCGGCTGTCGCCTTATTGAGATCACATATGAACAGGAATGTAACAGCCGTATTGCTCCTTTTATTCCTGAACACCGCGTTTTCCCCGGTTGGGCTGGCTCAGGAAGATTCGTCATCGACGAGATCGGCCGCCACGCAACTGTACACCCGGGGCGTCGTTGAATTCGGCCAGCGGAATTACCTCAGTGCCCTGGCATTATTTATTGATGCGCGTGAGGCCGGCGTCGCAGGGCCGGCAGTCCACTACAACATCGGAGTCTGCCAGTTCAGGTTAGGCAATTTCGCTGACGCAATATCTGCATTTTACGTGGTCACCGGTTACCCCACGCTGGCCCCGCTGGCTTTTTACAATATCGGCCTGGCGGAAAGAAGGCTTGGCAACGACAGCTTGGCGAAAGACTGGTTTCGAAAAGCGCAGCGGAGCTCGAATGACGATAAGCTGACCGCCCTTGCCGCCTTGCAACTGAGAGCAGACAAACCGGAAATCGAACCGCTCGGTTGGCTGACTTATCTGGCTGCTCAGATCGGCTATGACGAAAATGTCAATCTCGTCAATGAGTCCGCGATTCCGTCCGGCAACAACCCCGATAGCCCCGTCATCGAGGTTTATGGAGTCCTGAGCGGCCCATACCGAAAAACCGATGGCCTGCGTTTCGATGGCAGCGCCTACGCGATTCGTTACACTGACAGCGATGAATTTGATCAGACAGGGATACGGATCGGCGCCAGTTATCAATGGTTTGGCAGACACTGGCGCAGTGAGGCGGGAGCGTATTACGTCTATAACACTCTGGGCGGAGAGGGATTCGAAAGCAACACCGTCGCTCAGCTCAAGGGCCGGCTATTTCTGAGTTCTGCTGCCAGCCTGCAGTTTGGCTATGCTCATGAAGACGTTAACGCGGCCGGAAATATTTTCACATCCATTGAAGGCACACGGAAAAAAGCCAGCATTGGTCTGGATCTGCTCCGCGATAACGATCGCCTGAGGCTCGAATATGTGCTGGAAATGAACGACCGGCTCGATCCCAGCGTCTCTCCCGACAGAAAGAAACTGGGGGCACGTTATACACACTGGTTTAACTCCAACTGGGAACTGGAGCTGGCACTGACAATACGCGAAAGCGATTACGACGAGTTGCTGCCGGTGCCGCGGGAAGAAGACCTTTCTGAATTCAGAGGCCGGGTGGGCTATGAATTAGCCAGCGGCTGGAAGCTGTTTGGCCAGCACAGTTATAGCGACAACGATTCTAGTGATCCGCTGTTCTCATACACTCGCAACGTTACGATTTTCGGTATAGAAAAGGCATTCTAGATCGCAATCCTGTCGCCGCAATGGCTTCATAATGTTAATCCAGACGTCGAAAAATAGAGCGCCGCGCGACCGATCATCGCGGTGACGTCCGCATCACTCCCCCGCCATCCGCCCGGTGAAAGATCGAATTTTCGACCGTGACCAGCGCCTTCGATTTACCGCCGGAAAAACCTGGCTATTAATCATTTTCTTCCCGTCCGGTGCCACATTGCCAGCAGTGGGTAAACTGATCCTCGCAGGTTTCTCCACACTGCCTGCAAGTCCAGAATTCGCCGCTGGGCCGGCGGTTCACTTCTTCGTCGATGACTCGCTTCGCCCGCATTTCATCGCGGTCGTTGATGACCCAGAGTTCCGGATAGCACTCGATAAACGGTATCTCACCGCGGGTCGGAAACAATTCGTTTCGTTTCACGCTGGGAATGTCATTATTTTCTAGTATGTTCTGTGCGTGCGCCAGCTCGACCGGTGAATTCGCGGTGTAGACTTTTTTCATGGCTCCAGTTTACATGGGGTCGCGCTCAGATACGCAACGAACGAAGAAACCGATCCGGCTGCGTGCCCGCCGCTATGGCGTCGATCAGCGCGGAACCCACAACGATCCCATCGACGTGGCCGGCGAGCCGCTCGACATCCCCTCTCGTCCTGATGCCGAAACCGGCAAAAACGGGCAGTGACGATAATTTGCGTACAGCTCCCAGGTAATTGGCGCATTCCCTGGGCAGCTCCCTGTCCCCGCCTGTCGTTCCCGCCTGGGTCACGGCATAGACAAAACCCTGGCTTTTTTCGCACAGAGACTTTATGCGTTCGATCGGTGTCACGGGCGTCACCAGTTGCACGAGAGCCAGATCGTGCTTGTCTAACTGCTTAGCCAAAGGGACCGACTCCTCCATTGGCAGATCCGGAACAATAAACCCGCTGACGCCGGCTCGCACCGAATCGTCCGCAAGGCGCTCATAACCGTAGGCCAGCAATGGATTCAGATAACTCATCAACACTACCGGCGCTTCAATGCTTGTTCTAATCGCGGCCAGCCACTCCAGAATCCTGGTCAAGCTGACCCCATTTCTCAGCGCCTGTCGGCTTGCGTGCTGAATGGTCAGACCATCGGCAATCGGATCGCTGAACGGCACGCCGACTTCGACAAGGTCCGATTCTGCTGCAATCTGTAGGAGGTATTTTTTGAATCGTTGTTCGTCCGGATAACCGCCGGTCAGATAGGCAATCAGGCCCGGACGATCGGGATCGTTGCGCTTGAGTACGACGGTTATTCGCTGTGTCGGATTCAAGCCTGTGACTCCTTTTCAACAATCTCTATCAAGGTATCCAGATCCTTGTCTCCGCGCCCTGACAGGCAAATCAGAATCCGCGTCCCGGGATTATCCGCCGCCAATCGCTTCGCCCCCGCCAGCGCATGGGCTGATTCCAGCGCTGGCAAAATCCCCTCGGCCCTACAGCAGTCATCCAGCGCAGATAGCGCTTCGTCGTCCGTCGCGATGATATATTCAACTCGTCCGGAATTTTTCAGCATCGAGAGCTCGGGTCCGACCCCAGGGTAGTCGAGGCCGGCCGAGATAGAATGTGTTTCCTGAATCTGACCGTCATCGTCCTGCAACAGAAAGGAAAAACAGCCGTGCAATACGCCGGGGCGTCCCCGCGACAGCGTCGCCGCATGTTCGCCGAGCCGGCCACCGGTTCCTCCGGCCTCCACCCCGATCAGGCGAACCGACTCATCGCCGATAAACTCGTTGAAAAGCCCAATCGCGTTAGACCCGCCGCCGACACAGGCCACCGCAACATCGGGCAGCGCTCCGGCTGTCGATAACATTTGTTGCCTGGCCTCCCGGCCGATCACGGACTGCAGTTCACGGACCAGGTACGGGTAGGGGTGGGGACCGACAACTGACCCCAACAGGTAATAAGTATCGAGCGGGTCGCTGACCCAGGCGCGGAGCGCCTCATCGATTGCAGCACGCAGAGTCGCATCGCCGCTATCGACCCCGATTACCTCGGCTCCAAGCATTTTCATGCGGGAAACATTCGCCGCCTGCCGGCGAATATCGACCGAACCCATATAAACGGTGCAAGGCATGCCGGATCTTGCGCAGGCCGCTGCCGTGGCAACGCCGTGCTGGCCTGCGCCGGTCTCCGCGATGACGCGCCTGGCCCCGAGCCGCTTCGCCAGCAAGACCTGCCCTATCGCATTGTTAATCTTGTGTGCACCGGTATGAGCCAGGTCCTCTCTTTTTAGCCAAACCTCCGCGTTCCATAATCGCCCCAGACCGGCTGCCGGGCTTAGTGCGGTCGGCCTGCCAACCCAGTCGCGCAGCTCGCGCCCCAGTACCGCGACGAAATCAGTGGATGGCAGGATCTGTCTAACGCCCTCTTCAAGCCGGACCAGGGCAGGAACCAGGATCTCAGGAACAAATCGACCGCCAAAATCGCCGTACCTGCCATGCCGGTCGGGCTCGTTATCAACAGCATGGACTTGTTTCATCGCTTCACGACCCATTGAGCGGACTCCATCTCCATAGCCCTGGCGGCCTGCCGGGCCGCCTGAATAAATTCGCCAATCAACTCCGCCGACTTTATCCCCGGTCTGGTTTCCACGCCGCTACTCACGTCCACACCGAAAGGCCGGACGCGCCGGATCGCCTCGGCGACATTGGCCGGTGTCAGGCCTCCGGCAAGAATCAGTGGAATATGCCGTGCGACTTTCGCCGCGACATCCCAGTCAGCCCGTTTTCCATGACCACTTTCGGTTCCCTCAAACAGGCAAATGGTCGGCAACCTGCGCGGAAACCGGTTACGAATAACGGGCAGGAAATTGCAGCCAGTGTCCTGCTCGAGTCCCGGCAGTTTTCTCCGGCAGTACCCGTGGTCGGCTTGCAGGTAATTTGGTGACAGTCGCTCCACTACGTCTAATACATCCCGTGGCCCCGGCTTTCGCATCACGGCGACGGTTTGCAGCTCATCGGGCAGTGTCCTGATCAGCGCTTCCGCATGCTCGATGCTGATTTGTCTCAGTGACGGAGCGAACACAAACCCGATTGCATCGGCGCCGGCCTCCGCTGCGTACAAGGCGGTATCCTGTTCGGTTATCCCGCAAATCTTGACCCACATTTCAGCCGCTCGCTCCGGCCGCCGCCGGTCCTTTGCGTGCGATCTCCAGACAACCCGAAATGAATATTCCGGGCGTCTGGCTTTTCATCAAGGCGTTGCCAATCAATGCCAACCGGTACCCGGCGTCGGCGATCTTCCTGAGTTGATCACAATGGGTAACCCCGCTTTCTGCTACTGCCGGCAAACCGAACGGCAAATCGGCGGCTAATTCAAAAAATCTTTCCGGTCTGATCTGCAGGGTCTTAAGATCCCGGCAATTTACGCCCGCCAATATCGTCTGCTCTGTTCGTGATTTCGAAATTTCACCCAGACGCCTCAGGTCTGTGCGATCAAATGTCTCAGCAAGAACAATCAACTCCAGACGCGCGGCATGATCGAACATATTTTCCAGTTCGCGATCATTCAGCAAACGCACAATCAGTAACACGGCGGCAGCGCCCGCCGCCCGTGTTTCATAAAGCTGTATCGGGTGTACCAGAAAATCCTTGCGCATGACTGGTATGGCCAGGTCTTGCATAAGGCGAGCCGCATTCGCCAGATCTGACATCGAGCCGCCAAAATGATCTGGCTCGGTCAGCACGGAGACCATTGCAGCTCCGCTCGAGGCGTAATCGCTCAGCTGCTGACGCAGATCGCGAGCGGGCTTGTCCGGCATCCATTGGGAAGGCGATTTCCGTTTGTACTCGGCGATGACGTCGAATCCGTCAGCAGACAACCGGATCGCCGGCGGCGGCGCCATGCTATCGATAATTTCCTCAAACGCCGTGAGTTCATCCGCCAGTTGCTCAGCACGCTGGCCACTGCGCACTGCCTTTTTTGCCAGAAAATCGGTCTTCATGCTGCCTCCACGGCAAACCCTCGGAGACGTCCAAGCAACCGCTGGGCGTCGCCTTTTCCCAGCGCCTGTCTCGCCAATTCGATGCCCGCATCCAGCGTCTCCGCATGGTCACAAACTTCCAGCACCAGCCCGGCGCCCAGAAGCAACGCATCACGATGCGCGCCCTGATCGACACCCGACAGGACGCCGGCGAGTGCATCTGCGTTGTCGACTGCGTTTCCGCCAGCCAGGTCTTCCGGCCGGCATCGGCTGATCCCCAAGTCCAGCGGATCTATCTCGCGTTCGCGTATCTCGCCGACTGTGACTTCGAGTCTTATAAAGGCACCGACCGGGGTCGCTTCGTCCCATCCTGGTTCGCCGTGGATAACGAATGCCCGTTTGATATCCATGCCCGACAACGCTTCCGCCAGTAACCTTGCCGCCGCCATGCTATATGCGCCGATTACCATGTAGGGTGGCTTCGCCGGATTAACCAGGGGACCAAGCAGGTTAAACACGGTGTGCACGCCGAGAGATTTGCGAACCGGCATCAATGCCCGCGTCGCGGTATGAAATGTTGGCGCAAACAGGAATGTGAACCCCGTCGTATCCAGACACGACGCAACGGCATGGCCATCGACCGGCAACTCAAACCCCAGGGCTTCGAGAACATCGGCGCTACCGCAACGGCTGGACACAGCTCTATTGCCGTGCTTGACGACCTGAGCACCACAAGATGCAGCCAGCAATGCGGAACCAGTTGACAGATTCAGACTCCCCGAGCCGTCGCCGCCGGTCCCCACGCAATCAACCAGGTCATCCCGGTCACCGATCGGCGGTCGCAGTGCCAGCGACCTCATCCCGTTGGCAAATCCGCGTAGCTCCGCCCCGGTTTCTCCCTTCATGCGCAGGGCCGTAAGCAGTGCGCCGGACATCGCGTCGGGAATTTCCTCTGCTGCCATTTTTCTCAGCAATTTTTCCGCCTGCTGTTCGCTCATGTTTTTGCGGGCAATCAGGTCTTCGAGCAGTAAACTTAATTCGTCGTTCATATCAATGTCCTCGTCAGGAAATTCTTGATGAGCTCTTGGCCATCGGGGGTCAGCACGCTTTCCGGGTGAAACTGAACGCCGTACAGGTTTATAAATCGATGACGGACAGCCATCACTTCACCACTCGCCGTCCAGGCACAGATTTCCAGCTGCTCGGGCATTTTCTCTCTCGGCGTACACAGGGAATGGTAGCGCCCGGCGGAAAATGGCTGCGGCATGTCGGTAAATAACCCGCGACCGTCATGATGCACAGCGGAGCTCTTGCCGTGCATCAGTCGCGGAGCATGTTCGACCTCGCCGCCGAATGCCTCGACCAGTGCCTGATGTCCAAGACAAACACCGAGAATCGGTTTACGGCCGGCAGCAGATCGAATGAGGGGTACGCTGATTCCGGCATCGGCCGGCCTGCCGGGCCCCGGTGAAATGAGTAAATGGCTGAATTCGAGTCCAAGCGCTTCGTCAACAGCCATCTGGTCGTTGCGGATAACAGTTACTTCGGCATCCTGCATCCGAACCGCCTGAACCAGGTTATAGGTAAAGGAATCATAATTATCGACGACCAGTACATGCGCGCTCATCGGATTTCCTCCGCCAATTCAAGCGCGCGCCCAAATACAGCGCTTTTGGCCAGAACCTCGTCGTATTCTTTGCACGGAACCGAATCCGCGACGATTCCGGCGCCGGCCTGGTACTGGTATTCGTCGCCTGCGAAACTAAACGTACGGATCGTAATGGCGTGGTCCATGTTCCCGTTGTGGCTGAAATAACCAACGGTTCCCGCATAAAGATTACGGTTAACCGGCTCATATTGGCTGATCAGCTCCATGGCTCTGATCTTGGGAGCGCCTACCAGGGTTCCGGCCGGAAATGCCGCCGCAAACAAATCGAAACAATCTTTGCCGGATTCCAGTTCTCCGCTTACCCCGCTTACCAGGTGCATGACATGGCTGTACCGCTCTATGGATCGATAGGGATCAACCCTGATCGAACCCGGCGTTGCCACTCGTCCGAGATCATTCCGCGCCAGATCCACCAACATGACGTGTTCGGCGGCCTCTTTGGGATCCGCAAGAAGCTCTCTCTCCAGTTCCAGGTCCCTGTCGGCCTGCGGGTGCCGCGGGCGCGTTCCGGCGATCGGTCTTAGCGTCGCCACATTGCCCTTTTTGCGAACCAGAGCCTCGGGCGAAGACCCGGCGACTGCCACTTCCCCCAGGTCCAGGAAATACATGTACGGGGACGGGTTTATCAGGCGTAGCGCCCGATAACAGGTGAATGGCGATATGCTGGTGCGACCACAATACTGAACCGACAAAACCAGCTGGTATACATCACCATCGGTGATATTTCCCTTGGCCAGATCCACCGCGGCCATAAATTCACCGCGGCTCATGCTGGCTCCGGCGGCGCCGCTGGAATGGGCAACGCGAAATTTGGACAACGAGCCGGAGAGCAGCTCGAGAACGTCCCGCCTGAGCTCCTTACGCTCAGTTTCATTGCCACTGTGCAGCAGGGCGGCACGACGAGTCAGATGATCGAAAACCAGTAACGAGTCGGTAGCCAGATACAGTGCACGCGGATAGCGACTCGGTTTCACCTCGTCGGGCAGCTTTTCGAAATGGCGTATCAGATCGTAGGCCGACACGCCAACCAGACCCCCATTGAAAGGTAAATTCGGAAGCTCGGGGTAAAGTCTTGGCGCCGCATTCAGCGCGCGACGGAAAGCGCTCAACAACTGCTCGGGACATTGTCCCGATACAAAGAAACTCTCGTCAGGATCGCCGGCCTGCCCCAGGTGGAACTCCCGGGTCTCCCCGAAGCCGAGAAACGAATAGCGACCGACGCTTTTCCCGCCTTCGACGCTTTCAAGAAGAAATCGCGGTTTCAGCGACGCGAGTTTCAGGTAAGCCGAAACTGGAGTATCCAGGTCGGCTACGATATCGAAGAATGACTGCATCGGATCCTCTGCACTGTTTTTCCTGTACAGGGACCGGTCACAAAAAAACCCACCCCTGACTCAGGAGTGGGTTTCGGATTAGCTTATGTACACGCGGCTAGGCCAGCACCCTCCCCTGGGATACCAGCCACCACCAACCGCTGTTCGGGCTGATAGAAATATTTGCCGTGTGATAACTCATGACTACATTAAACCGGTTTAAATCTGCAGCGTCAACCACTATTTTTTGAGAATGCATTGCTAACCTGATCAAGCGCAATGCAAATGGATATTCGTAGTGAACCCCGTTATTAGCATTGATGACTGCAATAATAATCAACACCAGATTGACGATCGCCAGTATCCACAACAGGACGAAGTCAATCAGTAGCAATACCAGCAGGGCGGATGCAATGGCTGCGATACACATCGTAATCTGGAAATTCGGCGCGTCTTTTCCCTGCTCATCGACAAAACTGTACTGGTCCTTCTTTAGCAACCAGACGATCAGCGGCCCCAGGACAAAGCCAAGCCCGGAAAAATACCCGGTCAACGCGCTCAAGTGGCACAACATGCCCCACATTCGTTCATCTGAGCTCATTCCGCTACCGGTCAACTCGTTCATTTTTATCTACCGAGATGCGGTCTACAGCTGATACATCAGCATAAGTACAATCGAAAACCCCACCCACATCAATATCGTCAACGGAATTCCGAGGCGAATAAAGTCCGCGAACCGGTATCCACCAGCGCTCATTACCAGCAGATTCGTACTGTATCCCATCGGTGTCGCAAAACTCATGTTGGCACCAAAAATCACCGCCAATAAAAATGGTTCTACGGGCGCACCGAGCTGGTTCGCGATGCCGACAGCGATCGGCGTACCGATAACAGCTGCGGCATTGTTGGTCACGACATTGGTCACCAGGGCCAGGGCCAGAATCAACGCACTGAGAACACCCGCAACGGGTAGCCCGCTGGTCGCGAACACGAAAAGCCTGGCCAGATAATCTGCAGCGCCGGTTTCCGTCAGCGCCAGCCCCAACCCAAGACTGGCGACGATGACCAGAATAATCTGGGCACTAAGAGACTGACCGACGTCGCGCCAGCGCAGGCATCCGCTAACAATCATCAGCGCGACGCCGGTCACGCTGCTCACCGATATAGGCAACACGCCGGTGGCGGCAGCGCCGACTATTCCAGCCATGATCAGCAGCGCCCGGTTCGATCTCGCTTTGCGGGGCAAGTCGGTCGTTCCATCGAGCACGAGCATTTCACCACTGTCGCGAAGTTCGTTAACGTTTTCACGGCTCCCTTGAACCAGCAGGACGTCGCCGGAACTCAGTCTGACATCACCCAACTCACCGCTGGCCTGATCTACATGCAGGCGGGCCCGGTGAATCGCCAGCGGCAACAGCCGGTACCGGGTGGCGAAACGGGTTTGCTTTAATGACCGGTGATGCAAGGGCGAACCTCGGGTCACGACGACTTCGGCCAGTTGCTGATCGCCGGCACTAAGCGGAAACTCGTCACTGACCGGGTGATGGCTGTCCGATGCGTTATACAAACGCGCTCCCAGAATATTTTCAAACTCCTTCAGTCGCTCCACCGTATCCCTGACAAACAACCGGTCCCCTGCCTTTACGGTGGCCGAGGGAAGACGTGTCAATGACAGGTTGTCTCCCCGCTGAATACGTTCCACCTTCATCCGGCTATTGGTCATCGCCAGTACTTCGGACAAGGTCTTGTTGGCGGCGGCGCTCCCATGATCGACATAAAAAAGAGCATTGAAAACGCGTGGTGATATATCGGCCAGTGCGGAACTTCTTTGCGGTAAAAGCCGCGGTCCGGCCAGCCAGAGAAACAAAATAGCGACCGGACCGACGATTGCCACTGGTAATACAAAATCAAACATACCCAGTTGAGCGATTCCACGGTCATGTACTATGCCGACGACCAGCAGGTTCGTCGATGTGCCTATCGTAGTCGCCATACCACCGACAATAGTCGCAAAGCCCATGGGCATCAGCATTCCGGAGGTAGAACTTCCACTGCGTAGCGCAACGCTGACCAGTACCGGCAGCAACATGATGACGATGGGTGTGTTATTAAGAAAACCACTCAGAACTGCGACGACCAGCAATGTCATCAGCATAGAAAACCGCGGGTGTTTCGACCAGCCGGACGACGCCAGACGAACCAGCGGTTGCAGCGCACCGGTCATTTCAAGGCCCTTGGCGGCCGTCATCAACGCACAAATTGTTATCAACGACTCGTTGCCGAACGCAGAAAAAAAGTCGGCCGGCGATATCAGCGACTCACCGGTCCCATACGGGAAAATCCATGAGCCAAATCCCAGGGTCGCCAAAATGAGCAGGCTGGAGGTTTCCAGCGGAATTCGATCCCGGGTAAACAGGATCAGCGCCAGAATCGTCAGCGCAAGCGCAGCAATGCCATGTGCGTCGGGAAGTTGAGGCAATCGCTCATCCTTTTTTTATTTTCCGGCCGACCGGCTCCGGCAAGCGAAAACCGCGAGTCCGGGAAAAACACCCGGAGCGCGTCCGGGCATGTATGACCGTATATCACGCCCGCCCTCAACATTCCAATGGTTCGCCGGCATGTTTTTTCCGGGCAATGTGCTCGGCCCAATATTAGAAAGAGGTGATATTCCCACGGTCCGGATCACTTTCATTGCGGCCCAGGCCACACGCGCCAGCAGGTCCAGCCTCTCTTCGCTGAGCCGGGCCGCACTCCGATTCAGGTATGCCGTCGATGAGTTGTGATTCCTTTGTTTCCGGCCAATGTGCCATAGTCCGGTCATCAGGCCGGCCGCGAAAATCTGACGCCTGCCACCAATTACGCCCGGAGGAGAGGATTTAAAATGATTGAACTATTTACTGCAGGAACGCCGAACGGGCGGAAAATTTCGGTGATGCTTGAAGAGACCGGTATGGACTATACGGTCAGGCAGATGCGACTTGGCGAACTCGAGCAAAAAAAACCGGAATTCCTGGCGATCAACCCCAACGGCCGCATTCCGGCCATTATCGATCATAACGAGGACGATTTCGTCGTATTCGAGTCCGGAGCCATCCTGATCTACCTGGCGAAGAAATCCGGAACGTTGATGCCTCAGGACATGAAGACTGCATCTTTGGTTATCCAGTGGTTGATGTTTCAGATGGGCGGCATCGGACCGATGATGGGTCAGGCTAATGTGTTCTATCGTTACGCGACAGAGAAAATCGACTATGCCATCGACCGGTATCAGGCCGAGTGCAGGCGACTCTTCGAGGTTCTCGACGGCCGACTGTCCGCAGTAGAGTACCTGGCCGGCGACTACTCGATAGCCGATGTCGCCACCTATCCCTGGGTTTCCACATATGACTGGTCAGGCGTCAGCGTGGAAGGCCTCGATCATCTTCAGGCATGGCTCGAAAAAGTCAGCTCCCGTCCGGCGGTCGTCCGCGGAATGGCTATTCCCACGCCACCAAGGCCAGCAGAGGGCGAAAAGAAAGAGGAATTTGTCCGCGCGGCACGAAAAATGCTGATCAGCTAGCCGAACTAGCCTGCGTGTCACCGGGGATCGCGTGTCCTGGGTGAGGCTAGTACTCCGTCGGCTGCCGCCCGGGTGATACGCAGGCTAATCAAAGTAACTGACGCTTTTTTCCAGGTCTCGCCGCGTGATATCCGGGACCCGGGCATTAGCCGCCGGATAACCGACGACCAATAACAAAAATGGTCTTTCGTGCTTCGGCCTGCCCAGAATTTCATTGAGAAATTTCATCGGGCTGGGCGTATGGGTCAATGAGACCAAACCCGCCCGGTGGATCGCGCTGATTAGCATGCCTGTCGCCAGACCGACCGATTCTGTCGGGTAATAGTGCTTGAACTTTCGGCCGTCGGGCAGTAACCCGTATTTCTGAACAAAAACTGCGATCAGGCACGGCGCAGCTTCCAGGAACGGCTTTTGCTCATCCGTGCCCAAAGGTCTCAGAGCCTCGAGCCACTCCGCCGATGCCCGGTGTTCGTAGAACTCTTTTTCCTCGACTTCCGCAGCTATCCGGATGCGCTTCTTAATCTGAGGATCGCGGACTACCACCAAGTGCCACGGCTGCATGTTCGCACCGCTGGGCGCACTCATTGCCGCTTTAAGACAATGCTTGATAATTCCTGGTGGCAGCGGCCGGTCGGAGAACTCGCGAACGGTTCGCCGACGATGCAGGTCGCTGGCAAATTCTTCCACCCGCTTAAGCATTTCCTCGGGCGGGTATTCACGGTAGGAACTCAGCGGCAAAAAATTTGCGTACTTCATACGGGTCTCCGGTATTAAAAACAAACCAGTTTTCTCGCGTTCGGATCAGACTCGTCAAGCGCCCTTATAAAAAGTCCAGAAGGTGATCTTCATAGTCAGATTCCTCGATATCTTCCTCGCTCAGCGCCAGATCGCGCACCGAAATGCCCGCGAGATGCACTGTTTCTGAACTACCGCTGATCAGCGGGTGCCAGGATTCCAGCGAATGGCCCTCGTCGATGCGCCGATAGGCACAGCTCTCCGGTAGCCAGCGAAATTGCGTCGCCCCGTCTGGGATCAATACGAGGCAATCGGGGACTTCGCGGCTGCGATTGCGGTAGTCAGTGCAGCGACAGCGACCGATATCGAGAAGCCTGCAGGCGACACGAGTGTAATGTATTTCACCGCTGTCTTCGTTTTCAAGTTTGTGCAGACAACAACGACCACAACCGTCGCACAACGACTCCCACTCTTCGTGATTCATTTCGGAGAGTTTTTTGGTCTCCCAGAATGGTTGATTCGGTTTATTCAAATGATTACCCACATACCGCACCGGCGAGACTTGCTATCATCAAGTGACACGGCAGAGAATAACCCATGCGAAGCGTATTTCTGGATTTTGCAACGGTCAGTCGCGACGATGTCGACGCAACGTCATTGACCCGTATTCTGCCCGAACTCGAATTTTACCCTACAACCGAACACGCAGAACTCCATCGGCGAGTAGCGAATGCAGAGATTTTGCTGACCAACAAGATAGGAATCGATCGGCAGACTATCGAGGCCGCCGGCAAACTCAAGCTGATCTGCCTGGCAGCCACCGGCACCAACAACGTCGATCTGGACGCGGCGCACGATCATGGTGTCGCCGTATCCAATATTGTCGCTTACTGTACGGACGCGGTCGTACAACATGTTTTCGCGTTGTTGATGAGCCTTAACCAGCACCTTCGTGAGTATCAGCAATTGTTGAAACGAGGCGCCTGGAAAGGCAGCCCACAGTTTTGCCTGCTCGATTTTCCGATTCGTGAACTGTCCGGGAGTACGCTCGGCATTGTCGGTTTTGGCGAACTTGGTCGTGGGGTAGCCAGGATCGCTGGTAGTTTCGACATAACAGTGCTCGTCGCCCAAAGACCGGGTGGCTACGCTGATGACACGCTCGCAGGCCATGATGATCCGGAGCGAATACCGTTGCACGAAATGTTGCCGGTTGTTGATTCACTTAGCTTGCATTGTCCGCTGACCCCGGCTACGGAAAAACTGATCGGCCGCAAGGAACTGGAACTGATGCCCAATCACGCCTTGCTGATCAACACAGCGAGAGGCGCGCTGGTCGATGAGCGGGCGTTGTTGGCGGCGCTGAAAAAAGGTGTGATCGGTGGCGCGGGTATAGACGTTCTCAGCGAAGAGCCGCCGGTCAACGGTAATCCACTTCTGGAGATGGATTTGCCTAATCTGATTGTTACTCCACATATCGCCTGGGCCACTCGCGAAGCCCGCCAACGCGCGATCGATGAAATGGCGGCCAACATCGATGATTTTCTCGCGGGGGGGCTCCGAAACCGTGTCGTGTAGCCGGCCATGGGTTATCGCAGGCTTTTGCCGCCCGCTCCCAAATGGCTCCTTGTTGCCCTTCTTTGGCGGCAGGTGATATATAAAGATTCTGTCAATCCGCTTCCGTCCAAAAAGAAGACAAGTCGTCAGGAGAGAAACGTGGAAAAAATCTGGCTAAAAAATTATCCGCCCGGCGTCTCTGCGGAAATTGATCCCGATACTTTCTCGTCTGTGAAAGAACTCATTGAAGAAAGTTGCAAGAAATATTCCAGCCAGCCGGCTTTTACCAATATGGGACGAGAGATGTCGTTCGGTGAACTGGAGCAAAAGAGCCGCTATTTCGCCGCGTATCTGCAAAAGGTTGCCGGCCTGGAAAAAGGCGATCGTATTGCCCTGATGATGCCCAATGTCCTGCAGTACCCGGTCGGTATAGCTGGCGCATTGTGCGCCGGTTTCGTCGTGGTCAATGTCAACCCGCTTTATACGCCGCGGGAACTCAAGCATCAGCTCATAGACTCCGGGGCGAAAGCTATCCTGATTGTCGAGAACTTTGCCCACACGCTGGAACAGGTTATCGGCGACACCGAGATAAAAACGGTCATTACGACTCAGCTGGGAGATATGCTCGGCTTCCCGAAGTCGGCTCTGGTGAATTTTGTCGTCAAGACGGTCAAAAAAATGGTGCCGGCCTGGAATATCCCCGGCTCGACGACATTGAAAAAAGCCCTGGCCGAGGGTAAATGGCAAACGTTGGACGATGTCGATCTTAACCACGAGAATATCGCTTTCCTGCAATACACCGGTGGCACGACCGGCCTGTCCAAAGGGGCGGTGCTTACCCACGGCAACATGATCGCCAACGTGGAGCAATCGCGTACCTGGCTTGGGAAAAAACAGGCCAGCGGCAACGAAATCGTCATTACCGCCTTGCCGCTTTACCACATATTCGCCCTGACAGCGAACTGTCTGCTGTTCATGCGCATAGGAGGCAACAACATTCTGATCACGAATCCCAGGGACTTTCCAGGCTTCGTAAAGGAACTGAAAAAATATCGTTTCACGTTTATCAGCGGCGTGAATACGCTGTTTAATGCCTTGCTGCACACCCCCGGGTTTTCTGACGTAGATTTTAGTGGTCTGCAGGTCACGCTAGGTGGTGGTATGGCGGTACAGGAGGCGGTTGCCAGGCATTGGAAAGAGGTGACCGGAAACACGCTGGTCCAGGCTTACGGTCTGACCGAGACCTCACCCGCAGCTTGTATTAACCCGCTGGCTGAAGGCATGGAATTCAACGGCTCGATTGGATTGCCTATTTCTTCAACCGAAGCCTCGATTCGAGACGATGACGGTGCTGAGCTGGGGATCGGCGAAGTTGGCGAAATATGTATCCGGGGACCACAGGTCATGGCCGGCTACTGGCAACAACCCGAAGAGACGGACAAAGTCATGATTGAGGGCGGCTGGTTCAGGACCGGCGATATGGGACGAATGGACGAGCGCGGCTATATTTTCATAGAGGATCGAAAAAAGAACATGATCCTGGTATCAGGTTTCAATGTTTATCCTAATGAAATTGAGGCGGTCGCCGTCATGCATGACAAAGTGCTCGAAGCGGCGGCGATCGGCAAGCCCGACGAAAAATCGGGTGAAGTCGTTCAGCTATTTGTCGTCAAAAAGGATCCGGACCTGACGGCCGATGAGATCATCGCGCATTGCCGGGAAAACCTGACCGGTTACAAAGTACCAAGGGAAATTATTTTCCGCGACGAGCTGCCGAAAACCAATGTCGGAAAAATTCTGCACCGCGAACTCAGAGGAGAATAGGCGAACGCCTCTAGCAGGCTGTTGAAAAATCCTCAGGCGAGTGCAAGACAAAGTAAGAATCGGCCAGACGCCGCTCTCGCCCGTCCCTGGGCTCCGCGGTATTTTGGGCGTCCTGCTCGGCGCCGCTCTCGCCCGTCCCTGGGCTCCGCGGCATTTGGGCGTCCTGCCCGGC
>CAZMOM010000015.1:0-77366 GCA_964568075.1 uncultured Gammaproteobacteria bacterium
CCGCCCCCGCCCCGCCCCGGCGATGCCGATAGCGACGGTGTCGTGGACAACGTGGACAGGTGCCCCGGGACACCTCGCGGCCGAGTCGTCAATAGTGACGGCTGTGAAAACGACGCTGACGGTGACGGTGTCGTGGACGCACTCGATCTCTGCCCCGGAACTCCGGCTGGCGCACCGGTGGATGCGAACGGGTGTCCCGTTGACAGCGACGGCGACGGTGTGGCGGACTATATGGACGCGTGCCCTGGAACGGCTTCCGGTGTTCGTGTGGACAGTCGTGGCTGCGAACTGCGGGAGGTCATCCGCCTGCGGGGTGTCAATTTCGAAACCAACTCGGCTGCCCTGACCGTCAATTCGTCGGCGCGACTCGATGACGCAGTAGCGACGCTGGTCAAAAATAGCGACCTGACGGTTGAAGTGGCCGGTTACACGGACAGCGCTGGATCGGCCGCTTACAACCTGAATCTGTCGCAACAACGTGCGCTGGCTGTTATGGATTACCTGATCCGCCACGGCGTCAACGGCAATATGCTGAGCGCCAGAGGTTACGGAGAAGCGAATCCGATCGCCAGTAACGCGACTGCCGCCGGTCGCGCGGAAAACCGCCGGGTAACGCTGCGGATACTGGGCGAATAAAATAAGAACGCAATTACCCCGGTGACACCGATCACCGGGGTAATTTTTGTTTCCTGTCGTTGCTTATTGCGGCACACAAAGCTCCCGGTGAGAAATTTCGCGCGGACGGAACTGGTCCGGGTCCGCCAGTGCCCAGGCCGTTGCGAATGGTAGCTTCTCCGTGCCCTCAAGAATTTCCCCTCTATCGAGAAACTCATGCAACAAATGTCCAGGCTTCGTATGCGCCGGTCCCACGCGCCGGTAGAAATGCCAGGGGCGAAGATCTTTCGGGTGATCGAAACCGGCGGCCGCAACAAATTCGGCAAGCGCGTGCATGGTGTTGCGATGAAAATTTGCGACCCTGCGCCATTTATCTTCGACGACCAGCGCCTGGCTGCGGTTTTTGTCCTGGGTGGCGACGCCGACCGGGCAACGGTTGGTATGGCAAACCTGCGACTGAATGCAGCCGATCGAGAACATGAAGCCACGAGCAGAGTTGCACCAGTCTGCACCGATGGCCATGTAGCGGACCATGTCAAAAGCGGAAACGATCTTGCCGCTCGCACCCAGTTTGATCTGATCCCGCAAGCCGGCACCGTATATTAGGTTGTGCACGAAAAACAGGCCCTCGCGAAGCGGTGTTCCCAGATGATTCGAAAACTCCAGCGGCGCCGCGCCGGTACCGCCTTCCGAGCCGTCCACCACGATAAAATCAGGGTATATGCCGGTCTTCAGCATCGCCTTGACCATCGCGGCAAATTCCCAGTGATGGCCCACGCATAACTTGAACCCAATCGGCTTGCCACCTGACAGCTCGCGCAGACGAGCGATGAACTGCATTAATTCGACCGGCGTGGAAAAAGCGCTGTGCCCCGCCGGCGAGATGCAATCCTGACCGACCGGAACATGCCGGGCCTCCGCGATTTCCTCGCTGACTTTCGAACCCGGCAGAACACCGCCATGGCCAGGCTTCGCGCCCTGGGACAACTTTATTTCGATCATTTTGACCTGATCGCCGGCCGCCTGGCTCGCGAACAGGTCCGGATTGAAACTTCCGTCCTCGTGGCGGCAGCCGAAGTAGCCGCTGCCGATTTCCCAGATCAGGTCGCCGCCATGCTTGCGATGATAACGACTGATGCTTCCCTCGCCCGTGTCGTGGGCGAATCCGCCCTCCTTCGCACCCTTGTTGAGCGCCTCGATCGCGTTGCCGCTAAGGGAGCCAAAGCTCATCGCCGATACATTGAATACCGAGAGCGAATATGGAGCCGCGCAGGCCTTGCCGCCCACCTGGACACGGAACTGCTTTTTTTGGACGGGCCGTGGACTCGCGCTGTGGTTCACCCAGGAATAATGCGATTCATAGACATCCTTTTCAGTTCCAAAGGGCTTGTTGTCTTCCTGGTTTTTCGCCCGCTGGTAAACCAGCGATCTTTGCTCGCGGTTGAACGGCGTACCGCTAAGATCCGACTCGAAAAAGTACTGGCGAAATTCGGGCCGCACACCCTCGAATATCCAGCGCATGTGAGAAAAAATCGGGTAATTGCGCATCACGCTGTGGCGTATCTGGGTCATATCCCAGACGCCCAGTAATCCGAAGGCCAACGATGCAGACGCCGGCCAGAGTAGCCAGAAAGGACCAACGGTCAGACCACCAACGGTCAGAGCCACCGCAAGCGCCAATAGAAAATAGACAAAACCACGCATCATGCTCATGACGCCAATCTCTCCTGTGCAAAAGTGAGTCCTGCGCTGTTCGGGCTATATTTCCCCGGACTTGATAATTATCTGTTTTTCTACCTGCATATCGTTCAGGGTATAAGGAATTCCACCGACGCCATACCCCGATTCCTTAAAGCCTGCGAATGGCATCCAGTCGACGCGAAACGCAGTGTGGTCGTTGATCATGACTGACGCCGCATCTATGCGCTGGCTAACCCGCATCGCGCTGTCGATGTCCCGGGTAAACACAGACGCCTGGAACGAATACGGCAGGCTGTTCGCACCGGCGATTGCGTCGTCGACATCGGAAAACTCATAAAGGCAGACGACCGGACCAAAGATCTCTTCTGTGCTGACCCGTACATCGGCCGGCGGATTCAACAACACGGTCGGCTGATAAGTCGTGGCCGAAAGAATTTTCCCGCCGCACAAAAGACTGGCGCCACCACCTATCGCCTCGCGAACCCATTCATCGACCCGTTGGACTTCGGCCTCGCGGATCAGCGGCCCGACCTCCGTTTCTGCCAGCGTGGGGTCGCCGACTCTGAGGCCGTCACAAGCCTGAGCCAGTTGCTGTGCCAACTTTTCGATGATTTCGCTGTGCGCGAAGATTCTCTGCACGGACACGCAGACCTGGCCGGCGTGATACATGCCACCCTTGCTGAGCAGAGGAACAGCCTGCTCCAGGTCGGCGTCAGCCATCACGATCGCCGGCGCGGCCCCGCCGTGTTCAAGCGCGCAGCGGGTACCGGGAGCCAGCTTCGAGCGCAGCATCCAGCCGACTTTGCTACTGCCGATAAAACTGAAAAATGCCACTCGCGGATCAGTCGCCATCGCCGTCGAAACATTGCGACCGGTCGTAATCAGCGCCTGGCACCATTGCTCGGGCAGGCCCGCCTCGCGGACGATGGATACGATGCGCATACAGGATAGCGGCGTCGCCTCCGCCGGTTTGATAATTACCGGGCAACCGGCGGCGATCGCCGGACCGATCTGGTGAGCGATCAGATTCAGCGGATGATTAAAAGCGCTGAACGCCAGTACCACGCCGATCGGCTCATGAATGGTAAACGCCAGCCGGTTCGCCGATGACGGCGTTATATTCATCGGAATGCAGTTACCCGCCTGGACGCGCAAATGATCGACGCAACTGCGAAAGCTGTCCACTGCGCGGTCGATTTCGATCAGAGAATCCGGCAGCGGCTTGCCGCCTTCACGCGCCGATTCCAGTGCGAGATATTCCCGCTGCCGCTGCATGAGTTCGGCGACCTTTCTCAAAATGTCTATCCGTTGGGCCGGACTTAGCCAGGCGTCCCGGTTCCGGTGCAAGGCGTATGCCGTAGCGAGCGCTTGCTCAGCCGCATCCGTGCCGCCCCGGTCAACGGTCGCGATCGGCTTGTTGTCGTACGGCGCGCTGACAGTCAGCGGTTCGCCTGCTGCGCTGGCACCAGGTACCAGCAATGCAAAATGCTCATTCATTTCAGATCCTGACCTGCAGATTCCCAAGTTTTTCGGTAAGTATCATGTTCTCCCGGTAGTCAACCGGACAATCGACTATCGCGACCGTGCCGCAGGAAAGAGCCTGCTCGAGCGTCGGCAGAAGATCGCCGGCGCTCTCCACCCGATATCCTTTCGCACCGAAACTTTCGGCAAATTTGACAAAGTCGGGATTGGCAAAATCGATATGGCTGGTACGGCCGAACTTCTTGTTCTGGTGCCACTCGATCAACCCGTACTTGCTGTCGTTCCAGATCAGGACGACCAGTTCCAGTCCCAGTCTCACGGCTGTTTCCAGTTCCTGGCAGTTCATCAGGAAACCGGCATCGCCGGTAACGGCCACGACTTTTCGCTCGGGATAAGTCAGCTTTGCGGCAATCGCACCGGGTAAGGCTATGCCCATCGATGCGAAGCCGTTCGAGATGATGCAGGTATTCGGCGCCTCCGCCTTGTACATCCGGGCCATCCACATCTTGTGCGCGCCAACATCGGAGATGGCGATGTCTTCCTTGTCCAGCGCCCGGCGCAGGTCAGACACGATTTTCTGCGGCTTGACCGGGAACCCCTGGTCATTTTCGCAGGCCTGCAGTTCGTCCACGATGATCTGGCGCAAGGTGTACGCGATATTGCTTTCCCGCGGACGGGCCCGGTCTGCGATCGCATTCAGGGCCTCGGCTATGTCACCAACGACGCCTGCGTCAAGTACGTAATGCGCATCCACTTCGGCCGGTGTCGCGTCTATGTGAATAATCTTCTTATCCCGGTTCGGATGCCAGCTTGCCGGTGCGTACTCGACCAGGTCGTAGCCGACGCAGATGACCAGGTCAGCCTTTGCAAAACCGCTGGCGACATAGTCCGTACCCTGGAGCCCCACCGTACCCAGCGACAGCGGATGGGAAAATGGCAGCACACCCTTGGCCATAAAAGTCATCGCCACCGGTATATTGAGCTTCTCGGCAAACGCCACCAGCTCGCCGCTGGCGAAACCTCGGATCACGCCATTACCGGCCAGCACGATCGGGTTGCTCGAATCGGATATCAGCTCCGCCGCCTGCTTCACCTTCTGCGGCGTCGGATATGGCCTGCTCGGGCGCTGGACTTTTAACGGCTCACCATCCGCGGGCATATCGGCGATGTCTTCCGGCAGCTCGATGAAACTGACCCCCGGTTTCTCTCTCTCCGCTTCCTTGAATGCTTTGCGTATGACTTCGGGAACCACGCCCGGCGTACGAATCTGTGTCGAGTACTTGGAGATCGGTTCAAACAGCTTCACCAGATCCAGGTGCTGATGACTCTCCTTGTGCATGCGCCCGGTATCGACCTGGCCGGCCAGCGCCACCAATGGCGCCCGATCCATGTTCGCATCGGCCACGCCGGTGATGAGATTGGTTGCACCCGGGCCCAGAGTCGAAAGACAAACACCGGCGCGTCCGGTCAGCCTGCCACAGACATCGGCCATGAATGCCGCACCCTGTTCGTGCCGAGTCAGGACAAATTCAAGCTCGCTATCGAGCAAGGCGTCCATGAAATCGATGTTTTCTTCGCCCGGAACACCAAAGAGATACTTGATTCCCTCCGTCTCCAGGCAGCGAACGAATAGCTCGGCTACTTTCATTTGAACTCCCTTGTGATTAATCGGATATTATTGTCTTATCGAAGTATTCTTGGGAAAAAAGGCTCGAACAGGCACCGTATGACAAGAGTAGATGATTTTGTTTACGGATGCTGACTATCTCAATTCAACAACTCACAACCAACCTGACCGGAACACGTATTTTTTTATTACCGGCGAAGTACGCGGGTAAAAGGCTCCAGGCCAACAAGCCCTTTTTTTTTGCGATTTAGGGGTTTCGGTAATACTCTAGTCGCGTGCGGAAACTGCTTATATATTTGGCCTGCATTTGAGCCTAGATTGGCGTCCAAATCAAAGCATGGGGGCATTGACGGTCACCATTGGAAAAGCGGGCAGGAGATGCCCGCATTCAGGGTCTCGTCGACGCATTCGTTTATTTCAGAAATATAGAGATAGCAAGGAAGTAGTCATGACAAAGCATACAAGCATTTATAGTTCATTCTCGGCGATGTTGTTTCTGGCATTGTTCCTGTGGGTGGATACAGCGGGAGCAGTTCCAGCCTTTGCGAGGAAGTACGAGATCAACTGTTCTTCCTGTCATACCGCGTATCCGCAATTGAATGACACCGGGCGCAAGTTCAAGGAAGCGGGTTATCGTTTCCCCGGCGATGTGGATCGGGCCGGTGAGGTAACATCGGAAATTTCCGATTTCCTGAAACTGGATAAGTATTTCCCGATTTCCGCAATCCTGATCGCGCGTCCGTATGACAAAAAGGACTCTGGCGAGCAAAAACTCCGGGCCTTGCATGAAGTTGAAATCATCTTGGCTGGCACGCTCGGCGATCAGTGGTCCGGTTATTTCGAAATGGAAGCAGAAGACGAAACCGGATTCGAGCTAGAGATCGCACCACTGGTGCTGAATTATCACTACAGCGATGAATTCAATCTTCAGTTCGTCTATGGACCCGAATTCTGGGCCGACTCCTACGGTTTCCTGGGTAACCACTTCCGGTTGACGCGGGGATCTGTCGCTGTGATCGACCAAAGCTTTGGCGGCGCGGACGCTGGCGGCAAACTGCGGTCGGCGCGGCAAAACATCGGTGCCTATGGGCGCTTGAACGAGAAGTTTTTCTATAACATCAATTACAGCGGCGCAGCTGGCGATGGTGAGGGCGAGGATCCGGCCAATATCAGCGGACTCGTGAATGTCGATATTACCGACGACATCATGGTTGGCGGATTCTTTGTCGATGGTGAAGACAAGGTGACCAACCGTGATTACAGCCGTTTCGGTATCCAGTTCCTGGTCGATAGATCTGATCTCCGGGTCCAGGGGGCGTGGGTAAGCGCAACCGACGATCTGGTCGGCGGCATCGGCGAAGAGGACAATGACGTCTTTTCCCTACAGGCGATGTACGTATTCAAGGACGATTCCATGCGGCCCACCTGGGTACCGCTGATTCGATTCGATTCCTACGAGCAGAACGACGGAACCGACAGCTTTGACGAAATCACGCTGAATGTGACCCGCTATATTACCCAGAACGTGAAAGCGTACTTCGAATACTGGGATCGCTATGATGCGCCCACGGCGGCACAAGAAGATTCACGCGTGACCTTGCAGTTGCACGCGGCCTTCTAAGCGGGACCTATACATGAGAAACTCGCGGGGCGGGAACAGTAAGGCTGTCCGCCCCGTTTTTTTGCCTGGCCGGCATAGTCGAGCCAGGCTCGCGTCATAAATGGGAAGACAAATGAAAACTATCTGCCTGATTATTGGAATCGCATTCTATTTACTTTCTTTCCCGGCCCATTCAGGGCTTGACGAAGGCGAGGCGATATTCACCAAGCGTTGCAGCACCTGTCATAAGTTGCCAGATCCCAACACCCCCCCGAAAGAAGGCTGGGCCAAGCGGCTGGATTTGATGGCGCCGATGGCGGGCCTGAAAAAAGAGCAGAAAAGCGATGTGCTCGAGTACCTCATCTATCACTCGAAACATGTCGAACAGGAAGCGGCGCTGGCGGATGACCGAGCCTTTTTCGAGACGAAGTGCAGTTATTGTCATTCGCTGCAACGCGTTTTCCTGATACCGTTCGACGAAGAGAGCCGGCGCCATGTCGTTGAGAGAATGCAGAATCGCGCCGGAACGGACTGGTTGAGCGATACCGACGCGGAACGAATCCTGTCCTACCTGGCGAAAGCGACGCCTGAGGTACAGGCGCCGGAGCGGCTGGACGGGCGCAGCGGTCAGGAAATCCTGAAGGCACGGTGTACAGCCTGTCACACCCTGGAACGTATCTTTCTGGAGCGTGATGAACATCCGGGCGATTCTGAAATGTGGACACATATTGTGGGGCGGATGAGGGGCAAGGCGCCGCAATGGATCAGCGAGGGCGAAGCACAAAGCGTCATTGAATATCTCGAGACAATTGAGCCACAGACCCGGTAGGTCTTTTCGATGGCGGGGCTATTCAGAAAACTCGTTTTTGTCTCCGCCGCTACGATTTTTATACCGGCCCAGCTTCTGGCGGCCTGCTGGCAAATCTCTCTTAACAATGGCGAAGTCATCGAAACCGACGACGTTTGGCAGATTCACAACAGGATGACGGAAAAGAGTTTTCTTATAGGCGAGGAAAACCGTCGCGACAGCATGATAGATCTCGCATATGTCGCATCCTGGTCGGTCATCGAGGGTCGGGTGGAAGGCGGCAGCAAGGCGCATCGCCAGCATTTTCAGGTCGAAATGAATAATGGCACTACCCGCACACTGGGCAGCTCGCAACCGCTGTTTTATCGGAGCGGGAACAAGAAATCTGAAGCACCATTGCGTGATGTTCGGTACGTGGCAAGCTGTGCCGAAATCTCGGGATCGGCGGATGCCGAAACTCCCGCGCCTGAACACCCACTGGTGCCAGCAACCAGCGTTGACGTGAGTGGTTTATTTACTTTGAAAATGCGCAACGGTGATGTACTTTACGGGCGCCTCGCCGAACAGACCATAGCCTGGAAAGCGCCTTACGCAATCTTCAATTTTGATGCGCGGCAAATAAAGTCCATCGACCTGGGTGAAGACGCGGCCCCGCCGGGTCGACTTTTTACCTGGTCAGGCAATGATATTAGCGGCGAACTGGATATTGATACCCTTGTCCTGACGCTTGACACCGGCCTGACGGTCGATATCGACGCCAGCGCTATTCAGTCCTTGTCTGCGGAACTGCCGGAATAAGACCAAACCAAAGAACAGCATCCGCATCGACGATGTTTATACACTGATGCTCACGGCGTTCCGGCTGAACATCAGGGCGCTGCCCGGGATAAAGTTCCGGAAGCCCTGCTAAATGAGAGAGACTGCACAAATCCCTTGTTTCAGTGGCAACAGGGCGGAAAACTCGCACGGTTTCAGAATTCGTACAGAAAGCCGAGAGCGGCCAATCGTGGCAGCCAGTCGTCCTCGTTTTTTTCAAGAAATATATTGCCTGCCAGGTCTTCGTCCAGGTCGAAATCAGAGCAACAGGGATTTTTCCGATTCAGGGCGTTGGTGAGCTCAAAAAACCCGGTCAATGTGCCTTTGCCCAGCCTGAATTTTCTGCTCGCGCGTAGGTCGAGGCTTGCGTATATATCGTATCGCTCTGCGTTTCTGAGTCCCGGAGTAACAACGGGCTCGCCCAGTGCGTCGAATGTCAGCACCAGGTCGGTTTTTGGCCAGCCACTGTGCACGCTGGCGGCAATGTCGAGTTCCCAGTTGCCAGGATGCCACGACAACCCGGCCTGCAATGCGTGTCGTTGATCCCAGCTGCGGGCGACATCGCTGTCATTCACCTGGTCTTCAACCGTCGAAAAGGAATAGGACCCCCACCAGTTCAGCTGTCCGCCGATCTTTTCCAGGTACAGTTCGACGCCCCTGGCCCGCGCTTCCTCCGGGTCGATCCGCACTCGGTCGGATTGAATTTCGGGCAGAATTGACAATGTGTCGAACAGGTTTTCGAAACGGGGTTTCAGGCTTTCCATCGTTTTGCTAAACGCCTCGACTCGCAACAGGAATGAACCGGGTAACCGGTGCTGCATGCCAACGATCAACTGGTCTGCCCGTTGCGCTGGGAAGAAAGTGCTTCCGCCATCTTCGACCTGAAGCTCCTGGATATCCTGAAACTGATAATAACGGCCCCAGCTCAAACGCAGGTCCGTCTTTGGACCCAGCGAGTACAAGAAACTGGCTCTCGGACTCAACCGTGCATCGGGTTCCGCGTTCAAAAACTTCTGCCTGTCCCAGCGAAAACCCAGCTCCATGACTGCATGCGGCCCCAGACGCAACCGGTTCGATACATATGCTGCATAGGTATCGCCTTCGGGCCGGGCGCTTATATCCCGACTGATCGATGCCGGCAGACCTGCAACAGCCTCGTTGATCTCAAAATAATCCACAGTGCTTCGATACTGGTAAACCGCCTCTGACCGCTGTGCCTCAAATCCCCACTGCAGCAGATATCCGGCATTGACAAACCACTGCCAGTCCTGTCGCAGGTTCACGATGTCTGCCTCTCGTCGATCGTCGACGGATCCGACGATCGCCGGGTCAATGACGAATCCGGCGCGGTCGTTACGAATGGCATCCACGGAAAGTACGGTCGTGCTGCTCAAGTCCTCGCTCCACTGATTTTTCAGCCTGATCCAGTACTGGGTATTGTCTGCTTCGCTTGCTGACCGCTCCTGCTCACCGGGCTTATCGTCAGTAATAACCAGCACGCGATCACTGGCCAGCAGAACATTCAGCGACAAAGTCGCGTTTGGTGAAATCTCGCCGCCAAGTTCAAGAAAAAAATCGCTGTATCTAGGCTGCCCGAGAGCTGACTTGATAACCAGATCCAGGTTGCCGCGCCTCGCCGAAACCAGCCAGTCTATGTTGCCCCCCGAAAAACTACCGGCCGACAAAAACGACGTGTTATACGCGCTCAAACCGATTTCGGTATGCCTCAATTTCTCTGGTTTCATCGATTCGATCAGGACGACCCCGCTCATCCGGTCACCGTAGCGAACAGGAAAGCCCCCGGTGTAAACCTCCATGCCGCTGATCGCCCTGACATCCACGGTGCTGAAAATATTCTGGAAGTTGCGAACGTGAAAAGGATCAAGCAGGCGGTGTCCATTCAGGATAATCGCGATTTCGTCGTCGACACCGCCACGGAAATGCGTTTTTGCCGAAATGCCACCTGCAGCCGCTCCAGGCAGTCGCTGGGCCGCGCGGATCGGATCGTCTCCCAGGTCCGGAAGACTCTGGATCGCTCGCTGGTTGATATGAAAAACAGAGGCCGATAGTTCTCGCTGCAATTGATAGCGGCTGGTTGTCACGATGACTGTTTCGAACTCCCAGCGACTTGGCGCCGGTTCGAAAAGAACAACCGATATATTGCCCGGCTTAATCTCAATCGTGTGGTGTTCTGTGACAAAACCCGGAATGGAAATGTCAACTTCAACAGTCCCGGCGTTCAGGCCGGTAAATTTTAGCGCTCCGTTGCCGAGCACCGTCGGTGCTGGCAGTGCCACGGACGCGGTCACCGAAATCCCCTCCAGCTCGACTGTCGACGATGCATTATTTACCAAAACCAGTAACGAGCCCTGGTTTTTTCTTTCCATGGCATCTTCGGTTCGCACGACCAAATAAAGATCGTCGATCTGCAGCAGCGTCAGGTCATAAGACCCAAGAATTTCCCGGACGATGCTGACCGGGTCGGCTCCGGCGGGTTCGTCGCGAACCAGCATCGAGTCATCGATCAGGTTTGAACTGTAGGTAATCGACCAGCCCTCGCTCCTGTATTGTTCGAGGACGCTCGTGATCGTGCGTCCAGTGAACAGGCCGATCTCAACCGCCGGAGCCGATAGGGAAATCAGGCAAAGCACGGCTGCAAAAAAAAGAAATATTGAGCGAAGTGGGCGGGTGTTGCTCTGGCTGACTTCGCATCGATCACCGGATATCGATTTATCGATATGACGCATAACTCGCAGTATACCAAGCGTAGGCTTGGCCAATGGTGGCGGCCCAACAGTGTTTGGCCTGCTTCAGTGGGCGTATGCCTGAACGATTTGACTGGTGCTTACCAGAATCACGCCATTGATCAGTTGGTAGGTCAGATCGCTGGTCTGGAACATGATTTCCAGCGCCCTCATCGGCGGAAGATCAATGCTGCCGTGAAGAATCGTCTCCTCAGCGAGGAACTTCGCGCTGTCGGTCGCAAACTCTATGTCATAACCCGATTCCCGGCGTATCCACTGCAGGAAATCAAACATGCTGCGGCCGTCCAGTTCGTACACCGGCGCAATGTCCTGCACCCACTTCCAGTCTTCCGCATAAGGCAATATGGATTGGCGCACCTGAATACCGCTGTCGCTGATAATGATCTGTTCCCCCGCCAGCGCCAGCGTTTCGGTGTTGCTTCCGGTGATCGCTACCTCGCCCTCCCGAACGCTGACCGACAGGACGCCTTCTGCGAGATCGGTCATAAACTGCGTACCCATATGACGAACCGCACCAAACGGCGTGTTGATCAACAGGTTTACCAACGGCCGCTCGGTCGAGTACAAGGAATCAGAATCATAGTGAATGCGGCCAAACAGGAGTTGCAGCTCACTGTTGCCGCTAATGGCGATCCTGGTTTTTTCGTCCACCCGCAACAGGCCGCCGGCATTCCAGGCGATCGCCATCCTGGCGGCTTCGCCGGTTTCAAGCGTCTGCCCAACGACCAGAGTCCGTTGGTCCGGATCGAGTCTCTGCCACGACTCGTTCGATTCATCAAAAACAATTATTTCGCCCACTTGTTTTTCAACATGGGCCACCTGCTGAACATCCATATCTTTCTCCGCAAATCGACCAGCATTGAACAAAACTGTCAGCGCCAACAGCAACGATGCGGCGATGGCCAGTAACAGGAGCCGGCGACGCTCCCGCCGTTTTTCGGTCAGTTGTCTCCATTCCCCGAGTACCAGCTGGCGGATTTCCTGTTCATCCTTTTCCGGGGCCCTTTTTCGAGGCGACGCATGAGCGAAAAGACTTGTAAACACCTCGTTCGCCGTCTGGTTAGCGCTTTTTTTCCGGTCATTCATGTAAATCAACCTCAGGTAGTAGTCTTGTATTCACTGGTTGAGTCAGCGATGTATAAACATCGTGAAATGCTCTGCGGGCTCTTGCGAGCATCGATTGCACCGCTTCTTCTCCGATCCCCAGTTTTGCCGCGATTTCTCTGATCGAATAACCCTCGATGTATTTCCACTCCAGCGCATCGCCATATCTTGCAGGCAGCCGATCGAGAGCCACATGAATCATCCGGACGAGCTCCAGCCTCTCCATATTCCATGCCGGATCATCGGTGGGCGGCGTCTGGAAGGAATCCACTGCGGCCTGAATCTCGGGAAAGTCCTCCGTCAGTAAAATATGCTTGTGGTATCGGCCCTGCGTTTCCAGCCAGTCGCTGATTTCATTCCTGCAGATGGCGCATAGCCACGTGAACAAGGCAGCTTCACCCCGAAACTTTTGCAGGTTGCGGATCGCCTTGGTCATTGCCGAACTGACCACTTCCTTGCATGCTTCCGGTTCGCCGGAAACCCGGGTGGACGCAAATCGGTACAGGCGCTGAAAGTTCTCCGTGAAGAACTGATCGAATGCCCGTTGCTCATTCGCCAACATTCGTTTAACGAGCCGTTTGTCCTCGAGATAAAGAAGCATGGTCGATCCTGAATCCGCCTCTTTGTTAGACGGCGGCACGTTCGAATATCGGTCGGCCCAGAGCTGTATCCAATGGCCTTACTACTATAATTTGCGGCAACGCCACAAAGCGGTCAGAACAATTGACTGCCGAGGCCATCACCCGCCGACCCGGAGCACCGGCCGGCCACTTTCCCGGTCCCGCCGCCGGATGAGCTAGTTAAACAGGACCCATATCGCGCCAAGCAAACCGCCAAGCAGCAATATCGATTGTGATATCTGCCCGATAGCGAACCCAAGCCCTCTCCCGGACGGTTCCCGAAGATAGGCGCGATAGTAAATAATCCGGGCAATCACGAACAATATACCCAGACCGGCAGCTGTCGGTTCATGAACATAAAAAGCGAACAGCCACATGGCTGGCAGAAAGACAATTAACTGCTCCAGCGTATTTTGTTGTACGCGGCTGGTCCTTTCGAACTCAGGCGCACCCTGCATGGCCGGAGCCTTCACGCCGGTCTTCTCTCTCGCCACGCCAACCAGGAAGGATATAATCCAATATTCGATCAAAATAAGACCGGTAACGATGGCCACAACATCCATACTTCTCTCTCCTGTTTAACGTTGTCACTGTCCGATAGCCGGGCAGGCTCAAACCAACCGCGGGTATCATAATCCAGGCGCAGTACAAATAGTGCCGTGCTGGTCAAGCTGCCCGTGGGGCAGGTATTATTCGCACTCCCTCAAAGCATCAGGCATAGCATTTGTGAGCTCGGATTCAGCACAAGAAGCATCGGTTTGTTCCGACGACAGTATTGACCCCGCTTTTGACTGGCTGGAAATAGCCCGCCTGGTACTGACCTCGCGGGCCATAGATCGGATCGAGGAAAGCGAGCTCGTCCCGCAAAAGAAAGTGCTTTATCAATTCTCTGCGCGCGGCCACGACCTGGCCGAGATTCTGCTGGGCTCATTAATGAACCACCCGCATGACGCGAGCAGCGGTTATTACCGATCCAGACCATCGCTCCTGGCGATGGGCCTGTCGATCGAGGAAGCGTTCGCCGGCCCATTGGCCCGCTCCGGCGGATTCAGCGATGGCCGCGACATCGGTGTTGTTTTCAACCGCCCAACGGCAGGCGGCGCCACGGTACTGCCGATGTGCGGCGGTGTCGGGGCACAGTACACGCCGGTCGCCGGCTGGGCGCAGGCGATTCGGTATCACGCAGATGAACTGGGTGACGATAGCTACCAGGGTGCGATCGGCGCTGCCCTCGGTGGTGACGCATCGGTAGCAACCAATGGTTTCTGGTCGGCGCTGACGATCGCGACCACGCTGAAATTGCCGATGCTGTTCTATATCGAGGACAACGATTATGGCATCTCGACACCATCGACGTTGCAAACGCCAGGGGCAAATATAGCGGACAACCTAAAGTCCTTTAATAACTTGAGCGTTCTGGACGGCGATGGCACAGAGCCAGCCGAGGCGGCCGGTCTGATACGCCAGGCGGTCGCTCACGTACGCAGCGGTGCCGGCCCGGCCCTGCTGAGGCTTTCCGTGCCCCGGCTGGGCGGCCATTCGGCGCAGGACACGCAGAAATACAAGTCCGCCGAGATTATCGCGGAAGAAGAGTCTCGTGATCCCCTGCCAAAACTGCATGACTACCTGGTGCCGGCGTTGATCGATGCGGACACTTGGAAAAAACTGGAGCAGGATGTCGAGCGGGAGGTCGCCGAGGGGCTCGCGGCGGCACTTGCGAGAGCCCAGCCCGATACCGCCGGGATTGAGCGGCATGCTTTTTGTGAAACCGGACCGGATAGCGAACCCGAAATCCAGCAACAAGGTGGCCTGGCCGTCAGCGGCCATGTTTTTCCTGAGTCCAGCGAGCAGGCGGAACCCGAGCCTGCGCGAATCAACATGCTGACGGCAATCCGCCGTACGCTTGAATATGAACTGGCAACCAACCCGAAAGTCGTTGTCTTCGGCGAAGACGTCGGACCCAAAGGCGGTGTGCATGCAGCGACGAGGGGTCTGCAGGAAAAATTCGGTATCAATCGGGTTTTCGATACCAGCCTTTCGGAAGAAGGCATCATCGGTCGCGCCGTTGGTATGGCGGTAGCCGGCCTGATGCCGGTACCGGAGATTCAGTTTCGCAAGTATGCCGACCCGGCAACAGAGCAACTGAATGATTGCGGTACAATGAGATGGCGGACCAATAATCGATTCGCCGCCCCGATCGTCGTCAGAATGCCCGGCGGTTTTTTCAAATGCGGCGATCCCTGGCACAGCCAGACCAATGAAGTGCAATGGGCGCACGGCATCGGCTGGCAGGTGGCCGTGCCGTCTAACGCTGAGGATGCGACCGGGCTGCTGCGCACAGCGTTGCGCGGCAATAATCCGACCATTTTTTTTGAGCACCGTTCCATGCTGGACGACGTGTGGGCGCGCCGGCCCTATCCCGGAGACAAATATGTCCTGCCATTCGGCAAGGCAAGGATCACCAAACCGGGTACGGACCTGACCGTGGTGACCTGGGGCGCGATGGTGCCTCGATGTGAGAGCGCGGCTGAAACAGTTGCTGGAAGCGTGGAGATTATTGACCTGCGCACGATGATGCCATGGGATAAGAAAACCGTGCTGGCCTCGATCGCGAAGACGAGGCGTTGCCTGGTCGTACACGAGGACAACATGACCGCCGGTTTTGGCGCGGAGATAGTCGCGACCGTGGTCAGCGAATCTTTTTTCGACCTCGACGCGCCAGTTGAGAGAGTGGCAACGCCGGATATACCCAGTCCACACAATCCGTCGTTGATGAATGCGGTGGTTCCGGATGCAGCTGGAATAGCCGGAAAAATGACCGAGCTGCTTGAGTGCTGAAAAACAGGTAAAAAATGGCGGAACTGATCGACATCGTCGTGCCCGAAGGCCAGCAGGAGGGAACCGAATCGACGCTGATGCAATGGCTCAAAAAGGCCGGAGACAGGGTGAATTTGCACGAGCCCTTGATCGAACTGGAAACCGACAAGGTCGTCGTTGAGATCGCCTCGCCCGCCAGCGGAATATTGCTGGAGCGACTGGTCGAAGAACAAAGCCAGGTAGAGCCTGGTGCCGTATTGGGCCGTATTGAGCCCGGCAAAGGGGCGAAGGCTGACAGCGGCGAGGCAAAAGACTCGGCCAAAGCCAGTCAGAGCGACCGGCCACCAGAAGGCAAGCACGCAAAACTCAGCCCGGCCGTACGCCGGCTGCTCAAGCAGCACGGCCTGGACGCCTCACAGATTGTGGGCAGCGGCCGCGATGGTCGCGTGACCCGCGAAGACGTCGAAAACCACATCGCGGGTGGTGCGACAGTCGTTGCCGGTGACCAGGACCGCATCGCGGCAGCTGTAAAAGGATCGATCGTGCCGCATTCCCCAATGCGCAAACGCATCGCGACTCACATGGTAAAAAGCATGCGGACCGCACCCCATGTGACCAGCGTGTTCCAGGTCGACATGTCGGCGGTTAGCGCTCATCGCAAATCCCATCGCAACGCGTTTGAGAAAAAAGGCGGCAAACTGACTTTCACCGCCTACTTCGTGAAAGCCGCCGTGGCGGCACTGCAGTCGGTGCCCGAGGTTAACAGCCGATTCCTCGATGAGGGACTGGAACTATTCGGTTCAATCAATATCGGCGTCGGCACCGCGTTGGGTGACGAAGGCCTGATCGTGCCGGTTATCCACGGCGCGCAGGACATGGATCTCGGGCTTATTGCCAAAAGGCTACAGACGCTGACCGACAAAGCACGCAAGGGCGACCTCGATCAATCCGATGTTGCCGGCGGAACCTTCACGATTTCAAATCATGGCGTCAGCGGCAGCCTGATGGCGGCACCCGTCATTATCAACCAGCCGCAGAGTGCGATCCTCGGGATCGGCAAGCTGGAAAAGCGCGTTGTCGTCGTTGAAGACGGAGACCAGGACCGAATGGAGATCCGGCTGATGTGCTATGTCACATTAACCATAGATCATCGCGCGCTGGATGCTCATCAGACCAACCGGTTCCTGTCCGTTTTTGCCGAAACCTTGGAGAACTGGCCCGGCTGAGCGCTCACGTTGACAGTGGCCGGATTGCCACCATCGTCAGAACATCGTATGCCGCGACGATCTCGTCGTCCTGATTGCTAACCTCGGTATCCCAGCGAACTTCACCGTATTCCTCGCCCTCCCGCATCGTTTTTTGCTTGCAGGTCAGACGAACTTTGAGTTCGTCTCCGATGTTGACGGGCTTGGCAAAACGAAGATCGTCGAGACCGTAGTTGGCCAGTACCGGTCCGTAATCGGGTTCGACAAACAAGCCCGCCGCCAGCGAGACGATGAAATAACCATGCGCGACACGTCCATCGAAGAAAGGATTTTTCGCAGCCAGCTCATCGTTCATGTGCGCATAAAACTTGTCGCCGCTGAGTTCGGCGAAACTATCGATATCCTCAACTGTTATTTTGCGCGACGCGGTGCGCAAGGTATCGCCGATCTGCAGGTCTTCAAAATATTTTGTGAATGGATGAGCGTCGTCACGATTTTCCTCGCCACCCCGAATCCAGCGTCTGGCGATTTTTCCCAGAGTCGTGGGTGATCCCTGCAAGGCGGTACGCTGCATGTAATGAAGCACGCCGCGAACACCACCCATCTCTTCGCCCCCCCCTGCCCGACCAGGTCCGCCGTGTATCAGGTGGGGCAGCGGTGAGCCATGACCCGTCGACTCGGCGGCGGAATGCCGATTGGTGATCACCAAACGCCCGTGATACGGCGCGATCCCCAGCGCCAGTTTTTCGGCGATCTCATCGTCATTGGTGAAAATTGATCCGGCCAGGCTGCCCTCGCCGAGGCGCGCCAGCGCGATGGCCTGGTCGACCGTATCGTATGGCATAACCGTACTGACCGGACCAAATGCTTCCACGTTGTGAACCGATCGGCTCTGCATCGGATTTTGACAGTGCAGCAGCACCGGCGCGAAAAAAGCCCCTTTGCTGGCATCGGCATCGATGACATCGAATTTTTCAACGTCGCCAAAAACGATGTCGGCATCGCCGCTAAGATCGGCTACCCGACCCCTGACTTCATCCCGCTGCCCGTGACTGGCCAGTGCACCCATCTGCACGTCCTTGTTACCGGGATTACCGACCCGGACTTCACCCAGGGCCTTTGCAAGCTCGGTGATCAGCTCGTCGCTAAAATCGGCAGGCGCGATAATTCTTCGAATGGCCGTACATTTCTGTCCGGCTTTGATCGTCATCTCACGGACCACTTCCTGTATATACAGATCGAATTCGGGTGTACCGGGCTTCGCATCCGGACCGAGAATCGATGCGTTCAATGAGTCGGTTTCCGCTGTAAACCGAACCGACTGGTCGATCACCGTCTTGTTTTGTTGCAAGTGTTCAGCCGTGCTCTTTGAGCCGGTGAAAGAAATAATATCCTGGCAGGTGAGATGGTCAAACAAATCGCCGACTCCGCCGCAAATCAACTGTACCGATCCCTCCGGCAGAATCCCGGACTCGACGATTCTTCTGAACATCGCCTCGGTCAGATACGAAGTACTGGTCGCCGGCTTGACGATCGCGGGCACCCCCGCGAGCAGACAGGGCGCCAGTTTTTCCAGCATCCCCCAGCAAGGAAAATTGAACGCATTGATATGCAGCGCAACGCCCTCCAGAGGAAGGAAAATATGCTGACCGACAAAACTGCCTTTTTTACTCAGAAACTCGGGTTGGCCATCCACATAGACATGATCGTTCGGCATCTCACGACGACCCTTGCTGGAAAAAACAAAGAGCGTTGAAATACCGCCATCCACATCGATCCAGGTATCAGTTCGCGTCGCGCCGGTTTTGGTCGACACCCCGTAAAACTCTTTCTTGTGCTCCATCAGGTACTTTGCCAGCGCCTTGAGCATGTTGGCACGCTGGTGGAAGGTATATTGACGCAGATTTTTACCGCCGACTGTACGTGCAAAATCTGCCATCGAGGAAAAATCGAGCCCGTCGCTCGATGAGGTCGCAATTAACTCACCATCAACCGCGCTTCTCAATTTAACGCCATCTTCCTTACCTTGTTGCCAGCGATTTTCGGCGAACGACTGCAGCTTCATGATGTCCCTCATTGCGATTTGGTACCGAGCGGCACAGAATAGCTGATCGCTCGATCGAGCGCATACGAAAAAGTCCGTCCGGGCCGGCAAACTGAGCAAACTTTCCCGCCCACAATGAAGAAACATCTGGAGCGAAAATGAGTTTTGAAAACATAGAGTTCAGCATCACCGACAATATCGCGCGGCTGACGCTAAACCGGCCAAAAAGCCTGAACAGTTTTAACGAAGCCATGCATGGCGAAGTCAGATCCGCGCTCGACGAAGTCGAATCCGGATCGTGTCGTGTGCTGCTAATGACAGGTGCCGGACGCGGTTTCTGTGCCGGTCAGGATTTGACAGACCGGCATGTAGCTCCCGGCGATGCGCCGCCGGATCTTGGCTATACGCTGGAAAATTTCTACAACCCGCTGATCAGGCGGCTACGTAACCTGGAGATGCCGGTGATCTGCGCGGTTAACGGTGTGGCGGTCGGCGCCGGCGCCAACCTGGCTTTCGCCGCGGATATTGTCATCGCCGCACAATCGGCAAAATTTATCCAGGCATTTTGCAAGCTCGGCCTGGTCCCGGATTCGGGGGGCACCTATATTTTGCCGCGGCTGCTGGGTCCGGCGAGAGCAACCGCCCTGGCAATGCTTGGTGAAGCGGTCACCGCGAAACAGGCAGAGGCCTGGGGTCTGATTTGGCGTTGCGTTAAAAATGAGCAATTGATGCCGGAGGCAGAGGCGCTGTGTACTCATTTCGCCAGCCAGCCGACCCGCGGCCTGGCGCTGATCAAGAAAGCGTTAAATGCCAGTTGGAGCAATTCGCTGGATCAACAGTTGGACCTGGAGCGCAACCTGCAACAGCAGGCGGGCCGCACGGAGGATTACCGTGAGGGCGTCAGCGCCTTCATGGAAAAACGCGATCCGGTTTTCAAAGGTAGTTAGGAGTCTGCTCGGTGGATGATCTTGAACGGGCGATTGCCTGCCGGGACGCAATGGTTGCCAAAGACCGGGCATCGAAGGCGCTGCGTATTGTTATCAGTATTCCGCAACCCGGCTCCGCCGAAGCCTGCATGACGATAACGGACAATATGCTCAACGGATTCGGCGTTTGCCATGGCGGTTATGTGTTTACGCTCGCCGATAATGCGTTTGCATTCGCCTGCAACGCCTGGGACCGCGTCACCGTTGCTGCTGGCGCCAGCATCGACTACCTGAAACCGGTACATGAGAACGACAAGCTGGTTGCGACGGCGGTTGCACGGTATCGCGGAAAACGAGCGGGCGTATATGATGTCACCGTACATAATCAGAATAACGAGATCGTTGCCGTTTTCCGGGGACGCTCGAGCGCTCTGAAAGAAACGTTGCTCGACGGGTCTGAATGAGTCGGGTCAATCGTCGCGGCCGCCAAATACGCCTATAATCCTCTTAAGTTTTCATCCCACCATTCGTGAGGCGACTCGATGTACACGCAGGGCCTTGACCAAAAACGAGACTCGTCCGACAAGGCGGACCCCGGCGATACGCCCGAACGGCTGGCTGCTTTCCAGAAGAGAATAGACGCCGATGAGAAAATCGAACCCAAGGACTGGATGCCATCGGCCTACCGCAAGACCCTGATCCGGCAGATGTCGCAACATGCGCATTCGGAAATCGTCGGCATGCTGCCCGAAGGTAACTGGATCACCCGCGCACCAACTTTGAGACGCAAGGCCATCCTGCTGGCCAAGGTACAAGATGAAGCGGGTCATGGGCTGTATATATACGGCGGTACGGAGACGCTTGGCGTTTCCCGCGACGACCTTGTCGCAGACTTGCTCAGCGGGAAAGCCAAATATTCGAGTATTTTCAATTACCCGACCATCACCTGGGCCGATATCGGTACGATCGGCTGGCTCGTCGATGGCGCGGCCATCATGAACCAGATTCCCTTGTGCCGCTGCTCCTATGGCCCTTACGCCCGCGCCATGGTTCGAGTCTGCAAGGAGGAAAGCTTTCACCAGCGCCAGGGCTACGAAATCATGCTCGAGCTGTGCCGGGGAACCGACGAGCAAAAACGTATGGCCCAGGACGCACTGGACCGCTGGTGGTGGCCTTCGCTGATGATGTTCGGCCCAAGCGACAAGACCTCGGAGCACAGCGCCCAGTCAATGGCCTGGAAAATCAAGCGCGTCAGCAACGACGAACTGCGCCAGAAGTTTGTCGACGTGACCGTGCCGCAGGCCGAGTACCTGGGGCTGAAGATGCCGGATGAGGATCTCGTTTTTGACAAAAAAACCGGCCATTACCGATTCGGAGAAATCGACTGGCAGGAGTTTTGGGAAGTGCTCAAGGGCAACGGAAAATGCAACCGCGAGCGGCTGGAAACGCGAAACAGGGCCCACGATGAAGGCCGCTGGGTTCGCGAAGCCGCATCCGCCTACGCCGCAAAACAAGCGGCAAAAGCCGCAGCATGAGGGAATCATGAGTAAACAGGACTGGCCATTATTCGAAGTATTCATCCGCGCCCGATCGGGTCTGAGCCACCGGCATTTTGGCAGTATTCACGCTGCCGACGAGGCGATGGCGCTTGACCATGCACGCGATCTGTATACCCGTCGCAACGAGGGTGTCAGCATCTGGGTTGTCAGATCCACCGATATCATCGCATCCGATCCGGTGGACAGCGACTCATTGTTCGAGCCGGCCGCCGATAAGATCTATCGCCACCCGACTTTTTACGAGATACCGGACGATGTCGAAAACATGTAAGGACCGGCCGGCGAGATGACCAAAGAACAAGCACTGATCGCGTATGTCACGCGCATGGGAGACAACGCCATTATCATGGCGCAGCGGCTTTCAGAATGGGTTGGCCACGGCCCGGAATTGGAAGAAGAAATGGCGATGGCCAATTTCGCGCTGGACTATGTCGGGCAGGCGCGAATGTTTTTCTCATGCGCCGGTGAACTCGAGGGCAAGGGAAAGAGCGAGGACGATATCTGTTTTCTCAGAGATGGCTGGGATTACGGCAACATTCTGCTGGTGGAGCAGCCCAACGGGGACTTCGGCGAGACCATCGCCCGGCTGGTGTTGTTCGAAACATTCTATGCCCTTCAGCTGGAGGCCCTGATGTCATCCCCGGCCACAAAACTTGCTGAAATAGCCGCGCGTGTGATCAAGGAATCCGCATACCACCTGCGCCACGCCGGCCACTGGCTGATTCGTCTCGGCGACGGCACTGAAGAAAGTCACCGGCGGGTGCAAAACGCGATCGATCGCCTGTGGACCTATACCGGAGAGCTGTTCGAGGCCGACCAAGTCGATGAAATCATGCGGTCAGAATGGGAAGCGCCCGATCTGGCCGTCCTGCGCGAACAATGGCATCGGCAAATCGGTGAGTTGCTGGCCAAAGCCACTTTAAAAAAACCGGAAGATGGCTGGATGGATTCAGGTGGCAAGCAAGGCCATCACAGCGAACACCTGGGCTATATGCTGACCGAGATGCAAAGCCTGCAACGGACCTACCCGGGTGCCAGCTGGTAGGACCATGACACCGCGGCATAACCCGCATACTTCACCAAGGCGGTAGCCGCCGGGTATAAGGAACGGAAGGATCAGGTATTTTGAGGAATCGATCATTGATTGCCGATTACAGTTTGTACGCCGGCGTCCACCTATCGCGGCCCTGGCTGGTTCTCGGACAGCTGAGCTTGGTCTTCACTCAACCCATAGCTAGTGCGATGGGTTTCGCTCCAGACCCGCCCTCAGCCGTCCGAGCCCTCACCCAGAATCCGCGATCCGTGGTGAAATATGCGGCCTAAAACTCTTGAGGCATCGGCCTGGGAAGTGCTGGAGCGGATACCCGACCCGGAAATCCCCGTGTTGAGCATCGTCGATCTCGGCATCGTGCGCTCGGTGGAAGTCGCCGACGGCAAAGTAACTGTCGGCATCGCGCCAACTTATTCGGGTTGCCCGGCGACGGAAGTCATCGAGGACAGCGTCGTCAAGTCCCTGCAATCCGGCGGCATCGATCATGTATCCATACAGCGCGTATTATCGCCGCCGTGGACCAGCGACTGGATCAGCGATCGCGGGCGCGAGAAATTGCGGAAGTATGGCATTGCGCCACCAGAAAAAGGGGCGACACACGGCCAGTTGTTCGGCGATGCGATGCCTGCAGAGCGAATCGTCGCCTGTCCGAGATGCGGAACCGAGAACACGGAAAAGGTCAGCGAATTTGGCTCGACGGCCTGCAAGGCCTCCTACAAATGCAACGAATGCCTCGAGCCTTTCGAGTATTTCAAATGCATTTAAAAATGCGCGGGTCTCGGACCGACGACACAAATAGAAAGTGACCAAATGAAACATTTTCACAAACTGAAGATCGCCCGGATCGAGCCAGAGACACCGGATTCGGTCTGCGTTTATCTGAATGTGCCGGAGGAACTACGCGATGAGTATGCCTTTCTCCAGGGCCAGCACTTGCCGGTGCGCGCCGAGATCGACGGCGAACAGGTCAGGCGAACTTATTCGATTTGCAGCGCGGTCGGCGACCCGGAGCTCCGCATTGGTGTTCGTGTGCAGAAGAACGGTCTTTTTTCCGGTTATATCGCCAAGACTCTGAAAGCCGGGGATACGCTCGAGGTGATGCCGCCGGTCGGCCATTTCCAGACACTGTTATCAACGGAAAAAAAGAAAAACTACGTAGCGTTCGTCTCCGGCAGTGGAATTACTCCCTTGCTTTCGATAGTGAAGACCACACTGGTTACAGAACCGCGAAGCCGATTTTTCCTGTTCTACTGCAACAGGACTCAGGAAAGCACGATGTTTCTTGAGGAGCTGTACGCCCTGAAAAACCAGTACACGGACCGACTGTCGCTGCATTTCGTTTTCAGCCAGGAGGAGCAGGAATTCGAAATTGCCAGTGGACGTTTCGATGCGGAAAAAGTTCGTAAGCTCTACCAAGGTTTCTGTGCGGGCCTGACCGCCGATGCAGTCTTTGTCTGTGGGCCCGGCACGATGATCGACACAGTCAAGGATACTCTCACTGAACTTGGCATCTGCAGCAGCAGTATTCACAGCGAGCGGTTTGCGGCCAGCAAGAAGACTGAACAGAAGCCGGAAACCGTTGCACAACGGCCCACCGACCTGGCCGAGGATATCGTCAGCGTCATGGTAATCCTGGATGGACATACGAAGAAGTTCGATATGCCGATGGATGGCGTGTCGGTACTGGAGGCAGCCCGCGAAAATGGCCTGGACCTGCCTGCCTCCTGCGAGGCCGGGGTTTGCTCAACCTGCCGCACCCATCTTCGCGAAGGCGAAGTGGAGATGGAAGAAAACTATGCACTGGAGCCCTGGGAAATTGAGGAAGGATTTGTGCTGGCCTGCCAGGCACACCCGCTTAGCAAAAAATTGATCATCGACTACGACAAGACCTGATTTGCCGCTTCAGAGCCCCCTTTGAATAGCTACAATAGACGCCCACATTCATCTTCGGGGACGACACTGGATGAGTGACATGGTAACTCTGGACCGCCAGGGCCAGGTCGCAGTCATAAAGATCGATAACCCGCCGGTTAACGCACTGTCACACGCGGTGCGGCAGGGCGTCAGCGATTGCCTGAAAACAGCGACCGCCGACCCATCGATCGGGATCATCGTGATTTTTTGTTCCGGGCGCACCTTTATCGCCGGCGCTGATATCCGGGAATTCGGCAAACCGCCACAAAGCCCATCGCTTCGCGATGTACTCGCAGAGTTGGATCAGTCCGCAAAACCGACCGTCGCCGCAATCCACGGCACCGCGCTGGGCGGCGGGCTGGAAACTGCATTGTGCTGTCATTACCGCGTCGCCGTCAGGGACGCCAGTCTCGGCCTTCCTGAAGTTAAACTTGGCTTGTTGCCTGGTTCAGGTGGAACCCAGCGGCTACCCCGGCTAATTGGCGCCGGCCCCGCGCTGGACATGATCATCAGTGGCGAGCCTATAGACGCAATCAGTGCAAATGCATGCGGAATTGTCGATGAATGTGTCGATGGCGAATTATTGCCGGCTGCTGTCGAGTTTGCCCGACGGAAAATCGAACAGGATGACAAGCCGCGACGAATCCGCGACCTGGCGGTCGCACCCGTCAAGGAGGATTTTTTTACCGACTACCGCAACAAGATCGCGCGGCGCACGCGCGGTTTCGAAGCGCCGGAGAGAATTATTCAGTGTGTGGAAGCCGCAGTTACCAGTTCATTTGACGATGGCATGGAAAAAGAGCGTGAACTATTCCGTCTTTGCCGTGACTCAGAGCAGAGCGCGTCGATGCGTCACTTGTTTTTCGCCGAGCGGGAGGTGTCGAGAGTTCCCGGGATAACCAGGGACACACCCGTACGTGATATTCAGAATGTAGCGGTCGTAGGCGCCGGCACCATGGGAGCAGGAATCGCGCTGGCCTGCCTGAATTCGGGCCTCAATGTGCAGCTGCTCGACAAGGACAAAGACGGCCTCGAGCGGGGCCAAAAGACGATAGAAAAACTGCTGGGCGCCGCTTTGAAAAAAGGGCGCATCGACGAAGACTCGATGCAAAAGAGACTGGCCTCCCTGCAGCTGGTCGACGACTACCAGGCGCTTGCGCAAACCGATCTGGCGATCGAGGCTGTGTTCGAAAGCATGGCGATCAAGGAAGAAGTCTTTGGCCTGCTGGACAATGTTTGTCGCGGTGGCGCGATCCTCGCGACCAACACCTCCACTTTGGACGTTGATCGGATCGCGGCGGCAACTTCCCGCCCCGAAGACGTGATCGGGCTGCATTTTTTTAGCCCTGCCAACATTATGAAACTGCTGGAAATTGTTCGCGGTGCCAAGACCTCGGCCGAAGTCATCGCCAGTTCGATGCGCTTTGCAAAGCAACTATCGAAGATCGGCGTCCTGGTCGGCAATTGCTTTGGCTTCGTCGGCAACCGCATGCTTTACGTCTATGGCCGCGAGAACCAGTTTCTGCTGCTCGAAGGCGCCGCGCCCGAATACATCGACAAAGTGCTAATCGACTGGGGCATGGCGATGGGACCGAACGCCGTCGGCGACCTGGCTGGCCTGGATGTCGGTTACAAAGTTCGTCAGGAGCGCACCGACCTCCCCGATGATCCCCGCTATTACCGGGTCTCAGACATGCTGGCCGAACAGGGCCGCTATGGTCAGAAAACCGGCCGCGGCATTTATTTGTACGCGAAAGGTTCGCGCAAGCCGATACCGGATCCTGAGGTAAGCAAAATGATCCGGCGGGAAGCCGGGCGCCTGGGTGTGGAGCAACGCGAGATCGGCAGCGAAGAGATCATCGAACGTTGTATTTATGCGCTGGTTCTGGAAGGAGCGAAAATACTCGAAGAGGGTTTCGCATTGCGCGCGAGTGACATAGACGTGGTCTGGGCGAACGGCTACGGTTTTCCGCGCTATCGCGGCGGGCCGATGTTTTATGCTGATACCATTGGCCTGGGCAAAGCCTATGACAAGATTTGCCGGTTCCGGAATCAGTTCGGCGATCAATACTGGTCGGTCCCCGGACTGCTGGAAAGGCTGGCACGTGATGGCGGCACATTCGCCGAATTGGATAAGGAATAGATCATGACCGACGCATTCATTTGCGATGCAGTAAGAACACCGATCGGCCGCTATGGCGGATCGCTGGCCAAAATTCGTGCCGATGACCTCGCCGCAAAACCGATGACTGAGATCGTAAACCGGAACAAGGGTCTCGATCCGAAGTCGATCGACGATCTCTATTACGGTTGCGCCAACCAGGCCGGGGAAGACAATCGTAATGTCGCGCGCATGGCAGGCCTGCTCGCCGGATTGCCGGTGGATGTTCCCGCCTGCACGGTCAATCGCCTGTGTGGTTCAGGCATGGAGGCGATCGGTCTGGGCGCTCGCGCAATCAGGATCGGTGAAGCATCACTGGTGATGGCCGGCGGCGTGGAGTCGATGTCGCGTGCGCCGATGGTTATCGCGAAACAGGAAACCGCGTTCGGTCGGAAAGCCGAGATGTTCGATACGACGATGGGATGGCGGTTCATTAACCCATTACTTAAAGAGCGATATGGCGTTGAATCGATGCCGGAAACCGGAGAAAACGTCGCCGAGCAATACAATATCAACCGCGAGGAACAGGATGCATTTGCGTTCGCCAGCCAGCAGCGTGTGACAAATGCACAGGCGAAAGGGTTTTTCGCACACGAGATTATTCCGGTCAGCATTCCACAACGTCGTGGAGACCCGCTGATCGTCGATGCGGACGAACATCCCAGGGCCGATACGAGCCTGCAAAAACTGGCCGCGCTGCCGACGCCTTTTCGCAAAAACGGCACCGTGACCGCGGGCAATGCTTCCGGTATCAACGACGGCGCCTGTGCGCTTCTAATCGCCTCCGCCGATGCGGCGAAAAGCCATGGACTCAAACCGCTCGCACGGGTTGTCGCCATGGCGGTGGCCGGAGTGGAACCACGAATAATGGGTATCGGCCCGGTACCGGCAACCCGGAAATTACTGGCGATGACCGGTCTTGAGCTTGCGCAGATGGATGTGATCGAAATCAATGAAGCGTTCGCGTCACAGTCTCTTGCAGTCATGCGAGAACTTGGACTGGACGACGATGCGAAACAGGTAAACCCGAACGGTGGCGCGATCGCATTGGGTCACCCACTCGGCATGACCGGCGCGCGGCTGGTGACGACGGCTGCGTATCAATTGCGCGAAACCGGCGGCCGCTACGCTTTGTGCACGATGTGTATCGGTGTCGGTCAGGGAATCGCGATGATCATCGAGCGCGTCTAGCAGGCTGTTGAAAAATCCTCAGCCAGCACTATACGGCGTTAAGAATCGGCGAGACGCCGCACTCGCCTGAGACTTTTTCAACACGTTGCTGGACCAATCTTCATAATGACGATTTCTTGTTGAAATCCGGCGGACGTTTTTCTTTTAACGAAGCCAGGCCCTCCCGTATATCGGGTTGCCTGAATCCCATAAACTCCAGCGCCAGCGACGTGTCGAAATTTGGCCCTGCCATGCGCAGCCAGTTGTTCAACGCATACTTGGTCCAGCGTATCGCGCTCGGGCTGCCATTTGATAACTCGATGGCCGTTGCCAGCGCCGTGGCATAAAGAGCGTCATTTTCGACGCACAAAGACACCAGCCCGATTCGCTCGGCTTCTTCGCCATCGATCGGTTTGTTGGTCAGCAAATAATATTTCGCCTTGGCGAGTCCGCACAGCAGCGGCCAGATAATCGCCGCGTGATCCCCTGCCGCCACACCGAGCCTCACATGTCCATCCAGGATCCGGGCATTTTTCGCCGCGATCGAAATATCGGCGAGCAGGCCCACCGCAAGACCGGCGCCGACTGCCGGACCGTGTATCGCCGAAACGATCGGCCTGGAGCAATTGATCAGGTTATAAACAAGGTCACGCGCCTCTTTCCACAGACGCGCCAGCGTATCGTCGTCCTCGATCATCGATTCGACCAACTCATAATCACCGCCCGCAGAAAATCCTTTTCCGCTGCCCTTGACCAGCACCACGCTGACCGATTCATCAAGATCGATCGTGCGCCAGACATAGGCCAGATCGTGGTGCATGCTCGCATCGGCGGCATTGAGTTTGCCAGGCGCCTCCAGCGTAATCTCGAGCACGCGATCGGCCGCTTCCGAAAACTTCAGCGACGGGAAATTGCTGGCATATTGTTCAATATTCATTCGCTGCGCTCCACGCAGATTATTCTTGCGACCATCGCCTGTCCGCTTACATTACGCCATAGGCGAGAATCGCATCGGCGACTTTGACAAAACCGGCAATATTCGCACCACGAATATAATTGACCTGGCCATTGTCCTGACCATGCTCGACACAGCGGTCATGAATACTCCCCATAATGGTTCGCAGGCGGCTATTGAGCTCATCCCTGGACCACGACAGGCGCAAACTGTTTTGCGTCATTTCCAGCCCGGAACAGGCGACGCCGCCGGCGTTGGCCGCCTTGCTGGGGGCGAACAGGACCGATCCCTTCTTGAACACTTCGACGCCTTCGCGGTCGGTCGGCATATTCGCGCCCTCCGCGACCGCGATGCAGCCGTTTTTCACCAATGCCCTGGCATCATCACCGTTGATCTCGTTCTGCGTCGCAGACGGAAACGCGAGCTCGGCGGGAACACTCCATGTCCTTTGTCCGGTATGAAACTCGAGTCCATACTCTTCAGCATACTCTGCCAGCGAGCCACGTCGCTTGCTCTTCAGTTCCTTGATGTACGCCAGTCGCTCGCCGCTGATTCCCGCCGGATCGTGGACGAAACCACCGGAGTCGGACATCGTCACTACCTTGGCACCGAGTTCGCCCAGTTTTTCAGTAGTGTATTGCGCAACGTTACCCGCTCCCGAAACCACAGCAACCATGCCGTCTATGGCGCGTCCATGATGTTTAAGCATGTCTTCCATCATGTAAACACAACCATAACCGGTCGCCTCGACCCGAATCTGACTGCCGCCGTAAGCCAGCCCCTTGCCGGTCAGGGTCCCGGTAAACTGGTTCATCAAACGCTTGTACTGGCCGAAAAGATAGCTGATCTCTCGCGCCCCAACCCCGATGTCTCCCGCGGGGATGTCTGTATGTGGCCCGATATGTCGGTAAAGCTCGGACATCAGCGCATGGCAGAAGCGCATGATCTCACGATCTGACTTACCCTTGGGATTGAAGTCGGAGCCGCCCTTGCCGCCGCCCATGGGCAGACCGGTCAGGCTGTTCTTGAATGTTTGTTCAAATGCCAGAAATTTCAAAACGCTCAACGAAACGTCCTTGTGGAATCTCAGGCCTCCCTTATACGGGCCAATGGCATTGCTCCACTGAACACGATACCCGCGGTTGATCTGGATGTGACCGTCATCATCCTCCCAGCCAATACGAAAAATAATGACCCGGTCCGGCTCGGTCAGACGCTCGAGGATCCTTGCTTGCTGATATTCTGGTCTCGTTTCAAGGAATGGGACAATGCTCTCAGCGACTTCGCGAACCGCTTGCTGGAACTCCCGCTCTCCCGGGTTTCGCCGCGCGACGTCTTCCATGAACCGGTCGATTTTTCGGCTTTTCTTCGTCATTTTCAGACTCCTCTGCTGTCATAATCTGGCCGTCTTAAGCCGGTATATCATGGCCAAATCGCTGCGTGCTCCTGAAATCTGCGCACAAGGGTACGAAAATGATCCCCGGGTAGCCAGACCGGAACAGAAATAAACGCCTGCCCCGGCTCAGCGCGTTCCTGGGTCCGATCTGACCCTGGCCGCCGAGGCGACGCTACCCGGATTCAGCTTCGGTTCAGCTAGCAGGGGTTAATGTTGGGCTACGATAGAAGTTACGGGAGATTCACATGTTCAAGTCATTAAGAAATAACCGCTTACTGCCGCTGGCAGCGATATCGGCGGTCTTATGTCTAATGTTACTGACATCCGCTCCCGCAGGCGCCCAGCCCGTGGAAAGCGATGAGCCTGACCACGTGGTCCTCAACGATGCGGGCGACGAAGTGGCGCCAGGCATGGGCCTTGGACTGGAGGACCCCTTTACGGCTGAGGAGCTGACCAACCTGGTCGCTCCGGTCGCCCTTTACCCGGACGATCTGCTGGCGATCGTGCTGCCGGCATCCACCTATCCGCTGCAAATAGTGCAGGCCGCACGATTCCTCGATGAATTCGAAAACGACAGTTCGCTGAAGCCCGACGAAGACTGGGACGAATCGGTGATTGCCCTGCTCAACTATCCTGAAGTCATCGATTTATTGAACAGCGATCTGGAATGGACCTGGCAGCTCGGCGAGGCCGTGATTAACCAGGAAACGGAAGTTATCGAGGCCGTCGAAGCGTTTCGCGATCGTGCGATGCTCGCCGGTAATCTGAAAACCGACGAACACCAGATCGTCAGCGAGGAGGACGGAACCATAGAAATCACTCCTGCGGAGGCGGAAGTGATCTATGTTCCTTATTACGAACCGGAACGAGTGGTCGTATATCAGCCGTATCCGGTCTACCACTACTATCCCAGGCCTTACCCGCTCTATTACTACCCGTATCCGGTCGGCTATCACTTTAGCTCCGGTTTCTTCTGGGGAATTACCACCGCCTTTACGATCGGCTGGCATTCGCATCACCTGAATGTGCACTTCTGGGATTACTACAGCCATCCGTACTACGGGCACACCTACTATCGCAGTCATCATTACTATCACTGGCCGTCGCGTCACTACGGTGGACACCGGTATGCAGGGGACCCACGGCACGATGGCGATCATTGGCGACCGAACCGCCGGCATGGCGCCAGGCCCGATCACCGGAGCCCGAGGTTTGACCGCGGTGGCAATGATTTCGTCGCGACATCCGGTGGCTCGAGAATCGGACGGCCAGGCACGTTCAAACCGCGTCCCGGATTTCGCGGAAAGATCATCAACGCCGTCAATACTCGTTACGAAGGCGCAGACTTCAGGACGAACGTCAGACCCGCCGTACGGACGACCCGAGACGCCAGGAGACCTGCTCGGCGCGATGCGGTCTGGAAATACAATGCGACACCGAAATCGGATTTTGTTCCGCGAAACAGTCGGTCGTCTGGCAAAGTCAGGCGCAGCCGCCCGGACCGGGACCAGGTGACGCGTGACAGTAGCCGCGAGCCGGTCGTTCAGAACAGGTCACGCGGCAACCGCGTAAGCCGATCGGCCGTGCCGACAAATCAAGGCCGGCCTGTGAACCGGTCCGACCGCAGATACACAGTGCGGACCAGTCGGCCGGACTCTGTGGCGAGCGATCGGTCGCGCGGCAGACGTGCCGATGCCGGGGCAAATTCTAGCGGTCGTGTGGCAAGACCCTCACCGCCGCCAAGGCAGGCCAGGCCCGCCAGCCGGCCGTCCCAAAGCCGGGCGCCGGAAAGCAGGCCCTCGCCTGCTGCAAGCAGGCCCACGCCGCCGCCGCGATCTGAGAGGGGGCGGAGCGAGAAACACGCCGACCAGAAGGGAACGCGACGCAACGACCGGGGACGAAGCCGCGCGAGAAATTAGCTGGCAGGGAAGGAAACGCCGCGACGGATTGCGGCAATAAAAAGGCCCCTGACGGGGCCTTTTTGTTTGGTGGCCCGGGGCAGATTTTCACTACCTCCGCGCCGCTGTTACGGGTGCGGTCTTTCGTCAGCAGCCGGCGGTACAGCTAGCCAATTCCGCGTCTGCCGTATCCATGCAGCCCTGCAAACTCGATTGATACAGATCCACACACCAGCTTTGTCCACCGCAGAGTGTGACTCCGGAGTCGAAAGCTGCCTGACATGCCTCGGCGTCGCCGTCGTGACTGGCCTGGCAGTCGGATTCACAGGTCGAAGGCGTCGGGCCCGGGTCTTCTCCGCCGCCAGACGTATCACCATTCATGCAGCTCTTTTTGGCGTCTTTTGCAGCCACCAGACAGGAAGCCAAAGCGCCACCGTTTAAACTTAAACCGTGACAACCTTTGACGGCGACCTGGTGCATCGCGTTACACTCGTGCGATCCCGCCTGTGCCGACATCGACAATGTCATCGACAAAGCGAATGCGAATAAAAGGGAAATAAAGCGTTTCATAACTTGGCACCTCATAAAAGCTCGATTTGGGATATAAGTATCAGGTTTTCGGTGGGTGTGATTCTGTGAAGAAAGTCTCAATTCACAGGCCATTCGTTTCACATAATTCGTTTTGGAGCCAAAAAAGCCGCGCACCGGCAAGATGACGCATTTTTTCGCAATTTTATGTCCCCGGACACCGGTCGATGCGTGCAATGGACAATCAGACAAAACTGTTAACCACAGACTCGCTACGCGCCTGGATCAGCAGAAAAAAACGGGGCTAAGCCGGAAATCCACAGGAAATAAGGGCGGAACCTGCCAGGGGCGGCTCCAGAACAATGTCGTCAAACGTCTCAGTTTACCGGTGGGCAGGTCCGACCGGCCGGGCAGAACGCCGCATCCTTGTCAAATCCCGTTGAATGTGTGTGGCAAGCCGCCGTGCAGGTTTTCCCGTTGTTATGGGTGTTACTCAGGTCATCGTTTTGATGATTACTCGTTTGCGTATGACAGGTCTCGCACGGGCCATCCATCCAGCCGTCATTATCCTCGTCCGTGTTGGTAAAGGAGTGTGTGTAATCGCTGAGGAAATTAGTGTCGTTATTATCGGTACCCCTGGATTCGAAAACGACCGGTCGCAGGCTGCCCGTGGACTGAATTGTTCCACCGCTGAGATAAGCCGGCACGCCGGCCAATGAACAACCGGGTTGTCCAATGTCGTTGCGGAAAACCGGCGGACAGCGAACGGTAACGATCGGAAGCAGAGAAGACTCAACTTCCCACCGTCCGTTATAGCCATCAGGACTGGCGCCAAACACGGTAATAATGTCACCGTCGTGAATCCCGGCAGTTGCGACTTGAAACTGATTGATATTGCTGTTGTTGTTGGTCAGAGTGATTTCAAGAACCGGCGGTGGCCCAACCTCACCACTACCAATATACGTTCCGGGGTCAATATCGACTCCCCGGTAGGTCAGTGTGGTGGCACCGACGCCGTTAACGGTAAACACGCCGTTGTAACCTGCCGGATCAATACCGGAAACGGATATAAGGTCATTGATCGCAATCGTGTGAACAACCCCAAAGGTCAGCTCAATCTCACCGATGACTTCTGGACCGCCTTTGACATCGGCCCAGGCGGCGTCGGTAACCACAATTGGTGGCGGGTCAGGCGGGGTGACGACCGCCATGCTCTGCACGGTTTTGACCGAACCGAGGTATTCGACCAGGCCACCAGCCACATTGTTGGTACCTGGATCTGATGCGTCATAGGTAACTTCCGATCTCGTTGGAAGCGCGATAGCACCGTTGGTGGTGTACGACCCGGGATCGCTTGGTAGAGAGTAGGAGACATCAAGGCCACTCACGACCGTGACCGTAAAGCGGCCGTTAAAACTTCCCGGTCCGGCGCTGATGACATCCGATACGACAATCGCATCGCCTCCCTCAAGCAAGTGATTTTCAGCCAGGGTCACGGTTGCAGTGTCTACGGACCAAAAGGCCGTGGTGATGCCGGTATTGGAAACGGCGGTAATCGTCTTCAGGCCATTAAAAGTGTCTAAATTTGTTTCGGAGACGCCGGTTACGTTGATCGTATCGCCGACCCGAATCGAAAAGGCATCATGCAGGCTCAACGTCGCGGTGCCGGGGGTGCCAGGCGCCCAGCTTGCGAGCCTGACCTTTGGCCGCTCATGCCAACCGGTGGATCTGACGAAAGCGAACACACTACTTATATCGGTTGGGTCTGACGATGGCGGCGTGTATGTCGCCGTTATCGGATCCGGATCATCGAAGCACACCCAACCCGTGGGCGGGTTCGCCTGAAAACCGTTCCAGTCGGTTTCCTTGACCCGGAACTCGCCATCGAACTCGTCATTCGAATTATTGATAATGAGCCGATCACCAATCATGATCGACATCAGCGGGCCGTCACCGGCATTAAAGCGAGGCATGGCGATCTGGAGATCGGTGTTGCTATTCGGGCAGGAGGCCGAGGGCCCCACACCGATAATTCTTAATGGGGTCGCTACCTTGGCAACACCCGTACCATCCTCGTCGCGCCCAAACAACTTGATGTTGATTCCATCGACCGCGGTGGTCACATCGCCGCCAAGGGAGTGCGCATGCGGGGTGCCGCCGTCATAAAGGTGGTTAACCGTATCACCAGGATGTTGCGTATGGCAGACCACGCAACCCATCTCCCACTTGGGAGTACCGGTGCTGCCGCTGGCCAGGTTGACTGCCGGGTCCACATGCCGGTCGGTAAATTTGGCGGTGCCGGCAGGACCGTGACAGGAATCGCAAATCAGGTCGAATTCTGCGTTGGTATTCAATGTGCCGCCGGGCGAATTGTGGAGACTGTGACAAAAAACGCAATCCATGGTTTGCCCCAGGCTACTTCTCGGCACGAAGACAAGCACGACGGCAGCAAGGGCCAAAAGCAGAATATATACAGTGAGCCGCAGTTTCATGGAGCCAATCCCTGGTTTTCAAATACTTCCAGTCGACGATTGCGGTTATTGGTCACATGAAGATCGCCGGTCTTACTATCCATAATCAGATCAAGCGGAAGCATCAGCTGCCCCGGACCTTTGCCGATTTGCCCTATGGTGTTAACGCCTTTTTGCGTTTCCCGATCGAAAACCAGAACCTGGCCAAGCAAACTGTCAACCAGGTAAATCAGGCCCTTTGAATCGACGGTCAGACCCTGTGGCCGTGAGAAATTGAAATCGCCGACACAGGCAAACCAGCCACACCCGGCCGAACCGTTGATACTCGCCTTAAAGAACCCATCGAAATCGTAGATGTTGACTGTCCCCGTCGGATTCTGCGGGTCGCCGAAATCACTGACCAGTACCTCTCCCCGGGTCGGGTCCACGGCAATTCCTGTTGGCCGGTAAAGTGGTATCTGACCGGCTGCCGGCAGAGACCGCAATAATTCTCCGCCTTTGTCGAACACCCAAACCTTCGCCGTTGCCGAGTCACTGACAAAAATCAGTCCCAGTTTTTTATCTATTGCGATATCGGACGGACGAGCAATATGAAAACTCTCTCCACCGAGGATATATTGGAGACGACCGTTTCTGCTCAGAACATCGACGGATTGCGTGACTTCATTACCAACAAAAAACCTGCCCCAGCCAAAAGCTACGCTGACTGGTCGTCCGGGAACGCTGATCAGGGTGTCCTCTTTCCTCGGGTTGGGACTGATCACCACCAGCGCCTGGCGTTTGGAGTCGACTACGACGACGCTGCCCGAAGGCATTTGAGTGATTCGCGTCGGTGACAGAAAGGTTTGTGCCGTCACGGGCAAGGCGACAAACGAGCAAAGCAAGGCCAGCACCAGGATTCGGGCAGGCATGGTTTTGCAACGACCCGGCAGTCGCCGACCGCGATGGAAAACGGAGAAACTGATTATTGGTTCCTGCGATGTTGACATAATACAAAGCCGCCCGGCGTCCATTTTGTCGAGCCTGTTTCCCTAAGTCTGACAGGCTCCTCGGCTTATTTGTACCAGCAAAAGCAGGTTTTTTCTGTACGTGAAAGCCGAGATAAAATGTGTGCTAACCGCGTTCCGCTTACGCTTCCCAGTCGCCCTCCAGCCAGCGGGAAGCCAGTACTAACAAGCCGGCGGCCACGAGATAGAGGCTCGTGCCGGCCAGTATGGAGTATCTCAGCGCATCGTCGCCGTACCGCCCTTGCAGCCCGTCCGACAACGCGCCGATGACCACGGTGCCTGCGCCGATTCCAATCAGGTTATTGATAAAAAGAAAAACCGCGGAAGCGGTGGCCCGCATATTGGGTTTGACCAGGTGCTGGATCGCGGATATCACCGGCCCTAGCCAGACCAGGCCCAGGGCGGTCGGCACCAGCAATACAAAAAAAGTCAGGGCCAGTGATTGTGATAACACTCCGGCAACATACAGGGGCACGGTGGCGACGAAGGCGACGGCCGGGATCTTCGCGTAGACCGAGCGGTTGTGCTGCCCGAAACGATCGGCCATCCAGCCGCCCATCCAGATGCCCGTCAGACCACCGATCAGGATGATGGCGCCATAGAAAAGCGATGCATCCAGCAATGTGATCCCGTAGCTGCGAACGAAAAACGATGGCAGCCAGAAAAACAGCGCATAGCCCATCATCGACGCGCAGGCGGAACCCACCGACAAAAACCAGAAGCTTTTCTTGCTCGCGAGTACCCGCAGAATTTGTCTGATACTCACCGGTGACTGGACCTGGCCGGGCCGGTCAAACCGGCCGCGTATCGGTTCCCTGATCGTCAGCCGGAAAACAGGCGCAAGGAGAACACCGGCAGCGCCGACCACAAAAAAAGCGACCCGCCAGTCCACGGCGCTGGCGACCAGGCCTCCAAACACCATCCCGAGAGCGCTGCCTATCGGAATGCCAAAGGAATAAATGCTCAGTGCCCGCGCGCGCTGGTCGGGCGGGAAGTAATCCGAGATCAGCGAGTACGCCGGTGCGACGCCCCCGGCCTCGCCCACGCCAACGCCGAGGCGCGCCAGGAAAATCTGCCAGAAATTCTGGGCGAGACCACAAACTGCAGTCATCGCGCTCCACAGGGTCAGCGCAATAGTCATAATCCAGGTACGGCTGCTGCGATCGGCCAGCATCGCGATCGGAATACCCAGGCCCGTATAAAACAATGCGAACGCGAGACCGCCCATTAGCCCGAGCTGGGTATCGCTCAGCATCAGGTCGGCCTTGATGGGCACCGCCAGGATGCCGATGATCTGGCGATCGATGAAATTGAAGGTGTAAACCACCACGAGTATGAAAAGCACATACCCACGTTTCTCGAACAAGCCGGTCGCGGGCTGATTTGCTCCCGTTGACTTCATCTGATTACTCAAGGATTAGAAAAAACTTTGCCGGTCGGTGCCTGGTCCGGCGGAAACTCGATGGGCCCCATATTCCCTGTGTTACGCGGGGTGAACGCAGCATAAAACTCCCGTATAAACCCCAGATCCTGCTCAAGAATGCCGCTAGGCGTAAAAGTTTTCCCAATGCCCATTCTCTTTTCCTGGTAATCGATAAACCCCAGCACTATAGGCACACCGACTTCGATTGCGATGCGGTAGAAACCGGTTCTCCAGTACGGCATCCACTTGCGAGTACCTTCAGGCGCCAGCCCAAGCAAAAACCGATCATGAGTTTTGAAGGTGTCGATCGCGTTCTGCACCAAGTCACCACTTTTTTCGCGATTGACCGGAATAGCGCCCATGTGTCTCAGAATGCTGCCAAGCGGCCACCAGAACAATGTGTGCTTGGCGAAAAACCTGGCATCTATCCCCATCGCAATCTTGTAGGCCAGCAACCAGAACCCGTCCCAGTTCGAGGTATGCGGGGCAACGATCAGAACGGCTTTATCGATGGTCGGCGCTTCACCGACCATCTCCCAGCCGGTAATTTTCAGCATGCCCCCGGCCAGTCTTTTCGCGATCATGGCGAGACAATGTCACAGACCCCAGCCAGGAACAAATCCGGGTTTTCGAATACCTTATGGCCGGGCCAGCCGTCTTGCCGGATGCCACAGAATTAAGGAGACAGGCCCGGCATAATGAAAAAAAAGGCGCTCGACCCGGAGCGCCGCGTGCATCATCGGCACATTCATTACTACAGGGCAGCATTGTCAGGAAGGGGACAGGCGACGGCAGTGGAAGCCGTTGTCTGTGCCCTGTTTTCCGGGTGGGGATGTCACGCGGACGGGTTTGACTGGCAAGCGCTATCGAGACAAATTTCCGGTCGAAGGCCGGCGTTGCAGATTCAAAACGACACGCAATGGCTGAACCGCGATCTCGCGGGACCCGGTCACGGGCCGCGACGCCACGAGTAAGGTTACCCGAGATGTTCAGCTGCTAACGAGTCCAGCCAATTCTGCGGGTGTGACCGCGAGCGCGTTGGTCACCATGTCGAAGAAATGGACTTCCTGGTAGCTGACTTCTGTATCGCTTCTTATGACTTCAGCAAGCGCTTTTACGGTCGCAACCCGATTCTGCGCGTCCAGCTTGCGGCCACAGCTCGTAAGATACTTCTCCAGAGGAGCCGTCTCGTAGAGCTCTGAACGAGCCGCAATTCGGATGTCGGCACGGCTGACTTTCTCCCCGATCAATTGCTGAAGAATGCTCTGAACGGTCTCTACTTCGACAGGATGGATGTGTGCGTCAGAGCTGGACGCTCGGGAGAGCGTCATAAGGAGAACCTCCCGGAACAACTCTTTCTCTTCCTCCGGGCTTATCTCGGTACCGCGAAAGATTTTGATGACATTACTAAGATTGACGATACTCATGATTCAGGGTCTCTCTTGTTGCTCTTTATGAATACCGGACCGCCTTGACCGGCGGCGGGCAGAGACGGAGTATACACGGCGCCGGTTCAAGATTGCACACAGCCAACACACCGGCAACAGGTGGCGGTCAGCGGACCGCATAGACTGCCTCTTGCGGAAGACCGCTGGTTGCCGCGGCCGGCAATTGTGACCAAGACGGGACAGACCACGGTTTTCACCCAGCGCGTGGTCCGTGCCCTGATCAGCCGTAGATCAGGCAGGCATCGAGCCCAAATGCACCGTTCCAGTGCATTGCACCAAAAAACAGGCTTGGTAAACCCCCATTATCTAACATAATGCCGACCCGGCTTCCCTCACCGGTGCGACCGAGGCCAATGATTTCGCCTGTAACTGTCGAGTTGTTGTATTTTTGATACAACACGGCCGCAGCACTGCGTTCAATGTCAAAAAACTGATTTAAAGAGCCTTATTTACTATGGTCTCAATTGGTGGTATAAACTCGCTACATGTTGTATTTTTTATGCAACATGTGAATCATATGCAACATTATAAATACACTGCATAAGGGAAATTTCATGTCTACTAATATAAAATTGCAAACAGGAGTTCGCCTGGCGCTTGGTGTAAGCGCGGGTGCGCTTGCTGTATCCGTTGCGCCGAGTGCTTTTGCACAGGAAGGCGCAGATCAAGTAATCGAGGAAGTCATTACCACCGGATCGCGCATCAAAAGGGCTGACCTCGAAAGCGCAAGCCCTGTTACCGTTCTCAGCCGGGAAGACATTCTGGCCGCCGGTATCACCGATGTCGGTAGCCTGATTCAAAGTATGCCTTCGATGTCCGGCTCGCCGATAGGAACCACCACGAACAATGGCGGTAACGGTTCCGTACTAATCGACCTTCGCGGCATGGGTGTTGACCGCACCCTGACCCTGATCAACGGCCAGCGGACTGTCGACGGTGGTGATTACCAAACCATCCCCGCCACGATGATCGAGCGTGTTGAAATCCTGAAAGACGGCGCTTCAGCTGTCTACGGTGCCGACGCGGTTTCCGGTGTCGTGAACATCATCACGCGCCGTGACTTCGAAGGCATAGAAGTTACCGTACAACAGGCTGACTTCTTTGATATGAAGTCGGGCGCGCAGCAAACCGTTAGCCTGATCGCCGGTACGGCCTTCGAGGGCGGTAACTTCGTGTTTGGCGCCGAGTATGTGGACCAGGAACAGGCTTTCCAAAGCGACGCGCCGTGGGATTTCTTCCAGGATTCTTTCTACATCTATCCTGGAGGCTGCGAAAACCAGGTCGCGGCGCCTTATACAGGCCTGCCGACTGGTGGCTGTTACCCGATCGGATCTTCGCGAATCCCGGAAAGTCGTCTGTCGTTTATCAATAGGAGAGATTTTCTCATCGACCCCCTCACCGGGCTTTGTCTTGAAGACGCCAACGGGGATTGTATTCCCTCAGCCAACGATTTCCCCGGCAATGGCCTGATGCTGATCGGCACGCCGGCGACGACGCCGTACGAAGTCGGTTTGATGATGCCGCATGATAACCGCACGTACAACTATGCGCCTGTGAACTACATCCAGACGCCGTACGAGCGGACCAACCTGTTTGCCGAAGCTCACTTCGATCTGAGCGACAACGTCCGGTTCAATGCGACGATTCGGGGTAACTTGCGCACATCGGCGCAGGAACTGGCGCCGCTGCCATTCACCGGTGGCGACCCGATGTTCGACGGCGTATTTACCAATCCGGTTACCAACGTAGCCATACCTTACACGGGTGTCTCCGAAGATAACTATTATCTTCGTCGTGCCGTCGATGCCTACAACCTGGCGACCGGTTCCAGTCTGTTGTACGAACCGTTGGAGACTCCGCGTCGACGCATGATTGAAACCAACCGCCGGTTCGAGCAGAACATCACTCAGTATCAGTTCGTCGCCGGGCTGGAAGGTACGCTCGACAACGGCATGGACTGGGATGTCCACTACAACGAGGGCTACCGTAGCCGCATAGATAGGGACTTCGGTCAGTTCTCCGGCGTTCGATTGACCAACGCAATGGGCCCGTCGGCCGACCTTCTGGATGCTGGTGGTCTACCAGGTATTGACGGTCAACCGGAGTGCTACACTGACGTCACGACTGCCATCGCTGATATTGCTGCCGGAGACCCCCCAAGCACCATTATCGCTGGCTGTGTGCCGCTGAATATGTTCGGCGGTGGCGCGGTGAACGCGGCGGGTAAGCCGACCGTTACGACGCTCACCCAGGACATGATCGACTACGTCGCTCTTGATACGACCGATAATTTCATTTCGAAACAGCAGATCGGCGGCTTTAGCATTAGCGGTTCCGCGTTCGACCTGCCGGGTGGACAAATGGGCTGGGCAGCCGGCCTTTCCAACTGGAGACAGGAGTTTACTTTCACCCCTGACTCGGCCAAGTTGATCGGTGCTGTGACCGGCAACGTTGGCGCAGGCACCGATGGGTCACTGACGAACAACAGTGTCTTCCTCGAGGTACTGGCGCCGGTGATGGATAACGGTACACAATCGGTGCAGTTAAAAGCCGGTGTGCGTTACGACGAGTGGAACGCGTTCGAAAACGACACTACCGGGCAGTTCGGTATTGAGTTCCAGGCAGCCGAAAGCCTGAAACTGAGGGCGACGGCCGGTACGGTTTTCCGTGCGCCGACGGTCTCCGACCTGTTCGGTGGCGTGGTTGACAGCTTCCCGACGTACAGCGATCCCTGCATTCCGGCCGCGGGAGACCCGTTGCCGGCAGGATGCGGAGGGCGGGTCGGCATTCAGACCGACAGCCAGCTCCTGGCAAAGGTCGGTGGTAATCCGCTCCTGGTCCCTGAGACCGGCGATACGTTCACAGCTGGTCTTGTGTGGACGCCAGAGTTCGGTAACGGTGACCTGTCGCTGACGCTCGACTACTGGCAAGTCGATATCGAGGATGGCATCAGCTCGCTTGGTGTTCAGTTCATCCTGGACGACTGCTATCTCCGTGAGAATCCGGTATCTTGTGCTCTGATCACGCGTACGGCGACTTTCGATATCGATCACATCGATGACCAAAGCCTGAACGTCGCCGACCAGGGCGCCAAGGGTGTCGATACCGAGATTCGCTACAGCCTTGATTCTGACATTGGTCAGTGGGAGTTTGCCCTTCTGTGGTCGCACCTGAACGAGCGCACCAAGACGCCGTTTGCCGGTGCTGCGGAAGAGCAGTTGGCAGGTAGGTACACCAACATTACTGGGGAAGACGGTGGTGGGTACCCCGACGACAAGCTCAACTACTCGGCTCAGTGGCGTCGGAACGATCTGTCGATCGCCTACCTGGGTGAATACATCGGCCCGATGGACACGCTGGATGCTGGCTTCATCGGCGACTATCTCTACGAGATCGATTCTCAGTTGTACCATGACGTCGTCGCCACGTATGACTTCGTTGGCAGTGGTACCTCGGTCTCCGTGGGCATAACCAACATCACGGATGAGGCTCCGCCGTACATTGATCTGGGCTTCAATGCGAAGACGGATGTGGCAATTTACCGGCAGTTCGGCACGGGCTATTTTCTGCGTCTGACGCAGAGCTTCGAATAAGCCAGTCCAGGCTGGTGAAAATGGAAGGGCCGCTCAAAGCGGCCCTTCTTTTTTAGGTGCGTTCGGAAGGGTCAGACCACGGATTTACCGAAACCGTGGTCTGACCCTTTTTTTGGCAGCCTCAGAGGCTGCTTCGTCGCTGCCATAAACTTGCGTCATCCACCAACGCATACAACGCTTCGGCCGTTTCCGCCAGCCGGCTGCCGAAATATCCCGGGCGCGATCCCGGCGCCGGCCCACGGGATTTCTTTATCGACAGATCCTGCTGCCGGGCGGCATCCAGTTGCCATTTCATTGCGAAATGTCTCGCGGCCTCTCTCGGGGTGGATACGGTCGCAGAGTCAAAGTAGTCCGTCGGAACTTCGCCGCAGATAATCCATTTAAACTCTTCGCCCTGTTCGCGAATCCTGCCGAGCAATACCTGGAATGGAAAGACCCACGCAGGTTTTGCCTCGATCATCACGCTCTCGAAAACGCCACCGTCTATCAATTCGTGTACTGCCGCATCGAGTCGCTGCTTTATCCAGGCTTGCAGCTCCTCCCGTCCGCGCTTTTCCAGGTTCTCTGCCATGTCCTTACTCTGACACCTATCTATGACCGACGCCAAAGCGTGTCGTAAAAAATCATTTCGTCGCGATGAGGACCCAGGCCAACGGGAGATCATCGTCCGGAGTTGCCAGCGGGTCGGCACGTTTTGTCGTGTAGCCCTGGTTGCGTAGTCCGCCGCAAATCCGGTCAAACACCTCACGATCGATAGCGGATTGACACATGGATGACATGCGTCCCGCATAGGCGTCCAGCTCCCCATCCATTCTGTTCAGCCAGTCCAGTACCTCGGTTGGCTCGTACCGCTGCATTTGACTATGAATCTGGTCCACGTCACCGTAGAGGCGAGCGATGGTATCACCGGCGACGTGCTCTCCGTGTTGCGTCATGATCGCCTCAAGAGCCTGTACCGCAGGAGCGAGCTGTGTCGCGGCAGCCTCGTAGGGCGCCCTGTCGGCTCCGCGGCACGCTGCGAAACCCGCGCTGAGCATCTCGATGGAATACGGAATAAACCTGGATTCCTGCAATCGTAATATCGCCTCCAGGCTTGCCGAACACTCGCGGTGGATGCTGCTTTCCAGGCTGTGCAGCAAGAGTGCAAGCCGCCCGCCTGCCGCAACCAGGCGGGCGACCTCGTCGATAGCCTCCAGGCCGGCATATTCCACGCCAAACTGGCTCGTGGCGACGTCGAAGCCAGCGGAGTCCAGCGGGATGGAGCGTGCGTCTGCGACCACGCCGCGTACATCGGGAAATCTGTCGCGGATATTTGTGATAGCCGCAGCAGACACATCGAGAGAGGTGAAATCGGGTGGCTGGTCTCCGAATACGGCCAGTGCGCGTTCGACCACCGCGCCGTTGCCGCTGGCAATATCGATTAACTTCGGCGCGTCGAAATCCCGTTTCACCGCAGCAAAGAAATCATCCCAGAACGCCAGGATGGCGGGATGGCTGACGCCGCCGCTGGAATACGCGCCGACGTCGCCGGTGCCGTGCCAGTAGGTATCCCAGCTTTCGGCTACCTGTGAAAAGTCAGACTTGGGGTCGATCATGATTGGGCGAATTTATTAAATGGCGCAATCAGTCAGTATAACAATCGCAATTCGATAATAATACCGCCGACCGCCTGCACCGGTCAGGCTCTGCGCCAAAAATGATTCATAGTGTTCGGCAAATGTTTTTGATAGATTTGAAGCGCTACGATTTCCGGCAAATTAAATGACCAGCGTACTTTCAAAAATCAGCGTGACCGCCAGACGAGCTGCGCGCTCCCAGGACTGGGCAACAGTCGATGCCTGTGCCAATGAAATTCTGCGGCAGGACCAGACCAGTGCCGAGGGGTATTTTCTGGCCGGGATCGTGCAAAGGGCCGCGGGCAAACCGGCGAAAGCCGCGCAGGCATTCGAAAAAGCGCTGGCGCTGGACGCAGATCGTTACGATGCCGCTGTTGAACTGGCCAATCAGTTTTCGATTGCGCGGCGTAACCGTGACGCGGCGGCGCTCCTCGCAAAATACGAGGAGAAACTAGCTAACAGTCCGATGTATCTGGATCTGGCCGGTACGGTTTATGTAGATATCGGGATGTCCCAGAGAGCCTGGCCTTTGTATCAGAAAGCCACGACGTTGCAACCGGGCGTCGATCTGTTTCAGGCGAACCTCGCCTCCTGCGGAGTTTATCTCGGCAAAATCAAGGAAGCCAAGGCTATTTACCGGGCCTTGCTGGAGCGATTTCCAGGTCACCGGCGAAACCATTACCAGTTGTCTCGCCTGGAGACGGCAACGGACGCCACGCATGTGGAACAGATGAAAGAGATCCTGCGCACCAGCGATGACCCGCCCGACAAGAATGTGTTCATGTATTACGCGATCGGCAAGGAACTGGAAGACCTGGAACAGTGGGACGAGTCGTTCGAGTATTACCAGAAGGCCGGCGACGCAGTGACCGGTGTCGCTGCCTATGATATCGCCGCAGACATCGCGGTAATCGACAAGATCATCGACGTTTGTAACGCCGAGTGGCTGGCCGATGAGGCAGGCAGGGGCCCGGCGGATGACTCGGAAAAGACGCCGATATTTATCGTCGGTCTCCCGCGTACCGGTACGACCTTGGCCGAGCGAATCGTTTCCAGCCATACCCAGGTCGAAAGTGTCGGTGAGACGCAGTTCCTGCAGATGGTGCTACGACGTGAAAGCGGTATCCACAGTGTCGAGAATATGAACCCGGCGATGGTCGAGGCCGTGGCGCAGAAAGATATGGGCCTGATCGCCAGAGGATACCTGGACGAAGTGCGGTATAGACTCGGCGATGAGCCGATGTTTATCGACAAGCTGCCGTTCAATTTCCTGTTTCTCGGATTTATTGCCAAGGCGTATCCGAATGCGCGGATTATTCACCTCGGGCGAAATCCGATGGACGCCTGTTTCTCCATGTACAAGCAGGTATTTACCTGGGCGTACAAATTTTCCTATTCGCTGGAGGGACTCGGTCAGTACTATGTGGCCCATGATCGATTGCGAAATCATTGGCGGGAAGTCTTGAAAGATCGCATGGTCGAGGTCGAATACGAATCGCTGGTGACCGATCAGGAAGGTCAGACACGTTTCATGCTGGACAAATTGGGTCTGGAGTTCGAGGAAGCCTGTCTCGATTTCGATAAGAACAAGGCGCCGAGCGCTACGGCGAGTTCTGTCCAAGTGCGGGAAAAAGTCCACAGCCGTTCCATCAATAAGTGGAGCCGATACGCCAAACAACTGCAGCCGCTCAGGGAATATTTCGAGAGCGCAGGCATTTCGGTTGATTGAGTCTTTGGTGGCGCTGTCGCCGGAAAACGATGTCCGATTAAGCACGTGAACGACAATCTCTCAAAGGTCAGTGCCATCGCCAGGAGAGCGGCCCAGGCCCGGAACTGGAAGACCGTCAGCGCCTGCGCCGGTAAGATACTGCAGCAGGACAGAAAAAGCCCGGAGGGCTATTTCCTGTCCGGGCTGGTGGATAAAGCCGCCAGGCGGGCAGAGAAAGCCAGCGACTCATTTACCAAAGCGATTACTCTCGACGCCGAGCGTTACGATGCGGCGATAGAGCTGGCCGGTCAGTATGCGATATTGCTACGCCATGACGAGGCGCTCGACTTGCTGCAGCAATATGAGTCACGCTTGGGTAACAGCCCGCTCTACCTCGACATGGCTGCGACCACCTATACGAGGCTCGGATTGCACGCACAGGCCGGGCCCTTGTATCAGAAGGCCAACGAGCTGCAACCAGGCATCGATCTGTTTCAGGCAAACCTCGCCGCTTGTTCCGTGTATCTGGGTAAGATCGAAGAAGCGAAAGCCATCTATCGAACTCTGCTGGAGCGACACCCTGACCATCAGAGAAATCATTACCAGTTGTCTCGCCTGGAAAGGGCGAGTGACACGGCGCACGTGGAGCAGATGCAGAAAAGTCTTGATTCGACCAAGCTGCCGGCGGAAAAAAACATCTTCATGTATTACGCGATCGGCAAGGAGCTTGAGGATCTGGAGCGATGGCAGGAGGCGTTTCACTATTACAAACTGGCCGGCGATGCGGTGGCCGGCGTGGCCAACTACGATGTCGGCAACGATATCGAGGTGATCGACAAGATTATCGAGGTTTGCGATGCCGACTGGCTGTCCAGCGGGAATGCAAGACCACGATCGGACGACCCACGAAAAACCCCGATTTTTATTGTGGGCCTTCCACGTACGGGTACGACCTTGACCGAGCGAATCGTTTCCAGCCACTCACAGGTCGAAAGCGCGGACGAAACATTTTTCATGCAGATACTGGTTCAGCGTGTCAGCGGAACCAATAGCAGAGAAAACATCAGCCCGGCGATAATCGCGGCGGCGGCGAAACAAGATATTGCACGCATTGCCAAAGGGTATCTGGATGCGGTGGATTACAGACTCAGCGACCGACCAATGTTCATTGACAAACTTCCTGAGAATTTCTTGTATCTCGGATTCATAGCCAAAGCCTTTCCCGATGCGCACATTATCCACCTCCGGCGAAATCCGCTGGATGCCTGCTTCGCCATGTATAAACAATCTTTTTTCAAGTTCGCCTACACGCTGGAAAGTCTGGGTAAATATTACGTGGCTTACGATCGTCTTCATCATCACTGGCGAGAGGTTCTAAAGGATCGCCTGATCGAAATCGAATACGAATCGCTGGTAGCGGATCAGGAGGGCCAGACCAGAGCGCTGCTGGACAAGCTGGGTCTGGATTTCGAGCAAGCGTGCCTCGATTTCGACCAGAACAAGGCCCCCAGCGCCACCGCGAGTTCGGTGCAGGTACGCGAAAAGGTCCATAGCCGATCGGTCAACAAGTGGAAAAATTTCGCCAGCGAATTGCAGCCTCTGAAGGATCAGCTTGAAAAAGCCGGCATCTCAGTGAACTAGCGCTTGTTTGTTTCGCGATCCTCCTGACCGTCGCCCCGGGCGTCACCGCGGGCTAATGGCGCGAGGTCGCGTTCGCCGGCAGCGAGAAGAATTGCAACTCTCCAAGCTCGTCTTCCAGCGACTCCAGAACTTCGGGCGGCTCATCTTGGAGCCGGTTGGCCCAGCGTTCCGCTTCGGTCATGTAATGATCGTAAAGCTGTTTGCGCAATTCCAGCGACAGGATCGCCGGCTCCCCTGCCTCATTGCCTAGCGCCGCATCGAGCGAGAAGCTCTGCAGCTCATCTGTTGTCTGCCTGTGCGACCAGGTGCCGCTGCACAGATCGAAGTTATACAGACCGAGGAAGCGGTATCCATGCATCGCAATGAAGCGCACCGCCTCGATGACGTAGTTTGCCTCGGCGTCATCCATGACCCAGTGCAGGCCGATCCGGCACCATCCCGGCTTCATACCGCAGTATCCGTTCTGCACCACGTGCCGGTAACGATCCGACGTGTCCTGATCGATGTTCAGCAGCCTGTGACCATAAGGTCCCGCACAGGAGCAACCGGCACGAGACTGAATGCCGAAGAGGTCGTTGAGCAAAGCGGTAACGAATTTGTGGTGCAGGTAATTCCCCTCCCGGTCCTTTACGTTGAAGGAGATAATGCCAACCCGCCGCGCCGGATCCGGGCTGCCGAGGATTTCGATGTTGTCCTCATCGCCCCAACTCTTCAGCGCACGCCGCGTCAGCTCATGCTCTCTCTTTTCGATGACATCAGTGCCGACTCGATCCTTGATCTGAAATACCAGCCCCGCCTTTAATGTCTGCAGCACGCCCGGGGTGCCGGCTTTCTCACGCTCCTCGATCCCGCTGATAAAATCCTGCCCTTCCATGCCGACATAGTCGACCGTTCCGCCGGCGCTGACACTCGGTGGCAACTCGCGATGGTAGATGCGCTCGTTGAAAACCAGTACGCCACTTGAGCCCGGCCCACCGAGAAACTTGTGGGGTGAAATGAACAGCGCATCGATTGCCGGATCATCACCCTCGCCCGCCGGTTCGGGGTTCATGTCGATATCGATATATGGTGCACAGGCGGCAAAATCGAAACAGGCGATCGCACCATGAGCGTGCAGCAAGCTCGCGACCTTGCCAACATTTGTGCGAATGCCCGTGACGTTCGAGGCCGCCGAAAATGACCCGATGCGCAGGCGATCCTGGAACGCCGGATCCTGTAAAAGTTCTTCCAATTGTGCGAGATCGATATTTCCACCGGCGTCCAACCGGACTTCGATCGTGGTTGCCAGTGACTGCCGCCAGGAAATTTCGTTCGAATGATGTTCGTAAGGCCCGATAAAGACGACCGGTTGCTTATCTCCGCTGAGCTTGCGGAATGCCTCGCTGTCGAAGCCGGAGTCAGCGCTATCCAGCAACTGATAGATGTTCTGCCGAGTGGCCGGCGCCAGCGCGACGCCAATGATTTGCTGCAATTTGTCGATCGCACCGGTTGCCCCCGTACCACAACAGATTATTCGCCCGCTGGGCCCGGCGTTTACCGATCGCTTGATGGCCTCTTCCGCTTCATGCAGCAACTGGCTCATGCTGCGTCCGGTGATGTCATCTTCCGTGTGGGTGTTCGCATATACCCTCTGCAAGCTTTGCAGGTAGGATTCCACGAAACGCAGGCACCGGCCCGATGCCGTATAGTCGCAATAGACCATTAGCCGTTCGCCGAATGGTGTTTCGAAAGTCGAATCCACACCGACAATTTGTTGCCGCAGATATGCAGGATCGAGTGGTTGAATGCTCATTTAATATGCCTTCGTTATATGCCTTCGCCTGATTCCGGTTGGCTCAAGTGTGCGGCCAGGAGTTGCCAGGAACTATTGTGCCCTATTCGGCACCGTGCGAGGAAGCGCTGGTAGCTGGCGAAATATGCATCCCTAACGCTCAAGGATAAGACGATAATTTTCGAGTTTGAGTGGCGTCACGACTGGCTCATTCATCCCGCTCAGGCCGCCGAGTTCATCGAGTATCGGATCGATGTGCGCTTTTTGCCCGGAAGACAGGGACTGGTAATGGGCCAATGGTCGCTGAAACATCCATTGAGCGTATGGCATCACATAGCGGGTCGCCTTGACCTTGCCAAGAAAAAATTGGTGTTTGCCGATGAAGCGGGGAATTCCTCTGGCGTCCGGATGCTCTGCCGCCCATCGCCCGACTCGCCGTACAGTATCCACGAGTACCGGCAATTGCTCATCGAACATGCGTTCCAGCAACGGATACAGTGTTTCCGGCACTTCATCATCGGCAAGAAAGCTGCCATCGAAATCAGTGGGCCGCTGCATGCGCTCGACCCATTTTGCGACATTCGGAGACTGCTGCCTCATCAGTTTGCCCGGGAAGGGGTCGCGATAAAGATGAGCATACAGCGGCCCGATCAGGCCGAAGTCGCCAATGCTCGGCCTGCTGCCCAGGAGATATGAATGGTCTTCGAGGTGCCGGTTGAAGTCACCGAGAAACGACTCATAACTCTTTTCTATTTCACCGATATTGCCTCGGCTCCGCCCCATGACGGGCTTGTACAGCGTACCGAACAGCATCGCCTTCGGAATCCCGCCTATTGGCCGTAACATACGTGGCCATCCCGGTTTAATGATGTCACCGAAATTTTTCAGGATATACGCCAGATTCTGTCGCTTGAAATGCCAGCGATAGTGCATCGCCGGCAACACCAGCCACTCGTCGCCATAGACCTCAAACAGCAGCGAAACCAGCCTCTGCCACGGCCCCTCCGGATACACCGATGGTTCGGGATAGCGGCGTTCGAGGCAGTCGATGATCAGGGTCGTGTCCTGCACGTAATCGCCCTCGGGTGTCACGACCACCGGTATCACGCGACGCCCCACATGCTGATCGATGAGCTTGCGGTCCTCAGTCGTGACGCTCTCGGTAAACGGGATCTGCTTGTGGCGCAGATAGGCGCGGGCCTTCCCCGAATACAACGAGAATTCGTGACCCAGAAGGCGAAAAAGAGGGTCTGAGCCTTGCGGAAAATGGGGGGCAGACCACGGATTTCGCTGCCTATCGCTCAATTGGATAGCCTGTAATTCAAGTTCGGGAGCGCATAGCGTAGCACGGCGGGAAAGCCAGCCCGGCCACTACGCACCGAATCGAATTGAAACGCTGGTGGGTCCCTTTTTTACGTGCGTGACCAGAATGTAGCAGGCACAGGGCGCTATTCGGATTTCGCAGCGCGATTGTTCGCGCAATGCGCCAGACGATTCTTTCGCGAAAATGACCCGACCTCAAAAAAACCGATGGGGGCCCGAAGGCTCCCATTCCTGATCCGCTTAACCACCGAAGTCGAATTTCATGTCGAAGTAGTAGTACCTGCCCAGATCCCTGTGCGCATCGGCAAAATATCCGAAAGAATCATCGGTCAGCGGCGCTCTTTCGTCGGTGAGGTTGCTGATACCGAGACGAACCCTGGCATCGATACCGCCGCCAGCGCCGAAACTGTAATCGACCGACCCGTTGAACGTCGTCATCGAGGGAAGAACGTATTCAGTGCCATCGGCCAGCGTCAACGACGTCTGTATAAAATCGCTGAGCCTCACCCCTGTAATGGCAGCGCCCCAGTCACCATTGCGCCAGCCGACGCGCAGCGTCTGCTTCAGCTCCGGGTTGCCATTCTGACGAATCAGGTCTGCAAAACCCGTCACCGGAATATTCAGCGGCAGCAGACCGGAATTCGCAGCCTCGAGCAACAACGCCGCGTCGCCGCCGGCAACCTGCTCGTATTTATCGAGAAAGGCGGCAAGCAGGCGCACATCGAAAATACCGATCTCGCTGTCAATATTGTAATACAGGCCGATGTCATGCCCGCGAACGGTTCGTTTATCGAGATTGGCATATTGATCATCGATCCGCAGGATCGTTCCCGCCGGACAGATTCCCGCAGCGAGATACACTGCCGCTTCGGCTGGATCGACGATCGGATCCCGGACAACCGCCGGGTTTCCTTGAAAATTCGCACAATCGGCCGTGCCTGCCTGCTGACGCTGGACCAGGTCGAAAATAGTGTGATTTTCTTCACCAAAGAGGCCGATGGTGTCGTCTTTTTCAATCGACCAGAAGTCCAAAGTGAATGTCAGCCCATCGACAGGCTCGAACACGATTCCAATCGATGTATTTGTTGACTCCTCCGGTACCAGCAAGTCACTACCCTGCGCGGTGCGCTGCATGCTGTAGCGGCAGTCGATTGTGACCTCGTTCGGATCCGCAAAGAAGCATACCCAGTCGTTGCGCGTGTTCGATCTCGCGACGCCAGCTTCATTGATCGTCACCAGATTCGGCGCTCTGAATGCCTCGGACCACGATGCACGCAGCAGTACCTGATCGACGGGCCGGTAACCCACAGCAAATTTACCAACCGTCGTGTTACCGACGTCGGAAAAATCCTCATAGCGCAGCGCCAACTGCACGTCGACGTTATCCAGCACCGGAATCTGTAACTCGCTAAACAGCGAGGTTACGTTTCGGCTGCCCTGACTGTCGGGCGTCGGACTGGAGTTCACGACGTCGGAAATAAATGGATACGTATTGCCGCTGTTATCGGTGAATACGATCGTTCCGTCCAAACGCGGGTCCCGTGCGTCTACAAACGACTCCTTGCGATATTCGAATCCAGCCAGAAAACCGACTGGGCCGGCCGGGAGCCCGAAAATATCGCTTTGCGATATCTTGAAGTCGAACATTTTTAGCTCAGTCTCGTTGTCCCGGCGGACATCAACCAGTGCCCGTTCGATGTTGCTGTTATCACGACCGCTAAATGGATTGATCGCCGCTGCCGTCGGATCGTTCAGGCCCTCTTGCAACAGCGTATTTGAAATCCGGTTGTGGGTGATGTCTTCTTTCTCGGCCCGCGACCAGGTAACCGCGGTTTCCCAGTCCCAGTCTCCCCAGTATCCTCTGAAGCCCTGCAGGAAGCGGTAAGTCTTGCCGTCATTGTCGACAATACGTGGCACCTGCGCCCAGCGGTAGAAATCGAGCTCGAGCGCCAGGCCCGTGCACGGCACGTCGGGGATCAGGGCGGCCGACAGGCGATTCGGCGAACCACATGGCCCGAACGGGTTGTAAAAATTATCCGCGGCGACCCTGTGCTTGGCGACGGCCCCAAGTTTTGTCGAAGCATGCCGGATCGTGTTCGTGTTTGACAGATAGGCGGAAAATTCGGTGAAACTCTCAATGCCGTTCTCGAATTCGTGGTTGACGAAAACGAACAAATGGGTCCGGTCGAGTTCGGAGTACAGGTCGCGGTTTTCGTTCTGGTTGTAGCGGAACGTACCCTGCCCGTCGATACCACCGCAGGTCCCGAACCCGAGATCCCACTGGCAGCGCGCATCGCCCACAGGATAGGTCTCGAACTCCCCGGACCCATCTGTAAATACACCGTCCAACCCAAAGCCCGTGATACTGCCGAGGATATCGTACTGACCATATTCCGAATTTGAACTGGTGTTGTTAAACGCCGACGACCCCGTCCAGGGTGAGCCGGTGGGAATCAAACCCCGCAGGTCGCTGTTCGCCCACCTCGGGTCGTCCTGCGAGTTGACACGATCGCGTCTATAGTGGTTCAGGAATGTGCTGACATTGGTGCGCCCGCCATTGAAATTCTTGCCCCATTCCAGGGTGTAGGTCTGGCGACCACCCGGGATGTTATCGAATTCGGTGAACCTGGAACGCAGGCTGAATCCTTCGAAATCGGTTTTCAGTACATAATTAACGACGCCGGCAACGGCATCGGCACCATAAATCGCCGACGCGCCATCACGCAGTACTTCGACCCGCTGCAAACCGGCCACCGGCAGCGACTGGGAATTCACGGTGTTGACCGGGACAAAACTGCCGCCAACTGCTTCGGTCTGGTAGCTCGCCGAGTTCACTAAGCGGCGGCCATTCAGCAATACCAAGGTGTTTCCCGTGCCGAGATTTCTAAGGTTGTAAGCGCCGATGTCGCCGCGAGCAGAGTTTATGCCACCGCTGATGTTTTCAGACTCACTGAAAAAGTTTTGCCCTTGCTCCGCCATATACTCAAGCAGCTCATCACCGGAATCTATGCCAAGCGCTTCGATATCTGCGGCGTCGATGACAGAAACCGGTAGCGCTTCTGAAATACTGGCTCCCCGAATCTGACTGCCCGTAACGATAACCTCCTCGATCTCCCGAGCGGGGGTTTGCTGCTCAGACGCAGCGGGCTGCTGAGCGGAGCCTGAATCTTCCTGAGCGAAGGCGCCGCCTGAAGACAGCGTGAAAATCAGGATACCTGCGATCCCGAACGTTGCGCGCGTATGCATGTGTGCTCCCTTCGGATGTGCCGCAAGATGATGACGCACCTGTTTTTTTTGTTGGGTATGATCGATGGCTGGGGTCAGAATGGCCCTGCCAAAAAAGCAGACCCGTTAACCAAAAACTATCAGTCAACACGATGACTGGCAAGCTGTATTGTCTCTACAGATCAATAATCCGTGGCTATGGTATGTCTTCTGCAGGTTTGTTGCCTGCCGGTCGCTCCCGGGCGAAATCGGCCAATGACCGGTCACCAGCGGGCAGCAAGCCGATTCGTGGACTCTATCTCAATTCCCGGCATGCCATGCCTGGCTGGCCCATGACTTGCGGCGGCGCCAATGATGCAGTGCTCGCAATAAACCGTTACGGTCGGCACCAGTAATTCGGAGAACTCCTATGGCATTATTCCGGCGACTTGCGCTCGTTATCGTCTTGGTCACAGCGCCCGGCGCCTGCGCCACCATCCAGATGCGGGCAAATGCCGGCAGCATCTGCACAACCGAAACCTTCACGGTGGACGATCAGTTCATTGGCGCTCGGCGGGGCGCATGCGCCGCTTATTCGAATAGGACCGTCCTGCTCGCTATCGCTCCGGAGGATCCTGCTCCTATCAATGACAGTGCCTGGTTTGCATTTCGGCTGACCCCGCAATCGCCGGGTAACGCAACGATCAAACTGAGCTACACCGATGGCCACCATCGCTATATCCCCAAAACGAGCACCGACGGCATTCACTGGACACCGTTGCCCGAACGGGCAATCCGGCGTGGTTGGTGGAATCGTTCTGCAAAATTTACCGTCCCGCTCGAAGGCCAGCCCGTCTGGGTCGCCGCTCACGAACTCATAACGCCTGCTGGCGATCAGAGCTGGCTATATAACCTTGCCGCCAGCAGCGAAGCGGAAATGCGCTTGCTCGGGCCTTCGGCAGGCGGCCGGCCCATCTCAATGCTGGATTCCGGTGCGCACAACGATGACCTGATCTTGCTGGTGGGGCGGCAGCATCCGCCCGAAGTCTCCGGCACGTTCGCGATGAAAGCTTTCATCGCCACGCTATATGCAGATTCGGCGCTCGCTAAAGCCTTCCGCCACCGTTTCGCGATAATGGCTATACCCATGCTGAACCCTGACGGTGTTGCCGCAGGCCATTGGCGCAACAATCTTGGCGGCAAAGACCTGAACCGCGACTGGGGTCCGTTCACGCAGCCCGAGACTCAACTGGTGCAATCGCTGATCGACGATTTCGTTGCGGCTGGTCGACGCATCCGTTTGTTTCTCGATTTCCATTCGACGCGAAGCAATCTGTTCTATACGCAAGCGGACGAAGAACAGACGGATCCACATAATTTTGCGAATCGCTGGCTCGAAGCAGCGCGTGCGCGCCTCACGGATTATCCGTTCTCCCAGGAAAGGCGGCACAATGAGGGTCGGCCGACCGCAAAAAGCTACATGTACGACCGCTTTGGCATACCGTCGATTACCTACGAGGTCGGCGATGAGATCGACCGACTTGTTGCGGCCGATGCTGCGGTGGTTTTCGCCGAAGAAATGATGCGCACGTTGATGGAAAATAATGGCTAACCCGCATATTTTACCAGGGATCGCGAATTCTGGATGAAGCTAGTACTCCGTCAAAATGATATTGATGGAGTACTCAGGCGGCCTAGGGCAGGCCTTGGAGTCTGCGCCGTAGAAAGTATTCCTACTCGGCAACTGCGGCAAATATCAGAACGACCGTATCCAGAAAACCGTAAACTTGTAAGGACGTAAAAAGAGAAAAGTGGTGGCCAGCGGCTACGCCATGAACGGCTCCGCACGTTTGATAAGCTCCTCCAGGCCAGGCTCGTTCTGGTTTCGCGGTTTGCCGGGATGAATGATGGCGACCTGACAGAGTTCGGCTGCCTCGACGAGGTCTTTGAAAGTACCGGCATCGAGGTCCTTGATGTACGCCTGTTTGTTTTCATCGTAGGCAAACATTCGGTCGTTTTTGTTGGTGCACTCATCACAGGTGGTGCAGCGGGGCGTATCGATGTAAGGGTCGTCTGAAACCGCAGGCAAAGCAGCCTCTGCAGGGGTATCCGGTTCCCTCGCGTCCTCCGTGACCGCTGGCACGGTCACGGCCTCGACGGGCTGCGAATGATCCGCCTGCGCAGGCTCTGCCCTGATCGCCTGGATCTGTTTCTCTTTTTCTTTTTCCCAGGCGATCCGTTCCTTCAAGAGCAATGCAGACGCGTACGAATTATTGACGCCGCCCTGCTCCTGAAGCACACGCCAGCGATCGCCGCAGCGGCGCGCAATGCGAATCAAATTGTCGTCAACGACCAGCCGCCGCAAAATATTGCTGCCATTGACGACCGACACATAAGGAACCTTGCCGAAAGTCTCGTCGTCCGCCAGATCCAGGTAATCTGCGACCGGTAGCATATCGTCGTTCCAACTTTCTCTCGGGGCCGATGCAAAGTATTCGCTATACCGCGAATCGGTGACCGCAAAGTCGACCAAGGTAAAGGCCTGCTCCTCGGTGACCGTTTGCAGGTCTTCATCCTCGAAGCGAAGTTCCCTGTGCGGCCAGGTTGCCTCGATCTCGGGATTGCTGCTTATGCTAAAGCGATCCGCCAGGCCGGGGCCGGCCGCCGGATCGTAACTGAATGCCGGAAACACCCGCGACTCCATTGCCGCGGCGGCTATCAAGTAAGCCGGAAGGCCCGTCGTGGGTTGGGTGCGGCCTGAAAAAATGCTGAAGATCGCCGGCCCGCTGAATTCCAGCCCTTTCCTTATCTCTTCTTTTTTCTGGTACAGATTGGAACTTGCAGACTGCAGCACATAAGCGTTGCCCGGCGCAACGAATGTGCTGGCCAATTGCCGCACGAACCCGTCGTGATGCAGTTTCCTGTCGACAGACGCCGGCTCGCCAAGCACATCGCTCACTTGCAACAAAACCTTCATCGGCAGGTCTGACGATGCGATCTCCATCAACCGCGCCGTATCCCGCAAATCACACTCACGCTCATCCAGACAGATCAGATACGACGGAAACAGCGCCAGGTCGGCCGGTGCCAGAGCCTGCACGCCGAAGCGATCGAAATAGGCTGCGTGCTTCCGTTCACGATAGGCGTTCTCGCATTCGAGTTCTGCGACAGCGACGGCCTTGATGACTTTCGCTATTTCGGGCAGGCGATCGTTATAGGCTTTCAGCGCGCCAGACGCGCTGTTGAAGTCGAATCGATACTGCGTGCCATCTTGCCTGCGTTTCTCGCGACCGCCCGGCGCAAAAAATTTCTGTGACTCCAGAACCGAAAGTGCGGACCCGACTCGGCGCCGCCGGTCAGCCGGCAACCTGTTTTGTGGAGTTGCGTCATTCAAAAGTTCGGACATCAGCTCGAAATCAAACGCCTCCTGGTAACGCCTGCCCAGCGTTTGCTTGATTCTTTTCGGTGTTCGCGCCCGCCCGGATTTCAGGTCGTCGACCTTGAGAATGTTGCGCAGTCTGATGATCAGCGTGTTAATTTGTTCGAACGATTTTCGTGTGCGCCGTGCTTCAACGTTCGCCCAGGCGTGCTGCAGCAACAACGAGGGCAAGCGGTCGTCACAGTCGACAACCCGTCCGTCTAACCTGAGCGCGAAGCGCGCAGTGGCCAGACTGTCTTTGAGTAACTCGGCCTCGGACTTCTCACATTCGGCCAACAGAGACTTCTCCGCATGATCCCAGAGCCTGGCCAGGGATGATTCGAAGCCATCGGCAACCAACCCGCGCATTCTGGTCTCGAGCCGAAGCACATGGTGGCGAAGTTGTGCACCTGCGTTGCCCTCAGGCGCAATCTCCCGCAGCAGTCGACCCATCACACCCGAAAGCGTATCCAGGAACGCGTGGCTATCGCCGTCATCGAGCAGTATCAATGGATAGTCGTAGCGCAGTTTTGACAGCTGTTGATATGGCGCCAGCAGTGCCGGGCAAATATCGCGCGGCATGGTATCCCCGACTTCGCTGTCACGGCGCTTACCGGTCAGGTGGAAGTGAATCATTTCCTGCATTTCCACGCTCACGGCCATCTACTCCACCGGCCAGATCGTAAATTTGTCCAGCTCTTCGTTCAGCCCTTTCCTGATGAGCGCCGGCGTATACAGCCGATCCGGCTTGCGAAGATCCTCATAGCAGGGCACATCCGGATTGCGGTAAATGATGCCAACCGGCAGGTGCTCGCTGGTGCCGACAATTCGTCTGGCCTCGACAAGATCGGCAGGGTCGTGCTGATCCTGATGCCGGTAGACGCGCGACAGCGCGGGCGATAGCTCGATGCCGTTTTCGTGGGTCAGTATCAGCAGGCGATCCGGATTTTGTATGCACGGCTCCCAGCGATCCTCCAGGAACTCGGGACATCGCTGCAGGATACGTATAAAGGAGAATCCGTGATGCTTGTGCGCCGCGGAGATAATTTTGTAAAGCAGCTCCGGAATCCAATCGACAACCTGGGCGACGAAAGACAAATTCGACATACCGAGTGTCGCCTGCAAGGGATCAAACGCCTCGAGATCCGAGCCACGCGGTGTCGTGTTGCTGCGCGTTCCTTTCGGTGACGTCGGTGATACCTGATTCTTGGTCAGACCATAGATGTTGTTGTCGTGCATCATGACGGTCATGTTCATGTTGTAACGCGTCGCATGTACCCAATGCGCGGTGCCGATACTGCAGCAATCACCGTCGCCCATATTGACAAATACGTGCAGGTCCGGCCGGCGCATTCTAATGCCTTCCGCAACAGGGAGCGCGCGACCATGCAGCCCGTGGAAGCCGTAGGTGCCCATGTAGTGAGGAAAGCGGCTGGAACAGCCGATACCCGAAACAAATACGGTTTTCTCCAGCGGCAGTTGCTCATCGCGGCAAACCCGCTGCACGGCGGCAAGGATGGCGAGATCGCCGCAACCGGTACACCAGCGCGGCACACGCCCTGCGTAGTCCTCGAGGCTGTGTTCTTCCTGGCCTGCGTGTCGTAAGAATTCCGTAGCCCGAACTACCATCACTGCAACCTCTCACGAATTACGCGTTCTACCGTGCCGGGTTTTATCGGTTGTTCACCCACTTCGCCCCAGCAGTCGATATCGACCAGACAACGTGCCCGCAACAACCAGGCGAGATTCGAGTAGCGGCGATTTTCCTCATCGATCAATTCGTCATCCAGAGAATCCGCCCAGTTATTCTCGACCGCCAGGACCTTGTCGAATCGCTGTAGTATCTCTTTGATGCCGGACGCCAGCGGCTGCAGGATTCTGAGGTGCAACGACGACACCTTGTGGCCATCGGCGCGTACCCTTTGTACGGCCTCTTCGATCGCGCCCCGTGTGCTGCCCCAGCCGACGACGAGCAGTTCACCCTTGTCATCACCAAACACCGGCGGCGTTTTGATAGTTTTTTGCAGCGCCGCGAGCTTCAGACTACGGTGCCTGATGCCTTCCTTGTTGATTTGCAGGTCGTAGGCTACGCAGCTCCGGCGATCATGTGCGAGGCCCGTCACTGTGTGCATACCGTTTGGCTGCCCTGGGATGACACGCTGCCGCTGGCCGCTGCGCTGATCCCAGTCGTACGGAAGATCTCCATTGACCACGGGGCTTTGATCGACAGGCGGCGCCAGCCAGTCGTCGCTGGCCTCCGGTCGCGGAAACGGTTGTTGCGCTGTTGCGAGACTGGCATCGGACAGCAGCACAACGACTGTGTTGAAGGTCTCTGCTATTTTTCGGGCGGTGATGACTGAATAAAAACAGTCCTCGATATCGCTTGCGGCCATAACCACTTTCGGGGCATCTCCGTGACTGCCGAAACAGGCGGTCAGCAGGTCGCCCTGTTCGGCTTTCGTCGGTTGCCCGGTGGACGGGCCACCACGCTGGACATCGATCACCACCAGCGGTATCTCCGCCATTACGGCAAGACCGATACATTCCTGCTTTAACGAGTAACCCGGCCCCGACGTGATCGTCAACGCACATTTGCCCGCATAGGATGCGCCAATCGCGAACGCACATGCAGCGATCTCATCCTCAGCCTGGTGCACGACGCCGCCGACCTTTTCGAAAACGTCGCACAGATAATGTGATGCCGAGGTGGCCGGCGTGATGGGGTACATCGCACAGACTTCCATACCCGAGGCCATGACACCGAGAGCCATAGAAGTGTTTCCGTTGACAACGATGTTCGGTTCCTTGGGCGGCGTCGCCTGTATCTTGAACTTGATGTCCAGGTTGTGCTCGGCCCATGCGAAACCCGCGTTGAGCAGTTTTTGGTTGGCGGAGATGACAAGATCGCCTTTCTTGCCGAATATGAATCGGATCTGCTCGCGGGCCGCATCCATGTCCAGACTGTAAACACTGCTCAGCAGGCCGAGTACAAACATGTTCTTGCCGCGGCGAGCATCGCTGACGACCTTGAGGCACTCGACTTCCATGGGAATCTCGTAAACCTTGAATCCGCGCTCGATCAGTTCGTCGTACACGCTGACGTACGACGCCGCAATCGACGGGCCATCGTCGCTGCGCCACTTGTCTTCGAGGAGAATAATGCTGCCGGGTTTGAGTTCGTCGGCCCGCAATCGACCGAGAAGCACCTGATCATTGAATGCCACCGTGAGATCGACTTCGTCGCCGCCATTGGTTACCCGGTGGTTTGCTACGCGAATTCGATTTCCGCTGGCCCCGTCGATGCTGCGTGCCGGCGGCTGAATTTCAGCCGGGATGATTTCCACGGTCCAGATTCCGTAGCCCAGCCGTGCCGCGATAGCGCCAAAGGACTGACCGCATTTCTGCGCCCCTTCACCTGAGTCGCTGAGTATCTCGACGATGTGTTCGTCAATCTCCATCGCCGGCTTCCTGCCCGGCGTTGTCATCCCTTTCTGTCTCGTTACCGGCATTGTTCAGTTCCTATGCCACACGAATACGAACACGCGATCGTTCCGTCGAGTCGATTCCGAATATCCTGGCTTCGCTGCCGTTTTGCGCTCGCTTATAGACCGCTTCGGTGTCGCGTATACCGAGATAGGCCTTCATGCTGTGCGCCGCCTGCCGCCCTGTCCCCATTGCCAGAATTACTGTTGCGGCGCCAGTCACGATATCGCCGCCGGCGTATACGCCTGCCATCGAGGTGGCGAGATTGTCATCGACCTCTATGTAGCCCCATTTGTTTAGTGCGATCTTTGACGTCTGGCCGATAATCGGATTGGCATTGGTGCCGATCGCATAGACCACCGTGTCGACTTCGAACTCGAAGTCACTTCCTTTTATCGGTACCGGACGGCGCCGGCCCGAATCGTCGGGTTCACCGAGTTCCATGCGCTGGCAGCGCATCGCGCGCACATTACGCTCGCCATCGCCGAGTATTTCAACCGGCGCGGTAAGCCACTCAAACTGTATGCCTTCCTCTTCGGCATGATCGATTTCTTCGTCCCTCGCAGGGCTCTCGTTTCGTGTGCGGCGATAGACGCAGTACACCTGCTCAGCCCCGGCCCGCAACGACACACGTAAGGCATCCATGGCGGTATTGCCGGCGCCGATCACCGCAACGCGTTTGCCGAGGCCCAGCGGAGTGTCGTAGGCGGGAAATTCTGTGGCGCCCATCAGGTTACAGCGGGTCAGCAGTTCGTTCGCCGAAAGCACACCATTCAGCGATTCGCCGCCGATTCCCATGAAACTCGGGTAACCCGCCCCGGTGCCGATGAAAACGGCGTCGAAGCCGAGTTCGTCCAGCATTTGTTCAATGGTGAACAACCTGCCGACCAGTGTATTGCACTCGATCCTGACGCCAAGCCTCACCAGATTCTCGATCTCACCATCGAGCACGTCGTTCGGCAAGCGAAATTCGGGGATGCCGTAGCGCAATACGCCGCCGGCCTGATGCAACGCTTCGTAGATCGTGACGTCGCAGCCGGCTTTGGCCATGTCCGCTGCGCAGGCCATCCCCGCGGGCCCCGAACCGACGATGCCAATTTTGAGCCCATTGGGTTCTATATAAGGCGTGTTATGCCACCCCTCGGCGATAGCCATGTCGCCAACCCAGCGTTCGAGCCGGCCGATGGCCACCGGCTCCAGCCTGTCGCCGACCGGACATACTCCTTCGCACTGATCTTCCTGCGGACAGACTCTTCCGCAGATCGCCGGCAGCAAAGTAGACTCGGTCAGGATGTCATAGGCGCCGCGGTAGTCTTTTTCGCAAATCTTGACGATAAATCCGGGAATATCGATATTGACCGGGCACGCCGGGACACACAGTGGATTCGGACAAACGAGGCAACGCTCGCATTCGATCAGTGCATCCTCGAGGCCGTAGCCGAGCGTCACCTCATCGAAATTTCTGGCCCGCACCGCCGGCTCCTGGGCCGGCATGCGGGCGCGGTCCTGCGGAATATTCCGTATGGTTTTTTTTGCCATTCAGGTCAAACCTTTCTTCCAGTTGTCCAGCGCGCGCGCCTCGTCGCTACGGAAGCGTCCCAGCCGACTCATCAGGTCATCGAAATCGACCTTGTGGGCATCGAACTCCGGACCATCGACACAAGCGAATTTGATTTCGTCACCCACCGTTACCCGGCAACCACCACACATCCCGGTACCATCGACGACGATCGGATTCATGCTGACGATGGTCTCAATCTTATACGGCCGCGTCGTCTCGGCACAGGCCTTCATCATGATCGGTGGACCGATCGCAATGACCCGATCGACATCGGCGTGTTTGTTGAGCGCCGCTTCCAGACCCAGCGTCACCCGACCTTCGATACCGGCCGAACCGTCATCGGTACAAATGATGAGTTCATCGCAGTACCGCTCGAATTTTTCCTGCCAGAAAATCAGCTCTTTGGAGCGAAATCCGACCACACCGATCACATAGGCGCCGCTGTCCTTGAACGCCCGAAGTTGCGGGAATATCGGGGCAACGCCAAGGCCGCCGCCAACACAGACGACCTTTTTGGTGCCGAGTTCACCGGGATATCCCATCGGACCGACGAGAGCATGAAAATGTGTACCTGCCTGACAACGCCGCTGCATCTCAAAAGTGGATTTGCCGACCGCCTGGACAACGAGCGTAATCGTGCCCTTGTCGCGATCGAAATCAGCGATGGTCAGCGGTATGCGTTCCCCACGCTTGTGCAAAATGACGATGACGAACTGGCCGGGTTTCGCCGCTTTGGCGAGTAACGGCGCAGCGACTTCGAGGAGAAACGTGATATCCGAGAAATCTTCGCGGGCGACAATTTCGAAGCCGCTGTCGTCGTCCGGCTCTACGGACTCCCGGCATGCCCGGCTACTCCGCAACTGCTCCCGCGCGTCGGTAATTTTCCGTCGCAATGCGGGCAAGACGGTGTCTCGTGCCACTTTAGCCTCTTCCAAATCCTGAGTGTGCAGCGAGCGGCGCAGGTCATACCCCAGCGCCCCGCGGAGCGTCCGCGGCACCGCAACCTTCACCCACCAGGTCTGGTCACGCTTGAACAGGTATTTGGCGTCTTCCATCCGTTCTGGCCTGCCTGCCGGATTTCCGCTGGGCCGTGCCCAAAAACCTGTACCTTTTCGTATCGTACGTTGTGTACCTTACGATGCGTACAATCGGGAACGGCCTGTTGGTTTCCGATTTTGTACCTTTCCCACCATGACCCAAACTGTACCGGTTGAATATACGCATATTCCGCATGTGCCCAATCGAAGACCGCCCAGACAGTGGCGCGTCGAAACAAGAGCAAAATGGCGCTCTGGCCCCGAAAGCGGAGATTTGGCGGGCTGTTTTCGACCAGGTCGATCAGGTCTGCTTACGACCCTAAACGGACATTCGTCACCAGAAGGCAACAAGCTCTCACGTTACACCCCGCGCTTCGATTTGACGTCGATCGAACTGAGTGTTCTAGTCCTTAATTCGAGCAAATTTGCTCTTTCGACTCTGGGCCGTCTACTAATCGTAATAACCCTGTGCATGAATCGTCTCGTTTCACTGTCTTCTGTCGCGCTAGTGCTTGCAAGCGGCGTCGCGGGGGGCCAGGACAATGGAAGCTCAGAATTCAGCGTGTATCAGGTCGACTCCGCGGGCTCTGACATTCGATTGTTGATACATCGAGCTGGCGTTCTTTCCCGGTTCGGACATAGCCATGTAATCTCGGTCGGACAGCTAGTCGGCACGATCTATGTGCACCCCGACCTCGAGCAGTCACGCTTTGAGTTGGAAATTCCGGTGCATGGATTGATCGTGGATGACCCACTTCTTAGACGCGAGGAGGGGGACGAATTTTCCACCGAACCATCGAAACATGATATTGCCCGCACACGCAGCAACATGCTCGGCAAGCGGGTACTAAAGGCCAAACAGTATCCGATCGTCAAGCTCACTGGGACAGGGCCCAGGGGCGACGCGCCGGAGTTCGTGCTCGAATTGACCATTGAGCTTCTGGATAATGTCGTCGAATTACGGGTTCCATCTACTGTGCGGCTGGACGGGGATATATTGGAAGCGACGGGCGCCTTTCGGCTCAGCCATAGTGACCTGGGCATACGGCCATTCAGCGCGATGTTGGGAGCGCTTCGTGTCGCCGATGAAATAGATTTCAAGTATCGCATCCGAGCGCAACGGATACGGGCGAAGGACTAGCGGCGATGATGGTTAATTGCCGAGCGCTCTTTTATTAGCAATCCTTCCTCAATTGGCCCGTCCCTGATGAAGAGCTTCACTTCCTCATCCCCGAGGAGGTCGTTCACTCTTGATAACTGTCATTTGACGACAGCCTGTGCCTGAAGGGCACCAAAAACTCCGTAAACCTGGGAACGGCGACCACATGGACCTCCCAGCGCATTATCGCGCTAAAGTCAGGTGTCCACGAAACCGAAACAAGATTAGAAAGCGGACGATGTGGGCTCCGAATGATCGGCGACGGGCTAAAACTCGAGATACCGGGTTGGCCTTTCTCTGAACCATTTGGTGACCACCCACTTTTCACCCTGCTCAACAGGATCGCCGCCATGCAGGCTGCGGTCGTCCACCTGGCCATTCTCGAGACAATTCCTGAACCACAGGGTGCTGCCAGCCAAGGGCGGTACCGTCAGGTTCAATCTTGGAAAACTGGTACCGCCTCCCGCCGACGGCGAAGCCAGATAGGTCACAGCGGAGACCGTTCTCTGCCCACCATCCTCCATGAACCCTTGGGATACGGTGAGCTTTGGATCGAAATAATCGACGTGAGGCCGATAGCACTCTCCGGGGGCGTAATGCAGAATCGACATCGGCTCGGAAAACATCAGATCCTCACCGGTTTGACGGATAATTTTCAGCTCAACGCAGCGACCGATGATGTCGACTATCCCAAACGGGAGATAGGTGGACATATTGGTACGAACGTCCGAGACCATACCGCCCCTTTGGCTGTCGGGATCGATCACATTTGCGCGCTTTAAAAAGGGGCGTGAGAGAAAGATGAGGTACGCACAATCGACGACATTCAAGACGTCATTGAACAGGGTGATGGCCGGGTCTGCACTCACAACCTGGTGATCAACCATCGGTGATTCTGGATAGAGTGAAAAGGACGCCCCCAATTCGCTCCTCTCTTCAGGGAGTTGCGGGGGCCGGGCAGCCTGTACGCCTTGATACGGCACCAGCAGCGTCTCGGCAAACGGATATTGCGCACCGGCGGCGCGCTGCAACCAGTGCACGGCCTCTTGCTCCGCGCCCTCGCCGCCCCAGCCCTGCAATAGACACCAACCCAGGTTGAAACTCGAAACCGGATCACCGCCCTGAGCGGCTCGCCGAAGGCAGTCAATGGCCATGTTTCTGCTTGATGCATGCTGCATAGCCAGGTATCCAACGGCCCTGAGCGCGAGAACAAAGTGCGCTTCTGCCGCCATCAGGAGTAAGTCGCTGATGAGACTATTGTTGGCGGGTCCCCGTTGCGACTTATACAACAGTTCCGCTTTGCGGTAGGCCGCCTGGCTGGAACCTCCTTCGACAGCCCGATCGTAGTGCGCCAGCGCCGCGACATAATCTTGCGGAATTCCCAGGCCCTTTTCGTAACAATGCCCGAGCGCGTCCAGCGCATCTGGAAGACCTTTGGCGCTCGCCTGCAGCAACCAATGGATCATGCCTTCGACGTCTCTGTTCTGAAGGCAGATCTGGCTCAATAGAAACTGCGATTCGAGCTGACCGCCTTCGGCCTTGGCACGTAGTTGTTGGATTTGCATCGTAGACATGAATGGGATTTGCGGACCTCTGGCTGGGATCGCACATCATCCTGCAACCGTAGATTGAAGTCTACGCCATCGATCGATTGGGCACTGATGCAACCCGGCTTCGACCCACGGCCAGTACGCCAGGAGTCCACTTTTTGGCCACAAGCAGACGAGCAAATTGATTTAAGCGATCAGCGCCGCATCGCCGACACGCGGTTTCAATCAGATAGCGTGTTTTTTGTGGCTTTAGCCGGCGGGCTGAAATTTCGCAGGTTCCTGCTTGGCCATGTGCTCGTAGGTCTGCCAGCGTAACTCCACGAGTTCCTGTGCACTCTGCATTAACTTTTCCGCTTCTTCTGGATTGGTTCGCGTCAAAATCTTGTAACGCATCTCGTTGTAAGCGTATTCCTTGAGTGGAATGCTCGGGCGTGGCGAATCCAGGACCAGCGGTTTCTTGCCCGCTGCACGCAGCGCCGGGTTGTAACGAATCAGCGGCCAGTAGCCGCTGGCCGCCGCCAGCTTTTGCTGTCTGAGGCCATCGGCCATGTCATAGCCATGGGCGATGCAGTGGCTGTAGGCGAGAATCAGCGAAGGACCCTGATACTCCTCCGCCTCACGCATGGCGAGCAGAGTCTGCTGTGAATTTGCCCCCATCGCGACCTGGGCGACATAGACGTTACCATACGAGATCGCCTGCAAGGCCAGATCTTTTTTGCCGCTGCGTTTACCGGCGGATGCGAACCGGGCGGATGCGCCCAGCGGAGTCGCCTTGGACATCTGACCGCCCGTATTGGAATACACCTCGGTATCGAGCACCAGTACGTTGACATTGCGGCCGCCGGCCAATACATGATCCAGTCCACCGGCTCCGATGTCATAAGCCCAGCCGTCACCGCCCACCAGCCAGATACTGCGGCGGACCAGGTGATCGACGATGGAAAGCAACGCGGCAGCTTTATCGTTATGGTCCTGGTCGCACATTCGACGCAACTGGATTTTGAGGCGTGCGACTCTTCGCCGCTGGGCTCGAATCTCGCTGCCGACGCGCTGACTGGCGTTGACGAGTTCATCGGCGAACTGCGCACCGATCTGCAGCTCAAGTTCCATGACGAGCCGCTTCGCGATTTTCATGTGGTGGTCGGCGGCGATGCGCATACCGAGACCAAACTCGGCGTTGTCCTCGAACAGGGAATTCGACCAGGCTGGTCCGCTGCCCTCCCTGTTCTTACTCCACGGAGTGGTCGGCAGGTTGCCGCCGAAGATGGACGAACAACCGGTGGCATTGGCGACCAGCAGTCGCGGACCAAACAGCTGTGACAGAAGCTTTATATAAGGAGTCTCGCCGCAGCCGGCGCAGGCGCTGGAGAATTCGAACAGCGGCTCCAGGAACTGGGCGCCGCGAACCGAGGAAAAATCCACTTTCGCACGATCGCTGAACTGAAGGCTCTCGAAAAACTCGACATTGGTCTTGCCCTGTTCGAGCAGCGGGGCCTTATCGGTCATATTGATCGCGCGCACCTGTTCATCGTCGGGACTTCGCACGGGGCAGGCATCGACACAGAGGTTGCAACCGGTACAGTCCTCCGGATACACCTGCAGCGTATAGCGCGTCTCGGGAAAACCGCGGGCGCTGATCGGCGCGGATTGAAATCCCTGCGGCGCATCATCCAGTACGCTCTCGTGATAAAACTTGGCGCGGATGACGCTGTGCGGGCAGACGAAGCCGCAATTACCGCACTGTATGCATAGATCTGGCTCCCAGGCAGGTACGCGGTCCGAGACATTGCTCTTCTCCCAGCGTGCTGTGCCGCTGGGGAAAGTGCCGTCGACCGGCAGCTTGCTGACGGGCAGGTCGTCGCCGTGGCCGCGCATCATTGCTGCCGTGACCTCGCGCACGAACCGGGGCGCCTCGCTCGGCACAACCTCGTCGAGCGGACGCGTGCTGCTGATGGTGCCGGTGATCTCGACTGCGCACAGATGATCGAGCGCCGCATCAACGGCCGCGAAGTTCTGATCGATGACGGTTTGACCCTTGGCGCGGTAGGTTTTTTCGATCGATTTCTTGATCTGCCGGATAGCTTCAGCACGCGGCAGCACGTCGGACAGGGCGAAGAAGCAGGCTTGCATGACCGTGTTGATCCGTTCGCCCATACCGGCTTCCCGCGCGACGCTGGAGGCATCGATAACATGGAACCTGATACCACGAATCACGATCGCTTCCTGCACCGGCTGCGGCAGCTTGTCCCAGACCTCGTCCGCTGAATAAGGACTGTTGAGCAGGAATACCGAGCCGGCGGCAGCGTTTCGCAGCACTTCGATTTTTTCGATCAGGTTAAATTGGTGACAGGCGATGAAGTTCGCCGACTGGATCAGATAGGGCGCGTGGATCTGCTCGGGCCCGAAGCGCAGATGCGAGACAGTCTGTGAACCTGATTTCTTCGAGTCGAAGACGAAGTAGCCCTGGCAGTAGAGATCCGTATTCTCGCCGATGATCTTGATGCTGTTCTTGTTGGCGCCGACCGTACCATCGGAACCCAGGCCGAAGAACAACGCCCGGGTGACCTCATCGCTCTCGATCTCGAATTTCGGGTCGTAGTCGAGGCTCGTGTGGGTAACGTCGTCGTGGATCCCGATCGTGAAATGATTTTTTGGTTGCGGCTTGCCGAGTTCATCGAAAATCGCCTTGACCATGGCCGGCGTGAATTCCTTCGATGACAAGCCATAGCGACCACCGATTACCTTTGGCATCGACTCCAGGCGGCCGTCGCCCGCCGCTTCGGCCAGTACCGTAACCACGTCCTGGTATAGCGGCTCCCCGCTGGCCCCGATTTCCTTGGTTCGATCGAGCACCGCGATCGATCGGGCCGCACCGGGAATAGCCGCCAGCAGGTGCTCGGCCGAGAACGGGCGATAAAGTCTGACGTTGACCAGGCCCAGCCCCTGTTCCGGTAACGCGTCGATCGTCTGCATCACGGTGTCGGCGCCGGAGCCCATGAGAATGATGATGCGCTTCGCCTCCGGGTCGCCGTGGTAGTCGAACAGCCCGTACTGCCGGCCCGTCAGTTCGGCGAAGCGGTCCATCGTCTGTTGCACGATTCGCGGAGTCACTGCGTAGAACCGGTTGACGCTCTCACGCGCCTGAAAGTAGACGTCCGGGTTCTGAGCGGTGCCGCGGATGAACGGATTATCGGGGTTCAGCGCACGCTTCCGGTGCTCATAGACCAGTTCCGCGTCGATCATCGCGCGTATTTGATCGACCGACAGCAAGTTAATTTTGCTGATCTCGTGCGAGGTTCGGAATCCGTCGAAGAAATGAATGAACGGAACGCGGGCCTCGAGCGTCGCGGCATGACTGATCAGGGCCAGGTCCTGGGCGGCCTGCACGGATGAAGCCGCGAGCAAACCGAAACCCGTCGTGCGGGCGGCCATGACATCCTGGTGATCACCGAAGATGGACAAGGCCTGCGCCGCCAGGGACCGCGATGCGACATGGAAAACCGCCGAGGTCAGTTCCCCCGCGATTTTGTACATATTCGGCAGCATCAGCATCAGGCCCTGTGAGGCCGTGAAGGTCGTGGTTAATGCACCGGTCTGTAACGCCCCGTGCGCGGTACCTGCGGCGCCACCCTCGCTTTGCATCTGAATGATGTCGGGGACATGACCCCAGATATTCTCCTTACCACTTGCGGACCATACGTCGGCCAGCTCAGCCATCGGTGAAGAGGGCGTAATAGGATAGATCGAGCAAATCTCACTGACCGAGTAGGCGACCCGCGCGACCGCCTCGTTGGCATCGAGTGTGCGTTTCTCGGTCATCACATCCGGGCCTCGCCGGCATCAGGTTCATCGATCATCTCGATCGCATGGCAGGGACACTGTTCATAACAAACGGCGCACCCCGTGCACAGATCGAAGTCGAAGCGATAGCGCTTGCCGGGGCCGAGCTTGATGATCGCGCTTTCGGGACACGCGCCATAACAGCCATCACACTCGAAACAATTGCCGCAGGACAGGCAACGCTTCGCCTCGAACAGGGCATCTGCCGCCGACAGATTCTGCATGATCTCATCGAAACCACTTTGACGATCCGCTACCGGCAATCGTTCCTGCTCTACCTGCGGCGCCGACGTGCGATACCAAAGCTGCAGCTTCTCGTGCCCGATCAACGTGTGCCGGGGTGAGCGGCGGTAAGTCGTGCCATTGAGATAAGCGTCAATATGGCGTGCCGCCTGTTTGCCATGACCGACGGCGATCGTCACGGAGCGCTCGCTCGGGACCATGTCGCCACCGGCAAAAATGCCTGCATGACCGGTCATCATGTTGTCGTCGACAATCACGCTGTGGTCGGGCTTGAACTCGATGTCCGGTACTGCTTCCAGGAAAGCCGTGTCAGTATCCTGTCCGACGGCCAGAATCAGTGAATCAGCCTCCAGGGATTCAAATTTTCCGGTCGGTTGCGGACGGCCGCTCTCGTCGAGTTCCATCACCTCAACCTTGAAGGTCGACCGGTCGATCTCCTTGATTGTGCGCAACCAGTTGATCTTGATGCCTTCTTCCAGCGCTTCGTCCGCTTCGAAGTCATGGGCCGGCATGCTGGTGCGATCGCGCCGGTAAATTATCATCGCCTCATCGGCGCCGAGCCTTTTGGCGGTTCGGGCCGCGTCCATGGCCGTGTTGCCACCACCGTAAATTGCGACTCGACGGCCGATCTTCGGCGGGTCCCCCTCGCTGGTACTGCTGAGAAAACTGACGGCATCGAGAATCTTGCCGGCATCCCGCGTCGGGATATCGATCTTCTTGCTGATATGCGCGCCGACCGCAACGAAGACCGCATCGAATCCGCCCGCCTCCTGTTCGGCGAGAACATCCTCGACGCGATGGTTCAGCGTGATCTTTACGCCCGCATCCTCGATGCGCTCAATTTCAGCAAGCAATTCATCGCGCGGCATCCGGTAAGCCGGGATGCCAAAATGGATCATGCCACCCGGTACCGGCCCGGCCTCGCGAATCTCGACCGCATGTCCCATGCCGGTCAGGTGATAGGCGGCCGAGAGTCCGCTCGGCCCGGCGCCGACGATCAGGATCCTTTTGCCGCTACTGCTATCCGACTTCGAAAATCTCCAGCCTTTTTCCAACGCCAGGTCGCCGAGAAAGCGCTCTACTGCATGGATGCTGACCGCGCTGTCGGTGAACGCGCGATTGCAGACGTCTTCACACGGGTGGTAACAGACCCGGCCATGAATCGACGGCATCGGGTTATTGCGTACCAGTTCCCGCCATGCCTCCTCATACCGGCCAGCCTGTGCGAGAGCCAGCCAGGCCTGAATATCTTCACCTGCGGGACAGGCATCGTTACACGGTGGCAGTAAATCGACGAACTCAGGCCGGCGGCTGCGCAATGCACCCGTGCCCCGGTCGTGGCGCGTCAGATCCGCGCGCTTTGTCAGGTCAGTAGCTGCCATGATATTGGCTTGATTATAAGACGGGCCAGCCGCGGCGGCATCAGGGCATTTACTCATGCGCAAGACTCCTATCTCAAAAGCCAGCGTTACCGTTGGTTCTGAGAACCTGCTATTCCTGTCGCTGCGGAAGCGCGATTATGGTTCTATTGGATCACGGGCGGACAAATTCGTCGGGATCGACAAGGACGTGCGACGCGCGCCCGCAGGTTGATCGCCAGAAGATGACGCTAGTCACCAACGGCCAGCACGCGCAAAAAAGAGCGCAATGGGAGAGAACGATGAGCTCAAACACACGCACGAGCACAGCTGCATTGGTTTGCTTTTGCCTGCTGCTGAACACCGCTTGCACCACGACCGCCAGCCGCGCAACGGCTGATGCCAGATCGGGGGAGCGGGCCATCAAACAGGGCGACAAAGTGACAGTGGTCTTGATGTCTGGTGACAGATTTGAACTGGTGGTTGTCGAGAACCAGGACGACCACTTCATCGGTACCGACGAGTTCGGAAATGGCGAGACGATCTACTGGGACGACGTGCACTCGATCGACGTCACGGTGGTCAGCGTGGTCAAGACCGCGGCCGCCGCACCGCTTGTGGTTGCTGGCGTCGCGATAGCGCTCGCTGTTGTAATAGTCGGGGGGATTTTCGCGATACTAGGGGGCGGGTTGTAGTTCGACCATTTGCCAAATCTGTCTCGATGCACGCGGTATAAGGACGATCCAGGGCCCGGCTTTCTCGGGTCTTTAATAATTTTCTTCGAACTACACGCGGATTTTCAGTCTGCTGATCTATCTTGTCGCTACACGACCCAGCGACCTGGCACTTAATGGGGTCCCCGGGGGTTGCGTTCAATTCGGTGTCGGCGTCGGTCATAATCCCGGTGAGTCTTGCATTATTATCAGTGGCAGTAACTCGCATGACGACATGCTTGCCGCGACGGTGAGTTTTGCATTGGACAGGGCGAAAAAACCCAGTGTGTAAAGAAGGAATGCCTGGCATTGAAATTGTGGAACTGAATTGTTAGGGCAGGAGCCTGCGAAAAAATGAAATCACAAAAACCGTACTTATCCAACAGAGCTTTGCTGACACGCAGAGGCTTTCTAAAAACCGCAGGTGCTGCTGGTGCAGTGCTGGCTGGTGGCCTGACCGCAAGGGAGGTTTTTGCAAGCGATAATCCGGAATTGGCGGCTCCGACTGAGCCGTGCGGTTTTTCCGAATTGCCTCCCGGCTTTGTCTATCTGAATAGCGGCACTGAAGGTTCGATGCCCGATTGCGTGATTTCTACCTACCGAAATGGCCTGAGAAAATGGGCGAGCGATCCAACCACATCTTATGAGACTGACCCGGTGCTCGGTAAACGGCAGGAATTGAACCGGGAGAAGGTTGCCCGGTTTTTGGATGTCGGGAAGAACAACATATGCCTCACAGACAACACCACGATGGGATTGAGCATGACCCTGATGGGGTTGAATTTTCGTCCCAATGATCGGGTTGTCATCACCAATCACGAACATCCAGCCATCAGGTCTCCCCTGCAGGTCCTGCAAGAAAGAGTGGGGCTCCGGGTAGAAACACAATCCTTTCCACCCCATGAAATTCTGAGCCGGATGGATTCGACCGAGCTCCTCGATGCGCTTTTTCCGAATACGCCCGCCCTGAGGGGATCGAAGGCACTGTGTGTTTCTCACGTCTATCCGGCGACCGGGGTGCGCCTGCCCCTGCAAGCGCTCAGAGCAAAAGCCGAAGAACTCGATATCCGCTACCTGATAGTCGATGGAGCCCAGGCGATCGGAATGGTTGACTTGACCAGCCTCGAGGACGATTTGGAACACTGCGATTTTTACGCCTGCCCAGGTCACAAATGGCTGAACGGACCGCCAAGTACCGGGGTGCTCTACATACGAGATGCAAACATTCGCCCGCCGGAGTTTTATCCCACGATTTCACAGAGGATGGGAGAATATACAGGTTGTGGTGATGATTCCGATTCCTGCTTCCCTATCGCTGAAGCGCTTCAGGTAAGAGGTTGCAGCAACGCCCCCGGTTTTGCAGCAATGATCAGCGCAATGAAGTTTTCCGAGGATGAGGGAGGTCCGGCGAAGATCGAAAAACACATACTGGGGCTGTCTCGAGAAGTTAAAAATATCATCCTGTCCCGGGCGCCACATTGCATGGTCTCACCGCACTCCGACACTGCACTTTTGTCCGGGCTCACTGCATTCCTTCCGTTCAGGTGGGGTAATCCACAAAAGTTTTTTAAAGATAAGAAAACCGCAGAATGGGTGGTTAGTGAGTTATTGAAGAAAAATATCCAGGTCCGGTCTATCGATTTTTCGAATGCGGATTACACAAACCAATCTGCTAAGCAGTCATACGCCATACGAGTTTCGACAGGCTATTTTAATACGGCCGGGGAGATCGAAATTTTCAAGCATGCTCTGCAAGAAGTACTGATGCGTATCAGTTAATACACAGCCGCTTCGTTACTTGGCTTCAGCCCCTCCCAAAAAAAAGCCCGTTGCGGTGTTTTCGCGTGTTTGTGGTCGCCACGGGCACACCAGGTTGCCGTGCCGAGTCACATCTCCGCAATCGTTCGGCCGAAGTCATCGACCTTATTCCAATCCGTAAAATCGACTACTGTCTGAAGATCCGTCGGCCCTTTGGTCATCCACATTATAAATCTGATGATCTGGCGGTCCCAAAAATCGTATATTGGATAGTTTATTTTTCCCGCAAATACCGCCAGTTTCAGTGGCTGCCAGGATATTTGCTTTAGAAATTTCTGCAGGTATGGATTGCTCTCCGGTTGACCCTTCTCCGACTTGCGAGCGACAACATTAACCGAGAAAAAAGCGTTCGGCCTGCTTTCGAGTTTCTGTCGATTTTTCCTGATGAACTCGAAAACCTGCGGGCGATGCTTCCCATAGCGGATACTTGCTCCAATTACGACCTTGTCGAATGGCTCGAGATCGATATTCGGGTCATCGTCGATAAACGATAAAACGACCCGATGGTCCTGCTCCTCGGCCACCTGCTTTAATCGCTCGCAGATTCGCCGTGTATGTCCGTCCGTAGTAGAGTAAACGATGAGTATTTTTGCCATTCTCAGATACGACTTTTCTCTGCTGTTGCCGGTATTTGCTCAAGTTTTTCTATCGACGACCTGACAACGCCCGGACAGTAGTATGCAGCATCACTGATCAGGTTCCGAGGACCTCCAACTGGCGGGCACCCTGCGGCACATGTGGAATGGTGGTCAGGGGCAGACAAATTCCTCGGGAACGACAAGGACGTGCGAAGCACGCCCGCAGGGCGAGCGCCAGGGATGGCGCGAGTCTATTGAACTGCCGACACGCGGATTTTCAGTGAATTGATTTCACGGCCCGAGGTAATGCAATCAGACGTTTCCCGGCAGATTCTTAACGCGGTAGATGATCCTGATTTGGGCACCACAGTGGGCACCACAGTGCAAGTGTCCGCTTTTCGTATCGCCAGGTTCGTGGCGCTTGCAAACAAAGAAACCCCAGAACAGTTGCGGGGCTTTACTTTCAGTTTCAGGGATCGGAAAATCACATTCTCAGAGCCACTGGTAACGCTGGCATCTGAGACATTTAGGGGTAAGAATGCTGAGATCCGGTGTTCCGGCCCCGTGGTGGGTCGATGGTTGCTCATTGAGGCGGCTCAAGACAGATATTGTGCGGTCGAGAACTCGTGTTTTTCCTGTACCGGGCCATCGTCGGCACGAACGAGCCTGCCGGGGCTGAACTCAGGCGACGTTCGGTCCGTCTTTACCGTTTGGCAATTGTTAGGCTTATCAGTATGCAATGTAGCTATTTCGTATCCGATATACATATCACGTTACCGGAGCACCCACGCACCGGTCTTTTCACAGCGTTTCTCCGCACTTTGTCAGGCGGCAGAAATGTCAGTCACTTGTTCTTGATGGGAGACGTCTTCGATCTGTGGCTCGCCGATCATCGGTATTTTATCGACAAGTATCAGTCTGTCATCGACGAGATCCTCCGCCTCAAAGACGAGGGCGTTGAGATTCATTACTTTGAAGGTAATCATGACCTTCACCTTCGGTACTATTGGGCTGACCGGCTCGGACTGACCGTCCACGACGGGCCGGTCTATGTCGAGCTTTGCAACCAGACATTACGGCTGGAGCACGGTGACGAAATGGATCCTGATGATCGCGGATATCGCTTCTTGCGCTGGTTCCTGAGAACGCCACCAATTCGATTCTTGATTTGCCGCTTACCAGGCGCGTTGATTGTACGCATCGGCGAACGAGCGAGCGCGACGAGCCGCACATATATAACCAAGAGGAAGACGATCGCAGACGTCGACGCGGTCACCAAGATTCGTGCCCATGCGAAACGAGCTTACGCGGCAAAACCGTTCGATATCATCATCTCGGGCCATGTGCATACAAGAGACGACCATATTTTCCGTGTCGGGACGAAGAGATTTCGGTCGGTCAATCTCGGAACCTGGCTCGATGCGCCGTGTTATTTCAAAATCGACGAGTCCGGGAATCGCCTTTTTGAGCTTTCAGGCAGCGATATGGCACTATTAACGTAGCAGGTAATAAATCAAGCGGTGGAAATTTCATGCGCCGTATAAGAACTGCAGTTATCGGAGTTGGGCGCCAGGGGCGCTGGCACGCAGACAAGCTAGTTGCGCTCGAGAATTCGAACCTGGTGGCAGTGGCTGACATAGACGGTGAGAGATGTCGTGCGGTTGCCTCAGATCTGGATGTCGATGCAGTTGGCGATTTTCACGATCTGATCGGCGAGGTTGATGCAGTCAGTATCGCCACGCCCGCACCGACGCACTTCGACATCGCCAGTGCTTTTCTGCAAAACGGTATCCACGTTCTCGTGGAGAAACCGGTTACGGCGACAGTTGATGAAGCGCGTGACCTGGTCGAGCTTGCTGACGGCAAGAATGTCATCTTTCAGGTCGGGCATCTTGAGAGGTTCAATCCCGCATTAATGGCGCTGGAGGGCTATGTTCGGGAACCGCAGTTCATTGAATCGCATCGGATTGAGCCGTACAAACCGCGAGGACTTGATATCAGTGTAGTGCTGGACCTGATGATTCACGATATTGATCTCGTTCACAGCTTGGTACGATCCCCGGTGTCAAACGTGGATGCGACCGGACGATCAATCATGTCGGACAACATAGACATCGCGAATGCGCGGATCAGGTTTGAAAATGGTTGCGTTGCGAACGTGACGAGTAGCCGTATTAGCTTCAAAATTGAACATACACTGAGGATTTTTCAGGCGAATGCTTATTTTTCCGTCGACTTGTACAACAAGACATCCAGAATCTATCGAAAGAAAAAAGAGGGTCCGGTTGAGACTTTAGAGGATATCTCCATCGACAAATGGTTCTGTACGGCTAGCGACGCACTGATGGCGCAAAGCGAGGCGTTTCTGGACTCAATCGCCGGCGGGCCTCCACCCATGGTTAACGGCCGCGTTGCCATGGAGGCACTGGAAACGGCGGCTGCAATCTGTGACATGATAGATACGTCATGAGTGACCTTGTTGTTCCTCTTGCGGACCTGCAGCGAGCTTACGAAGCACTCAGACCCGAAATCGACGATCGCATTCGGGAAGTTACCAGCAGTGGCAACTATATTCTGGGTGAGAATATCGCCGCGTTTGAACAAGCGGCGGCCGAATATCTGGGTGTGAAACACACGATTG
>CAZMOM010000016.1:0-74222 GCA_964568075.1 uncultured Gammaproteobacteria bacterium
TTTTCCTGGTTTGCGTAAAGAAACTCTTCGAACCTGTCTACCGACGCTTCTATCAGTTCCAGCGGGTATATCTCATCGACGTGGTACGGCATAAAAAGGCGGCGACCGGATTCCTGAGGAAATGCATCGAATTTTATGAACTTCATGGGGATCATAACGCTCGCCATGATCAGGATTACGAACAGAGCGGTCCACCAGCGGTGCTTCATAACCCATATCAGCGAGTTGGCGTATTTATCCGTCAGGCGCGTCATAAACGCACCTTTTTTCGGTGCCGGCGGAGGAGGTACGCGGGCCGCCAGCATCGGAACGATAGTCTGGGCGATCGCCAGGGACGCGAGCAATGCGACGACTATCGTAATCGCAACATGCGTCAGGAACACGGTAATATCGGCTTTCTGCCCGAACATGATGGGCAAAAATACGATGATTGATGTTGCCGTACCGGCAATAACGGCCAGTCCAACTTCCTCGACGCCGAGTAGCGTCGCTTTCAACGGCTCGTCAGGATGCATCAGTCGGTAACGAAAAATACTTTCGGTAACAACGACGGCGTTATCGACCAGCATGCCAACCGCGAGCATGAGCCCCATCATGGTCAGAATATTTAGCGACAGGCCAAAGAAGTACATCGCCGCCAAGGTAATAAGCAAGGAAAATGGCACTGCCAGTGTCACGATCAACGTAGTACTGAGTTGGCGCAAAAACAGGAACAGGACGCCGATGGCCAGAAACGCACCGAACAGACCTGCGGTTAACAGATCATGGAGAGATTCGCGGACATTATCGGCCTGATTGTCCAGATCGAATATATTAATGCCCTGCATCTGCGGCAACTTTCCGATTTGCCGAATCTCCTTTTGAACGCGGTCATTGACGTCGACCATATTGGCGCCGGTTTGCTTGTAGATATTGATACCAACCGCGTAGGTTCTGTTGAGATGTCTGCCATAATTACGGTCGGGGCTGCGTAACTCGACAATGGCAATATCGCCGAGAGTTAAATTTCTGCCGTCGACTATGATATTTTCTATGTCTTGTAGCGAAGAAAATTCGCCGCGTGGCCGAATACTCAACCGTCGACCCGCATCGGTAATCTGACCGGCGCTCACGGCAAAATTGCTTTTATCAAGCAAGTTGCGCAGCTCACGAATATCCACGCCATGTGCGGCGACACGGTCGACATCCAGCAAAATTCTGATTTCTCTTGGATCAACGCCTTGCAACTCGACTCTTGAAACACCCTCGAGTCTCTCCAGCCTCCTTTTTACGGTGTGATCGAGCATTTGATAGGCGTCAGATAGGTCCCGGTCACTGGAAATACGAAGCACAAGGATCGGCTGGTCGCCAAGGGAGCCGGTGAACACCTGGATACGCTCGACATCATCCGGGAGGTTGTCCCGCACCGCATCTATTCGAGCTCGGGCCTCAATCCCCTTGGCAGACGCGTCTTCGTCCCAGCCAAACTGGACGAAAATCTGGGACTGGTCCTCGATCGATGTCGACTGTATTCGCTCGACGCCGCTGATAGTCGCCAATGTCTCTTCGATCGGCCGCGTAATTTGTTGCTCGACTTCTTCCGGTGACGCCGACCGATATGGAATCTGTACAAAGAGCCCGGGAAATTCGATATCCGGAAACTTTTCCAATGGCAAAAGCTGAGAGGAGATGATGCCGACCGCCGCCATGGCGACAAAAAACATTATTGTCGTAACCGGGCGGCGAAGTGCTAACTCAGTGTGGCGCATATACGAATCCCCTTCAGATGGATTTTGCCGTCGCCAGATCTGTATCGGCTCTTCGATCCATGAGCGAATAGACCGCCGGAATGACCAAAAGTGTCAGCAATGTCGATGTCAGCAAACCACCGATGACGGTGATAGCCATCGGCGTCCGAACCTCGGACCCTTCACCAAATCCGATCGCCATCGGCAGCAAACCGAGCGTAGTCGTTAACGTCGTCATCAGAATCGGCCGCAAACGCACTTTGCCGGCCTCGATGATCGCAACTGATTTAGTTACACCCGATGCTCGCAGCTTATTGATCATGTCAACCAGAATGATGGCGTTGTTGACGACGATTCCAGCGAGCATGATTACGCCGATGAAAGCCACGACATTGATCGGCGTCCCGGTCACATATAACGCGAGTACCGCACCGACGAGCGCAAGCGGAATCGTGAATAGAATCACGAATGGGTGAATGAGTGATTCGAATTGCGACGCCATGACCAGGTAAACCAAAAACACAGCCAGTATCAAGGTGAATTGCATCGAGCGCATCGAGGCCTGCATTTCCTCGTTTTGGCCTGTGATCTGTGCCCCAATACCCACCGGGAGCGGTGTACTGTCCAGAATACTCTGCACCTCCCTGGCCGCCGCGCCCAGATCACCAAACGCCAGGTTGGCGGATATGATCGCGACCCTGGATTGGTCAAGGCGCCTGATTTCGGACGGCCCGGACCGCAGGCTGATATCGGCAACGGCTTCCAGCGGTATGGGCCTGTCACTGGCCGGGTTGATAATGAGGCGGCGAATTTCCTCGATCGATGACTGACTGGTATCGATGCTGCGCACCAAGACGTCTATTTTCCGATCCCGCCAGGTGTATCGCGTGGCTACATCGCCGCGCACATTGGAAACGACACGATCGGCAATATCCCGCACGACCAGCCCAAGATTCGCAGACCGTTCATGATCGAACAGGATCTGGATTTCAGGATTTCCTGGCTCGACAGTCGTACGGATATCGGCAAACCTGTCCGACGCGTTCATTGCCGCCTGTATCTGGTTGCTGACCGCAGAAATCTGATTGAGGTCATACCCGGAAATTTCTACCTCTAAAGGCGTGCTGAAACTAAAGAGCGCGGGTCGCCCGAATTTATATTGAACGCCTGGCAGGCCTTGCAGTTGAAGGCGCATTGTCTTAATCACCGCCTCTTCCTGGTTTCTGTCGCTACCGGGATTCATTTTCACACTCAGTTTCCCGGTGTGTTCACCAGCGTCAACCGGATTGGCATCCAGACGATTACCCGTTCCTGCTACCGAGAAGCTGAGTGCTACCAACTCATGATCTATCAGAATTTTTTCGACCGACCGGAACGCCTGGTCGGTTCTCATCAGCGGAGTTCCAGGCGGCAACCGTATATCGACAAAAAACTCGCCTTGCGCAAGTTGCGGAATCAATTCGCTACCCAGCTTCGGAACCAGCGACATCGTCCCGCCGAAGATGCCGGCAGCGACAAACACCACCAACCACCGATTGCGGAGTGACCATGCCAACGTGGCAGGGTAGGCCTTTGCCATACTCTGATAGAAGCCCTGGAAAATCCAGACGCCCGGACGCAACAGCTTGTTCATCAGCCAGGACAGTCCCCGGATGAGTTTCCCGAACATGTGGATTACAAAACCGATGGCTTTGGTAAAGCGGGAAGGCGGGCGGTCATCTGTCGAGTCCGAAAATCGCTCGCCCGCTCCAAGTGCGGCGAGCATCGGAATCACGGTCAATGCAACAATGAGTGAAAATATCAGGGCATAGGTGACCGTCAGTGCCTGATCCTTGAATAACTGGCCGGCAATGCCGGTGACGAAAACCATCGGGAAAAACACGGCTATGGTGGTTAATGTTGCCGCAATAACCGCCGTGGAGACTTCGCCAGCGCCTTCCCGCGATGCCTGCATCATCGACAAACCGGATTCCTTCTTTCTGACGATATTTTCCAGCACCACGATGGAGTTATCGACCAGGAGCCCGATGGCGAGCGCTATCCCACCCAGAGACATGATGTTGAGCGAAATATCGCTGCTGTACATCATCAGGAACGTGCCAACGACCGAAACCGGAATGGCGGCGCCAATGATGAAAGTCGCGCGAGCGTCACGCAAAAAGAAATACAGAACCAGAATAGCAAGCAGCCCACCTAAGAGGGCCGCGGATCGAACCTGACCGATGGCATCCGAAATGAAACCCGACTGATCGTAAATAGTGATCAGCTGCATATTTTCCGGCAGGTCTTCCCTGGTGTTCTCGAGTCTTTGTTTGATTCGGTTCGCGACCTGAACGGTGTTGGCGTCACCTTCCTTGTAAATACCGAGTTCGACCGATTCCTGGCCATTTACGCGGGTAATCGCCTGTCTTTCCTTGAAGCCGCGTTTGATTTCCGCGATATCCCGCAAATAAATTACGCGACCGTCAACAATGGCGACGATGGCATCGGCTATTTCATCGACGCTTTGGAATTCGTTTATGGTACGGACCAGGAAACGCTGCGAGCCTTGCTCCAGCCGTCCTCCCGAGAGATTGACGTTTTCCTGCCTGATTCTCTCTGAGACGGTTTTGATCGAGAGTCCCAGTTGTGCGAGACGGACCTGATCCACCAGAATCTGGATCTCGTCTTCAAGGCCGCCGCTGGTCTTTACTGCGGCGGTGCCCTCGCTGGCCTCAAGGTCTGTTTTCAGTTGCTCATCGGCAAATCGGCGTAGGGTCTTTAGCCTGTCTTCAGTGTTTTGGAACTTGATCTTCGCGTCCGGGTGTTCGATCAGTGCAAGTCGCATGATCGCCTCACTGGAGGGGTCGAACCGAAGCAGCAGGGGGCGGCTGGCCTCAAGTGGAAGCTGTAATATGTCCAGTTTTTCCCGGACATCCACACCAGCCAGATCCATATCCGTCCCCCAGGCAAATTCCAGGATAACGTCCGATTGGCCCGATCGGGACACAGAGCGTACCTGGCGAACATTCTTGATTACGCCTACAGATTCCTCTACCGGTTTCGTGATCAGGCTTTCTATTTCAATGGGCGCCGCACCCGTCAGCTCAGTCCGAACCGTCATCGTCGGATACGAAAGATCCGGCAACAGATTGACTTTTAGTCTCGATAGAGAAACCAGTCCGAATAGAACGATCGCGACCGTGAACATCACAATGGTCACTCGTCGTTCTGTTGCAATGTCAATAAGTCGCATGAGAGCCTTCCGTTTTCAATGACGGTGTCAAAAGTGTGTCAGGAGAAATAATTATTAGCCGCTGACGGGGTTGATTATTAAAATTGTGGTGCCGTCTTTAAGGCCGGATTGACCGACAATGACTATCTGCTCTTCACCGGTTAACCCATCGAGAATTTCGATGTTGCCTTCGCTTGTGTAGCCGGTCGTGACAGGCCTGCGGCGTGCGACTCCTTCCTCAATCACAAACACGATCGTATTGAGGTCACTTTCGATGATCGCCGAGCGCGGAATCAGTAGCGCCTGCTCCCGAGTGTCATAAACAATATTGAAGCGGCCAAACATGCCTGGTTTTAATTGTCCATTTCCTTCGTTGATCTCTACAGTGACCTTAAAAGTTCCTGTTTCGGGAGAGACAGTGGGACTAATTCTGGAAACGACTCCCGAAAAGTTTTGATTAGGTATCGCGTCAACAAAAATCCTCGCGGGCTGGCCCGGGGCCAGTTTTCTAAACTCTCTTTCCGGCACATGCAGATAACCCAGCAGGGGATCCATATCGATTATATGAAAGACCGGCGCGTTCGCGTTAATCGTGTTACCGAGTTTCACATATCGATCGGCAATTATTCCGTCGATGGGCGCCTTGATTTCCGTATAGCTGAGTTCGAGGCGAGCCATGTTATACGCCGCCCTCAGGGAGTCCATTTCGTACTTGACGTTCTCAAACGCGTCCGCACTGATCAAACCGCGGTCGCGCAGATCAGTGTTGCGTTTGTACTCTTGCTCGAGCTTCGACAGATTGGCCTTGGCTTGTTGAGCTTCAAGTCTCAAACGGTCGCCATCCAGACGTGCCAGTATCTGGCCGGATTTGACCGGGTCACCTTCTTCGGCCAGTAACTCGACGATTTCACCACCGACTTTCGCTACGACTTCAGCCTCTCCGTCAGCTTCAAGTGCTGCGGTGGCTGAGTAAAGAGCAAAAATATCGCCACGCGTCGCACTGCCGACTTCGACGGGTATTGCCGCTTCTTCTTCTGCGTCCGCGTCCTTGTCGTCGTCATTCGCGTGCATTTCGCAGGCGCCAAGGATGATCAACGGCATGACCCAAAATATGCTGCGATACAGTTTTCGAATATGCATCGAGCCGGCTCCCCTCACGCTGATTTCTGGTTTCGTGTCTTAGCCGGCGTGCGCTGTTACGGGAGTTCCGTCTTTCAAGCCGGCCTGACCGACCACTACGATCGTGTCTGTATCGTCGATACCATCCAGAATCTCAATCATATCCCGATCGGTGATCCCCGTTTCGATGACGCGGCGCCGGGCCACTCCGTCTTCGATTACGAACAGGCTTTTCTCAATGTCCTCGTCCATAACAGCTTCTGTCGGCACCATCACGGCGTCGTTATGTACATCATAGACCACCGCAACACGTGCAAACATTCCTGGACGAAGAATACCCGTGTGATCCATGATCTTTAAAGTCATTCTAAAAGTTCCGGTGCCCTGGTCAATCCGCGGGCTGATACGCTCTACCGTCGCCTTGAAGGTCTCGTTCGGTATTGCGTCGGCTGTGATATCTGCGGTTTGTCCAACACCAAATCGCCCGAGATTCTGTTGTGGAACATGTAGTTCCAGCATCAGTTCGCTCGGATCGGTGATGACGAAGAGTTTCTGGTTGATGCTGAGATGATTCCCGATCTTGACAAATCGTTCTGCGATCACGCCGTCAATCGGGGCTTTTATTTCGGAGTAGTCATAGTTAAGCCGTGCGATACCGTACGCGGCCCTCAGCGCATCAGCTTCATATTTCAGATTCTCGAACGCGCCGGGTGCGACCAGACCCATCCGCAAAAGGTCCTGATTTCGCTCATACTCCTTCTTTGCGCGCCGGTATTCCGCACCCGCTCTTTGCATCGCGAGTCTCAACCGTTCGCCATCGAGCCGGGCCAATATCTGGCCAGCTTTGACCGTGTCGCCCTCTTCAATCAGGATTTCGACCAGGTCGCCTTCGACTTTGGCGACGACAGGCGCTTCAAAATCAGCTTCCAGGACACTGGTCCCTGTATGCCGGGCAAAAACGTTCCCCCGATGAGCCTTTGTTACGCGAACTGGGATGGACGCCTGCACAGTGGATTCCTGGGCCGCTTCCGTGTTGCGCGCCTCGCTGGTGCCGCAGCCACTGATCAAAGCGCTACCGGCGATCAAGGCAAGAACTGTCGTCAACTTCCGAAATTTCATCATTAGCCTGCTACCTGGATAGAGTGGGGGAAGTGGGTGATTGCTTACTCAATTAGTGTTGTAGTGAAGTATAACACTAAAGACGTAAATCGCAATAGCAGCAGAGATAAATCAGCCGATTAATCGATCAAAACTTAGATAAGTAACTGTTTTATAAGAAAAAAATAAAAACGGGCTGATCAGTCATCCCGATCAGCCCGGCCGCCTTTGCAAAGTTTCAGTTCAAAGATGCATCAGAACCGCGCAAACTCGCTGTGGCCTGGCCTTCCAGACTTGCCATATCTGCGACAATTTGAGCAGCTTCACCAAGAATAAAGTCCTGGGATTCCTCGTTTTCCAACGATTCCATGGATTCCAACGGCTCCAATCCATGTGCTGCGCGGCGTTCGTTTTCGCGCTTCAGGCGCTCCAGTCGCACCGTTTCCTGTTCCTGACGACGAACTTCCACGCTCAGCGAGACAGTGTCCTGGGAGCGCATCCCCTGAAATACGGCAAATTCATTGAGCAGAAAGTCAAAATCGGGGTCTGTGGTCGCACGTCGCGCATGAGTTTGCGCGATCGTATCGATCGTGTCGTCCAAATCAAGATCGATCTCATATTCGGTAGGATCGATCTGATCCCAAGGCAGGGCGGATTCCCTGGTGCTTTCCCCAACGACGGTCGCATCGATTAGCGATGGCATTTCAATATCCGGGCGAACACCTCGATGCTGGGTGCTTCCGCCACTTACGCGATAGAATTTTCCGATGGTCAACGTAAGTTGGCCAAATCCCGGATCAGACGTCCGCGGCGCATACCTGTCCAGCGAATAGAGATTTTGGACGGACCCTTTGCCAAAAGTCTGCTGTCCGACGATGACTCCCCGTTCGTAATCCTGAATCGCAGCCGCAAAAATTTCCGATGCGGACGCACTGTACCGGTTGACGAGAACCGCCAATGGGCCACTGAACACCTCAATTGGATTCGGATCCTGGAGCACCTCGATACGACCGTTCGTTTGCTTGACCTGGACAACTGGGCCATCCTCGATAAACAGACCACTCAGTTCCTGTGCTTCTGTCAGATGACCACCGCCATTACTCCTCAGATCCATGACCAGCCCGTCGATTTTTTCCTTTTCAAGCTCCTTTATCAGGCGCCGGACGTCGCGCGTCGTGCTTGTGTAATTTTCATCGCCCGCCATGCGAGCTTCAAAGTCCTGATAAAAGCTGGGTACAGTGATCACTCCGATACGTAATTCCCGGTCTCCGCGTGGAACCGTGATAACGTCTTTCTGAGCGGCCTGCGCTTCCAGTTTTATTTTGTCCCTGACCAGCCGGAGCACTTTTTCCTCCGCTCCGGGGATAGCGCCTGCTTTCAGAATCTGCAGCCTGACGACGGTTCCACCAGGGCCTCGTATCAACTGCACCACATCATCAAGTCGCCAGCCGACAACATCGACCATTTCCCCGTCCTGATCCTGGCCTACCGCGGTGATCCGATCATTGGGAGCCAAAATACCGTCGATCGCGGCAGGACCGCCCGGAAGAATGTTCAAAACCGTGACAAAATCATCGTCAATCTGCAGTGACGCGCCGATCCCTTCGTATGAAAGGCTCATTTGGATTCGATATTCCTCAGAAGTACGAGGAAGCAAATAGCTGGAGTGTGGGTCGAGCGTCTGCGTGTATGCGTTCATAAACGACTCGAAAACATCGTCGCTATTAATCCGACCAATATTTCTCTGTGCCCGCGTGTATCGCTTCTCCAGAATTTCCCTGGCCTCTTCCCAGGTTTTCCCCGTCAGCAGGAGTCGCAGGCCGTCATTTTTGACTCTCTTGCGCCATAGTTCATCCATCCGCTCACGGGTTTCGATCCAGGGCTGATCTGAACGATCGAACCGGTAATTCTCAGCAAGGGTGAAATCCGGCTCTGTCATCAACAGTTCGAGACTGTAGTCCAACCTGTCCAGATTTCGTTCCTTTAATACAGAAAAAATCTCGAAAACAGGGTCAAGATCCCCGTTACTGACAGCATCGTCCAAATCCAATCGATACCGATCAAAGGCAATAACGTCCTCTGCGTAGAAAAACATCCTGTTTCCGTCCAAAATGTCTATGTACCGATCCAGAACTTTGGACGACAGCTGGTCATCGACACGTGGTTCGGTGTAATGATTTCGCTCAATAAATTTGGTTACCAGCCGGCTGACAGCGCTTTGCTTGTCGGTGTAAAAGAGATCGCCCTCGTTGTCACTGCCGACCCCGGGAACGCCGTTGGCATCGTTGCTAGTCAGCGATGCCAGAATCAGCACGGAGGCCGCGAGGATGAAGGTCAATTTCCTAACAGAAGTCATACAGATGTGATCCTCTACAAATAATCAAGTATTAAATCAAGAAGTCGCAATTCTTTGCGGCACTCGCCTAAACTATGGCCTTGACGGCCAGCAATCAAGGGTCTGGTTAGCCTTTTCGACAACTTTGGAGGGCAAAATGCTTCCTTTAGTCGTAATTACCGGCATTTTTCTTGGTTCAAGCGTCGCTATTACAATCAGCCTCGGTGTCGTCACATTCCTTTTTTATCTGCTGGTCGATGAGAATCCCCATCTGCAACACGAGTTCTTGCCGCTGATAAAAAGCACCGGTCTGTTCCTGATTATGACAATCTGCAGTGCGCTGGGTTTCTTAGGCCTGTTAAAAAAAACGGCCTGGCGCTGGTGGGCACAAATGGCTATGTGGACGACGCTTGCCGGTATCGTTCTTTATTATTGGCCGGATAGTTAATGCTTAAAAAACATAGGGTTATCGGCTTAAGATGGCTGTCTAAACGACCTTGTGACCCATTGATCGAGCGCAGGCGAATCTGATGACAGCCAGGGATGCGCAGTTTTCGTTCTATCGTGCATTACCCGCGACAGCGGCATCGCCGCGAGAGGAGTCACATCTGTGACCGCGAAGCGATATCTACAAAAGACAAGCCGGGTTCTGTGCGGGCTGTTACAGCAGGGAAAACGGGGATCGACCGCCACTCGAGCGACCCGATCTGTCGCGCCGCCTGCGTCTGCGCATGCGCTGCTGGAGGGAGGCCCGCTTTTGTTTGAGCCACTCCTCCCGAGATACGTGGTCTGACTTACCCAGTTTACGTCTGCGACTTTCTTCGGCTCTTTTGAATTGGCGAAAATCCTGGTAAGCCTCTATCTCGTGTTTGAGTTCGCGGACCATCAGTTCAACCATGATTGCATCGTCAAGAAATCCAAGGACCGGGATGTGGTCAGGAATCAGGTCTTCCGGCTCGCCGAAGTAAGCCAGGGCGTTCAATATTCTGGTTAACTCTGTGGGCGGCAGCTTCCAATCATCGTCCTGCGCCATCCGAATCATGGTGTCCAGCTTTAACAGGCGCTCGCCGATAAATTCGGGCACGTTGATCGAACGCACCTCTTCCAGTAGTTCGTTAACAGATTCGATGATTTCGTCTGCGCTGAGGTCCTTTGTCGCGGCGCGCGCATCGCGCATGATGGTGCGAAAATGCTTCAGATCTGACTCGCCTAGCTCAAACGTAATTCTCAGCGACATTCGAATATCTCTCCCGGGCTTGCCATTACCCGGGCAGCGTACTTTGCAGCGCGCAAGGGATCAATTATTAGGGAAGCTCTGATCTGTTCAAGGACTCGTATCTTGCGCCCAAAATATCCAGCTTCGGTGTTGCAAATCTTAGCAATAGCCAGCTATTACGTGCGCTTCGTGCCTTGAATCTGAACATTTTGGATCACAATCTACTTTGCCCATGAATAGATCAGAGCTTAGGGAAGCTCTGATCTGTTCAAGGACTCGTATCTTGCGCCCAAAATATCCAGTTTCTGTGTTGCAAATCTTCGCAATAGCCAGCTATTACGTGCGCTTCGCGCCTTGAATCTGAACATTTTGAATCAGAATCTACTTCGCCCATGAACAGATCAGAGCTTCCTTAGCCAGCCGGGTTTGGTGGGTCTTCTCCTGCTCGCATATGGGAACTAGCCCGCTTGTAAACTGCCCAATTACAGGTAAAGGATGATAAATGCTTGCATGTTTCCGGGGATTGGACCCAAATATCCTTGCAGGCGATTTTTTATCGAGGATTCGATGAATATTTGGAATTGGAAAAACGCTGCCGAGAAAAACCCCTTCGCTCGCGACGTTTTGTCGGGCAGATTCCGCAGCGGGGCCGGCACAGCCATCTTGCTGGTTTCGTTAGTCGCCATTTCTGGTGTAATCGTCGAAGCGGGCATGCAGGGCTCGCCGGAGGCGTCTGCGGCGTCGGAAAAAACCGAGCCGGAAACGGCGTTTGGTGAACTCCGAGGTAAGACTGATCTGGTATTGAGGATTCGTGGATTACCGTATGCGGGCAACATCAATTCAGGTGGGCGATCAAATACCCTGGTGGATGAGGCGCACCTGTTGATTCGCACGAAGCTTCTGTCCGGGGGTAACGGCACCAGGCAGATCCTGATTGACGCCAGACTGGTGTCTGTTGGCGGCGATAAGATCTGGTCAAGAAGATTTATCGGAAACTACGTGAATGATGCATTGCTGCACGAGGAGATTTGCCGCACGCTGAAGGAAGCGATGCATTTTGTTGGTACCGGAAACGACCCTTTATCCATCTAGCGTGTGACAGGCTGGGTTTTGGTTATCCTTGATGGCATATAGAAAGTGATGACATGGAGCGGCTGTTGACAAAAATCTAATTCAAAGCCGGTTCACAGATACATGAATAAAACACGACTGACATTGCTGGGTTTTTGCGTGATTCTCGCAGGGTGTGCGGCGACGACAGAATCAGCGCCCAACAAGAAGAAGATAGACATGAATCGTGTCAACGCCATCAATCGTCAGGCGGAGTTTCGGAATATCGATATTATCTGGATAAATCCACCTAGAAAAAGTTCCGACACGACGAGTGATGAGGAGCCCGCAGCGACAATTGAGCCGGAAAAAGGGTCAGAGACAGAACCCGAAGAAAAAGACAATCCTGATCGGCGTTAGTATACTTTCAAAATGTCGCTTTACGCGGCATCTGTAACCCACAGAAAACATGATTCCGGGAGATGCTGTTATGTATCGCTTGTTACTTTTGGCCTGCTTGGTTCTCGTAGCGTGTGACGACCCCGAGAGGGTCGGAAAGGACACTCCCCGCTTCTCCGCCGAACGGCTGGCCGCGGATGTAAAAACGCTGGCGTCAGACGAATTTCAGGGTCGCGCTCCAGGAACGATCGGGGAGGACAGGGTTATTGAATTCCTATCCGGTCAGTTTGAACAGGCTGGCCTGAAGCCGGGTAACGGCAACAGCTATTTACAGCCAGTACCGATGGTGAGTATGACGGCGGATCCAGCCACAATTCTGCGCATCCATAATCAGAATTATGAAATTGAATATGCCATGGGTGTGCAGTCCATTTTGTGGACAAAAAGAGTTCAGGCAGAGGTATCGCTCGATAACAGCGAGTTGGTTTTTGTCGGTTATGGAATCATCGCGCCGGAGTTCAACTGGAACGACTATGCAAATTCGGATGTTCGCGGAAAGACCGTCGTAATTCTTGTCAACGACCCGGGGTTTGCAACCGGGGACCGTGATCTTTTTCGTGGTAAATCAATGACTTATTATGGCCGCTGGACATACAAATTCGAAGAAGCGGCCAGGCAGGGAGCCGCCGGCGCACTGATCGTTCACGAAACAGACGCAGCCGGTTATGGCTGGGATGTGGTTGCCAATAGCTGGTCGGGCGAGCAATTCGATCTTCAGCGCGAGGATGGCAACCAGAACGCCGTGGCGGTCGAAGGATGGCTTGACTCCGAAGCCGCTCATGAAGTACTCGCTGCCGCCGGCCTGACTCTGGAAGAGGCTCGGCAGATGGCGTTGAAACCTGATTTTCAAGTTGTCGACCTGGGTCTTTTCGTATCGACGGAGTTGCACAATGATATCAGCGGCCTGAATTCCAAAAATGTGGTCGGTTTGATCCCCGGGAGTCAACGACCCAATGAAGTGATTATTTTTATGGCGCATTGGGATCATCTCGGGACGAAAACGACTCTTCCGGGGGACCAGATTTTTAATGGGGCGATCGACAACGCCACAGGTACCGCAGCGATCATCGAGCTGGCGCGGGCCTTTGCTGCAATGGACCCCGCGCCGGAGCGTTCTATTTTATTTCTGGCCGTTACAGGAGAGGAATCCGGCCTGCTGGGTTCGGCCTGGTATGCTGAGCACCCGTTGTTTCCACTAAGCGAAACCGTCGCTGCGCTGAATTTTGACAGCCTGATTGTCGATGGGGCCACCCGGGATATTACGGTTTTCGGGCTGGGTAGTTCCGAGCTGGAAGAGTACCTGGACGAGGCGGCGGCCAAGCAGGGCAGGGTGCCGGTAGCCGAACCGACACCGGAAAAAGGTTATTTTTTCAGATCGGATCACTTTAACCTGGCCAAGGTCGGTGTCCCCGTACTTTATGCCGAAGCAGGGATAGACAACCTGGAACATGGACAGGATTGGGGCAAGCAACGCATGCAGGAATACCGTCGGGACCGCTATCATCAGCCGGCCGATGAATACAGTGAGGACTGGAACTGGTCGGCGGTCATCCAGGATATTGAATTGTATTTCGATATTGGCAGGCGACTCAGTGGGGAAACAACATTCCCGAACTGGTATTCGAACAGCGAATTCAGGGCGCGCCGTGATGAGAGCAGGATGAAAGTGGAGCCCTGATACTTGGGCGATGTGATGTTTTTACTGCAGATCTGCAGCGATCGCCAGGCTCAGATCCTGTTTTTCGTAAGTGAGCGACTGGGAGTGAACCAAAGGCGGTGACAAAGGACCGATTGACCGGCTCGACAGGCCAAATGTTCCGGCTTCTGTTTTTTCGTCTTTCTCGAGCTTATTTCGTGCGATATTCAAACCCGCCAGCCCGTCGCTGCTGACGCCAAAAAAAACGCTCGAAGCGGATCCCTGCCAGAAGGTGACTAATTTCAGATCGCGCATGCTGGCTAGGTTCTGAACCCAGGATCGGCTTTCGATAACGCCATCGTAATTCCTGATCTTCGTGTACGGTGTCCGATCCAATATCCATCCCGCCTGCTGATGTTCAAGTTGATCAATATAGCTTAATTGAAAGGGGTGCACTTGCCAGAGCGAATTGACGAAAAGCATTGTTTCCATTCTCGGCAGCGGATCCTGAATGCAATTTCCTGACTCGCAAACGGGTGCCTCGGTGGCATCGTTCAGTCGAACGGGCTCCTGAGCGAACCCAGCCTGACCGGATGCCATCGCAGTCAAAAATGCAAAACCGACGATTTTCGCTTTCATAATTTTATACCCCTCGGACCTCAAGAGGATTTTTACCGCTCCTCTCACCGTACCGAATATTCAAATCCAGAATGTGATGACTGTCACAGTCCTGAAGACCAGGCGGGGAAGTTTTTGCTGGAAAATGATTGGATGCGGGAAAAAAAATCTTCCTAAAACAAAGGGTTATGTGGCCAATTTGCGATAGTCAAATGATATGTGGCGCCGTAACAATCGATTTGGGAGCAGACGTTCAAAAGACACGACGAACCGTGCATCACAAGCTCAGGATGGGACTCTAAAACTACAAGGTCGCGTATCCGGAGACGGCCGACATGCTGAACCATCTTCAAAAATACAGCCTGAAACTGAGCAGGCTAAAAAACCCCCGGGCTAACGGATGGCAGAAAATTGTCGCGTTTCGGAAGCGCCCCGCGATACGCGCAAAAAAGTTGATCGACATATCGCGCTATATCAACTGACCGGTCAGTACCTGCCAGGACGATTCTTGCCCCGCAAACAGTTATCGCGACCAGGGCCTTTTCTGCGCCCGATTCTGTATTATTAGGAAAAATTTCGTACCGATCACTGGGTCGGCATGGAACATCTTTTCCCGAGCTTCATGGAGGTTGCCGCATGCCGGTCTTTCTGCTAACTGTTTTGTTGCTTTTGCCCGCCACCGGTTTGGCCGCAGATGTCCTGATTAGCAACGCCAACGGATATATCGACGGTGAAAATCGTTTCGACTGGATGTCGATAAGCGATGGCAGGGTCACTGGGACCGGCAGCGGGCAGCCGCCCGCGATTGACTCGGCCACTGTCGTCGATATGGAGGGAAAAACGATTATCCCGGGGCTGATAGACGCGCATGGGCACGTTTCGAGTCTTGGGGAGACAAAGCTAACAGTTGATCTGGTCGGAACAGGCAGTCTGCAGGATGCCCTGAACAGGGTGGTGGCGCAATTACCTCCCGGAGATGGCTGGGTACAGGGAAGAGGCTGGAACCAGGTAATTTGGCCCGGAAAAAACTATCCGCAAGCGGCAGATCTGGATCGCGTTGTTTCAAACCGCCCCGTTTGGCTCACAAGAATCGATGGCCATGCCGGATGGGCCAATACTGCGGCGATGGAACTGGCGGGTATCAATAAACAGACGGAAGATCCGACTGGCGGAAAAATAATTCGCGATCAACAAGGTAAGGCCACCGGCATTTTTGTCGATCATGCCATGGCGCTCATCGAAGACAATATTCCGCCGCCTGATACAACCCGAATCCGGTACGCTTTGGAACTTGCTCAAAAAAGACTCAACAGCCTCGGAATAACCTCAGTGCATGATGCCGGCGTCGACTCGGAGACGCTTGGCGTTTATAAAGCCATGGCTGATGACCAGGTTCTAACCGTTCGAATTTACGCGATGATGTCTGGTGCAGGCGAAAATTTGGATGCATTGGTAAATCCATTGATTTCTTATGGACGCGACCGGCTAACTGCACGCAGCGTTAAATTGTATATCGACGGGGCGCTGGGAAGCCGGGGCGCTGCCATGCTTGAGGATTATTCTGACGATCCTGGTAACAAAGGTCTGGTCTTCCTGAAACAGGAAGAACTGAATCGCCAGGTTGCCAAAGCGATGCGCATGGGCTTCCAGGTCAATATTCATGCTATAGGTGACCAGGGAAACCGGATGGCGCTCGATGCGTTTGCCGCCGCTCAGACTGGCCAGGCAGGCGATTACCGAAACCGAATCGAACATTCGCAGGTTGTTGTTCCCGACGACATTCCAAGGTTCGCAGCACTCAATATCATCGCCTCGATGCAACCTGTGCATGCAACCAGTGACAAAAATATGGCCGAAGATCGCATCGGCAAAAAAAGACTGGTGGGCGCCTATGCCTGGAGAACCTTTCTGGATCAGGGCACTATCATCGCGGCTGGATCCGATTTCCCAGTGGAATATGCTAATCCCTTTTTCGGAATCTATGCTGCGGTGACCAGGCAGGACCAGCAAGGGAACCCGGCGGGTGGATGGATTCCGCAACAGGCGATGACCCTGGCGGAAACGTTTCGCGCATTTACGACCGATGCAGCCTACGCGGCTTTTCAGGAAGCGGACCTGGGGAGTCTGCAAATTGGCAAGTGGGCCGACTTTGTCGTTTTGGACCGCGATATGTTTAATATCGACGAAGCCGAGCTTTGGCAAGTTCAGGTTGAACAGACCTGGCTGGCCGGGGAAGCTGTTTTTGTGAGGCATTGATCTACTGCGGCGATCTGGCCGCAACGATCGCGCTGGCGAATTACGTCGTGAGCTGGCGGTCTACGGCGAACATCGATTAAGCATCGGCGGTGAATGCAAGGACCTGGGAAATCTGTGAACCTGCCGGATCGGCAGCTTTTATCGTGTGGTTTTCTTGACCGGCGTCCAGTCTTTCTCGCGATCGAAACTACCACTGTTGTAAGGATTGAAGCCTTGCGGTTCCAGTTCGAGGTCGGGGTTATCCAAAATATCAAGAACCGATTTCGTGTTTTCTTCGTCATCGGTGATTTCAGGCTGAGGACGCGGTTTCAGATAGCCTTTCAACGCGGGCTGGCCACGCGAAATCAGCGACGGCTGGTTTGCACCGCCTGCTCGAACCGACGAATCCTTTGTGGAATCCGGTCCTTTGCGAAATCTATCAAAAATGCTTTTCATCATCGTGTCTCACCAACGGCCGGTCGGACCATCTCAAGGTCGCTCACGGGAATATTTACATAACTGGGCAACAAATGCCGGATTCAGGTACAAAAAGAGATCAGATTTGAGACCCAGTTCACACTCTTGCGCCCTTTGGTTAACTGAACTCCGGGTAAAAAATCGAATAAAATAATGCACTGCACCATATCACTGCTCGCTCGTTTCCTGATCCAGTGTGCTCGCAGCTCGTTGTGCAACTCCCCAAAGCCATATCAGAACTCTGACCAGGGATAGAAAAAGATAGGGTGAGGCAACGAGCAGCCAGGCTATGCGTCTTTTCTCGACCAGCATACTGAACAGGTCGATATAGAAAGCCGACAGACTCTTCAATTCTCCATATGGACCGAGAATTTTTACGCCAACCACGTAAATCATGGCGGGAACCAGCCACATCCCAAGCGCAAAAAGACCGAAAAACAGCAACATTTCCAGCTTTATTTGTTGCTGGATGCCTTTGGCATGAAAGTATTGCTCCGTATTCAAATTTGACCACCCGGAATGACGCGTGAATTCAGCTGAAGATTAACAAGTTTTGCTGCCATATCAAACGCTGTCTTGGTTACAATCCCCGGTAGGGTGTATCAAGGTCATCGCATATGGAAAGCATAGGAAATTGGCTGCGGAAAAGCCTGTCTGATCCGCAAATGGTTTTGCTCGGTGGCGTCTTATTGACGATCAGCGTAATTATTTACTTTACGGGCCGAATTCTTGCGCCGGTTTTTGCTGCCCTGATAATCGCCTATTTGCTGCAGAGCATAATGCTGCGTCTGCAAAATCTTGGAGTTCCGAGATTTATGTCAGTGATTATCGTTGGCCTGGGATTCCTGGCAATGCTGCTAATATTTTTTCTAGGGCTGCTGCCGTTGCTTGTTTCGCAATTGTCCGAACTTGTCCAGCAAGCGCCAGCTATTATCAATCGTCTCCAGGATGAGTTGCTGGATCTTCCCAATCGATACCCGGATTACTTTACGGATAGTCAGGTCAACGAAATTGTCAGCAGGCTCGGCGATGAACTCGTCGTCCTCGGTCAAAAGGCGATTTCCTTTTCCCTGACATCGGTAGTAACCCTCGTTACCATCGTCGTTTACTTGATTCTGGTCCCGATGATGGTGGTTTTTATGATTCGCGACAGCGAGATGCTGGTTGGCTGGTTCGGCGGTTTTCTCCCGAGGGACAGGCAGGTTACGACGGAAGTCTGGGCCGAGGTAAACGCCAGTATCAGTAATTACGTCGATGGAAAAGTGCTGGAGATCATCATTATCGGCGTAGTCAGTTTCCTGGTATTTTCCTTTTTGGGGTTGCAATACGCTGTCTTGCTGGGTGCTATTACTGGCTTTTCGGTGTTAATTCCCTTTATCGGCGCCGCCGTAGTGACATTGCCGGTTGCGCTGGTCGCTTACATTCAGTGGGGTCCTGAGCCTTTATTTTATTACGCGGTAATTGCTTATCTGGTGATCCAGGCGCTGGATGGAAATCTCCTGTCTCCTTTGCTTTTTAGCGAGGCGGTCGATTTGCACCCGGTCGCCATCATCGTTGCCGTTTTGTTGTTTGGCGGTTTATGGGGGTTTTGGGGCGTATTTTTTGCGATTCCACTGGCCACCGTTGTCAAGGCTGTATTGCGCGCCTGGCAAATGAGAAATCCGCGACCAGATCCGGGTGAGCCCGGGACCGATAGCGATTCGCCGGTGGAATCTGAACCGGTATCTGAACCAGTGGGTGATCCGGAATAGATCATCCAGGTCCAATAGGTTTTCGGCCCTAGCAGTTATTGTCCTGGCCAGTGGTGGTATTGGCCATTTCTAAGTTTTTGCCTGGAATTCCTTTCCGCCGTGATTCCACCAGGTACAGAATTCCTTGAAATCGACTTCGCCATTACCGTTTTTGTCGATTGCATCGAAGGCGAGGCGTGCGATGTCGTCTATACGGCTGAGTCCAAGTGATCTCAAAAGCTGGGTGAACTCATCGAAATCAATGGAGCCACTGCCATCCGCATCGATATTTGCGAAATGGCCTTGTATTTCTTTGATCTCATCGATCACGCGGTCATCTCCAAAAAAAGCTCTGCAAACGGCGGGCGCGTCCCCAGGGGTGGACAAGGAATTTTAACGATCGCGCCACAACACACCCTATAACAGCCGAAAGATTAATGGAAAAATACCACTGAGACGGGATATATGTCCGCTGGCTGGCATCGGGAAACATCAGGCCAATCCTCTTGCAGCCGGCCGTGATTATCATCTCCGTCGCGTGTGGATTCCGATTTGCCGACGAGACAGGCCGGCGTCGCGTCCGGCCGGATCCGCAATATATGGAAAGCCGGCATTGAGCTATTATTCGATTTTGTTGTGTCCAGGATAAACCCGCCGCCGAGGCGCGACATCCAAGCTGAAACCACAGGAGGATTGTAAATGTCCAGGATCATGACGTTTTTGACTTGTTTCGTCGTGTCGTTTTCCATCTCTCATCATGCGGCAGCCGATGACTCTTATGAAATCAATAAAACCTTTCCTGCCGCCGGTATCGAAAACGTCACGATCAATGCGGGTGTGGGCACGGTTGAAGTCGTTGCCGGTGGTGGGGATGAAATTACGGTCGTCGTATCACTGGAACCGGACGCCGGCTGGTTCGGGGGTGTCGACGCTGAAGATCTCCAGCGTATAGAACTGGCAAGCACGAAAAAGAGCCACGATTTGAAGCTCAAGCTGGATTATCCGCGCGGCCTGGACGAGGACGACGTTGAGGAGCACTGGGAAGTCCGGATGCCGGCCAGCCCGCAGGTGAAAGTCAGACTCGGTGTGGGTCGTATCAGCGTTGAGGGCGTCTCAGGCGGGGTTAATGCGCGTTTGGGCGTCGGTGAAATTACTGTCGCAGTGCCCCGCGGGGACGTGCGCGCCCATACATCGGTCGGGAATGTCAGAGTCAAGAGCGCAACCGCATCGGCGGGCAAGATAAATCTCGACGCGGATGTCGGTCATGTCTCCCTGAAACTGAACGGAGAAAGAATCAGGGCGGATCGAGGATGGGGTCCCGGGCATAGCCTGCAACATGAAGGTTCCGGCTCCGATGAATTTGACGTTTCAGCCAACGTCGGCAATGCGGAACTTAGTATCACGGGTGGGTGACCACATCCTTTTGATTTTTATGAACATATTGGCGGCCGGTGCAGTCCGGCCGTTTTTTTTCATCCCTTACCAGAATTCCCGCTGATTTCCTGACCGTCTTTTTTCCATTGGCGTGGCGCAAAGTTTTTCCCAAACTGTCTTGCAGCGGCGCCCATCTTTGCCGATTATCCGTCTGCATCGATTGCGGACACAGACGGTGTGAAGCGAATAACTTGCGGGAGACAGTTATGGAAGAAGCATGGGCAAAACGTCAGGATGACATCAAATCCAACTTTGAGTACTTCGATAATGATGGTAACGGCCTGATCGATTTCAAGGAATTTCAAAGTCTTTTGCAGACGCTGTCACCTGAAGCGACGACCCAACAGGCGGCCGAGGGATTTTCCATGATCGATACGAACAGCGACGGATCTATCGATCTCGGAGAATTCACGGTGTGGTGGAAGACGACCTGGTGGGAGTATTAGTACCGATAAAACAATGAGTTATCGATGATACTTAATCTTTTATATTAAAAATGTTGTAAAACCCGTCAAAAAAATGACAACTTGTTTTTCCGGATGTCTAACCTTATATAACAAGGATGATTACAGAGAGCGCGATACACGATGGGCCTGCAAGTTGACGCCATTGCCGATTTTATTTGCCCCTGGTGCTACCTGGGCAAGAGCCGGCTTGAAAAAGCGCTGACGCACATCCATGGCGATGATCAGCCCAGGGTTATGTGGCACCCGTTCCAGCTCAACCCGGACATGCCGGTCGATGGCATCTCCTTCGATGAATACCTGGACAAACGATTCGGCGGACGTGAACTTGTCCAGCCGTTTCTTGATGAACTCACCGCGGTGGGCGAGAAAGAAGGGATTATCTTCCGCTTCGACCAGCTCGAGCGCGTACCCAATACGCTGAATGCGCATCGCCTGATTCAGATTGCCGGCCCCGGTCCGGAGCAGAACCGACTGGTTGATCTTCTGTTTAGAAATTTTTTCGAACATGGCAGAGACATCGGCGACAAAGACCTGCTGTGTGTGCTTGGCAAGGAGGCGGGTCTCGACGCAGCGGCGATTCATCGAATTCAGCGCCGGGACGGCGCCCTGAAGGAAGTACGCGCCGAGGAAGAGCACCTGCGGAAGCTAGGTGTGAGTGGCGTGCCAAACTTTATCCTCAACGGAAAGTACGCGGTCGCAGGGGCACAGGATTCTGACGCGCTGGTTCAGGTATTCGACCAGGTGATGTTTGATACGCGTGCCAACCCGATGTCATCCAGCCGAGTGCACTGATATCAGTCCGCGGCGGCGCCGGGCGACTGTATTTCGATAAAAACCCTGCGTATTTCCTGGTAACGTTCCTTGATTTTTAGTTCGAGGCGACTGACGGTCTCCTCGACGCGCCCTGCGTTCAGGTCATTTTTGAAATCCAGGCTTAAGGCCAGCAAAACATCGTCTGGACCGAGGTGCATGGTTCTCAATTCGTTGATGCCCAGGATTTCCGGCTGGTCATTGGCAAGCCTGCGGATGCCGCTGATGATGTTCGGACTCGCCGCTTCGCCAATCAGCAGGGCCTTGCATTCGACGACCAGGATGATCGCGGTCAGCGCCAGTATCAGCCCGATGACCAGCGAGCCGACGCCGTCGAGGACCGGCATGTCCAGAATCTGGCTCGCGGCGATAGCGGCAAAAGCGACCAGCAGTCCCAACAGTGCCGCCGTATCCTCGAAAAGCACGACGAAAACGGCGGGATTTTTGCTGGCGCGTGTGGCTCGCCAAAATCCGGCTCGCCCGATACCCCCCTTGAACTCGCCGAACGCGATCGTCCACGCCCACAGTTCAATGAGAAATGCAACGCCCAGGACCACGTAATTGACGCCCGGGCTGGTCATCGGGTGCGGGTCCCTGATTTTCAGGATGCCTTCGTAGATCGAGACGCCGGCGCCGAGCGAGAACAGCAGCAACGCGACGACGAAGGCCCAGAAATACAGTTCCATGCCGTAGCCGAAGGGATGCTGGTCGTCGGCCGGCTTTTTGGACCGGGTTATTCCCAACAACATCAAGGCCTGGTTTCCGGTATCGACCAGCGAATGGACGCCTTCGCTCAGCATCGCAGAGCTACCGGTATACATCGCCGCCGCGAACTTGGTTACGGCAATCATAGAATTGCCGATCAGGGCGGCGATAACGACTTTGAGTGACCCATCCTGTGCCATGTTTGCGCCTTTTTCAGAAGCCAGCAGAATACCACCGCAATCCGGTTCAAACCTCAATCCGTATCCGCCGATCGCGCGGCCGGCGTTTGCATACGCGGTCTGGCCGGAGGCCGGTGAGGGTTAGAAACGGCAAGAGATGAGGGCTTATTTTCGGTAATCGAGTGGCGGAGGGCGGTCGCCGAGCAAGGGTTTGTAAACGAAATCCTCGCCGCGTTTTTCCTGAAACTCATTTTTTGCCCGGGCCAGCAGTGCCGGATCGGTGTACAGGTCCCGGGCTGTCAGCGCCAGCGTCTTGGCCGCCACTTGAACACCCTTGATTCCGATGCTGGTGCCGCTGGCGGCAATCGCCTGCCAGCTATGTGCCGAAGTGCCAGGTACCCAGGTCGCCGTACTCAGTCCGGCCGTCGGCGCGATCCAGCTGACATCGCCAACATCAGTCGATCCGCTCGAGGTCTCCAGATCGATCGGCATGATCATCGCTTCGCTGCCCAGGGCGTGCTCCGGCTGGATCAATGAAGGATAAATATTCTCGGCGAAAGTCTTTTCTTCATCGTTGTAGGAAATTCCACCGACCTTTTCCAGGTTTTTCTGCATCGCCTCAGCCAGCGTCTGGTTGGGCAATATGGCGTGATTGCCATGGATGATCTCGCGATCCATCGTCGTGCCGGTTCCGGTTGCCGCCGCCTGGGCCGCGGCTTCAACCCGGTCCCATATCCGCAAAAGAGTCCGCGTGTCCGGATGCCGTATGTAGTAATACACCTCCGCAAAATCGGGAACGACATTGGGCGCGTGACCACCGGCCGTGATCACGTAATGGATACGGGTCTCCTGTGGAACATGCTCACGCATCAGGTTGATCATGAAATTAAAGGCTTCCACGGCGTCGAGTGCCGAGCGCGCCTTTTCCGGCGCCGCTGCGGCGTGCGCGGATATTCCGTGGAATCTGAACTTGGCCGAGCGATTGGCCAGTGACGAATTATTCCGTACGCGGGATTCATCGTCGGGATGCCAGGTGAGTACCGCATCGACGTCGTCGAACAGCCCTTCGCGCACCATGTAAACCTTGCCCGAACCGCCTTCCTCGGCGGGCGTGCCGTATAGACGCACCGTCCCGTTGTTGCCGGTTTGTTCAAGCCAGTGCTTGACGGCGATGGCCGCGCCGATCGATGCCGTCCCCAGCAGATTGTGACCGCAGGCGTGGCCGCCGGCCTGCCCCAGGAATTCCTCGCGAACCGGCGATGCGGTCTGGGTGATGCCGGGCAGGGCGTCGTATTCGGCCAGGAAAGCGATGACCGGCCCGCCCGAACCGGCGCTGGCGACGAAGGCGGTCGGGATACCGGCGATGCCAACTTCAATATCGAATCCCGCCTCAGCCAGCGTCGCTTGCAAGAGTTCGCTACTTTTCTCCTCGAGATAACCCAGCTCGGCGAAGTGCCAGATCCGCATCGCAAGCTCGGCGTGTTCATCGAAACGCGCGTCCGTGAAGGCGATCAGGTCGGGTTCTGCGTGGCCGGGCGCCGATGCGAAAAAAAACAGGCCCAGAACCGCGGCGACAGCTGGGATTTTACTCATTAGTTTGGCATCCGTGAATCAAAATGGCAGGGCACTCTAGCAGAACCGCTCCCGGTTCAGCATCGCTATTTGCGCGAAGGGTTCATCACCTGGAGTCGAAAATCGGTCGGTTTCCCGTGAAAAACGGTGGATTTTGGTTTACATAATCTGGAGTTCTGCGGTGAATGCTGCACTGGACTACACTTTAAAACAAACAAACATAAAAGAAATACAGACCACATGAGGGGGTTCGTGATGAAAAGAACAAAACTTTTGCTGGCAGGATTGATTGCCTGCCTGAGCTTTCAAACTGCACTCGCCGACGATGCTACCAACGTCCGCGCGATGACCAGGAATCTTTATGTCGGTGCAAACCTGTTCAGGATTCTTGAACCGGTCATGTCCGAGGAAGAGTTCCTTATTCTCGCTGGAGACATAGTCGACACGGCGCTGCAGTCGAAATTCCAGGAGAGGGCGAAACTGGTTGCCGATGAAATAGAAAGAACCGATCCGCATGTTGTTGGCTTGCAGGAAGTGTCAAAAATTACCGGCACTCCATTTTTTCCCGGTACTGGTGTTTTCCCTGATGTCGATTTCCTTGCCATCCTGGAGGGAGAACTGGCAGCGCGTGGTCTGAATTATGTCGTTCCGGGCGGTGCGATATCCGACAATGCAGACGTGTTGGTGCCTGCACTTGTGCCTGTTGCACCAGGAGTGAGAATTCCTTTTGTCGTCAACCTGGTGGATCGCGACGTCGTATTGGTCCGTGGCGATATCGCCTACAGCAATGCTGATTCGGGCAACTATTTTGTTAATGCCGTCATTACTGTTGGTGGCATGGACCTTGAATTTACCCGCGGCTGGGGATCGGTAGATATTTCTTTGGAAGGGCATTCCTACCGCTTCCTGAATACTCATCTTGAAGTGAATACCAGCGAAGGGGCGGCAACTGTCCAGGCATTTCAAACCGTAGAGCTTTTGCTTGGGCTGGGGGGGCCTGGAACGGGAATACTGACCCAGCTCGCTATCAACCACGGGCCTTTGCCGATGGTGCTGACCGGTGATTTTAATTCGGCCCCGGATGGTCCCTGTATTCATCCCTTTTGTGCTGATTTCGGAACACCTTACCAACTGCTGAGTTTTGCTGGGTTCCAGGATGTTTGGAATCTTCGCAAGAACAAAAACAACGAAACCGAAAATACGTGTTGTTTCGAGGAAACATTGGATGATCCTGACACGATGGGGTTGCTCCAACGCCTCGATCACATCTGGGTCAGCGGCGGGATACCTGTCAAAGGCGCTACCGTCAAAACAGTGGGCGATGAATTTAAACGGCGCACTGACGATGGTTTGTTCCCCTCAGACCATCTCGGCGTGTTCGCCAGGATGTCGCTTGAAATTGGACCCTAGATAGATAGCTGATCAAGAAATCGGCCGGCTCACTGACGTGTGCCGGCCTTTTTCTTACCGATCGCTTTTTGCAAATGTTTGCGCCATTCCTGGTAGCGTGCATTGATTGTGATCGCGTTGTCGGGGGCCGGCACGAACTCGTCATCTACCGTTAACACCGGCAATGCCGGATTCGCCAGGCGGGCGCCGCCGTAGGCAGTGGCCTGCAGGTTCGTCGAACGCTGCACGGGAACGCCGCTCAAGTCGGCAATCCGCTGCAACAAGCCGTCGAGCTCGGCCAGGCCGCCGCTGGCAATAATGTTTTTTACGGCCGGCATGCAGCTTTCCATGGCCTGCAAATTAGCCTTGATCAGAAACGCGATACTCTCCGTGACCGCAACCGCCTGTTCTTCTACGGTGCCTGAACCGATAAAACCAGATTCGGCGTCGGGGACCCAGAATGGCGCCGCCAGTCCGCCGATCGCGTTGACGAAAAACGGCGGGTTTGTCGAATTCGCCAGCCACTTCGGCAAATTCGAAAACAGCTCGCTCTCATCGATTTCGTGTAATTCGGCAAACCAGGTGAGCGCGGCGCCGGCGCCGTTGATCGTGCCTTCGACCGCGAACAGAGAATCGTGATCGTTCCGCAGCAGGATGCTGTTGAGTAATCCCGGGCACTTCCGGTATTCCGGTGATGGCCGTTGCAGGAACGCGCCGGTCCCGAGGTTGAGAAAAAGCTGATCGGCCGGCTCGTCCGAGAAGGCGAAGGGGACCGCCGATTGATCGCCGGTAACGACAGTCAACGGTACTGATGTGTCGCCGAGCTTCAGATCGCACCAGGCGTACCGGTTTGGCCTGATCGCCGGGAGCAAACGCCGGTCGATCCGAAAAACGTCCAGCAGCCGTTGTGACCATTGGCCCGTCCGAATATCCCAAAGCAAGGTCCGCGAGGCATTACACGGGTCGATCGCGAATGTTTGACCCTCGCTCAGACTGAATAAAATAAAGCTGGCCAGCGGGCCAAATGCCAGGTCGTTTTTCCGCTCGGCCGATCCGACCTCGGCGATGTGGTCAAGGCACCAGCGCAGCTTGCTGGCGCCGTAATGAGGCGACAGTGGCAAGCCGGTTAAGTCGACGACCTCTTTCTCGGCTAGCGAAAGACCCGGCAGACTCTGTGCGGCGCGCGTGTCTTGCCAGGAAATAACGGGCGAGAGAGGGCGGCCGGTTCTTTTCGACCAGCAGGCGATGCTGGAGCGCTGCGTGCACAGGGCTGCGTTGCGAACCCATTTCGTTTTATGGCCCAGATGAATGGCAACCTGGTCCAGGCATTCGGCAACCGATTCGATCAGCTTTTGTGAATCATGCTCGACGCGTCCGGCCGACCGATGGCTCGTGCCGATCTCGACTTCGAACCGGGTAACGGTCTTTCCTGCTTCATCGAATACCAGCGCACGGGTCGCGTGGCCGCCCTGGTCGAGCGCCAGCGTCCACACGCAATCGCCGGTGGTTTTAGCTGCCATCGTGGTTGCTGCCTGACAGGAATTCCCCGATGAAGTCGGTCTCCACCAGGTCCACGCCGCGATCGAATAATTCCTGCGCCTGGCGTTGAGTCGCCACGTCATAAACCACCCAGCGCCAGCTGACGTCTCGTGGCAGCTCCCGGTCGATAATCCTCGCGCGTTTCACAAACAGGTAATCCGGTTGCAAATTGCTTGCCGCATCCAGGATTTTTTCATCGAAGGCGCCGATTACCCAGCCGGTTCGATCGGCGCCTCGTTTTTTCGCCATCGCCACCGTCTTCAAGTCGAAGGAGATAATGATGCCACGAGTACCGAGGTCGCCGGTCAGAGGCAATATGGCGTCCAGACACCGATCCTCGCCAAATCGCAATATGCTCGCCCGTTTGATTTCGATAAAAACGCGACCGGTAAAATCGGCGAGCATGGCCACAGCTTCAGCCAAGGGAGGTACCATGGAATCGGCGAAGCGATCGCCAAACCGGGCCGGCTCACCGACACACAGACTGCGTGCCGTGTTCGCGTCGATCTCGAATAGATCCAGTGCGCTGGTGCCGGTGCGGCCAGTGGAGTGATCGTGCAGCACCATCGGCATCCGATCGCGCGTCAACTGGACATCAAATTCGAGATTTCGCGCACCCTCTTGCATCGCCGCGCGAAATCCGACCAACGTATTTTCGGGGTAGCAGGCAGGCCAGCCGCGATGTGCTACCAGACGTTCGTGGTCGAGCGTCATTGAAGTAGCGAGGTGTTCTCGCACAGGCCAAGAATGATTGCCCGCGCATCCTTTGGTTTGTTCAACAGATCGCGCATCGCGCTGATCATCGGAAAATCACTTAATTCGATCAACTTGTGTTCGTCGAGCATTTTCAGCGCATGAAATCCTTCACCCCGAATGTTCGTACCGCTCGCGAGCAGCTCATCGGATTCGCCTCGTGCCAGCTTCATGCCTGCGTTGCGATGGTGTGAACCAGAGCTGGTAGCTGTCGTGATCAGATCGCCGGCACCGGACAGGCCATAAGCGGTTTTCGCCTCACCGCCGAAGAGTTCGACAATTCGTGACAACTCGTTAAGCGCGACGGTGAGCAGAAAACCGCGAATATTGTCTCCCAGGCGCAGCTCGTCGGCCGCTCCTACGAGCGGGACATAGACATTCTTTAGTATGACCGCCCACGATGCGCCGACAACGTCGCGGCTGCCCGATACATGAAGGTGACTACCGGAAAATAACTCACGAGTGAGAGAAATAACCTGCTCTGACTGCGAGGCTACGTTTGCAAAGCCGGGCAGGCCGTTAATCAGGTTATCCCCGATCATCGGTCCATACAAAACGCCGAATTGCCGCTCATCCGCGAAAACCGACTGCAAAATGCTGGCAGGCGTATGCCCGTCGCCATCCAATCCTTTGGCAATCGTCAGGCAAACCGCCGCATGGGGCGCTGCCTGGTGTACTCGTTCTGCAATTTCCCGGTGCGGGCTGGCAGGCAGGGCAAACAGAATCAGGTCACAACCCGGGGCAAGCAGAGTCTCGAGCGGAACATTTTCCTCCCAGGTATCCAGGTCTCTCTCCCAGATCGATACCCGGTTCCGTGGGGTGAGGGCCGATTCGAGTGCGTGACCGATTTCACCGTGACCCAGCATGACGATTTCACGTTGGCCCATTGTTATCCCCTTTGCCGACAGGTGACCTATAGTAATCTTTGACCGCGCCGAATAGGTAGCCCCATGCTTTGAAAATGGCTGCTCTTGGAGATAGCGCCTTTATTGGCGCGCTGGCAACGCTTGAGCGTCATTTTCAGGTGTCAGGCATGCCTGGATTCAGGCGCCTGTTTGGCCAGTTCGGCCAGCGATTTGAGCTCTTCGGAAAGCGGTTTGGGCCGCGAAATTCCATAACCTTGCGCATAGTCAACGCCGATTTCCTTTAGATGCGATTTTATCGATTTATTTTCCACGTATTCTGCGATGGTTTTCAGACCCATCGCGTGACTCATTTGGGTGATGGCCGCGACAATCGCGCTGGAGGCTTTGTCATCGATAATGCCCTTGATAAATTGGCCGTCGATTTTGAGATAATCGATAGGCAATGTTTTGAAATAGGAAAAAGAACTCAGACCGGCGCCAAAGTCATCGAGCGCAAAACGACAGCCGTTCTTTTTCAACGCGGACATAAATACGGTCGCCCGATTCATATTGAGAATTGCTGCCGTTTCGGTTATTTCGAAGCAAATTGTCTTCGCAGCAATTTTTGTCCGCTTCAATTCGCCACTAACGAATTCCAGAAAGCTGGTGTCGCAAAGTGACTGGCCGGACAAATTGATCGCGAACTGAATCTGCGATCCTGCCCATGCGGCCCTGTTGTCTGCCAGCGTTTCCAACGTTCGTCGGATCACCCAGCGGTCGATCGCGGGCATCAAACGGCTGTGCTCCGCGTGCGACAGGAACTGGTTCGGCGAGATCGGATTGCCGTCGTGATCGATACCCCGTAACAGAATTTCAAAATGAGGGCTTTTGCCGCGTCCTTTCAAAGGCTCGATGCGCTGGCAGTACAGATAAAAATCGTCGTCGCGCAACGCTTGCTGTATTCCCTCGATGCCCTGCATTCGTTCCAGGCTGTTCAAAATCATCGCGTCGTGATGCTGATACAGCGCGACCCGGTCCCGGCCGCGATCCTTGGCAACAATACAAGCGATCTTCGCAGCCGCAAGCGCGCTTTCGATGGTCTCGGAATCGGTTGTCAACTGGGCGACACCTATGCTCGCCGTCAGCTTGATCGCCCGGTCGTCCCACATGATGCTCAAATCGCTGACCGCCCTGCGCAGATCCTGGCCAATGCACCAGCCCTGGTCGAGTGAACAATCACCGATAAGGATTCCATACTCGTCATCGCCGATTCTCGCGACCAGGCCGATCTCGTCGACGTCGCCCGATAGTTGGTACGCGACCTGGCGAATGACCTCATCACAGGCCTGGTGGCCCAGCGAGTCTTCAACCGCCTTCAATTCGTCGATATTCACGTGAAGGACGCAATGACTGGCGGCCTTTTTGTCGGTTCCGGAAAGTACTCTTTCCAATCGGTATTCAAACTCCCTGCGATTGATCAGGCCGGTCAAACCGTCATAGCGGGCTTGTACGATTCGGGAAATATTGGCACCGATCGCTTGCAGGAGATTTTCGTCACGCTTGGTGAAATCGGCGGCGTCAGGGCCGCTGGCAACAAAGAGAATGCCCTCGACCTCTTCGCCCCGGATCACTATCGGCGATGCCAGGCTCTTGCACGGACCACTCGGCAGGATTTCCCTGGGTCTGGCCGGTGAGTCCTTGTGGATGACAGCGTCTTTGTTGATCGTCTTCAGCCAGCCGTCGAGATCTGTTTCGAGATCGCGAATCACCTTTGCGGCGTTGTCCAGGGGATGTTTGGCGCTGTCGCGGCGAATGTTGATCCCCTTGTCTCGCAAGATGACCACAGCCAGAGCCACATCCAGGTGATTGACACACCTCTCGACGAGATCTTTTAACGCATTGTGAACGCCACGGATTTGATGAATCTGCTCATTCGTATGACAAATCAGGTCCAGCTCCCGGTACCGCCTGGCCAAACGCATATTTTTGTGCAGAGCTCGCCGTTCCATTACGGATGCCTCGTCAAGTTACCAGCGACCAAATGCCTTGCCACTACACAATCATATAAATATCAATGGCTTCAAGGCGAAAGATCACCTACCTATCGGGACACTGTCGCACCGCGGGGCGAAGACTTCCGTGACCGGTGTCACGGCATGCAAGGTGGCCTCAAATAGTCTAAAAGCGTAGGGTTGTGCTTAGCAAAGGAGGGGACAATCCTCTGATGTCCATTCTCAGGGAACTCAAGCGCCGCAACGTCATCAAGGTGGCGATCGCCTATGCGATTGTGGCTTGGCTGTTGATAGAGGTCACAGCGACGACCTTTCCTATTTTGAAGCTACCCGACTGGTCCGTGGCCTTGGTGACGGCTTTCGTATTGATCGGGTTCCCCCTGGCATTGATCTTCGCCTGGGCGTTTGAAATCACCCCGGAAGGCATCAAACTTGAAAAGGATATCGATCGCAGCCAGTCCATCACGCATATAACGGGGCGAAAGATCGATTACCTTATTATCGCGGCACTGGTTTTGGCGCTGGGTTTTTTCGCTTTCGACAAGTTCGTGCTCGGCCCATCGCGCGACGCTGAACTGGTGCAGGCCACGACAGAAGCCGTAACCGAGCAGGTGGGCGAGCCCGGAAAATCAGAGGCTGCCGATAAGTCCATCGCCGTCCTGGCCTTCACCGATTTGAGCCCTGAGGGGGATCAGGAATATTTTTCCGACGGCATCTCCGAAGAACTGTTGAACGTGCTGGCCAAGATACCCAGTCTCCGGGTGGCGGCGCGTACCTCCTCGTTTCAATTCAAAGGAGAGAACCGGGACGCCATCGACATCGGCCAACGATTGAATGTGGCCTTAGTTTTGGAAGGCAGCGTTCGCAAGGCGGGCGTTCAAATACGCATCACCGCCCAGCTTATCGACGCCAGCAACGGCTTCCATCTATGGTCGGAGACCTATGACCGGGAGCTTGCGAATATCTTCGCGGTGCAGGACGAGATTGCGGCGGCCATCGTTGGGGCTCTTCAGGAACATCTGGCACTTGAGGTTGCTACGGTGCCCCGAGTGATTGCAGCAACAAATACCGAGGCTCATGAAGCATACCTGAGGGGCCGGCACCTGGTGGTCCAGCGCACGCGAGCCACTATTGAGGGTGCGGTTCGGGAGTTTGAAAAGGCGATAGCGCTCGACCCCGATTATGCGCTTGGCCATGCGGAGGTGGCCATGGCCAACCTCTTGCTAACACGCGATCAAAATGGCGACCTGACCTCCACCGAAGCCATTGCAAGGGCAGCCCCCCATGCCGAGCGGGCGATGGCCCTTGATCCGACCCTCGCCGAAGCCCACGCGGCCACCGGTTTTGTCTTGTGGGAACAAGAGAATCTGGAAGAAGCCCTGACACACTTCGAGCAGGCCATCCAGATCAACCCCAACTATTCTATTGCCTATCTCTGGATGGGGAACCTCTTCGATGATCAGCTCGGACGCTATGCCGAGGCCTTTGCCGCGCACGAGATGACGCTGCGGCTCGATCCGCTGTCGATCCCGACTACAGGCAACAACGTAATGGCACTGATCGATAGGAATCGACTGGATGAGGCCGACCGGAAACTGGAAAAGCTTGCTTCCATTGCTCCGAGTTCTTACGCAAAACTGCGGGGCTACCGGACGTCTCTCGGTGGGAAATGGGCCAATTTGCCCTTGGCCTCCTTGGATGCCTTGCGAATCGATTCGGAGAATGCGCGCGCCAGGTTTTTCCTGACCTGGCAGTTCGCCGCCATCGGCCTTGAAAAAGAAAGCCTTGCCATTTCAAAGGCGCCACTGCCCTTTGTACTGACGGTATTGGGCAAACCCGAAGACGCGGTCACGACCGCACAGGCACGCCTTGCCGAGGAGCCGAATTCTCTAAGAGTCCGACGCGATCTGGGGCTAGCCTTGGCTGGCACCGGAGATTACGCTCGCGCCCGGCCCATTCTGGAGGAGATGTGGCAACGCAGTGGTGGACGGGTCACACGCTTTGGCCTGTTTTTCACCGGTAGCGCCGCAGCATTGATCGCCATCCGCCGAGCCGCCGGTGAAGAGGCCGAGGTCGGCGAACTCGTGGCAGCGATAATGGACAACGTGCGCCGCTATCGAGAGGCCGGGATGACCGAGGCCCGCCTATTTGTCAGCGCTGACTTTGACGAAGGCCTTGCCGCCTATCTAGCGGGCGAGCGCGAAAAGGGCCTCGCACTGATTGCCAAGGGAGCGGAAAAGGGGCTTTTCATTATGCCCGCGGAGGCTTATCTGCGAACGCTTTATGACGATCCGGGTTTTGCCCCCATCCGGGCAAGCCAGGAAGCCCGCCAGAAGCGCGAACGAGACAGATTCCTCGATATCGTTTGCACCGACAATCCGTATGCGGCCGTCTGGCAACCCGCCGAAGGGACCTGCGAAAGATATGCCGCGGAGGGGGGGAACTGACTGGAAATAAGCAGCAAAAAAGCCCGCCATAAGGGCGAGCTTTTTTGTTAGAAATTGGTGCCGGTCATTAAGTTATTTAGTTGTTTGAGCCGACTATCGGACTGGTAGAAACAATAACTAAATAACTTAATGACCGGCACTATCTTTCGCACTATCTTTCTCGTTAGTCGCTCAGGATCTCGAAGGCGGCGCGGCTTCGGGCATGCAATGTGAGCGGCTCCATGCCTGAGCGCCGCAGGGTCAGCTGACAGGACGCCAGCTTGCTATTGAGGCAGGTCTTGTGACCCCCCCGGGCGGGTTGTCGTAGCGCAGTGTCACAAAGGCCTCCGGCGGTGCCTCGATACGGCCCTCGATGGATGCGTTCGCATCGCCTGTCGAGAACTCCCAGTGGAAGTTGTTGAAGTGACCGCGGGCGAGCAGCGCGCGCCTGAGCCCGTTGAGCGCATAGGTCTGACCGCCGACACGCAGGACCACGAAGGTGAGAAAAGGGGTCCACACCGGACCGAAGCGAACACGAGCCGTGGACAATTCGAGGAACGCCTCCGGGTCATTATCGAAACCCGCGACCTGACCCCAGGCGTAGTGATCGGTGTGCCGCATGCCCCAGTTGTGGTTTTGGCTGCCGACCCAATTGCTGATATCGACTTCTTTGTCGCCCACCACCAGCCGGCCGTTGAAGTGCGCGTTCGGTGTGCCCACCAGGCTCTTGGCCTTGGGGAAGCCGCCGTCGTAGAACTTGCGGGGGAGTAATAGCAGCGGTGGCTGATCACCGGCGAACCGCAGGTCCCAGGCAACGCAACCGTCCGGCCCGCTCGCGCTGCCGGCGAGAACGCCGTCCGACAGGGTGGCATCGGCGATGGTCACATCCAGGCCGTCCGCGGAGAACCGGCAGCGTTCGATCGGAAATACGTCCCTGGCTGCGGTGATCTTCCCTGTCTCACCGTCGAAATAGACGGCCCAAAGATCTCCGACCGTCGCACCCGGCTGACCCCGGGGAGAAAAAATCGTGTACCGGATCCAAAAGGCAAGCGGGCGGCCCGGGTGGTTCGCGCGCTGAAAATAGCTTTCGTAGTGCCCCCGGTCGTCACCCGGGCGATAGCGAACCGCGTTGCATCCCTGAGGTGTCGAAAGTGGATCCACGAGGCCTATCCTAGCGCCTGCATCACAATAGGTACCCACAATAGGTACCGGTGTTCACTTATTCACTTATTTAAGCTGACTCCGCATCGTCTTTCTTTGAGCGGCGGGCCGCTCTCGGCCATCCCTGGCCTCCGCGGCACTTGCACATCCGTGTGCGACGGAATCTCACCCGCTACGCGGGTTCTCATCCACACCCCCCAATAAAAAAGCCACCCCAAAGGGTGGCTATTTTATTGGTGGAGGCGGCGGGAATCGAACCCGCGTCCGCAAGCACTCCGCTCAGGGATCTACATGCTTATCCAGTCTATTGATCTTATCGCAGGCTACCCGACGGGCAGGGAAAACCAGCAACCAGTTCAGAACTTGTTAACGCTGAAACCCTGAACAAATCTCAGTCGCGATCTTGTGTAAAGTTACGCCCGAAACATGCCCACAAGCAGACATTGTTCCAGACGCCAGCGGGATTTAAGCCGCTAGTGCGTAGTTGTTATCGTTTGCAACTATACAGTTTGCAGCTGGTTTAACGAGGAACTCTGCACCTCGGCATGCACCCGGAGGTTCGCTACCCACGTCGAAGCCAGGTCGCCCCCAGACGATCTATTCTACACCCTATGTCTAGCCATAAATGCGGGCCGCTGCCTAAAATTAAAGCCTAGCAGCTGGTTGAAAAGCCTCAGACAAGTGCAAGACAAGGCAAGAATAGGCGAGAAAGCGCAGTGTACACGCCAGTACATGAGCATTTTGAGCCGATTCTTAACGCCGTATGGTGCCGGCTGAGGATTTTTCAACCAGCTGCTAGCTGTGCTTGAGGAGCCTTTCTTTTTGTCTTTTCCAGTCGCGATCTTTGTCCGTGGCTCGCTTGTCGTGCTGCTTTTTGCCCTTGGCCAGGCCCAAATCCAGCTTGGCGCGGCCTTTTTTCCAGTACAGGCTCAGCGGGATCAGCGTATAGCCTTTGCGTTCGACCGAACCGATCAGGCGGTCGAGTTCGCGGCGGTGCAATAACAGTTTTCGGGTCCGGATCGGATCTGTCTTGACATGAGTTGAAGCCGAGCTGAGCGGCGAAAAGTGTGCGCCCAGCAGCCAGGCTTCGCCATCCCGGATGATCACATAGCTTTCCTTGAGCTGGGCACGGCCAGCCCTGAGGCTTTTCGCCTCCCATCCCTGCAACGCAAGTCCTGCCTCAAGATTTTCCTCGATGAAAAAATCGTGTCGAGCCTTGCGGTTGGTCGCAATGACTTTTGAAGCTGTTCCCTGCTTTTTTTTCTTCTTTGCTGCCATGGTCGCTGAGTCCGTAACGCGCGCATTCTACCGGGAGACGGCTCGAAAATGCGGTTTTTGGTGGATTTCCTGACGCCATCGTAGCGGCGGCCGGTTGTCTGGGGCACAAAATTCATCCAGAATCGCGGGTTTCCACCAGCAGGGCTTTGCACCATGAACGAACAGGCAGCATCCGCTACGGCGAAGCGCCAGTCACTACAGGGGCAGTGGACCACACGCATGGCCTTTATTCTCGCGGTCACCGGTTCGGCGGTCGGCCTCGGGAATATCTGGAAATTTCCTTATATTGCCGGTGAAAACGGGGGCGGGGCGTTCGTGCTGATTTATTTGCTCTGCGTATTCATTGTGGGGTTACCCATCATGATGTCAGAGGTTCTTATCGGTCGACGGGGACGACGCAATCCGGTGACGACGATGAGGATTGTCGGCGAAGAGGAGGGCGGCAGTCGCAAATGGGCCCTGGTCGGTATCATGGGCATCGTCGCCGGTGTTTTTATTCTGTCGTTTTACAGCGTAATTGCCGGCTGGGCGATTTCCTATATTTTTAGTAGCGCGGACGGCGCTTTCATTGACGCAAGTGCGGATACGGTCCAGGCGATCTTCAGGCGCTTATCGGGGAGCTGGAAACTCTCGGCGCTCTGGCACAGCATTTTTATCGTCATTACGGTTAGTGTCGTCGCGCAGGGGGTGCAGAGAGGTCTCGAACGGCTGGTTCGAATCCTGATGCCCGCCTTGCTTGTCTTGTTGCTGCTGCTCCTGGTATTCAGCATGAATTCCGGGTATTTCGGACAGGCTGTTGAGTTTATGTTTCGACCCAACTTCAGCGCACTGACGCCGCAAGGTGTTCTTATCGCGTTGGGCCACGCCTTTTTTACCCTGAGTCTCGGCATGGGGGCGGTCATGGCCTACGGCGCGTATTTGCCTGAAGGCACGTCGATCACCAGCACGTCTATCATCGTTGCCCTCGCCGATACCGGAATCGCATTGATGGCCGGGCTGATTATTTTTCCTGTTGTGTTCGCCAACGGCTTGCAATCTGATGCAGGACCCGGGCTAATATTCCAGACTTTGCCACTGGCTTTCGGCCAGATGCCGGGCGGTTTGATATTCGGCACACTGTTCTTTGTATTACTGGCATTTGCGGCCTGGACTTCATCGATCGGGATGATCGAGCCAGCCGTCGCCTGGATGACCGAGAGGAAGGGTATCAAGAGAGGAGTTGCCGCGACTGTTCTCGGCCTACTGACCTGGCTGGTCGGTTTTGGAACGGTGTTTTCCTTCAATATTTGGGAGGACAAGACCTTTCTAAAAGGCACTTTTTTCGCCAATATCGACCACCTGATCAGTAATATTGCTTTGCCGCTTGGCGGTCTCCTGATCACGGTTTTCGCCGGCTGGATCATGTGCCGGAATTCGACCTCTGAAGAACTCGATTGTGGAACCGGTATTATCTATAAGGGCTGGCGTTTTCTCGCGCGCTATGTGACCCCGATCGCGGTCGTTCTGGTTTTGCTTGAGGCAGCCAGCGACGGCCTCGTGTCGGATTACATTTCACTGATCGGAGGTTAAAGCCTCGGTGAGAAGGATTCGGCGAAGCGCGCTGGTGCCGTATAGCGTCAGGCAGATGTTTTCGTTGGTCGACGATATTCCCCAATACTCCAGTTTTTTGCCCTGGTGCAGTAACGCCGAAGTTCTGACCCGTGAACCATGTCGGGTGCTTGCCCGGCTTGAAGTAAGCAAAGGCGCCTTCCGGAAGAGTTTCACCACGATCAATAGAATGGAGCCGTATTCGTGTATCCATATGGTAATGGAGAAGGGGCCGTTCAAAACGCTTGAGGGGCATTGGGTGTTTGAGGAGCTGCGGGACGACGCATGCAAAGTCGAGCTGGATTTGTCGTTCGAATTTTCCAATCCGATTATTTCGATCATACTTGGACCGCTGTTCGAGGATATTGGCAACACGCTCGTTGACGCATTTTCCCGTCGCGCTGAGGCCGTCTATGCCCGGTAAGGAATATATCGATATTGAGGTCTCATACGCAAATCCCGACCGGCAATTGATCGTTCCGGTTAGCGTGCCGCTTGGTACTACCGCGGAAGAAGCCGTCGAACTGTCCGCGATTTATAGTCAGTTTCAGGAAATCGACTCTGCGGACCTGGTTCTTGGGATATTCGGCAAGAGGGTTAAAGGTGATCGCGTCCTCGGGCAAGGGGAACGGGTGGAAATCTATCGGCCGTTGAAAGCGGATCCGCGCGATGTCAGGCGGCAACTGGCCGAGCAGGGGAAAACCATGGGGCGGAGCAGAAAAGAGGCTCAGTAGCCAGGACTCTCCCGGGTCTCGGGTTGGTTTGCCGATTTGTCGATTTTGCTGACCGTGTCGCCGTGAAAAAACACGATGATATGCTGGGACGTCACCAATTCTGTCTTGCCGGTCTTGAAATAGTAAAAGTAGTCCCAGCGGTCTTCATCGAACGGATTATTGACCAGCGGAGTTCCCAGCAGAAATCGCACCTGGGTACGCGTCATGCCAACTTCAATCTGTTCCACGACGTCGGCGTCCAGCAAATTTCCTTGCTGGATATTGATTCGATACACGCAGCCGCTGACGACGAACATCATTGCCAGGCAAGGCGCGATCAAAGTCAGGCGGTGGTTGACCGCCAAAGTGTTCCTGATTCGGTTTTTCATGGACGGCAATAGTCCCACACTTGATATTTTGTGTGCAGAACCGTCTGCAGCAAGTGAGCGAGCGTGGCATCATACCGCATCAGACGCGACTACAGTCAGGAAATTAGATGGAGCGCAACGACCTCAGAAAAGCCGGCCTTAAAGTCACTTTACCGCGCATGAGAATTCTGTCCATTCTGGAAAGCTGCGAGCAGCGGCATATGAGTGCGGAGGACATTTATAAATCACTCCTGGAAGCTGAAGGGGATATCGGCCTGGCTACTGTGTACCGCGTTTTGACTCAGTTTGAGGCGGCCGGGCTGGTGTCGAGACATAACTTCGAAGGCGGGCATTCGGTCTTCGAACTGGATACCGGAGAACATCACGACCATATCGTCTGCAATGACTGCGGGCATGTTGAAGAATTCATGAGTCCGATTATCGAAAAACAGCAGGAGGAGATTGCGAGCGAACACGGCTTCAGTCTCTTCGAACATTCAATGATTCTCTACGGGCGATGCAAAACTCCGAACTGCCCGCATCGGAAAAAGAAATAGCAGACTCCTGGGCCGGAAGCTAGTGCCGCTCAGACTCCTAGCTTCCGGTTGCCTGGGCGATCATTTCCCGCGCATGATCCCGGGTCTTGGCCGTGATATCCACACCACCCAGCATACGAGCCAGCTCCTCGACTTTTTCTTCTCCTTCCAACCGGGTCAGGACTGTCCGCGTGGTTTTCCCATCGGTGATCTTGATAATTCGTAAATGCTGATGTGACTGACTGGCTACCTGTGGCAAATGCGTAACGCACACCACCTGGCAGTGCTCCCCGAGATCCCGCAAGCGTCTGCCTACAATTTCGGCGACACCACCGCCGATGCCGCTGTCGACTTCGTCGAAAATCAGGCTCGGAATCTTGCTGGCGCCTGCCAGGATGACCTGAATAGCCAGGCTGATACGGGATAATTCACCGCCCGAAGCGACTTTGGCAATAGCCTGTTCAGGTTGTCCTGGATTTGCCGCGACGAGAAAATCGACTTCATCCATTCCTTGTGCCGAATAATCGGCTTCATTCGTTTCGATGATTCGACAAACAAACCGGCCGCCCGGCATGCCGAGTTGTTGCATGACCGCGCTGACTTCCCCGGTTAGTTTTTTCGCATTTTGCTTGCGTACCTTGGACAGCTTTTTGGCGCTGGTCAGATAATTGGCTTTTGTCCGGACAACGATCTCCGTGAGTTCTTCAAGACGGCCCTCCGCATTTTCCAGATCGGCCAGCTCCATATGAAGCTTCTCAGGATGCAGGTGCAGCTGGCTGGGTTCCAACCGGTGTTTGCGAGCCAGATCATGCACGCTGTCCAATCGTGACTCCACCTGTGCCAGGCGGGCGGGGTCAATCTCCAGCGCACCAAGATAGTTGCGAAGGTCCTCCGCCGCTTCCTTAATCTGAATATCTGCATCGCTGACCAGGTCGAGAGCTGTCTTGAGTGACGAATCCAACTCTACCGCTTCGGATAACAGGCTGTTTATTCGCGTTATGAGGGATTGCGCCGAGTTTGTCTCGTCCTCAAATAACAACTGAAGCGCTTGCTGAGTTTTTTCGATCAACCTCCCGGAATGAGCAAGCTTCTTACGTTCCGACTCAAGTTCCTCGAGCTCTCCGGCTGCCAGCGACAGGGCATCGAGCTCACGAACCTGGTAACGCAACAAATCCAGCCTCGCTTCCCGGTCCTGTTGCATGTCCTGCATCGCCTTGAGGTTCGCAGCGGCCGCTTTCCATTGACGGAAAAACCTGGCGACCTCATCGTTCAAATCGAAGTGGGCGCCGTGTGTGTCCAACAGGTCCATTTGGGTTCGTCTTTTGAGCAGCGACTGGTGGGCATGCTGCCCATGAATATCGACCAGCTGCGCGCCCAACTCGGTCAAGGAGCGCAGCGGGACGGATTGACCGTTGATAAACGATTTTGATCTGCCTTCGCGGCCGACGACCCTGCGCAGTATGCATTCGTCTTCGGAATCCAGCGCCTGTTCTTTAAGCCAGGTCAGAGCCGCAGAGCTATCGTTAATTTCGAAACTTGCAGTTATCTCGACTCGGTCCGCACCATGCCTGATGGTGGCGCTATCCGCCCGGTCACCCAGGACCAGACCCAGCGCTCCCACCAAGATGGATTTACCCGCACCGGTTTCTCCGGTCAGAACAGTCATGCCAGGGCTCAATTCCAGCTCGGCCTCATCGATAATCGCAAAATTTCGTATATGGATATGGGTCAGCACGGTATTGTCTAACTCGTTTCGGGTTCGTTGCTGCGGCTACTGTGCCCCCACCGTAACTTGGAACGGAGCATGCGGTAGTAGTCATATTCGGCGGGGTGGATCAGCGTAAGCCGATGCTCGCTGGCCTGAATCGTAAGGGTTTGTTTTTCATCCATATTGCCCAGCAGCCGGCCGTCACAAAAAATCGGTACTTTGCCGCCCGGCGAGCGAGCGAGTCGCAGCTTTATTTCCGAACTGGCAGGAACGGCGATCGGCCGGTCGCTCAGCGTGTGCGGACAAACGGGGACCAGCAGCAACGCGTCCAGCGACGGTTGAATAATAGGTCCCCCGCACGACAGGGCGTACGCCGTCGAGCCGGTCGCGGTGGCTACAATCAGGCCGTCGCCGGTATGGGTGTTCACATAACGGCCGTCGACGGTGGTCTCGATATCGACCATGCGGCCGGTTTCAGATCGCTGAATCACCACATCATTCAGGGCATTCAGCTTGATGGTTTTGTTGCCGTCGATCAGGCTGGCATTGAGAAACAGGCGCTGGTCCCGTGTGTAATTGCCCGCCAGGATGTCGTCTAACTTGGGCAGCATGTCGGCCTGACCAATATCGGTCAGAAAGCCCAGCCGCCCGCGGTTGACACCGAGTACCGGCGTCGTGCTGTCCGCGAGTAACATTGCTGCATTCAGCATCGTTCCGTCCCCGCCAATCGCGATCAGCAGATCCGCGTTTGCGCCGAATTTTTCCGGATCACAGGCTTTCGTACCGGGCAGATCGATCTTATCCGCGATACCGCCGGGCAACAGTACCTCACAGCCAACGCCCAGCAAATGCCGGCCGAGCGACCGCATGACCTTGGCTGCGGAGTCCTCCCGGTGTTTGCCGACCAGGGCTATTTTTTTGAATTCGGCACTCATATTCTGTTCGCGCTTTTGTAGCATGTTGGTGTTTTCGCCGCCAGAGGGCAATTCTGGGCGTATGCTGATCACCCGCTTGACAGTTTATCAAGCGCGTTGATAGTTTTCTTTTTGTGGTCCTGGCCGGGAGCTGCCATTGAAGGCGGGTTAGAATCCTGATGAAAAAAGAGACTCCAGATCAAATGCCAAATGAGCGCGCCCGCCGACTATTAAAAATTTTGGTAGAGCGTTACATTAAGCAAGGGCAACCGGTCGGTTCACGCACTCTGGCCAGGGGATCCGGCCTGGATCTCAGTTCTGCGACAATTAGAAATGTCATGGCCGACCTTGAGGAGCAGGGATTTATCACTGCCCCGCACACCTCGGCGGGGCGGATACCGACGCAGAAAGGTTACCGGCTTTTTGTCGATACGCTGATCAAGCTGAAGCCACCGACGGGCCGGGAGTTGCTCAGTCTTGAAAAACGACTTGCCAGGCGCAGGAAGGACGCCAAAAGCCTGGTGGAATCGACCAGCAATATTTTATCGAGCCTGACCCACCTGGCCGGAATCGTTACGGTACCGAGACAGCCTCATGCGGCGTTGAGTCAGATCGAGTTTTTGCCATTATCCGATCGTCGGGTACTCGCCATCCTGGTGGTCAATAAAGATGAGGTGCAAAACTGCGTACTTCATCTCGACAGAGATTTTTCCAGTGACGAGCTCAGGCAGGCGGCAAATTTCCTGAATCAGGAATTCGCCGGTCGCGAGCTTGACGATGTTCGCCACAGAATGCTGGAACGGTTGCAGGAGACGCGGGCAAGCATGGACCGGCTGATGGCCGACGCCATACAGATGGCCAGCGCAGCCCTGATGCCGGATCAGGCAGATCATAACGAGTTCGTCATGGCGGGGCAGACCAACCTGATGGACATCGCAGACTTATCTGATGTCGATAAGCTACGGGAACTATTTGATGGATTTACGCGCCAGCGCGATATTCTTCATTTGCTGGACAAGAGCCTGGCCGCAGGTGGTGTGCAGATATTTATCGGCCAGGAGTCTGGCTACCACATGCTGAACGAATGCAGCCTTGTTGCCGCCCCTTACGAGGTTGACCACGAAGTGGTCGGCGTACTCGGAGTGATCGGCCCGACCCGCATGGCCTACGAACGCATCATTCCGATTGTGGATGTGACGGCCAAAATGCTGGGCATGGCCTTGAACTCCAGATTCTGATCCCCATAAACGGTTCGCAGTCGCTAACAGGTCTGAAGCGATTTGCTGCACCCTGTTGAATCCGGAGATTGAGCAAATGAGCACCAAGAAAAAGAAGCCTGACGATGGTCAGGATAAAGCACAGAAACCCGGCAACGGCGAGGACAGCAAGAGGAAAGATGATAAAGAAACGCCGCAACTGACCCAGGCCGAGCGCGAACTGATCGATGCGCAAGACAAGGCCGAAGAGAACCGGGAGCTGTATCTGCGCGCGGCGGCGGAACTGGAGAATGTCCGCAAGCGCAGCCAGCGAGAAATTGAAAACGCGCGCCGCTACGGGATAGAGCGTTTCGCGCAAGAGTTACTGGGCGTGAAAGACAGTCTGGAAATGGGTCTTGAGGCAGCCAGCGAGGCATCCACCGTGGAGGCCCTGATGCAGGGAAAGCAGGCCACGCTGAAGCAGCTCGAGCAGTTGCTGGAAAGATTCAGCATTAGCGAACTGAACCCGATCGGCGAGGCGTTCGATCCTGACCTTCACGAAGCCATGGCAACCCAGCCGAGCGAGGAATTCCAGCCGGGGCAGGTGATGATCGTGATACAGAAAGGCTACCGTATCCATGACCGACTGCTGAGACCTGCACGCGTCATTATCGCCAAAGAGGTGGAAAATCAAGAAGCTACCAAGTCTTGAAGTTTTCGCCGGGCGGCACCATTTAGTTCAGTAATCGATTTTTAAGTATTTTTTTGGAGACAATCAATGGGCAAGGTAATTGGCATTGACCTGGGAACCACGAACTCGTGTGTTGCCGTCATGGACGGTAAAAACCCCAAGGTCATTGAAAACAGCGAAGGCGATCGCACGACACCTTCTATCGTGGCTTTTACCAAGGACGATGGAGTCCTCGTCGGCCAGGCGGCAAAACGACAGGCGGTAACCAACCCGACCAATACACTGTTTGCGGTCAAGCGGCTGATCGGACGCCGTTTCAAGGACGAGGTGGTGCAGCGCGATATCGATATGGTGTCCTACAAGATTGTCGAAGCAGACAAGGGCGGTGCCTGGGTCGAGGTCAACGGGAAAAAAATGGCTGCACCGGAGATATCCGCCCGTGTACTGATGAAAATGAAAAAAACCGCCGAAGATTATCTCGGTGAGCCGGTCAGCGAAGCCGTCATTACGGTTCCCGCCTATTTCAACGATTCCCAGCGTCAGGCGACGAAAGACGCAGGTAAGATTGCCGGGCTCGATGTCAAACGCATCATCAATGAGCCGACAGCGGCAGCCCTGGCATATGGGATGGACAAACAACGCGGCGATCGCACGATCGCGGTCTATGATCTTGGCGGTGGCACATTCGATGTTTCCATCATCGAGATCGCCGTCGTCGATGATGAGCACCAGTTCGAAGTGCTGGCCACGAACGGCGATACTTTCCTCGGCGGCGAAGACTTCGATCTTCGTGTGATCGAGTATCTTGCCGATGCATTCAAGAAAGAAAGTGGGGTCGATGTCAGGCAGGACCCGCTGGCCATGCAACGTCTCAAAGAGGCTGCCGAAAAAGCCAAGATCGAATTGTCCACAGCGCAGCAAACTGAGATTAATCTCCCGTATATCACGGCAGACGCCAGTGGCCCGAAACATCTGACTATCAAACTGACCCGGGCCAAGCTCGAGTCCCTGGTCGAGGAATTGGTTACGCAGACCATCGGCCCATGTAAGACTGCTTTGAAAGATGCCGGCCTCACGATCAAGGATATCGATGACGTCATTCTCGTCGGCGGGCAAACACGCATGCCGAGAGTTCAGGAAGAAGTTAAATCATTTTTCGGCAAGGAGCCGCGCAAGGACGTGAATCCCGACGAAGCCGTCGCTGTAGGTGCCGCGATCCAGGCGGGCGTTCTGGCCGGTGACGTCAAGGATGTTTTGCTGCTGGATGTGACCCCGCTGTCGCTCGGTATAGAGACTCTCGGTGGCGTGATGACCCGGCTGATCGAGAAAAACACGACGATTCCGACCAAGGCTAACCAGGTCTTTTCGACGGCAGAAGACAACCAGACCGCGGTTACTATTCACGTCGTTCAGGGAGAGCGGGAACGCTCGATCGATAACAAATCGCTTGGGCGTTTTGACTTAACCGACATACCGCCCTCACCTCGCGGATTGCCGCAGATCGAAGTGAATTTCGATATCGATGCCAACGGCATTCTTAATGTGTCAGCCAAGGATAAGGCGACCGGGAAGGAACAGAAGATCGTTATCAAGGCTTCCAGCGGCTTGTCGGAAGACGAGATCAATACGATGGTTGAGGATGCCGAGGCTCATGCGGAAGACGATCGGAAATTCCGCGAACTGGTCAACTCGAGAAATCAGGCGGACGGACTTGTCCACGCCACGGAGAAAGCCTTGATCGACCTCAAAGACAAGGTCGAGGCAGACGAAAAAGAGAAAATCGAAGCTGCGATCAAGGATCTCAAAGATGTGCTTGACGGTGACGACATGGAAGCCATCGAAAATGGTGCGAAGGCCCTGGCCGAAGCTTCTTCGGGATTGATGCAGCGTGTTTATCAGGAACAAACCGAGCAGGCTGCAGCCGAGCAGGCACAGGGCGATAACGGCAACGGGGCCGGCAAGGACAAAGATGTGGTTGACGCTGAGTTCGAAGAGGTCAAGGACGAAAAGTCCAAAAAGGACGATTGATTCCTTGGCGTACGGGTCGTCCGGTATGGCGGTCTGATTTCGTTGGGCTGCCGACTGGAAACGGTCGGCAGCCCTGTCTGTATCTGAACGGCGCGCAGCGGATGCCGGGAAACCTGGAAATTCGAGACGGTCAATGAGTAAACGGGACTATTACGAAATACTCGATGTCGAGCGCGGCGCATCGACGGCCGAAATCAAGAAAGCCTACCGTCGTCTCGCGATGAAACACCATCCCGATCGCAATCCTGACGATGAGAAAGCCGAGGCTCAGTTCAAGGAAGCGAAAGAAGCCTATGAAATTCTGAGCGACGACCGCAAACGAGTCAGGTATGACCAGTTTGGACGTGCCGGCGTCGCTGGGGCCGCCGGAGGTGGCGGATTCAGTCCAGGTGATGCGTTCAGCGATATTTTTGGCGACGTTTTCGGAGATATTTTCGGCGGCGGCCGCAGGGGAGGCCGGAATCAGGTCTTTCGAGGTGCCGATCTGCGATATCAGCTGGACCTTGATCTTGAGCAGGCCGTTTTTGGTGACAATGTCGAGGTCCACTATTCCACTCTGAGCGAGTGCGATTCGTGCCATGGCAGCGGTGCGAGGGCCGGGTCTAAACCACAAACCTGCCCATCGTGTTCTGGTCATGGGCAGGTCCGAATGTCACAGGGCCTTTTTTCGATTCAGCAGACCTGTCCGCAATGCCGTGGCAGCGGCCAGATAATTACCAATCCCTGCGGTGATTGTGATGGTCAGGGGCGGATAAACAAAAAAAAGACCCTTTCCGTCAAAGTGCCGCCAGGCGTGGACACCGGTGATCGGATTCGCTTGTCTGGCGAAGGCGAGGCCGGACGGAATGGAGGGCCATCGGGCGATCTCTATGTCGAAGTCAAAGTTCGAGCGCACGAGATTTTTGAGCGCGACGGCGCTCACCTCCATTGTGAAGTCCCGGTCAATCTGGCGACTGCCTTATTAGGCAGCTCGGTGGAGGTGCCAACGCTGGCAGGCCAGGTCGCGTTGAAAATCCCGGCAGGCACCCAGTCCGACAAGGTGTTTCGTCTGCGTGGCAAAGGGGCAAGTCTTGTTCGCGGTGGCCCGGCCGGCGACCTTTTTTGTCGCGTAATTATTGAAACCCCCATCAATCTTACGGAAAAGCAGCAGGAACTGGTCCGTAAGCTGGATCAGTCACTCAAAAAAGGCGGCAAGCGCCATCACCCCCGTTCCCGTTCCTGGCTGGATAGTGTAAAAAAGTTTTTTGACAAGCTGGGGGCCTGACATGGGCAACTCCCGATTGAACGTCGCCATACTCGGCGCCAGCGGCCGGATGGGGCAGGCACTGCTCAGCAGCCTGCGTGATTCCGACAGGCTGACGCTATGCGGCGCGCTGGTGAGCCCCGAAAATCGGACGCTGGGTGAAGATGCCGGACGCGATATGGGATGGGCCAGCGGCGTCAGATACAGCACAGACTTTTCGCAGGTGTTATCGGAAGCCGATGTCGTCATCGATGTCAGCCTGCCGGTGATAACAGATCAGGTGATCGCTGCGTGTCAGGATCATCAGTGTCCGCTTCTGGTCGGTACCACCGGCTTGAGTTCGGCACATCGACAAGCAATGTCGAGCGCAGCGAAAATCATCGCCATTTTGCCGGCTGCAAATTTCAGTATCGCGATGACGTTGATGTTGAGCATGGTGCAGAAGACAGCCAGGACGCTGGGCTCTGACTGGCGGATTGATATCAAGGAAACGCATCATCGGCATAAAATAGACAAACCCTCGGGGACGGCACTGCTATTGGGTGATGCGGTCGCTGTTTCGCGTGGCCGGCCGCTCGCCGAAATTGTCGAATGTCTGGAAGAAAAAGAGTCCCGGAAAACCAGCGAAAGTATCGCAATCCGGTCGATCCGCGCCGGAAAGGCCGCGGGCCAGCATACGGTGACTTTCGCTGACCCTGTCGAAAGCCTGAAATTTGAGCATCGCGCGGAAAGTAGGGCGGCATTTGCCAGAGGCGCGTTAATGGCTGCGGATTGGCTCTCCGGCCAAAAACCTGGCCTGTACCGGATGGAGCAAATACTGGATAACCTGGGCTCAGAGCGTGGACACCCGTTGGTCAGCTGAGTACAATTTGTGGTGCCAGGCAAGTTACGGGTGCCCGGTAAGCGGGAGGGGTCCGATTTGGATTCATCCCGCTTAACTTATGTGCAGCTTTTATATTTGAAAACAAACGATTAGTGCAGATATTTAAGGTCGTTTCTCTAATTCTGAACCCGACCAGCGGGAGAGAAAGACGTTATTTGCGGCAGCTCTCCGGCGATGCAGGCATCGGAACGTGAGCATTCCGGCGGTACTGGCTCTCGCGGACGGGACTATTTTCCAAGGCAAATCGATCGGCGCCAGCGGTCAGACCGTCGGCGAAGTCGTGTTCAATACGGCGATGACCGGATATCAGGAAATCCTGACGGATCCGTCTTATGCCCGCCAGATCGTGACGCTGACCTATCCCCATATCGGCAACACCGGCATCAATCAGACGGACATGGAATCCGATCACCCGGTTTGCGCGGGCCTGATTATCAGGGATCTTCCGGTCAGACCGAGCAACTGGAGAATGGAAGAGAGTCTGAGCGACTTTCTAAGCCGCATGGGACTGGTGGCTCTGGCCGATATCGACACACGAAAGCTCACACGTATCATCCGGGAAAATGGAGCGCAGGCTGGTTGTATTATGGCAGGGGCCGTCGATGAGGTCGCGGCACTGAAAGCGGCGCGCAAATTTCCGGGGTTAAAGGGGATGGATCTGGCGAAAGTCGTTAGTACACAAGAGGAATATGCCTGGACAAAGGGCAGTTTGTGGAACGCGCCAGCACAGCCGGACACCAGTGTTGAAAGATTCCGGGTTATCGCTTATGACTATGGGATAAAGCGAAATATTCTTCGCCTGTTATGCGATGCCGGGTGCGATGTACGCGTCGTTCCTGCGCAGACACCGGCAGCCAAAGTGCTGGCAGCAAAACCACATGGCGTTTTTTTGTCCAATGGGCCCGGTGACCCGGAGCCATGCGATTACGCGATACAGGCGATTGCGGAGATTTTACAGGCCGGTGTGCCCACTTTTGGCATTTGTCTCGGGCACCAACTGCTGGCGCTGGCCAGCGGAGCCAGAACCATCAAAATGAAGTTTGGTCATCATGGCGCTAATCACCCTGTGATTGATCTTGAAACGGAGCAGGTTTTTATCAGTAGCCAGAATCATGGCTTCGCGGTCGACGAAGACAGCCTGCCGGCAAACCTGGTCGCCACTCACCGTTCGCTGTTCGATAACTCGCTTCAGGGAATCAGCCGTACAGACTGCGTAGCGTTTGGATTTCAGGGGCACCCGGAGGCAAGCCCGGGCCCGCGTGAATTGCGTCCAATGTTCGACCGATTTATTCGGATGATGCAGATAGCCAGAGACAACGGCAGCGAAGCCAGGCCGGGCGCGAAAAGTGCCGCCGGCTGATCCGCTTTTGAGAATGGAAAATAGTCGGCATGCCGACCCGATAACCGGCGCTAAAAACTGATGCCAAAAAGAACCGACATAGAAACCGTTTTGATTATCGGCGCCGGGCCAATCGTGATCGGCCAGGCCTGTGAGTTCGATTATTCCGGAGCGCAGGCCTGCAAGGCCCTGCGTGAAGAGGGATACCGGGTCGTTTTGGTCAATTCCAACCCGGCGACGATCATGACCGACCCGGAAACGGCCGATGCTATATATATAGAGCCTGTGCACTGGCGAGCCGTAGCGAGCGTCATTGAAAAGGAACGGCCGGATGTCCTGTTGCCGACGATGGGCGGACAGACCGGACTGAATTGCGCGCTCGACCTGGCGCGTGAAGGAATTTTGAAGAAATATGGCGTCGAGCTTATCGGCGCGTCGCGCGAAGCCATCGATATGGCGGAGGACCGGGAGCAGTTTCGCCAGGCAATGACTGAAATCGGCCTGCAAAGCCCGCACTCATCGATCGCCCATAATATGGAAGACGCGCTCGTTATCCAGGCGGATATCGGATTTCCCATCGTAATAAGACCCTCGTTCACGCTGGGTGGCAGCGGCGGCGGAATCGCTTACAACAAGGAAGAGTTTGACGAGATCGTGTCGCGTGGTCTCGATTTGTCGCCGACGACGGAAGTGTTGCTTGAAGAATCGGTGATCGGCTGGAAAGAATTCGAAATGGAAGTTGTCCGGGATCGTAAGGACAATTGCATCATTGTTTGCTCCATCGAGAATTTTGATGCTATGGGCGTCCACACCGGCGACTCGATCACCGTGGCGCCAGCCCAGACCCTGACCGATAAAGAATACCAGGACCTGCGTGATGCGTCGTTCGCAGTATTGAGAAAAATAGGTGTTGAAACCGGCGGCTCAAATGTGCAGTTTGCAATCAACCCCAAGGATGGCCGCCTGTTGGTCATCGAGATGAATCCACGGGTCAGTCGCTCCTCTGCGCTGGCATCCAAAGCGACCGGCTTTCCGATCGCCGAGGTAGCAGCCAAGCTGGCGATCGGCTATACGCTGGATGAGCTGCGCAACGAGATAACGAATGGAGCCACGCCCGCGTCATTCGAGCCGACGATTGATTACGTCGTAACCAAGATTCCACGCTTTAATTTCGAGAAATTCAACGGCAGCAACGACCGGCTGACGACGCAAATGAAGTCGGTCGGCGAAGTCATGGCGATCGGTCGAACATTCCAGGAATCCTTGCAAAAAGCCATACGTGGAATGGAAACCGGCACCGACGGACTGGACCCACGAATCACGGGTCCGCTCAGCGATGAACAATTGCACGATCTTCACCACGAATTGCGGATGCCGGGTCCGGATCGTCTGTTATATCTTGCCGATGCAATAAGAATTGGCATGACCGATGAGGAGATTGCGGATCTTTCCGGAATAGATCCGTGGTTTGTCGCGCAAATTTCGGACCTTGTGAAAGCGGAATCCGAGTTACGAGAAAAAGCGATCAACGAACTTACGGTCGACCAGTTCCGCAACTTGAAGCGCAAGGGTTTTGGGGATCTTCGGCTCTCACATTTGCTGAATTGCAGCGAACAGCAGGTGCGGCACAGACGCCTGGAGTTGGGCATACGGCCGGTTTTCAAGCGGGTGGACACCTGCGCAGCCGAGTTCGCGACCAGCACGGCATACCTGTATTCAACTTATGAAGACGAGTGCGAGGCAGATCCCAGCGACCGGAAAAAAATCATGATACTGGGCGGCGGCCCCAACCGGATTGGCCAGGGTATCGAGTTTGACTACTGCTGCGTTCACGCGGCTCTCGCGCTCCGCGAAGCGGGCTACGAAACCATCATGGTGAATTGCAATCCGGAGACCGTGTCAACTGATTACGATACATCGGACCGGCTATATTTCGAGTCACTGACGTTTGAAGATGTCATGGCGATTATCGACGTTGAAAAACCCGATGGGGTGATCGTCCAATACGGCGGGCAAACGCCGCTGAAATTGGCGCGGGCGCTGGAAGGCGCTGGCGCGCCTATCATTGGCACATCACCCGATTCCATTGATTTGGCGGAGGATCGGGAACGGTTTCAGAAACTCGTCCAGGGGCTGGGAATTCGCCAGCCGCCCAATGGCACGGTCAGAAGTGAAGAGGAAGCAATTGCCGTGGCCGCAGTCGTTGGCTATCCGCTGGTTGTGCGTCCCAGTTATGTACTTGGCGGCAGGGCAATGGAAATCGTCTTCACCGACGACGATTTGCGCGGCTATATGGCTAATGCAGTGCGCGTATCGAATGACAGCCCTGTGTTGCTTGACCGGTTTCTGGACCTGGCCGTCGAGGTCGATGTCGACGCCGTTTGTGACGGGGAAGAGGTTTTTATCGGTGGGATCATGGAGCATATCGAGCAGGCTGGTGTCCACTCGGGCGATTCCGGATGCTGCCTGCCGCCCAACACCCTGAGCGAAGAGATACAGAACGAACTGAGAAAACAGGTCGTCGATCTCGGGCTCGCGTTGAATGTCAAAGGGTTGATGAATGTGCAGTTTGCTATTCAGGGCGACTTAATTTTTATTCTTGAAGTCAATCCCAGAGCGTCACGTTCAGCGCCTTTCGTATCCAAGGCGATCGGCTTGCCTCTGGCCAAGATCGGTGCGCGGGTAATGGCAGGAGAATCGCTGGCCGAACAGGGTATCGGTGGGGAGCGAACACCACCCTTTTTTTCCGTCAAGGAATCTGTTTTTCCGTTTGATAAATTTCCGGAATCTGATCCGATCCTCGGTCCGGAAATGCGTTCGACGGGAGAGGTTATGGGTACCGGGAGAAGCTTTGGTGAGGCCTATGCCAAAGCGCAACTGGCCTCGGGCGTTCTTTTGCCGACCACGGGAGTAGCTTTACTCAGCGTTCGCGATCGTGATAAACCGGGCGCTGTTGAATTGGCGCGCCAGCTCGTCGATCGCGGGTTTGAAATTGTCGCTACTCATGGAACGGCGACAGCGCTCGAGGCTGCAGGCGTTTCCTGTCGTCCCGCGAACAAGGTTCGCGAAGGCAGGCCGCATATTGTCGATATGATCAAGAATCACGAAATTAATCTGATCGTTAATACGACCGAAGGCAAACAGGCGATCCACGAATCGTACTCGATCAGGAGCGAAGCCGTGCATCAAAAAGTTACTTATTACACGACGATTTCGGCGGCCAAAGCGACCTGTGAAGCAATGGACCATCAGCATAATCTCGAAGTCAATTGTCTGCAGAATCTGCACCAGGAGGTGCGTGCATGAGCAAAGTCCCATTGACCGTCAATGGCGCAGAAAAACTCCGGGAAGAGCTCAAAAAGCTCAAATCTGAAGATCGGCCGAGGGTTATCAGGGCGATCGCAGAGGCTCGGGCTCATGGCGACCTGAAGGAAAACGCGGAGTACCACGCAGCGAAAGAGCAGCAGGGATTCATCGAAGGACGCATCAAGGATATCGATGGCAAGATTTCGCATGCTCAGATTATCGATGTGACGGAGATCCAGGCCTCTGACCGGGTGATTTTTGGAGCGACTGTAGAGCTGTCCGATCGAGATAACGATGAACTGACTGTCTACCAGATCGTTGGCGAAGACGAGGCCGATATCCGGTCTGGAAAGCTGTCGTACACGTCGCCGATTGCCAGGGCGCTTATCGGCAAGGAAATGGGTGACGTCGTCGATGTCCGTACTCCGGGCGGCGACCGGGCCTATAAAATCGTCAAGGTGCTTTACGTCTGAGCGCACGCTCATTTGGGATGCTTCCCGCCGGGTCGTACTGAGCCTGTGGGCGGGCAGTCTGTGGACGGTTGGCTACCTGGCGGCGCCGACGCTGTTCGCGGTTCTTGACGACCGGCATCTGGCGGGGGAACTCGCCGGGCGGATGTTCTACGCCGAAACTTGGCTGAGCTTGATCTGCGCCGGATTTTTACTGGTTCCGTACAGAGCGAGTGGCTCGTTCAGACCGCTGGCAACCGTCGATAATCTACTCGTGTTGACCAGCGTGAGTTTATTGGTGTTGTCGGAATGGTTAATCAGGCCGCTGATGGTTGCATCGAGACTGCCCGGGGTCGGTCCGGGGCAAGATTTCGCCATGTGGCACGGTGTCGCAGCGACTCTATATTTGTTCGCCAGCATCATCGCACTGGCGGCAGTCTGGCGATCGTCAGTCAGGCGGGAAGAATAATCCTGGGCAGTTCTTCGCTGACGCGGTAAAAGACCGCCGTGTTGCCGATTCGCTGAACCAGTTCTGCGTGGCGTTCGTTGCATATTCGCTGAATTATTTCGTTGCGCGCATCTCTGTCGCCGGCCCTGATGCGCATTTTTATCAGTTCGTGCGTCGCCAGCGCCCGTTCGACTTCTTCCGCTACCGCATTGCTGAGCCCGGTTCCACCAATCATAACGACGGGCCTTAAATTGTGGGCGCGGCCACGAAGAAATTTTTTCTGTGGTTCATTTAACATGTGGGCATTATAGGGACATAAATATTTCTGGCCAGCGTATCGGGCCGTGCGTTCCAGATTGTCCGGGCGAAGCCAATACGACGATTTTTTATGGTAAAACGCAGCAAAAGCAGTTCGCGGTGGATACAGGAGCACATGAAAGACGAGTACGTGCTGCGGGCCCAGAAAGAGGGCTGGCGCTCCCGGGCCGTCTTCAAGCTCATCGAGATCCAGGAAAGGGAAAAACTGATCCGCCCGGGCATGGTCATCGTTGATCTTGGTGCGGCACCGGGCGGCTGGAGCCAGTATGCGACTAGCCTGCTCAACGGCTGTGGGTCGATACTTGCCGTGGATTTGTTGCTGATGGATGTATTGCCGGACGTCGATTTTATTCAGGGAGATTTTACGGAACAGGCTGTTCTGGACTCGGTTCTCGACTGCCTGGGTAGTCGAAAGGCGGACCTTGTAATGTCGGACCTGGCCCCCAACATGAGCGGTGTGAGTGCGGTCGATCAGCCCCGGGCCATGTATCTCGCGGAATTGACGCTGGATTTGGCTCGCAAAATACTCAAACCTGGCGGGGACATGCTGGTAAAACTGTTTCATGGCCGGGAATTTGACCAATATGTGGCTGGCGTCCGCGAGTGTTTTAGCTCTGTGAGGGTGCGTAAACCAAAGGCTTCCCGTCCTCGTAGCCGTGAGACGTATCTGCTGGCTAGAAACTATGGCTTGTAGTAGTGTCTAACTAACTTAGGCGAGTCTAAACAAGGCGAAATGGGCCGCGTGCCCAAGGATCAGTTTTGAGCGATTTCACCAAACAATTGTTGCTTTGGATCAGTATCGCGATGGTGCTGGTTATGGTTTTCAATAGCTTCAGCGCCAGCAAGCCACAGGTGGTGGAGACGGACTATTCAGATTTTCTTGATCAGGTTGAAGCTGGCAACGTCCAGGAAGTCACTGTTGACGAAAAAATAATTACCGGAATATTCAAGGACGGTCAGCGGCCGTTCTGGACGAGTAACCCGGAAACCGAAACTACCGAGCTTATCGAGGTGCTGCGCAGCAATAACGTTCACATCAAGGGCGCTCCGCCCGAGCGAAAATCCTTGCTGATGGAACTGTTTCTGTCGAGTTTTCCGATCCTGCTGCTGATCGGTGTCTGGGTCTATTTTATGCGTCAGATGCAAGGCGGCGGCGGTGGCCGAGGCGCGATGTCGTTCGGCAAGAGCCGCGCGCGATTGCTTGGCGAAGATCAGGTGGGTATCAATTTTTCCGATGTAGCGGGTGTCGAAGAGGCCAAGGAGGAAGTCGGTGAAATAGTTGATTTCCTTCGTGATCCGTCCAAATTCCAGCGGCTGGGTGGAAAAATCCCCAAAGGCGTTCTCATGACTGGCGCGCCCGGTACGGGTAAGACCCTGCTTGCGCGGGCGATTGCCGGGGAAGCCAAGGTTCCGTTTTATACGATTTCCGGTTCTGATTTTGTCGAAATGTTTGTAGGCGTCGGAGCATCGCGGGTCCGTGACATGTTCGAACAGGCCAAGAAGCATGCGCCCTGCATTATTTTTATTGATGAAATTGATGCGGTGGGACGCCATCGAGGTGCCGGGCTGGGTGGCGGGCACGACGAACGCGAACAGACGCTGAATCAGTTGCTGGTGGAGATGGACGGATTTGAGGGCAACGAGGGCGTCATTGTTATTGCCGCAACGAACAGGCCCGATGTGCTGGATCCGGCCCTGTTGCGTCCCGGCCGATTCGACCGGCAAGTCGTGGTGCCGTTACCCGATGTCAGGGGCCGCGAACAGATTCTGAAAGTTCATATGCGCAAGGTACCGGTCGACGATGACGTACGGCCCGGGATCATCGCCAGGGGAACGCCGGGTTTTTCAGGCGCCGATCTGGCCAACCTGGTCAATGAAGCAGCTCTTTTTGCCGCCCGGGCAAATTGCCGGACGGTGACTATGGATGAATTCGAAAAGGCCAAAGACAAAATCATGATGGGCGCGGAAAGACGCTCGTTGGTCATGAGCGAAGATGAGCGCAAGCTCACCGCCTATCACGAAGCCGGTCACGCGATTGTCGGCCTGTCAGTGCCGGATCATGACCCGGTTTACAAAGTAACGATTATTCCCCGTGGCAGGTCTCTGGGCGTAACGATGTTTCTTCCGGAAGGGGATCGCTACAGCTTTAGCAAGCGTCGCCTGGAGAGCCAGATTTCGAGTCTGTTTGGTGGGCGTATCGCCGAGGAAATGATTTTTGGAAAGGATGCGGTTACCACCGGTGCGGCCAACGATATCGAGCGTGCTACGAATCTTGCCCGGAACATGGTTACCAAATGGGGGCTTTCGGATGGGATGGGGCCGCTGACCTACAGCGAGGACGAGGGTGAGATATTCCTTGGCCACAGCGTTACTCAGCACAAACAGGTATCAGATGAAACAGCGCACGCTATCGACAGGGAGATCAGGCTGTTAGTAGACAAGAATTATCAACGTTCCGAGAAAATTCTGACCAGGGAAGCCAAGAAACTGCATATGATGGCAGACGCTCTCCTTAAGTATGAAACCATCGATGAGGAGCAGATCAAGGACATCATGGACGGTCGTGAACCAAAGCCTCCGACGGATTGGAACGATAGTGATGCCAGTGGATCGGTGGAGAAAAAGAAAAAAGAGAAAAAGGCCGGTCGCGAGATAGGCGGGCCCGCTCAGCAACATTGATCCAGGGTCTGACTCGGGTAACAAACGGCGGGACGATCCCGCCGTTTGCTTTTGGACCCGCGGCTCGTAGAAGAGCAAACGAAGCGTAATCGGAAATGGCAGAAACCGATAACAGTCTTGGTTCAACGTCGCCCCAGTTGATGGGGATACTGAATGTGACGCCGGATTCGTTTTTCGATGGCGGTCATTACTTGGATGCCGGCGCAGCCATGGCAAGGGCAGCCCGGATGGTCGCCGATGGCGCGGATATCATTGATATAGGGGGCGAATCCACACGGCCAGGTGCAAGCCCTGTTTCCATCGATGAGGAGTTGCGGCGGGTGGTTCCGCTCGTTGAGCAGATCAACAGCCGGCTCGACGTCACAATATCGGTCGATACCAGCAAGCCGGAAGTCATGGCAGCGAGTCTCGCTGCGGGGGCCACCATGATCAACGATGTTTGCGCACTGAAGGCTCCTGGCGCGATCGCGGCTGTCGCAGCGACATCGGCCAGGGTATGCCTGATGCACATGCAGGGCGAACCCCGAACCATGCAGGAAAATCCTTGTTATGCAGACGTATGCTCGGAAGTTCGTGATTTTCTTGCCGCCAGGTCCGCAGCCTGTATCGACGCTGGGCTTGCAAAGGATAGAATTGTTCTGGACCCGGGATTCGGATTTGGCAAAACTTTGCAACACAATCTTGAGTTGATGGCTGGCCTGGATACACTGCTTGAACTGGGTTTTCCCGTAATGGTCGGAGTCTCCAGAAAATCGATGTTTGCAAGCCTGCTTGGGCGCAAAATAGATGAACGGTTGTCAGGCGGTCTCAGCATGGCGGCGATTGCGACATATACCGGCGCCAGCATTATTCGGACACATGACGTTGCAGAAACCGCAGACGCAGTGCGAGTGGCATACGCTTTGCGAATTGCGGGCAAAGGAAAAAGGATTCAGGCATGAAATATTTTGGTACTGACGGCGTACGTGGCCGGGTTGGTGACCCGCCGATGACCGTCGATTTCGCACTCCGCCTGGCCGGCGCCGCCGCGCGCGTATTGATCCCGAACGGCGGCAAAGTGGTGATCGGTAAAGATACGCGAGTATCAGGCTATATGTTTGAGTCTGCGCTTGAGGCCGGCTTTGTTGCCGCCGGCGTCGACGTTCTATTGCTCGGGCCGCTGCCAACGCCTGGGATCGCAGTTTTGACCACGAAATACGATGCAGACCTAGGCGTGGTCATCAGCGCTTCGCACAATCTTTATTCCGACAATGGCATCAAGTTTTTTAATAGCCAGGGTGAAAAACTGTCTGACGAGCTTGAAGCGGCTATTGAGGCAGAGCTGGACAAACCCGTGATCACCAACGAATCGGCACGGCTGGGGAAAGCAGAGCAGATCGTGACCGCTCGTCTGCAATATCAGGAATTCTGCCTGTCCACCGTCGAGCACGGCCTGGATCTGTCCGGGCTGAAAATTGTGCTGGATTGTGCGCACGGGGCGGCCTACAAAGTGGCGCCCCGAGTTCTTTCTCAATTGGGTGCCGAAGTCGTGCCGATCGGCAGCGCGCCCAATGGGTACAATATCAACGATCAATGCGGCTCGACCCATCCGGCTCTGTTAGGCAAGGTTGTGACCGCGACGGGCGCCGATATCGGAATCGCACTCGATGGTGACGGCGACCGGGTTGTTATGGTCGATCATCAGGGCGCGGTCGTCGACGGCGACCAGCTGATATTCATCATCGCTCGTGATCGCAAGGATCGGGGGGAGTTACGCGGGCCGGTGGTCGGGACGGTGATGAGTAACCTCGGGCTGGAAAAAGCGCTGAATAGCCTGAACATCGAGTTCATCAGGGCAGCTGTCGGTGACCGCAAGGTTTTGGCCAGGCTGCGCGAAAACAACGGTGTGCTCGGCGGGGAAACCTCTGGCCATATTTTGTGCCTCGACCGGACGACGACGGGCGACGGACTGGTCGTTGCGCTGCAGGTCCTGGCATTGATGCGGCGGACGGGCAGCCGTCTGGACGTGTTAGCAAAGGCAATGCGGAAATATCCACAAAAAATGATAAACGTAAGGGTCGATGGCCAGCATGATCTCGACCAGCTGCCCGGAGTGAAAGCGGCGGTCGAAAAGGTCGAAAAGGCACTGCAACACAAAGGTCGCGTCGTTCTCCGGTCGTCAGGGACAGAACCCGTAATCCGGGTCATGGTGGAAGGAGAAAATGAGGAACAGGTCATCGCTCTGGCGGGCGACCTGGCCGCCTCGGTGGAACAAGCCTGTTCCGCCTGATTCAGCAGTGAAAAGCTGCCAATTCACGTTGCTATCGGGCAGTGCGGCGTTTAACATTGCGCGCGATTTCTAGCCCGCACGTCACCACAGCGGTCGCCGCCGGGCGCCAGGAAATTGATGATCGAGGTACTGAAGACTTTGAAAGCTGATAACAGTTTATACATTGCCGTTTGCCGTCCCGGTGACATGCGGGCTACTGGCCCTGTCGCGGGGAACTGATATGAGAAAAGCAGTCGTTGCCGGAAACTGGAAAATGCATGGTTCTCTCAACGAGAATCAGCAACTGATCTCTGATCTGATCGATAATTTGCCGGCCGAGCTGCAGAGTGAGGTTTTGGTCTGCGCACCCTTTGTTTATCTCCGGGAGGTCTGGCGGCAGATCAAGGACACCGGTATTCAATTGGGAGGCCAGAGTGTTTGTGCGGACGATTCGGGCGCATTCACCGGCGAAATTTCGTCCCCGATGCTGGCCGACGTCGGTTGCAGTCATGTCATCGTGGGTCATTCGGAAAGGCGCGCGCTCTACCATGAAGACGATGCCCTGGTTGCACGGAAATTCGTAGCGGCCCGGCAAGGCGGCCTGATACCGATCCTGTGTGTCGGCGAAACCCTGGCGGAAAGAGAAGCCAGTGACACCATGGAGGTCGTTGACAGACAGCTGAATGCCGTTCTGGACATCACCGGAATCGAAGAATTTAGCCAGGCAATCGTTGCGTACGAACCGGTCTGGGCGATAGGGTCCGGCCTGACTGCGACACCGAGCCAGGCCCAGGAAGTGCATGCATTTATCCGAAAGCGGCTGGTCTCCCGGGATGCTACAATTGGCGGTTCTGTCCGCCTGCTTTATGGCGGCAGCGTAAAGGCTGCCAATGCAGCGGAACTCTTCGCTGAGACAGATGTGGATGGCGGTCTCGTTGGCGGCGCGTCGCTCAAAGGTGACGAGTTTGCAAAAATCTGCGTTGCGGCCGGTTGAATAAAAGGACGAAAGAAAAATCATGCTACAGACGGGAATTTTAATACTTCATGTTTTTGTTGCCGCTTCCCTTGTCGGCCTGGTCTTGCTGCAAAGAGGCAAGGGTGCGGAGGCGGGTGCGGCTTTCGGTTCCGGGGCATCCGGTACCGTATTCGGCGCACAGGGTTCTTCGAATTTCCTGTCTCACACCACAGCGGTACTCGCGACACTGTTTTTTATCACGAGCTTGACGCTGGCGTATTTCAGCAGCCAGACGACCGAGCCGCTGAGTGTGCTTGAACAGAGCGAGCCTGTCAGCGACACCATCGCGGACGATCGACTCGATTTGCTGCCGGTTGAAGAGTCTCTCGATGAATTTCCGGCGTTCGCGGTCCCGGAACAGGACGACGAGTCTGCGCCGGTCGAGGAACAGGAGGATGCCGGCTAAAAAGTACTGCCCTGCTGCCGATGTGGTGGAACTGGTAGACACGCTGTCTTGAGGGGGCAGTGGCGAAAGCCGTGCCGGTTCGAGTCCGGCCATCGGCACCAAGTAGGGACTTTCCGAAATATCGTTGCCTGGGCGCTGTAGCCTGTTAAAATTCGTGCGCCGGATCGGATTGGTAATCGATCTGGAACACTGAACTGCGCAAACAAAGGAATAACGAGGATGCTGGCGAATTACCTTCCGGTTCTGATTTTCCTGGCGATCGCCGGCGGACTGGGAGTAATCTTAATTGCGTTGGGCTTTCTTTTGGGCCCCCGTCGCCCAGACGCCGAAAAATTATCCCCGTATGAGTGCGGATTCGAAGCGTTCGAAGACTCGCGCATGAAGTTCGATGTTCGCTACTACCTGATCGCCATCCTGTTTATTATTTTTGATCTGGAAATCGCGTTCTTTTTCCCCTGGGCTGTAACACTGGACAAGATCGGCCTGTTCGGCCTGATTTCCATGGGCGTATTTCTGTTCGTACTGACCATTGGTTTCGTTTACGAATGGAAAAAAGGTGCGTTGGAATGGGATTAGAAACAACCGCGATGACCAGCGAAGCTGAGCAAAATTTACACAGCCATGGTTGGATGACGACGACCGTTGACGCGGTGATGAACTGGGCTCGCACCGGATCTCTGTGGCCGATGACCTTTGGTCTGGCATGTTGCGCGATCGAAATGATGCATGCCGGGGCTGCGCGTTATGACCTGGATCGTTTTGGAGTCATTTTTCGCGGCAGTCCGCGCCAGTCGGATGTCATGATTGTCGCCGGGACCCTGGTCAACAAGATGGCGCCGGCCCTGCGCAAGGTCTACGACCAGATGGCCGAGCCTCGATGGGTTATTTCCATGGGTTCCTGTGCCAATGGTGGCGGTTATTATCATTATTCCTACGCAGTGGTCAGGGGTTGCGATCGCATAATTCCTGTCGACGTTTATGTGCCTGGTTGTCCACCGACGGCGGAAGCCCTGATTTACGGAATTCTACAGCTGCAGAACAAAATCAGGCGCACCAATACGATCGCGCGCTGAGAAATAGTAAAAAAATGACAAAAAAAACAGCAGCGATCATCCAGGCCAGCATAAAAAGATTTGCCGACCAGGTATCCGTCGTTGATTCGTCGACCGGAGAAGCGGTTCTTGAGGTCGAACCGGAAAACCTGGTGATCGTCTGCAAGGCGCTTCGTGAAGAGGATGACTTTCTGTTTGATACTCTAATTGATGTATGTGGTGTGGATTACCTGCATTACGGAGTGATCGAATGGGATACGAGCGATGCTACAGATTCGGGTTTTAGCCGGGGTGTCGAGCGACAAAGCGAGGACGCGCCGACTCGGGTCGAAACGAAGTACAAACCAAAAAGACGTTTCGCAGTTGTTTATCAGCTATTGTCGGTTGAGCGTAACTTGAGAATACGGTTGCGATGCTATCCTCACGACGAAGTCACTCCGGTAATTGATTCCGTATGCGATGTCTGGAGTTCCGCAAACTGGTTTGAACGCGAAGCGTTCGACCTGTTCGGCATATTGTTCGACGGGCACCCGGACCTGAGAAGAATCCTGACCGATTATGGCTTCATTGGCCATGCTTTCCGCAAGGATTTTCCCTTGATCGGGAATGTCGAGGTTCGCTACGACCCGCAGCTGGCGAGAGTCGTTTACCAACCTGTATCGATTGAGCCACGAACTCTGGTGCCAAGAGTCATACGTCACGATGAGCGATTTGCCTCCCTGAGAAAAGAAGGGGAGGGAAATGGCTGAAATCCAGAATTTCACACTAAATTTCGGACCCCAGCACCCAGCAGCTCATGGTGTGCTTCGGCTCGTTCTCGAAATGGATGGCGAAGTCATCATCAGGGCCGATCCTCATGTGGGCCTGCTTCATCGTGGCACCGAAAAGCTGGCCGAAAGCAAACCGTATAATCAGAGCATCGGCTATATGGATCGCCTGGATTACGTTTCCATGATGTGCAACGAGCACGGTTACGTTCTCGCTATCGAAAGGCTGCTGGGCGTTACGCCGCCGATCCGGGCGCAGTACATTCGCGTCATGTTCGATGAAATGACGCGGTTAATGAATCACCTGATGTGGCTGGGTGCGCATGGCCTCGATGTCGGAGCCATGACGATATTTCTTTACTGTTTCCGCGAACGCGAAGATCTGATCGATTGCTATGAAGCGGTCTCCGGCACACGTATGCATGCGACCTATTATCGTCCAGGCGGTGTTTATCGCGATTTGCCCGAAAAAATGCCACGGTTTTCCCGCACGGAGAAATCGCGAAGCGAAAAGGAGATCAAGCGCCTGAATATGAACCGGGAAGGTTCGATGCTCGATTTTCTCGAATCTTTCTGCGAGCGGTTTCCGGCCTGCGTCGACGAATATGAGACCTTGCTAACCGACAACCGCATATGGAAGCAACGAACCGTCAATATTGGCGTGGTCTCTCCGGACAGGGCGAAGCAACTGGGATTCACCGGACCGATGCTCAGAGGTTCCGGCGTTGCATGGGATTTAAGAAAAAAACAACCTTACGAAGTCTATGACCGGGTCGATTTCGATATACCGATCGGCGTAAATGGCGATTGTTATGACAGGTACCTCGTGCGCGTTGAAGAGATGCGCCAGTCAAATGGCATTATCAGGCAATGTATCGATTGGCTGCGGGAAAATCCTGGTCCGGTAACGATTGGTGACCACAAGATCATGCCGCCATCGCGAGAGGAAATGAAAGGCGACATGGAATCGCTGATTCATCATTTTAAATTATTTACCGAAGGATATTGTGTCCCGGAAGGCGAGACTTATGCGGCGATCGAGCACCCCAAGGGTGAATTTGGTGTCTATCTGGTTTCCGACGGAGCCAACAAACCCTATCGGGTCAAAATTCGGGCGCCAGGATTCGCTCACTTGTCGTCGATGAATGAAATGGTAACCGGTCATATGCTGGCCGACGTGGTTGCGGTCATTGGCACCCAGGATATTGTTTTTGGCGAGATCGACCGCTGATGGCTGATACGAATAAAAGCTACGCAGGGCCGTTGTCCGGTCACGTGCGCGAAGAGATCGATCGGTGGGCCAGGAAGTTTCCCGATGGTAAGCAACGCTCGGCTCTGATTGGTGCCTTGCAAGCGGTACAGCATGAAAATAACGGCTTCCTGACTGCAGAACTCATGAGCGCCGTCGCCGAATACCTGGACCTGCCCGCCATACAGGTTTACGAAGTTGCAACATTTTACGCCATGCTCGAGACAAAACCTGTCGGGCGCCACAGCATTTCCGTCTGCACAAATATATCCTGCATGTTGAACGGTTGCGATCGAATAGTTGAGCACCTGGAAAAAAAGCTGGGCATCAAGACCGGAGAAAGCACAACCGACGGAAAGTTTTATCTTAAACAGGAAGAGGAATGCCTGGCCGCCTGTGTCGGTGCGCCCATGATGATGATTGATCAGATTTATTACGAGAACCTGTCTGTGGAAAAAGTAGACAGGATTCTGGACGAAATGGAGTAGGCCGGTGCTGGAGCAAAATCAAGTCTGCTTTTCGACGATGCAGTTTGATCAGCCATGGACGCTTGAGAATTATCTCAAGGTGGGCGGTTATGAGGCCTGGAAAAAAATCCTCAAGGAAAAGGTTCCGCCCGAGGATCTGATCGAAATAGTCAAGGCGTCCGGCTTGCTCGGCAGAGGCGGCGCTGGCTTTCCTACCGGATTGAAATGGAGTTTTATGCCCAGGAACGCCACCGGCCAGAATTACGTCGTCTGTAATTCGGATGAAAGCGAGCCGGGTACCTGCCACGATCGCGATATTCTTCGTTATAACCCACATTCCGTGATAGAGGGCATGGCGATCGGCGGCTACTGCATGGGCGCTACTGTTGGTTATAACTACATTCGCGGGGAGTTTCTCGCTGAGCCCGTGCCGCGTTTCGAAGCCGCAGTCGCGGAGGCGCAAGAAGCCGGTTTACTGGGGAAAAATATCCTAGGGTCGGGATTCGATTTCGAACTGCATACATTCATCGGGGCCGGAGCTTACATCTGCGGAGAAGAAACGGCGTTGCTGGAATCGCTGGAAGGCAAGCAGGGACTCCCGCGATACAAACCGCCATTTCCTGCGCATTACGGCATCTATGGGCGGCCAAGCAATATCAATAACACGCAAAGCTATGCATCGGTGCCCAGCATTATCCGCAAGGGAGCCGGGTGGTTTGCTGATCTTGGGAGCGAGGGATCGGGCGGGCCCTGTGTGTTTTCGGTTTCCGGTCATGTCGACAATCCGGGTAATTTCGAAGTGGGTTTGGGTATCCCTTTCCAGGATCTTCTCGAACTGGCGGGCGGGGTTCGTAACGGGAATAAACTCAAGGCTGTGATCCCTGGGGGCTCGTCGGTCAAGGTGTTGCCCGCCGATCTTATTCTTGACTGTAATATGGACCACAACTCATTGCAGCAGGCCGGATCATCTCTTGGTTCGGCAGCCGTCATCGTCATGGATGAGACGACCTGCATGGTCAGCGTGCTCGAAAGATTGTCGCGATTCTATTTTGCCGAATCCTGCGGACAATGCACACCGTGTCGCGAAGGAACGGGGTGGATGCACCGGGTAATAAAGAGACTCATGAGCGGGCGGGGCCGGCACGAAGACCTCGACATGCTGGTCGACATCGCGGGTCGTATTGAGGGTCATACGATTTGCGCTCTTGGGGATGCAGCAGCCTGGCCGGTGCAAAGCTTTATCGAGCATTTCGGACACGAGTTCCAGTACATGCTGGAGCATGGCGGAAGAAGCATTGTTGAAAGAGCTGATAAAGCGGCAGCCTGACAAGCTGGTGATAAGGCAGCGGACACGGACAAACTGAATGAGCGAAGAATTCGTCAATATTGAAATCGATGGTGTGCCGACCCAGGCGCGCAAGGGCCAGATGATTATCGAAATTACCGATAACCAGGGCGTTTATGTGCCGCGGTTTTGCTATCACGAAAAGTTATCGATAGCCGCCAATTGCCGGATGTGCCTTGTACAGGTCGAAAATGCGCCGAAACCGCTGGTCGCTTGCGCCACGCCGGTCGCAGAAGGGATGAAGGTGTTTACCCGGTCCGACTACGCGAAAAATGCTCAACGAGCGACGATGGAATTCTTATTGATCAACCATCCGCTGGATTGCCCGATCTGTGATCAGGGCGGCGAGTGTGAATTACAGGATCTGGCGATGGCATACGGTAGTGATGTGTCTCGGTTTACCGAGCGCAAGCGCGTAGTCGAGGACAAGAATATCGGGCCGCTGATCTCGACCGACATGACGAGATGTATTCTTTGCACACGCTGTGTGCGGTTTACCGAGGAAATTGCCGGAATCCAGGAGTTGGGCACGATCGGCCGCGGCGAGACCATGCAGATCGGCACTTATATCGGGAAAACGGTCGATCACGAATTATCCGGTAATGTCATCGATATTTGTCCGGTCGGCGCGTTGAACAACAAGCCTTTCCGGTTTCGTGCCCGGAGCTGGGAAATGCGGCAGGTCCCGATGGTATCGCCGCATGACTGCACCGGTACGAACACGTATGGCCATGTTCTGCGTGGGCGATTGTTGAGAGTTGTCCCACGCGCGAATGAATCGATTAACGAAACCTGGATCTCCGATCGTGACCGCTATTCCTGCTACGGGATTTATGCGGATGATCGCCTGCACGATCCGATGGTCAAGACCGATGGCGAATGGGAAAAAACCAGCTGGGAAAATGCCTTGTCGCATGTCGCTGCCAGGCTAAAGAATGTCGCTAAAGAGCAGGGCGGCAACAGTATCGGCCTGTTGGCATCGCCAAACAGCACGCTCGAGGAATTTCATTTGTTATCCAGACTCGCTGCGGGTCTGGGGAGCAAGAATATTGACCATCGTCTGCGCCAGACCGATTTTTCGGATCAGGATGCGGACCCTGTCTATCCATGGCTTGGCTGCGATATAGACAACCTGGAGAAAATGGGCGCGGCGCTGGTGGTCGGATCCAATCTGCGCTGCGAGACGCCCTTGCTGGCACACCGGCTTCGAAAGGCGGCTTTAAATGGCGGTCATATCAGTTTCCTGAACCCGGTCGAGTACAAGTACCTGTTTCCTGTTGCCAGTTACCTCCTTGCCGAGGACATGGCCGCTGAGCTGTCATCGCTGCTCACAGTCGCCGAGGGCAAGAAATCGAAAAGCGCTGAACACGGCAAACTGGTTAACAACCTGAAAGAAGCAACCGACAGTATCGTGCTGCTTGGACAACTGGGACAACGACACCCGTCCTGGAGCGGCGTGCGGGCGACGGCCGCCCGACTGGCTGAAGTGACAGGCTCCGCTTTAGGGTACTTGCCCGAAGGTGGCAATGCAGTGGGCGCGTGTCTGGCCGGCGTTCTACCGCATCGTGATGTGGGTGGAAATGCGGCGTCCGGTAGCGGGCGTCATGCGCATTCGATGCTGACTGAAAAACTGGCGGCTTATGTATTGCTGGGCTGCGAGCCTGAACTCGACAGCGCTCAAGGCGAGACAGCGATCCGCACGATGCAGGCGGCGGGCCTGGTCGTCGCGTTGAGCTGTTATGCAAGTGACGAAATGCTGGAATACGCTGACGTGTTGCTGCCCATCGGGTCTTTTGCTGAAACTTCCGGCACTTACATCAATGCTGCAGGTGCCGTGCAGAGTGTACCTGGCGCAGCGACTCCGGTCGGCCAGGCTCGCCCGGCGTGGAAGGTGTTGCGGGTACTGGGTAATTTACTCGAACTCGACGGGTTTGATTACCAGGATTCCACAGAGGTTCGTGACGAGCTGATGGAAGTCATTGGCGAGATCAAGCCGGACAACACTTACCGGGGGACATCGCCGGCTGGCTCCGGCGCGTTGGCTGCATGCATAGATGTTCCCATGTACCAGACCGATCCCGTCGTGCGACGCTCAAAACCCTTGCAGAAGACCCGAAAAAAATCTTCTTCCGGCCTCGTCGCCGTAAGCGCCTGAGATGAGTGGAGCAACGGAATCGGTACTGGCAATCTGGATGGGTTTCCCCGAATGGATCCGGGACCTTGTGATCATCGTCCTCAAGATCGTCGTGGTGTTGCTGCCGCTGATCATATGCGTCGCTTTACTGACCTTTATTGAAAGAAAAGTCATTGGCTATATGCAGACCCGGATCGGTCCGAACCGGGTCGGGCCAAAAGGGTGGGGGCAGCCATTTGCCGATACCGTAAAACTGATGCTCAAGGAAATTATCATTCCGAGCAACTCCAATCGTTTTCTTTTTATCATCGCGCCGGTGCTTTCGATAACACCGGCGTTTGCCGTCTGGGCGGTTATTCCTCTCAGCGAGAATTTCGTTATTGCCAATATTAACGCCGGGCTGTTGTACGTGCTCGCGCTGACTTCTCTAGGCGTGTATGGGGTCATTCTGGCGGGTTGGGCCTCCAACTCAAAATATGCGCTGCTTGGCGCGATGCGTTCTGCCGCCCAGATCGTGGCTTATGAGATCGCGATGGGATTCGCGCTGGTTGGTGTGCTAATGGCCGGTGGCAGCCTCAATCTGGGTGAGATCGTTCTGGCCCAGCGGGGCGGCGTCTGGCACTGGTTCCTGTTGCCCCTGCTGCCTTTATTTTTCGTCTATTTTATTTCCGGCGTTGCGGAAACCAATCGCGCGCCATTCGATGTGGCAGAAGGCGAGTCGGAGATTGTCGCCGGGTTCCACGTCGAATATTCGGGCATGGTTTTCGCGGTATTTTTCCTTGCCGAATATGCCAACATGATTTTGATATCCGCGCTGACCGCAATTTTCTTCCTCGGTGGCTGGTTATCTCCGTTCGAAGGACTCCCATTGGTCGGCGAAACCTGGCTCGCCGAATCCTCTTTTTTCTGGTTCGCGGCAAAGTTGTGTTTCTTTCTGTTTTGTTTTTTGTGGTTCAGAGCCACCTTTCCGCGGTACCGGTACGACCAGATCATGCGTTTGGGGTGGAAGGTTTTCATCCCGATTACGATCGTCTGGATATTTGTCGAGGCTGCGATGGCCGCTCTGAAAGTCGGGCCCTGGTCTGTCTGAGGATGGTGATGAATCGGATTCGCAGTGTAATCAAAACGTTTTTTCTCTGGGAACTGGCCCAGGGCCTGAACGTGACCCTGCGCAATTTGTTTGCGAAGAAATTCACGATCATGTATCCGGAGGAAAAAACGCCGCAGTCGGTCCGCTTCAGGGGCTTGCACGCACTGCGTCGCTATCCCAATGGCGAGGAGCGCTGCATCGCGTGCAAGCTTTGTGAGGCTGTGTGTCCAGCGCTGGCGATCACGATTGAGTCCGATGTTGGCGAAGACGGAACCCGCAGGACAACTCGCTATGACATCGATTTGTTCAAGTGCATCTACTGCGGTTTTTGTGAGGAGGCGTGTCCGGTCGATGCGATCGTCGAAACACGCATACACGAGTACCACATGGAAAATCGTGGCGAGAACATCATGACTAAAGACAAGCTGCTCGCGATTGGCGAGAAATACGAGGCGATGATTGCTGCTGACAGAGGCGCGGACGCGCGTTATCGATAAAAAAGCTGACCTGGATTTGCATAACGGTGTTTGAAAGTATTCTTTTTTACTGGGTGTCCTTCGTGGTGGTTGCAGCCGCAATCGGGGTTATTTCGTCCCGAAATCCGGTTCATTCGGTCATGTTCCTGGTCCTGGCTTTCGTCAGTAGCGCCATGCTGTGGATGCTGATGGAGGCTGAATTTCTGGCCATTGTGCTGGTGCTGGTATATGTCGGCGCTGTCATGGTGTTGTTCTTGTTTGTCGTCATGATGCTGGATATCAATGTCGAGCAGGCCAGGGAGGGATTAACTCGATACGCGCCGTTGGGAATTGGGGTCGCGGTCGTTGTGATTCTGGAGATCGCACATGTTGTCTGGTTCAAGTCTCAAGGTTTCAATATCGGGAGTGAACCGGCGCCGGCGCCGGCCGACTATTCAAATACCGAAGCGCTTGGCGCTGTTCTGTACACGGACTATGTGTACTCGTTAGAGATTGCGGCGGTATTGCTGCTCGTTGCAATCATTTCTGCAATAACACTGACCATGCGCCACCGGCCAGGTCTGAAAAAGCAGGATATCAGTAAGCAAGTCGCTGTCCGCCGCGAAGATCGTGTTCGGCTTATCAAAATGGAAACGGAGAAAGATCGATGACCGTTGGCCTTTCTCATTATCTGCTGCTTAGCGCAACACTGTTCAGCATCAGCGTGGCTGGAATCTTTATTAACCGAAAAAATGTCATTTTATTGCTGATGTGCATTGAATTGATGCTATTGGCGGTGAATTTTAATTTCATCGCGTTTTCTCATTACCTTGGTGATCTGTCCGGTCAGGTTTTCGTCCTTTTCATTTTAACCGTCGCTGCGGCTGAATCTGCGATCGGCCTGGCCATTCTCATTCTGCTGTTCCGCAACCGCAGCAGCGTTAACGTCGATGACATGGACAGTTTGAGGGGCTGAGCTTGGAAAATATTTATCTGACCATCGTTCTTGCCCCATTATTTGCAGCCGTCGTGACCGGTCTGTTGGGCAGGCAGATTGGAAGAGCCGGTTCACATTGGCTGGCGATACTGGCGGTCGCGCTGTCCTGTGGTCTGTCGTTGTACGTGCTGAAGGGAATGGTGCTGGGTGGCGACCCCATTTTTAACGGCGGTGTTTATACCTGGGCCGAAATCGATGGCCTGCACATGGAAGTCGGGTTTTTAATTGATCGCCTCACCGCGTTGATGATGGCGGTCGTGACCTTCATATCTTTGATGGTACATATCTATACCGTCGGTTATATGCGTGACGATCCCGGCTACCAGAGATTTTTCAGCTACATATCGTTGTTTACGTTTTCCATGCTGATGCTGGTGATGGCGAATAATTTCCTTCAGTTGTTTTTTGGCTGGGAAGCGGTCGGACTGGTCTCTTATCTGCTCATCGGCTTCTGGTACAAGCGGCCTACTGCCATTATCGCCAACCTCAAGGCCTTTCTGGTCAATCGTGTCGGGGATTTTGGTTTCATTCTCGGTATTGCAGCAATTTATTTTTTCACCGGTAGCATGGATTACTGGCAGGTGTTTTCGCAGGCGCCCGCATTGAGCGGAACCACGATGGAGATTTTCCCGGGACATGACTGGCAGGCGCTGTCAGTAATCTGTATCTGCCTGTTTATTGGTGCGATGGGAAAATCGGCACAGGTCCCGTTGCATGTCTGGCTGCCGGACTCGATGGAAGGTCCGACACCGATATCAGCGTTGATTCACGCGGCAACGATGGTGACGGCGGGCATATTCATGGTCGCGCGGATGTCTCCGTTGTTCGAATTGTCGACCACCGCGCTCGGATTTGTCCTGGTTATTGGCTCGCTGACCGCATTGTTGATGGGCTTGGTGGGTGTCGTGCAAAACGATATCAAGCGCGTTGTGGCTTATTCCACGCTTAGCCAGCTGGGTTATATGACGGTTGGGCTGGGTGCATCCGCGTATGCCGCCAGCATTTTCCACCTGATGACGCATGCGTTTTTCAAGGCGCTGCTGTTCCTTGCGGCGGGTTCCGTGATTATCGCCATGCATCATGAACAGGACATGCGGAAAATGGGTGGCTTGCGTAAATACATGCCGGTTACCTACCTGACCGCCGTTATCGGCGGCCTGGCGTTGATCGGTTTTCCGGGATTCTCCGGTTTCTTCTCGAAGGATGCGTTGATCGAAGCCGTGCATTTGTCGCAAACACCGGGCGCCGGACTCGCATACTGGAGCGTCCTGCTTGGCGTTTTTATTACGGCTTTGTATACATTCCGCATGTTGTTTATGACTTTCCATGGCAAGGAACGCATGGATCAGCACACCCGCGAGCAGCTGAGGGAGAGCCCGCTGGTGGTCACGGTTCCGCTGGTTCTGCTGGCAATACCAACTGCAGCTATTGGCTGGTTTACGATCGAGCCCATATTGTTTGGTGGTTACTTCGGCAACGCGATCAGTGTGCTGCCTGGTCAGGATGTATTGTCGAGACTGGGACACGAATTTCATGGGCCCGCCGCGTTCGTCTTGCACGGCATGCAAGGTCCGGCGTTCTGGCTCGCCATGGCTGGCATCGTAACGGCCTGGTGGGTCTATTTGATGAAACCGGCGCTGAGCACCGCCATATCGGCACGCATCGGTTATTTATACCGGCTGCTCGTCAACAAGTATTACTTCGACCACCTTTATGAAAAGGTCCTGGCGGCCGGCGGCCGTGGGGTTGGGCGTGTGTTGTGGCAGATCGGCGACGAAAAGATTATCGACGGTGGCCTGGTGAACGGAACCGCCAGCGGCATCGGTCGAATCGCGGCACAGGTACGGCGTGTGCAGACCGGCTATCTCTATCACTATGCGTTCGCCATGATTATTGGTTTCGCTGTTTTTGCCGGTTGGTTCCTGTTTTGGAATTGATCCCGGATCGGCACGATAAAACGGAATTTGTATAATGAGCTTTACCAATAACCTGCTGAGCCTGCTGATCTGGCTACCTATCGCCGGGGGAGTAGTGGTGCTTGCGGCGGGAGAAAAAAGGCTGGCCGCAGGCCGCTGGATAGCGCTGGCGTCCGCGGTAGCGACGTTCGCGCTGAGTATTTCCTTGTACAGTCATTTTGACGGCGCGACTGCGGTCATGCAATTCACCGAGTCGTATTCCTGGATATCCAGTATTAATGCGAATTATCACCTGGGCGTCGACGGAATATCGATGCCGCTGATACTGCTGACAACCTTCATGACCGTGCTTGTGCTGATTGCGAGCTGGGACGGGATAACAGCGAATGTCAGCCAGTACTTCGCTGCGTTTCTGATCATGGAGGGTCTGATGAACGGCGTTTTCGCTGCGCTGGACGCCATGCTCTTTTACGTCTTCTGGGAAGCCATGCTGGTGCCGATGTTCCTGATTATCGGTATTTGGGGCGGTCCACGCCGGGTCTACGCGACGATCAAGTTTTTTCTGTATACGTTTCTCGGCTCGGTTTTTATGCTGGTTTCGCTGATCTATATGTATCTTCTGTCGGGCAGCTACGAGATCGCCGATTTTCACAATCTCCCCCTGGGAATGAACGCCCAGCTGCTGATTTTCTTTGCTTTTTTACTGGCCTTCGCGGTCAAAGTGCCTATGTGGCCGGTACACACGTGGTTACCCGATGCCCATGTCGAGGCACCCACAGGCGGTTCCGTCATACTGGCCGCGATCATGTTGAAGATGGGTGGTTACGGATTTCTCCGTTTCAGTTTGCCGATAACGCCGGATGCCAGCCGCAGTCTGGATTGGCTGATCATCGGCTTGTCGCTGATCGCCGTTGTCTATATCGGTTTCGTGGCGCTGGTGCAGCAGGACATGAAGAAGCTGATCGCCTACTCGTCTATTGCTCACATGGGATTCGTCACGCTCGGTTTTTTCCTGCCATTTGCTATTTTTGCCAATACGGGTGATTTGACCGGTGCGGTGCTGGGCATGGAGGGCGGCATGGTGCAAATGATATCGCATGGCCTGATTTCCGGGGCGCTTTTCCTGTCTGTCGGCGTGTTGTATGACCGTATGCACAGTCGCCAGATTGCGGACTATGGCGGGGTGGTCAATTCCATGCCGCGTTTCGCCGCCCTGATGGTGTTTTTTGCGATGGCCAATGCAGGGCTGCCGGGAACCTCGGCATTCGTCGGCGAATTCTTTGTGATCCTGGCCAGTTTCAAGGCCAGCTTCTGGATAGCATTTGCGGCAGGAACCACGCTGGTTCTCGGTGCTGCGTATACCCTGTGGATGATCAAGCGGGTCGTGTTTGGTGATATAGCTAACGAGAAAGTCGCAGCTTTGGAAGATATTAATAATAGAGAAATCATAAGCTTATCATTACTAGCTATAGTAATACTTTTACTGGGTGTCTGGCCGGACCCGCTGACCGAAGTCAGTGAGGCCACGCTGACTAACCTGTTGCAGCACATGATGCAGTCGAAGCTTTAAAGAGCGCCACCATGACCCTGAGTACATTGGAACTAAGCCTCGCTTATCCGGAAATTTTTGTTATGACCATGGCCTGCGTGGTGTTGATGGTCGATAGTTTTGCAGGTGACCGGCACCGTACGCTTGCCTATGCCCTCAGCGTGTTTACCTTGCTGGGCGCAGCCTGGCTCAGCTTCAGGTTTTTTCCGGTCGGACGGGAGGTTATTTTTTCCGGGATGGCTGTCGCCGACCCGCTGGGCAGCGTTTTGAAAATGTTCTGTTACGCGGTTTTAGCCGTTGTTTTTCTATATTCCCGCGATTACCTCCAACAGCGAAACTTACTAAAGGGCGAATACTACGTGCTCGGGCTTTTTGGGCTACTGGGCATCATGGTCATCATCTCATCGCATAACCTGATTACGATGTACCTTGGGCTTGAACTGCTGTCGTTGTCGCTTTATTCACTGGTTGCGTTCAATCGCGATTCAGTGGCGTCCAGCGAAGCGGCGATGAAGTATGTCGTGCTTGGGGCGATTGCCTCAGGTTGCCTGTTGTATGGCATGTCATTGCTTTATGGATCGACCGGCACGCTGGACCTCGACGAGATTTCGCTGGCTCTGAATGGATCGAATCCGCCTAATCTGCAGTTCCTGCTGGCATTGACCTTCTTGTTGGTGGGGGTCGCATTCAAATTCGGCGCCGTCCCTTTCCATATGTGGGTCCCCGACGTGTACCAGGGCGCATTAACCTCGGTGACCTTGTATGTCGGCACGATTCCCAAAATCGCTGCATTTGCCTTGTTTATGAGACTTCTCGCTGAGTCTCTGGGCGATATGTATACCAGCTGGCGGGATATGGTACTGGTGCTGGCAGTCCTCTCGGTCATGATCGGCAATTTGGTTGCGATCGTCCAGACCAACATCAAACGCATGCTCGCGTACTCGACGATATCGCACGTCGGCTTCATCCTGATGGGATTTTTGTCTGGCGGGTCGATCGGCTATCAGGCGGCTCTGTTTTATACGCTCGCTTACGTGATTATGGCCGCAGGCGCATTTGGCATGATTATCCTGTTGAGCCGAAAGGGATTCGAGGCTGAGGAACTCAACGATTTCAAAGGTCTCAACGGGCGCAGCCCGTGGTTCGCTTTTGTCATGCTGGTCTTTATGTTCAACATGGCAGGTGTGCCGCCGATGCTGGGATTTTATGCCAAGGTGCAGGTCATTGTGGCTTTGCTCGGCGCAGGACTGGCCTGGCTTGCGGTTTTAGCTGTCCTTTTTACTGTCATAGGCGCTTTTTACTATTTGCGCGTGGTCAAGTTAATGTACTTCGACTCGTCCGACGATCCAGAGCCCTTGCACGGTGATCTGGATCTGCGGCTGATGCTGACCGTCAATGGGTTGCTGGTCCTGTTTTTTGGCATCTTCCCAGGCGGCCTGCTCGAACTTTGCGCCGGCGTGCTCCCGTAGCAGCTCCAGACCTTTAAATGCCGGATTTTTTATCCATCCGGACGGCCACGTATTGCAAATACCGGGGATGATTTGTAAAATGCCCCGCTTGCGGATGCGGGGTGGAGCAGTCTGGCAGCTCGTCGGGCTCATAACCCGAAGGTCGCAGGTTCAAATCCTGCCCCCGCTACCAA
>CAZMOM010000017.1:0-20512 GCA_964568075.1 uncultured Gammaproteobacteria bacterium
GTTATTACGTTCAGTTTGTACAAAAACAACGGTAAAAACGGAACTCTGGATATCCAAATATGTGGAGTAATATCAGTATTGACCCAGCCGTCAATTGCCTGATCGTATGCCCCTAAATGAAGTTTCATTTCGCCCTCAAGAATTAACCGAGGAAGAAATCATCAAATGACTCCAATATAAATTCAACTTCCTCATCCTTCATGTAAGAATGACAACCGATATAAAATCCTGAATGATTGATCCATTTCGCAACAGGGTATTTGTCCTCAAGATTCCCATACAACCGTTTACCGATATGTAGATACTATCCCGCCCGATTTATGAGGCCACTCATAGCTGCGGCAATTTCCTCATTGTTCATAGTCGCAGGCACGCCGATACCAGTGACCAGAAAATGCGCCACGTACGTAGAAAATGCAGTGCTCGAGCACGTCCTGGCCTTAAGACCTGGATGTCTACTTGCTACTCTAAAACACCAAACGAGCGCACTAGAGACGCAACATGCGTGGCAGAACGTACTGCAATAGTCTCAAAGCAAAGCTGCCCAAAGCCAACGAACCACAGGAGATGAAAAAAACCATGTAAGATATAATCCGCCTTGGGCGGTGTCAGAGAAAAACTATTACTGTACATTATTAGCCCTTCATCGATAATGACAAAATCAGAAAAAACATATAGTTACTGGTATTTCGATCCTCTACTCTTTACTACCCATGTTATTCATGGAAGTCCGTCCAACATCCGTCGCGTCTTGGAATCAATATGCCAATTTCGACAGACGAGACTCCGCAGTATTGAAACGAGCGAAAGCAGAAACCATCGTGGCAGGATCAAGATCGGGAATATTAAGAACCAGAATGACGGTACCTGCCCATGTGCAGGAAGCCATTTCCATAGTGCAGGTGTTTCTTTATTGGTCATTCTACTCTTAAGCAACAAAAACCCAACCATGCCTATGTACATTTGAACAGCCAATTTATTCCTTGTTGATCCTGTAATAGTCCTTTGCTTTTTTAATCTATTCAATGGAGCAAAAAATTGAAAAGCATAAGTGTTAAGCTTTAAAAATCTATGGGTAATTAGTGGTGACTTGATTCTGGCAATGAGAGGTTTTGCCAATAAAGAACACTTTCCTTTTGAGCCAGCATACAAACTAATCTCAAATCCTGCGTAGTCCGACCTTTGATCAGCATCGTTGCTATTAAGCCAGTCATTAAAGTATGCTGACCGCACTACGTTGACGGACATCAACGACGCCCATTTCCCAGTCAGCTGCAATATTTCGTTCAATGACAATTCATGAATGTCAACTTCTACATCAAACTGCCGAGAGAAAAGCCAATTATCCGACTGCGTTTGCAAATTGGCAAAATTACATATCAGCAAAGCTGGGTAGTATCTTTGCAGTGACGATATAATCGTTTTAACTGCAGTCGAATGCACAGATTCATCATCTCCAAGCATCCAGGAATACTGTCCACGTGCCGCTTGAAGTGCTGATTTAAGATTATTAGCATAGCCAACATTTCTTTCCTGACAGATGTACCGCAACCAATCATGCCTTTCAACAAGCTCTTGACATACATTCTTCGTTCCATCAGTGGAGGCATTATCGGATATAATAATTTCAACTGATTTAATTTCTCTGCACTGAGGCATTAATGAAGTTAGCAACCCAGCCAGACAATCTACACGATTGAACGTGGGAATACAGATGGAAAGAATTGGGCGTGTCAACGTATTTTACACTGCGAAAAACCAGATATCAGCATAACCTTTCACTTCGCTTTGACATTGAGCTGTCTGATTCCTTCGTTAAGTAGGATCCTCGGTCGCCATTTCGGTAGTACACTTCCTTTATCCCACGGCACTATCACCTCACGCCTCCGGTATTCCCTTCCACCCCAATCGATTGGAACCTGGGTGTTAGTTACCTGCTCATAAACTCGTACCAGGTCTTTCAGGCGAATCCGTTTATTTGACGAAACAGAGTAGCGCTCGTGGTCAACAACGGTCCCCTGCAATAACCGTTCGGCAGCGATCATGTAAGCGTCAACAACATCATCTACGTGAACCAAGTCGATCAATTGGTCTCCCGGCGACATGGCCAGCGACTGCTGGGCTGCTGTTGCTTTCTTGAGTAGGTCGAACAGCTTTGGGCGGGGATCGTCTGGGCCGTACGTGTCGAAGAGCTTTAGAGTAATTACTCTGAGAGAGCCAATTTCCACGTAAAATTGCAAGATGTCCTCAAAAGCCTGCTTGGTGGCTGCATAAAGGGAAACGGGACTATAGTCCTTGTTTTCATAATGCTGCCAATATGTGCTGGTATTAACTAGATAACGTACACCACCGGCTGCCATTGTCTCGGCCAATTGGGTCGCAAATAACACATTCGATTGCACCAGTGGTGCGATATCTTGTGGCGTATGCTCATAAAGAGAGAGCGAAGCCAAATGGAATACCATGTCCGGAGATGCTGCTTCCATTATGGCCAGCATGTTCTCTATAGTGCCATCATGAGTATAAACACGGATGTCGGCTCGAATATCTTTAAGCTTACTCAAGTCGGAAGTTTCGCGAACAACTAAATGTACTTTCCAACCATCTGACACTAGGCGGCGCGTTAAGTGACCCCCTACAAATCCAGTCCCTCCCGTGAGTAACACATTGCTCACATCTTTATTTTTCCGATTATCATTGGTACGTTTTCGCAAACTCGTCAAAGCTCTTGTGCACGTAGTCCAGCATTCCCCCGACCAAGCCATGATGGCAAGCCATGAGGACACCGCCTTTCATGACCTTGTCTGTTTCCGGGTAACCTTCCTTGGCGGTTCTTTTCTCAATATCCTTGAATCCAGGTTGGCGGGTGATGTTTCCAGTAAAGACCACGCGGGTCTGTATATTGCGCCGCTCCAGGAAGGTTTGCATGTGCCGCCGCGTGAAGGGCGCATCCGGCCTAAGGGTAAGGGGAAAAGCCAACCAGCCGGTTTTGCTACCAGGGGTTTGCCTGGGGAGGATGAACCAGTCTTCGAATTGCTTGAAGAATTCTAGTTGGGTCTGAAAATTGTCGATGCGCGACTCGATGTTATCGGGCAACTTTTTAAGCTGCACAAGGCCGAAGGCTGCACCCATTTCAGAGGGCTCCAGGTTATAGCCAACAGCCTCAAAAACAAACTTGGCATCGTAGTCTATGCCGTCCAGGTCGACGTTGAAACGGTTTTCCAGCTTCTCCGAATCCACAATTAACGATGAACTCCGACCCCAGGAACGCAGAAGCTTCGCGCGCCGCGATTGCTCTTCGTCATTGACACAGAGCATGCCACCGTTACCGGCACAATTAATGACGTGGGAACCGTAGAAGCTGGTGATACTGATATCCGAATAATAACCAGTGGAACGGCCATTGAACGTACCGCCCAAGGTGTCGGCGGAGTCTTCGATGATTTTGAGATCGTACTTTTTAGCTATTTCAGCGATGCTTTCCCAATCTGCGATGTTACCGATAAGGTTAGGAATGCACACAGCCCGAGTTTTTGGCGTGATCATCGCCTCGATTTTGGCCGGATCGATGCAATAAGTACCTTCTTTGACGTCCACGAATGCTGGAACCAGTCCATTTTTAACCAGACAAGAAACGGTGGTAGCAAACGTAAGCGCTGGTGTGATGATCTCGCTACCGAGGGGAAGGTCAATAATTTCCGCGGCGAGGAACAATGCAGATGAGCCTGAGTTGACCATGATGCCGTGTTTCTTTTCGAATAACTCGGAAACCTTTTCTTCAAAAGCACGCACATGCTTGCCCATTTGGGTAGATGTACGCAACACGTAATTCACGGCCTCAATCTCTTCTTCACCATGGACAGTCATGCCGTAGGGGACGTGGATGCTGTTCTTCTCATCGAGCATATTCATGCTCTTTTTTTGGGATATTTGCGACATGCTTGACATAGTTCTGAATCTGTTGCTGAGTGGCGCTGGCCATGTCTTTGCCCTGTGTATGAGCAACAAACCAGTCCACCGTAAGGCCAAGGGTCTTTTCAAGGCTCAGGACCGGCCACCAATCCAGTACTCCGTGTGCCTTGGTGCAGTCCAGTTTCAGGTAAGTGGCTTCGTGCGGTTGGGGCTTCGTGTCATGGCTCCAGCTTGAGTCCTTGGGCCATAGTTCGCACAGGCGGTCCATGACCCAGCGCACCGATCTGGCGTCTTGTTCTTGCGGACCAAAGTTCCAGGCCCCGGCATACGTACTACCTTCTTCTACAGCGAGTCTTTGGGCAAGCATGAGATAGCCGCGGAGCGGTTCGAGTACGTGTTGCCACGGGCGGATTGCTTCCGGATAGCGGATGGCGACGGGTTGATCTTTGAGAAACGCGCGCATGGCATCGGGGATCAACCGATCCGTGGCCCAGTCGCCTCCACCGATGACGTTCCCAGCCCGCACCGATGCGAGCCCCACCCGGTTTCGACGATTTTCGGATACAGAGCTATTCCCCGTTTCACTCTGAAAATTAAAGAAGGAGGCACGGTAAGCACTGGTTACCAGTTCAGCACAGGCTTTACTGCTGCTGTATGGATCATATCCGCCCAACGATTCGTTCTCGCGGTAGCCCCAGCGCCACTCCCTGTTTTCGTAGCATTTGTCTGTGGTGATGACGACAACAGCGCGTAAGCCAGGCAAAGACCGACAGACCTCTAACACATGCGCAGTGCCCATAACGTTTGTCGAATATGTTTCCAAAGGGTCAATATATGATTGGCGTACTAGTGGCTGCGCCGCCATGTGGAATACGATCTCCGGGTCGACTTCCTTTATGAAAGCAGAGAGCTTTGGCAGATCAAGTATATCCCCCTCAAAGTGGTTGAGGCGTTTTGCAAGATAGAGTTGGTTGAACAAAGCGGGCTCGGTGGGAGGCGCCAGCGCATAACCCGCCACCTCTGCGCCTAACGCAATCAACCATTCCGACAGCCATGCACCTTTAAAACCAGTGTGGCCGGTGACTAGAACCTTTTTGTTTGTCCAAAAACTTGGATTTACTGCCAGATTTTCCAAGGTGCTTTGCCCGAATCCCAAAGTTCTTCCAATCGATTTTTATCCCGTAACGTATCCATCGGTAGCCAGAACCCGCTATGTTGATAGGCGGCGAGCTTGCTGTCCTTAGCCAACATTTCCAGTGGTTCATTTTCCCAAAGAGTATCATCTCCCTCAATGTAGTCAAATATCCCCGGCTCAAGCACAAAAAAACCACCGTTTATCCAACCGCCATCACCACCGGGTTTTTCCTGAAATTCTGTGACCTTACTCTGCGTTAGTCTAAGCGAACCGAATCGGCCTGGTGGTTGTACAGCAGTTAAAGTTGCAAGTACCCCTTGTTCTTTGTGGAACGAGATAAGCTTTCCTATATCTATATCACCAACACCGTCTCCATAGGTACAACAAAATGTCTCATCTCCGACGTAGTCTTTTACTCGTTTAATACGGCCTCCTGTCATTGTTTCTTCCCCGGTATTCACCAGTGTAATTCGCCAAGGTTCTACATTGTTCTGGTGGACATCCATCTTGTTATGCACCATATCAAAGGTGACATCAGACATGTGCAAGAAATAATTGGCGAAGTACTCCTTAATTACGTATCCCTTGTATCCAAGGCAAATAATGAAGTCGTTAATGCCATAGGTAGAATAAATCTTCATGATATGCCAGACGATTGGCTTACCGCCGATGTCAACCATGGGTTTTGGTCTAGCGCCAGTTTCCTCCGCAATCCTTGTTCCTAGCCCGCCCGCTAATATGACAGCTTTCATATCTTTATCAGTCCAAATCTATGCTAGTGGATTAGTAATTAGTGGTCTGTGTCCTATGATCCTAGATCCGGGGTTCGCGTTTAGTGAACCGGGGACGTGCTTATTAAACCAGGTTCCGTCAATTGTCCTTGATCTGATTATTACCCAAAAGCAATAAATCCACACATGCAATCGGCAAGGATGTGTGGATTTGGTGATATAGTTCTTTCTCAATCATCATGGCAGAATCTCCAGTGCCTGTTCAACACCTTCCGCGAAATTGGAGGCCATGCCGGCTACGGAAAAGTGCGCAGCCATCCGGCGGGCCGCCTCTCCTAGACGCCGGCGTAACGCGTTGTCCTTGGCGAGCCGAACAAGTGATTCCGCGTAGGCTCCCGGCACGGCATCAGTCAGCACACCATTGATGCCATCCTGCAGGTAGACGATCTCCGGGCAATGGTTATCAAACCGTGCGACGACAACTGGTAATCCTGCTGCGAATCCATCGAGAATGGAAAGCCCAACATGCGAGGGCAGCACAAAGATATTACCTGCCAAAAGGGCACGCGCTTTTTCCTCTCCGTAAAGGGCTCCAACAGGCTTGATCCATGCCTCTTTGTCGGACATATCTCCCAGCCAGGCACTGAGCGGCCCATCACCGATCACGAGCAGGGACATATTGGGCAGACGCTTACGCGCGATCCGACAGGACTCAATAAGAAAGGGCAGCGCCTTGTTCTCGTACAACCTGCCGCAATAAACCAGAACCGGACCATCTTCATTCAACCCTAAATCATTGCGAATAGATGTGCGGTCAGTATTGGCGCATGCTTCATAGGCCTCGCTGATATCAGAAGTGTCGGTGCTGTTGTTAACCAAGCAAATGCGGTCTTCAGGAACTCCAGCACTCATCACGAGGGAACGGCTCAGATCCGTATAGGCAAACCAGTAATCTACCTGGTGGGTCAAAAACCTTTTAACGCTTCCCCGAACCGGTTTTGCTCGCCGCCGATGCAATGTTGCTCCGTGACCCCAATAGGCTATCAGCGGCGTCTTTCCGAACAGTTTCCGCCGCAATATGAGGGGATAATTTAGCAAGGCTGAATTGGCCTGCTCCACAATCACCAGGTCGAAATCCTTCAGCCTACCTATTAAAGGCTGCCAGTAGATGTCGCCAAAGAGATACCGGTTCAGAATCCGGACACCGCATTCTAAATCATCTAGCGCATCCTTGAATGCCTCTTTAGGGCGCGCGTATCCAGCAAACACTGTCAGTTTTATGTCCTTTTTATCAAGGGAATCTGCCAAATGTCTATAAAATGACATTCGGTAATGCGTAATCACGCGTTGAACGATTGCTACCGATTTCGCTTTTCGCATTAGGCGCGCTGCTTCTTTTTCACCCGGGCTCGTATGTTTCCAATGCATACTCTGCTTATGTCAAAGAAAACATAGGGTAGGAAAAGGTGCGAAGGCGCCGCCAGGCGTGCAAAATTAAAACGGTATCGCAGACAGTTCGGGGACCTTCTCATAAAGAAGCTTTTTCCCAATTGCCTCCAGGTTAGCGACTGGATACGATTATTCACCCCGGTGGCTTGAATTTGACTGCGCAATACGGACTTCGCGTTTATCAGCAACTGGTACCCATTTTTTGCTGCCCGCAGACTGAATTCATAATCAGCGCCATAGTGCGGCAGTTTTTGATCATTGTAGAACCCGGTGCGCCGGAATAACTCCGATGGAATCAGGGTACCACGACCCGAGAGTACATCTACGGCCCAGACATCCTTACTTTCATTTACCAGATCGCTGTATAAGTGTCCTTCTCCAATATGACTATATTTCGCTGAAAGCCAATTAATTCGGACACCTGCGTCTACAATACAGAGACCGTGCTCATCTAAGGCAACTGAACCAATCAAACTATCAGGATGGCTTTGCGCCGCCTCGGCCAGACTGCTGATATAGTCTGGCTCAAAGGAAACATCGTCGTTCAAGCTGAGGATATAATCATTTTTGCCTGCTGTTTGAAGCGCCCATCGCACACCCTGATTCATGGCTCTCGTCCACCAGAGATCGCCATCACCGGTAAGAATTTTTACCGAAGGAAATCGCTTCCCGATAGATTCGGCGGTACCGTCCGTGGATCCATCATCAACAACAACGATATGCCTGTTAACAAAAGACTGATTGGCCAGGCTCTCTAAACAAGCCAGCGTAGTGTCCCGCCGGTCATGCACCGGGATGACAACGAAGATGCGTTCCAAAGCGACATGCTCCTGAGGCAATAGACCGGCAGCCATTATCGCCTGCCAGGTATAGCGGACTTTATTCTGGGTCCAGATGCGCCACGCGACATCCGAAAACAGCCATATTCCCTCGATCAGGTAGATAATAAACGCGTTTAAATACGATTTCAGTCCATTTCAGTCTTTTTACTTTTTGAATACGACTCAAAGGTTAATTTTATGCCATCTACTAAAGAGACTTTGGGCGACCACCCGAGACCGGCCAATTTACTCACATCCAGTAATTTTCGAGGAGTTCCATCGGGCTTGCTGGAATCAAAGATTAAATGACCGGAAAAGCCAACAATATCAACAATAACGGTGGCTAATTCTGCAATACTAAGTTCCTCTCCAGTACCTACATTGATAATGTCCACAGAATTATAACTCCGCATCAGGAAAATACAGGCATCGGCAAGGTCATCAACAAACAAAAATTCTCTCTTTGGCGCACCGGTCCCCCAGATCGTCACGTTTTCTGCATTCGACAATTTCGCATCATGGAACTTGCGAATTAATGCTGGCAAAACGTGAGAGTTTTCCAAGTCGAAATTATCTCCCGGACCATACAAATTTGTCGGCATTACGCTGATCGTATTAAAGCCATATTGCTCGCGATAGGCGTCGCACATTTTTATGCCCGCTATTTTGGCTATGGCATACGCGTAGTTAGTCGGCTCCAGAGAACCTGTTAGCAGATACTCTTCTTTGATAGGCTGAGGCGCATGTTTCGGATAAATGCAAGACGAACCTAGAAAAAGAAATTTTTTGACCCCTGCTTTGTACGCTGAATCAATGACGTTGAGTTGGATCGCCAGATTGTCCCGAATAAACTCGGCGGGAGTTTCACTGTTAGCTTGTATGCCGCCAACTTTCGCCGCCGCCAGAAAAACGTATTCGGGATTTTCCGCTGAAAAAAAGACGTCAACAGCCGCCGAATTCGTCAAATCCAACTCTGATCGCGATTTGAGAATCAGTTGATTGAACCCTATCCCGCGTAAACGTCGAACAATCGCGGAGCCAACAAGGCCATTATGACCGGCTACGTATATTTTTGAGTCTAAATGCATCTCTGCCTGTGACTTATCATACCTAGCTGTTAATCAAACACAAAACCTCGGGAAAATGTCCAGAGAACAATAAAATCTACTCGTAATGATTAAACGATTTGAATCCCGCCTTCTGAACCATATCGTCTCGGCGGGCCAGCGCCAAATCTTCCTCAGCCATTTCGCGAACGAGCTCTTCAAAGGATATTCTTGGTTCCCATCCCAATTTAATCCTCGCCTTGGATGGATCTCCCAATAACGAGTCTACTTCTGTTGGCCGAAAATATCGCGAATCAATCGCGACAATTCGTTGATTGGTACTATCCAAAACCCCTATCTCGTGCTCACCCCTTCCTTTCCAATTTATCCTCATCTCAAGACAAGCAGCTGCAGCCTCAACAAATTCTTTGACTGAGTGTTGGACTCCCGTCGCAATAACAAAATCCTCAGGCTCATCCTGCTGAAGCATAAGCCATTGCATCTCTACGAAGTCCCTAGCATGACCCCAATCACGTCTTGCGTCGAGATTACCGAGATAAAGGCAATCTTGAAGACCGAGCTTAATCCGAGCCAACGCACGCGTAATCTTTCGCGTAACAAAAGTCTCGCCGCGAATTGGCGATTCATGATTAAATAAAATGCCATTACACGCATACATACCATAGGCTTCGCGATAATTGACGGTAATCCAATAACTATAAAGTTTCGCAACGCCGTATGGAGACCGAGGATAGAAAGGCGTAGTTTCTTTTTGTGGTGTCTCCAAAACCTTACCGTACAATTCCGAGGTAGAAGCCTGGTAGAAACGCGTTTTTTTCTCTAGCCCCAGAATTCGAATAGCCTCTAATAATCGAAGAGCACCTAGTGCATCCGTATCTGCTGTATATTCCGGGATTTCAAATGACACCGCTACGTGCGACTGAGCACCAAGATTGTAAATTTCATCTGGTTGGACGGTCTGGATAACTCGGATCAAGTTTGTTGAATCTGTCAAATCGCCATAATGTAAAACAAACCGGCGACTGTCTACGTGCGGGTCTTCGTACAAGTGGTCAACGCGATCGGTATTAAAAGACGAGGCACGACGCTTAATACCGTGTACCTCGTAACCCTTCTTCAAAAGGCAGGCGGCGAGATACGCTCCATCCTGCCCTGTAATTCCAGTAATTAGAGCTTTCTTCATATCAGTAAAATCTAGCATTTTTCAGCCGAAGGAACTGAAATAATGAGAGAATTACGAAACGCGGATTGTGTTTCAAATAACGTTTCCATAGTCGCCTCGGTTCCTTCCACAAGCGAAAGGCCCATTCCAAACCCACCGCTTGTAACCATAGTGGGCACTCCATTATGGCACCGGCATGTATATTGAATGCCGCACCAACTCCAACCATAACTAAAGTTAGTTGATCTCGATTTTCGAACATCCATTTTTCTTGCTTCGGGCAGCCCAATGCAACAAATAATATTTGTGTTCCGCTATGTCTGATATCAGACAGAATCTTTGCCTTCTCGTCTCCACTCAGGTCCCTGAAAGGTGGCGAATATTGGTAGGAAATATTGATACCCGAAAAATTCGTCTCCAATCGATCCTTTAACTGCGCCGAAATATTCTCAGTGCCACCAAATAATCCAATCGCTACACCCTTTTTTGATGCTTCCGCACACAATGCTGACATCAGGTTCGCGCCTCGCACCTGAGTCTGACTAGCCGATCCTAATGCCCGCATCAGCCAGATCAAAGGTCGGCCATCCGGTACTACCAAATCGGACGAATTTACAACTATTCTATAGGACTCCGAGTCAAACGCTTCCATAACCATATGTACGTTTGCTACACATACATATTTACTTTTTCTCCTTTGCGCCCATTCAACAATTCGGCTACGCGCTGAAGACAGCGTTACAGCGTCAATTTCAATCGATACGACAGGATACTTCATCAATTGCGATCTCGACTAATCGAACGTACTACATCAGTTGAGCGATTAGTTATTCTAAATCTCTCTCCAAAAAACATACTGGACCACTAACAACGGGCCGTCCTCTATCGAACGTTTTCCGTATCAACTATTCTTATGCCTTGTTTTGCCCCCAATGCGCATATTACACCTCTCGCAAAATTATCAGCCATCTGTTCAATCGAATAATTCCTACTAGAGGCTTCGCACCCATCCACCAGTCGTTGATGATACTCGTCATTTTCCAAAACCCTTACAATTGCTTGGGAATAATCGGTCGCTGAATCTGCTCGTTCCATGAATACGTCGTTATAGTCGTTGACCAAATATTCTATTTCTGGACTGTGGTATGGTACTTTTGTCGTGATCATTGGCACCCGTGCCGCAAAAGAATCCAAGATAGCCAAACCTACTAACCCTGGCATTAGCATTACTTTTGAAATTGCTAAGTAACGGATTTTTTCCTTGCCGAACTTCGATCCTACGTAATGAATCCAAGGTGCCTTTTTTGAAGCTTCGCGCACAATCTCCTCATCGGGGCCAGACCCAACAAATAAAACCTCAAAATCAGGTACAACAGAACGCACATACATACACGCATCTAACAAAAACATAATCCTTTTTTCTTTATACATTCCACCAATAAAAATACGAATATTGGCAGATTCAATCCCCAAACTCTTTCGAATGTCGTTTAACTGCCAATCAGAAAGACTAGCACGCTCCCTCGCTAACTCATGAGTGTCAATCGCGTTTTGAACGCAGGTTATTCTATCTCGAGGAAAACCAGTCGATTCTACAATTGCAGCACTTGTTTTGTTATACGCGAACCACCACGAAGTTCTCTTTGCGATGAATCGTTTCAGCAATTCACTAATCCTGTCATGTCGTTTTGCTTGAAAATTTTTCCCATGCCCCCAATACGCGAAATGTCTTTTCCCCATTGACCATTCCAGCATGAAAAGATAATTAATAAGTAATTTATTGGCTTGTTCAACAATGACTAGATCCACATCCTTTAGATATTTCAGGCACGGTTGCCAATATATTTCTTTTGACATTATGGAGAAAATGCGATTTCTGATACGAATCGCCCAGCTAATATCTACTGTGTCTTTTTTCTTCGCATCGGCCTTCCCCGGCTGGCCATATATCAAGACCAACTCGATACCATTGCGTTCCAATATTTTTCTAAGTAATAAATAGAATTTCAGACGGTAATGTGGCAAGCATCGATAAACAATCGCTACCTTTTGTGTTCGGTCGGCCAATTTCATCACAGCGTGTTTTCTTCCATATTATTACTATCAAAAACACTCATGTGTTTCTGTTAGGTACGATCAAACCGCCGAGAAACTTCAAATATGGCCACGCCCAATACAGCGGCCACATGTAGCCGCAATGGCGCCGACAAAATAGGGCCCAATCTTTAAACGGCAGCCCTTTTACGTCGGTAACCCTTCTCCATTCTTCCCGCATTCTTGATTTTTCAACTCGCGGTGGATACATGCTAACCGCCTTGCTCCTTTCGCATTCAGCCACATAGCCCGGAAAGATAATTATACGAAATCCTGCTGCTGTGGCCCTAAGCCCATAATCATAGTCCCCAAGCGAATGGCGAAATCCTCGGTCAAGTAAACCAACTACCTCACAAATCGATCTCGGCACAAGCACACAATTCCCGTTCATAGTATCAGCTTCGACAATTTTTTTACTCGGGGTGATTAAATGAAATTTTGTTCTACCAAATCTTTCCCTGTCACGCCTAATTCCACCATAGCTAACTTTCCCGCTACGCGGTTCGAAAGTCGATCCGACAATAATACAATTCCTATTTTTTTCTAACGCACTAAGTAACTGACTGACAGAGCCCTCCAACAGTACTGTGTCATCGTTTAACCAAAAATAGGAGTCGTAATTGTCTTTAATCGCCTCTTGCCATGCCAATAACATACCTCGGTTCCAGTACAAAGAACCGTTTCCACGCATTACCGTTACGTCTGGAAACATCTTCTGAACCGCAACAACTGTGCCGTCCGTACTATTATCATCAACTAGGAATACTTTAAAAACACTAGACACTGATCGCATTTCAGAATGCAATAAATGTAGGCACTTTATTGTGCCATTCATTCGATTAAAACAAGTAATTAAAACTGCAATTAGCATGAGTATTTTGGCAAACGATTTGGTCGTCGCGTCGATTGCACTGTATAACGCGCCCGACGCGCCCCTCGCGAACATATATCCTGAAAAGTTGTATAGAGTTCTCCCTTTCTAGGCGATACTAAAATGGCAAAAATCGGGGCTACAGTACAGGAGACGCCTGCAACGGACAAGCAGCGTCCACACAAATCCAGATTAAGTTGAAATAGCCACCAGACGCTTGATATCCTTGCATTTTAATTGTTCCACTGATTGGTACCAACAGCCCCCCCCCTTTTTTTCTCCCCTCGACCTAGCAATTCGACAACGGTATGCTTACGAACGGCAGTCTGTGATCGATCGAATTGCACTATTTGATCACAAACGTTTCAATCGAATACTCTGCCTTTTTTGCGTTTCAACCGTGCATTATTCTCAAGCATGACTCGAACAATATTCGACAAGGGACAGGAAAAAATGAGTATCAAACACGAACTCCGAAGACTCTTGTGGAAGATGGGTTATGACTTTTCCCGATTTATACCGGAATCAAACCCGTTTGCGCGTAGAAAGAAATTGATAAATGCTTACGCCATTGACGTAGTTCTGGATGTCGGAGCAAACTCCGGTCAATATTCGAAGCAGTTGAGAAATGACCTTGGCTTTTCTGGCAGGATAATATCCTTCGAGCCGCTTAGTTCGGCATTTGAGAAATTAAAAAACAATGCTAGAGGGGACCCAAAGTGGCAAGTGATTAATTGCGCACTTGGAGATACGGAAATCAAGAAAGAGATTAATGTTGCAAAAAATTCATATAGCAGTTCTCTCTTAAAAATGCTGCCCCGGCACATTGAATCAGCGCCAGAGTCACAATATATTTACCGCGAGTTAATAGATATCAAGACACTTGATTCGTTGATAGATGGATTATACCTAGAAAATGAAAATATTTATCTCAAGATTGATACTCAAGGATTTGAGAGCAAAGTCATCAAGGGGGCGGAGAAATCTCTCGCGCAAATATGTACCGTTCAATTGGAGATGTCATTAGTGCCTCTATACGAAGAGGAGTTGCTATTTGACGAAATGTACAACGTATTAGTTCAGAAGGGTTATACCTTAGTCGCTATTGAACCAGGATTTTCAGATTTCGAAACTGGTCAAGTATTACAAGTAGACGGTATTTTTCATAGGCAATAATTTCTTGCCTACTTAAACATGGACTTCCCCCTACAGATTCTGCGCCGCTATCATGGAAAGATTAGTTAGTTCGATTTTTGGTGTTTCCACATTTTCGTATTGAGTCTCTTTCTCGGAATAGCTAAGCATTCATGTAGTGAAAATTATTGACGCCGTTTTCAGAACCCATGCACTACCATAATATTCTGTTGACCGAAATCGCGGGATACAATAGGCCGTCGCTCTTCGAATTCATTTATCGAATAACCATCAATAACATCGGATAGAAGCCTAATCATTAATGCCAAAGAATCCAATTTTCACCACTCCCTTAACTCTTTTTTTACGGCTTGAGAGATAACTGTTTTTGAAATAACCAGGCCCAACCACAAATAAGCAAAAAGGATAAATACCCCCAAAGAAACAGTTGTTTGGCCCATTATTGAGGAAATTATCAGAGCAAAACATAAGCTCAAAAACACAAATGAGGATCTACTCCGAGTGTTGCCTAAGAGACGTGCAACCCATCCAGTCAGACTGCCGTAGCTCACCATTAGACCAATTCCCCAATACCCGTACGCGAACCACAGTTCACTAACAATACCCGTACGGATCCCAAAATCGGAATCAAATAACCCTTTCCATACGTATGCGCTTCCCGCTAAGACCATTTCGTCCTTGGAAAACCCGAACGCTCCTAACAAACTGTGATTGAGCATTGATCCGATTGCACTTTCACCCCAAGAATAATTATCGATACTGCCAGGAAGAAAATAATTAGTAGAAAAAACAAAGTCACGAAACTCTACGCCAATAATTGTTAATTGAGAATGGAAATCAATCAAGTACCTATCGATGTCAAACCCTATTCGTGCAAAAGCAATAAATACATAACTTGCTAGAAGTAACGAAACTAGCGCCGGAGCTGATACGGCCCATACTTTTTCGCGTCTAATTTTTATGAGATAGGCAAATGCGGCAAAAACAAAAAGCACTAATACTTGCCGTTTCCCATCAGCTATAGAAATGCCACAGAAAATAGCCAAAAACGAGAATCGTGACATTTTCATTAACGCCGCAGATTTGTCCATTGCGCGTACAAACAATATTATAAGAGAAACACTTATGAACGCTGTATAGGGATACATTGGTCCATATGGTAAGGAATATATTTCATTTACGATATTTCGGCCAGATAGGATCGGTATGAATCCGAGAGACAAATACATAGATCCAAGCCATACCAATGGAAATAAGTAGGATACTGTAATGACAGACGAAGGAATCGTTTTTGCCGTAAGCGCTACGCCATACTGCGAATGCTTAGTACGGTTGAGATATTCAAATAGCAAAATCCCCAACACGTAAGCAAGCGTAAAAAGCCAATAAATAGTTACGGCGGGACCCACTACTATGTTGTAGTGCAATCCCAATACTTCGTAGGACGCCACAGTATTTACTGTGCCAACCAATAACCACAGAAACCATAATACGCCGATGACTTTGGCAAACATATTTTGAACTTCCCCGAGCGCCCACCACGCGACGACACCGATTGCCATTTCAGCGAAAGCTGGTAAAAGTTCTTGTGGAGCAGATGGGAAAAGCAGCCGCAAGAAGAAGGGCCAGAATATCAGGACTGAGGATACGCTCAACCACACAATGCGAGACTTCCGTAATGAAAACAATCGAGGATACTCAATTAAAATATTGTATTGGCGACAATAAAAAACATGATTCCGATAGTTAGCGCATAAAGCTTATAGTGATAAGCGTAATAATGTCTTCGTTGCGAGAAAGCATGATTACTGAAAAAATATACTAATGAGGCGAGAGAAGTAGTTATCGCCGCTCCCAATGAACCATATTTTGCAATCAATATCGGCGCGACAATAATGAATGCAAGAACGCTACCCGCGGCTGATAAAATACCTAGATGCGTATTTCCCTCGGTCAGTAGTTGAGGACTAAAAACATGATTTCCTAACGCAACCATCGACATCGAAATAGTCAATGCTATGCAAATACGTGGGTCAAATGATTCACCTGGCGCAAACCATCGTATGAGCCAAGTTCCTACAAAAACAATAGAAATCGACAAAAACACATATGTGAGAAATATTATTGTAGCTGTGTTGACGAAAAAACGTGCTCCAAGATCTGAATCTCGTTCATGGCGGAGGCGAGCCGCTGGCCACCAAAGCGCAACTGGCATCGTTAGCACAGGATTTAGTATCGCTGCAATTTTTATATGAACTATATAGTTCCCAATATTTGAACCCTCCGAGAAGATTTCCAACGCATATCTATCAGCTAAAGAAAAAATAGATATAAGAAAAGACGTCATTAATATAGGTGCGCCATATTTTATTGATCTCTTATAAATATCTGGCCTAGATTCCGAATATCGATCCACTGAGGACGAACCGAATATGCTGATCGCTCCAACAGAACCGCCAATAAGCAGCCCAACTAACCAGAACCACAAAATGTCCTTTAGTCCATTTATCGTTATTACACCTAACAGCGACAATAATAAAAGCGTCAAGAAAACAGACATTTTGAGTATTACAATTATTGCATACTGACCTGCCTTATTTGCGCCACGAAAAATTGCCAATTGCAAGGCCACTAGTGCTTCCGTGAAGATAATAATCAAAAATATCAGCGCTTCACCTAATTCAACTCCTAGATAATAGGTCGATATCCCTGCAGCAAGGACAACTACTACCACTGGCCAAATACCAATATATAAATGGGTACGGTAAAGCCAAGCAACTGAGTATCTGTCTTCTGTTGCAAATCGTAGGGCGCCAAAATTGCCGCCTAGCAATGCAATCGAAGCTATAATCGCAAAAAGTGGTTCGTACAACCCCCAGCGCCCAAACTCATCGATTCCGAGTAGACGAATTAACAATGGCACCGACAAAAAAGCCACGCTCGCAGTTGCGAGACTCGGAATAAGATAGATTAGAATGCGAACTCTATTTCCTATTTGCACTTTCAGAGAACACTATGAACTAATAGAAACTGCGTTTGAGAAGCAAGATCTTAAATCAGCACAAAAACTAGCATCTAAATCACTGCCTAACGAGACCATTATTTCGGTTGGAAAAACCTTTTTCTGATTTCAAGTAATTCCATGGAAAAGCTGATAAAATTTCAAATTGAAATCATATAAACACTATTTATTTTTTGTATTGGTATTGATAACTATACCTCCCAGCCCCATAACGACTGCTCAACACATCCACATCATTAAATAATAATCCGCGCAAATTCACGCCAGCCTGCTGCAATCGTTTTACACACTGCTCAATTTCTCTCATCGGATGAGCGCCTGCTTTGATGATCATCAGCGAAGCAGCCGCGACCTGGCCGATGATGGTTGCATCAGTTACCGCGAGAATCGGCGGTGAGTCGATGATGATCTGGTCATATTGTGTTGATAGTTTGTTCATCAGCTTCGTGAAATTATCGTGCAGCAATAACTCCGCGGGATTGGGTGGTAATGCGCCGGTTGACAAGAAATCTAGGTCGGCAAGTGATGTTTGATGCACGGCAGCATTGACATCTGTGGTGCCACTGATCAGTTCAGACAGGCCTGGTGCTCTGCTATGGCCTACATACTGGTGCAGATGCCCTTTTCTAAGGTCGCCATCTACCAATAGAACTTTTTTGTCAGCGCTTGCCAGTACGGCTGCCAGGTTCACGCTGACAAAAGACTTACCAACCGTCGGCCTAGGCCCTGCAATCATAATGATGTTGTTTTTGGCTTCCATCATGCCGAAGTGCAGAGCGGTTCGCAGGTTTCTCAAGCTTTCGATTGCTGGGTCTTCGAGATCGGATTCGGCCAGCACGTTGAACTGACGATTGCCTTTTTTGATGTGTTTGTCCAGCGTCTCCTGATTTTTGCTGTGAGCAATGACGGCATAAACGGGAATACCAATTTGCTTTTCGACCAGGTCGGGATCTTCGACGCCACCGCTGAGTGCTTTTTTTATAAACGCTGTAATGGTCCCGAGGAACCCGCCCAGTAGCAGGGAAACAACCAGTATCAACTTTTTTTTAGGTTTGAGCGGTTTATACGGAATCACTGCGTAGTCCACGACCCGCACATTGCCCACAGTGCCAGCTTTGACGACTCTAAGTTCCTGTGCGTTGTTTAGCAGCACAGTGTAAAGCTCGGTGTTGACTTGCACATCGCGAAACAGACGCAGCACTTCCTGCTGAGTATTGGGTAGGCCCTGCACCTGCTGGTTTAAGCTATCGAGCTCAGCCTGAAGTCTCAATAACTGAATGTCCAGCGCTTTGACGGTGGGATGTTCAGAGGTAAACAGCTGAATCACTTCGTCGCGTTTTTGTTCGAGCTCGATGAGCTGGCCTTCGATGGAGACGACGGATTCGAGAATGGCCCGGGTTTCCAGCGGCAAGTCCACCGAGCCTTGCTCGAGCCGGTAGGTATTCAATGCAACCTCGGCCGACTCCATCTGTTGTTTGACCAAAGGTAACTGTGCATCGAGAAACTCAAGCGTCTTTTCTGCTTCGGCCGACTTGCGTTCGACATTCTTTCGCACGTAAATATTGGCAATCTCATTGACCTGGTCGGTGACTTCATGGGGATCATCACCTTCGAGTACGATAGAAAGTATCCCCGAGCTCTTGCCCTTCTCGCTAACCTTGAGTCTTTCTTGCAAGTCCTCAATAGCTTTCAGGCGCGCCTGGCGTTCGAGTTGAAATTCGGTGCCGTCGCTCGCTGTCAGTGCCGAGACAAAGATAAATACATCGTCTTTGCTTGCCGTCTCGCCGACTTTCCCATCAAGTAATACATCGCCATCGGGATCATAGATTTGGTATGCGCCAGTTTTGCCAGCCACTAACCTGAGCTCTTCGCCGATCCACGCGTCCGGCACATCGAGCCGGTCGACCTGAATAACATCCTCGCCGCTGGCGAGCGCCCGCCCGATGATCGGAAAATAATCGGGTTCGGCTTTGATATCGAGTTTCAGATTATCAACGGCGTCACCGAGCACGAGTCGGGACTTCAGCAATTGAATCTCTGCGGTGACTGATGCATCTCCTTCGAGCAGCAGTTCGGAGATGTCGAGGCTGCCGAGGCCGCTTTTCTGATCTTCGACCTGCAACAGGCCATCGGCCTGGTAAATCGGTGTACTTAGAAACGCGTAGGCACCGCCGAGGAAAACAGTGGCGGCGGTGATGCCGATAATGAGCCACTTGGTCTGCAAGACGACGGCGATCAGATCGCCGAGTTCGATTTCGTCCTCTGCGTAGTCGGGAGCCTGGATGAAAATTTGTTCTTTTTCTGTACTCATTCTTTTTGCTGATTCTCTTTGTACGGGTGTCAGTGGTTGGGTTTTGTTTCGCGGCTTAGTTTGTGCTGAGGTCGTCGGCCGCCTCAAGAATCCTGGCCGTTGGCAATATCTGGCTGGCAACGCGGTTCCAGCTCGACACGCCCTTGGTGTCTACGAACACCACATCCTGGGCGAGCAGTTCAAAGCGCTCGGCCAGCAACATCGAGTAGGCGTACTGTGCATTCAGGCGGTAAATCTGCGGGTTATTTTGTTCGCTGCCGCGTACTATATAGATCTTGCTGGGGTCGGCGGTGTCTTGATCCACGCCGCCGACCTCCGCCAGCGCGTGCGCGAGGGTCAGGCGGCCATTGGGAATGACGACAGATGAGGGTCTGTTTACCTCGCCCATCACGAAGACCTGCTCGTGGCTGAGGTTGCGCACATAGAGGATGTCCTGATCCTGCAGCAGGATGTTCTGGCCGGCCTCGCCGGATTCATACAAGGCCAGCAGGTTGATTTCGTAAACTTCCTCGCCGCGTGTGACCTTGACGCCGGTTTTGTCGGCCGCCTCGGTCAGCCCGCCGGAACGGTTGATCGCTTCGGCGACGGTTGGCGGTACGTCGTCGATGGTGATCACGCCCGGGATTTTGACTTCGCCGACGACATAGATGCGCTGGCTGCGGTAGTCCACGACGCGGACATCGAGCTGCGGGTTCTGGATATAGGTGCTGAGTTTATCGGTCAGCGCAGCGCGCAACTCGCCGATGGTCATGCCGGCCACCTGCATGGCGCCGACATAAGGG
>CAZMOM010000017.1:20522-31139 GCA_964568075.1 uncultured Gammaproteobacteria bacterium
ATAAGGGTAAAACAATATGCCGTCTTCACCGACGAGCTGGCCGGCTTCGGCCGGGTTGCGAAACTGGCCGGCCGGGATGGTCAGTTCCGGGTGATCCCAGACCGTGATCTGCAGGACATCGCGCGGGCCGATTGTGTACTGGTAATCGCTGCGGGTTTGCAGGCCCGATAGCGAGACGACGGGGTTCTTTTGTTGTCGCGCCATCTGCTCGATCAGTTGCAGGGTGACCGGCACGACTTCGAGTGTCTGGTCGCCGATCTGTAATTGACCATCGGGGAACCAGTTGCTGCCGGTGTCTTCTTTCATGCGCATACCAGGCGCCAGCCCACAGCCATGCAGCAAGGCGATCAGTAAAAAAATCCCGGTTATTCTTTTTATTGTTGCGGTGGTTGTCATTCGGCTTCGCTCACCCTTCTTGTATCTTGATTTTTTCGGCCCAGTCCCTGACGCCTTGTTCGATAAAGACCAGCGCCTCTTCGAACGCGGCCCGCGGTTGCCGGTACGGGTCCGGCACGTCCTCATCGGTCCACTCGCACAACCGGTATACCTTGCCCCGGGTGGCCGGTTCCAGCTCGCTGATCAACTGGCGGTGACCGGATTCCATGACCAGGACCAGGTCCGCCGCTTTGATCAGGCCCGGTTCCAGTTGCCGGGCCCGGTGGCTGCTTATGTCGAGGCCGCGTTCGCCCATCAGCGCGATGGCATGGTCATCGGCCGGATGACCAACCAGCGCGCCGAGGCCGGCCGAGCCCAGACTAACACCGGATTGTTCGCCGAGGGCGTTTTTCAGCATCGCCGCCGCCATTGGGCTGCGGCAAACATTGCCAACACAAACGACGAGTACATCCCTGACCATAACCTTCTAGTTCTTGCGCCGAGCGGAGACGTTTGTCGCCTCTTTACAACGATTGTTGGTAATAATGCCTAAGTGATTGATTTATGTCTATATTGAGACATTATGACCATGTGAGGGGGAAGGCGTCATCGGGCTTGGCCGCTCTCGCACATCCGTGTGCTTCGCGGCATAAGGTCATCCTGACCGTAAAAGCCGTCCTACATCGATTCCCGACTTCGGTGGAAGACGTTGTCGGATCTGAAGGCTCTTCTACGCGTATTGGGTTTTGACCCATCCTGGTAGCTGCCATCCATGACCTGCCGCCACCAGGCTTCGTTGTTCAGATACCAGTCCACGGTTTGACATAATCCGGTATCCAGGCCGGTGCTGGGCGAGAAGCCGAAATCTTTTTTAATTCTTTTTGAATCAATGGCATAACGGCGGTCGTGGCCGGGCCGGTCCATCACGGTTTGTAGTAAATCGACGCTTTGCCCGCCCTTTGGCACCGGTGCGTCGGGATACTTTTCGGCCAGGGCCGGGTTCTCCGCAAAAGCTTCGTCCAGCGCCTCGCATAGCCGCGTGACCAGGCTGCGGTTGTCGCACTCGCTGTTACCGCCGACGTTGTAGACGCGGCCGGTCTCGCCTTTCGCCAGAATCAGATCCAGCGCCGCGCAATGATCTGACACGTGCAGCCAGTCGCGAACCTGCAGGCCGTCGCCATATAAAGGCAGCGGCCTGCAATGCAGCGCATTAATCAAAAACAACGGAATCAGTTTTTCGGGAAACTGGTAAGGACCGTAATTGTTCGAGCAGTTGCTGATGCTGACTGGCAGGCCATAGGTCTTGTTATAGGCGCGCACCAGGTGATCCGACGCGGCCTTGCTCGCGGCGTACGGTGAGTTTGGTTTGTACGGGTGATCTTCGGTAAAAAGCGCATCGTCAGGTTGTAGCGAGCCATATACTTCATCGGTCGAGACATGAAGGAAACGACAGTTTTCGAAATCATGCTTACCCCAGACTTTTTTTGCCGCCTTTAGCAGACTGTGCGTGCCGATGATATTGGTTTCGATAAACGCATCCGGCTCATGGATCGACCGATCCACGTGCGACTCGGCGGCGAAATGCACGATGGTGTTCAGATCGTTATCGCGCAGCAGTTTTTCGACCAAATCCTGGTCGCGAATATCACCGTAGACAAATTTGAATCCGGCGCGGGATTCGAGACCGTCCAGGCTATGGCGGTTGCCGGTATAAGTCAGCGCATCGAGAACGGCAATTTTGGTATCGGAATACTTATCCAGCCAGTACCTGACAAAATTGACGCCGATAAAACCAGCGCCGCCGGTGACGAGTAATTTTTTTTTAGCGCTCATCTATATATGTTCAATACGACCCTTTACAGGGCATCATGCCAAACTTCGGCCCGGTTTGCCGAGTTTTTAATGGGTTTCGCTGCAATCCAGCACGCTATAACGTGGCCGTGGCGCAACGCCTTTATGCTGAACAGCGTAGTCATTCGAACTGATTGGTTCGAGTCGCGATGGGTTTTCCGGCACGAAAAAGGGTACAGATTTATTTTTCGACGGAACCGTGGCAAGCCCTTGATAGTGGCGCCTGAAAAAAAATATCAGTCCCCTTTTTTTGGTCCGGCCGCTCTCGCGCATCCGTGTGCTTCGGCCGCTCCCGGCCATCCTTGGCCTCCGCGGGGCTCGCACATCCGTGTGCTTCGCGGCATAAGGTCGTCCTGACCTTAAAGGCCCTGCTACGGCCTTTTTAGCCTTTATCGGCGAGCGTCAGCTTCGATAGCGGGTAGTAACCGGTTGTGTTCATTTCCCTGGCCAGTTTTTTACCCAATTCGACGCCAAACTGATCGAATGGATTGATCCCCCAGATCATGGCCGCTGAAAACACGCGGTGCTCGTAGAACGCCAGCAGGCTGCCGAGTATCGTGGGGGTGACGCTTTCGAAGACGATCACCGTCGATGGGTGATTGCCCGGTGCCGTGCGATGCGGCTCCTCGTCGCCATCGCCACCCACGGCCAGCGTTTGTGCCTGTGCCCGTGCATTGGCCTGGTTGATCGCGTTCGCATCGGGGTCGTCGATGGCGAGATTGGCCGGCACCAGGAATTCGGTTGCGAACGATTCGGTGCCCTGGTGCAGTAACTGCATCAACGCGTGTTGGGCGTTGGACCCGGCACCGCCCCACAACAAGGTCCCGGTCGAGTATTCCACGGGCCGACCGTCGCGGGTCGTGCTCTTGCCCAGGCTTTCCATGAACAACTGTTGCAGGTAAGCGGGCAGTCGTGCCAGTCGTTCTGTGTAGGGCAACACGATCAGGCTGTGGCTGTTCTGGAAATTGATGTTCCAGACATCGGTCAGCGCCGCCAGCACCGGCAGGTTTTTATTGAGCGGCGTGTCGCGAAAATGAATATCCATGTCGCGCGCACCGTGTAACAGCGCGCGGAAATTTTTCATGCCGATCCCCAGCGCCAGCGCCAGGCCGACCGCTGACCACAGCGAATAGCGCCCGCCGACCCAGTCCCAGATCGAAAAACGCAGATCCGGTTCGATGCCGAATTCCCCCATCGCCTCGTCGTTGGCGGAAACGGCGATGATTTGTCGAGAAACCGCTTTGTCGCCCAGCCAATCGGCCAGCCAGAACCTGGCGCGTTGTGCGTTCGCCATCGTTTCCTGGGTCGTGAATGTTTTCGAGCAGACAATAAACAGGGTTTCCGCGGGGTCGAGGCGTTGGGTGAGATCGTGCAATGCCTGGCCGTCGATCGCGGAGACGAAATGGCATTGCATCTGCGGATTGCGGAAATCGTGCAGCGCCTGCCACGCCATCTTTGGGCCGAGGTCGGAACCGCCGATACCGATGTTGACGATCTGCCTGAGCGGCTTGCCGGTGGCGCCGGTATGTTTGCCGGCGTGGACAGCTTCGACAAACTTAGCGATACGCTCGAGTTCGGCGTGTACCAAGGGCACGACGGACTCGCCGCCGGCGGTGTATTGATCGTCGGCATCCGCCCGCAACGCCATGTGCATGGCGGCGCGGTTTTCGGTGTTGTTGACCGGCTCGCCGGCGAATAGCTTTTCGCGCCAGGATTCCAGTTGCCGCTCTGCGGCCAGCGATAACAATGAATTTAACGTGTCTTGATCGAGATGCTGACGGCTGAAAACCATGCCCAGCCCGCAGGCCCAGGCGGAAAATTCCGTACGCCGGCCGGGCTGGTTTAACAGGTCTTGCAACGGCACCGGGGCCAGACGCTCCGCGTGGGCGACCAGGGCCGGCCAGCTTGGGCATTGCGTCAGCTTGGTGTCGGCGGCGGGCATTGCAGATCAGACCAGCTTGGGCTGATAGTACTCGAGGTACCATTCGACGAATCGACGCACGCCCTCTTCCACCGACGTCTCTGGCAGGTAGCCGGTTTCGGCGACCAGGTCGGTGATATCGGCACAGGTGTCGGGCACGTCCCCGAGTTGTAGCGGCAGCATGTTTTTTTCTGCCTTGCGGCCCAGGCAGTCCTCCAGCACCTCGATGTAGTGCAGCAGTTCGACCGGCTCGTTGTTGCCGATGTTGTAAATCCGGTAGGGCACCTGCGAGGTGCCGGGGTCGGGCTTATCGCTGTTCCACTGTGGGTTGGGGGTGGCGATCTTGACCAGCGAGCGGACGACGCCTTCGGCGATGTCGTCGATAAACGTGAAATCGCGTTTGTGCCGGCCATGGTTAAACACATCGATCGGTTTGCCGGCCAGGATGTTTTTGGTGAACAGGAACAAGGCCATGTCGGGCCGGCCCCAGGGGCCATAAACGGTAAAAAAGCGCAGGCCGGTCACCGGTAGCTGATACAGACTGGCGTAGGTGTGGGCCATCAGTTCGTTGGCTTTCTTGCTCGCCGCGTAGAGCGACAGCGGGTGATCCACGTTTTGATGGATGGTAAACGGCATGTGCGTGTTGGCGCCATAGACGGAGCTGGTCGAGGCATAGACCAGGTGTTCGATACCGTGATGGCGGCAGCCTTCGAGAATATGCAGGAACGCGACTATGTTGTTGTCGATATAGGCGTGCGGGTTTTCGATCGAGTAGCGGACGCCGGCCTGGGCGGCGAGATGGACGACGCGATCGAACTTGTGCATTTTAAACAGGTGTTCGATTTCGGCGCGATCCGTGAGATCGAATTTGACGAATTCGAATTTATCGTCGGCCTGCAACCTGGCCAGGCGCGCCTTTTTCAGATCGACATCGTAATAATCGTTCAGGTTGTCCAGACCGACGACGATGTCGCCACGATCGAGAAGCCTGCGCGCGACGAAAGAGCCGATAAATCCGGCGGCGCCTGTGACCAGTATGTTCATTTCACAATTCCCTGCAAAAGGGAGCAAATAAAAAAGGGGACAGATTCATTTGTTCCACAGGCAACCATTCTCGCTGGCCTGCTCGATCGTCTCAAGACAGGCCTGATGCGCCGACAGTTCCTCATCGGTGGCCTTGACGACGACCAGTCTCAAGCCTGCCCGGTCTATCCTGGTGGCTGGCTTGCCGAGCGCGGCCATCTGCCCGGGCTGGCTTTCGGCATCGAGCGACAGCGCCGCCTGGCCGCCGGTCATGATCAGGTAAACATCGGCCAGGATCCGGGCATCGAGCAACGCCCCGTGCAACTCGCGGTTCGAGTTGTCGATTTCATAGCGCTTGCACAAGGCGTCGAGGCTGTTGCGCTGGCCGGGGTGTATCGAGCGCGCCAGCGCCAGCGTGTCGAGGACGTGGCACAGGTCTTCCATCCGTTGTGGATGCTCGGCCAGTTGCAGCTCGTTGTTGAGGAAGCCGATATCGAATGGCGCGTTGTGGATGATCAGTTCCGAGCCTTTGATAAATTCCAGAAAATCGGCGGCGACATCGGCGAAAAACGGTTTGTGTTCCAGATATTCGTTGCTCAGCCCGTGCACTTCCTGGGCGCCCGGGTCGATGGAACGCTGCGGGTTCAGGTAACGCTGAAAGGTGTTGCCCGTCGTGCGCCGGTTAATAAGCTCGACGCAGCCGATTTCGATGATCCGGTGGCCCTGCGATGGCTCGAGACCGGTGGTTTCGGTATCCAGAACGATTTGCCGCATTTCAGGTCCTTTCGCTGACTGATTACCCTTGAGTTTGGCGCCCTTGAGTATGGGGTCCGTTGAGCATGGCGTCGATGGCCTCGTTGGCCAGCTCGTCCGCCCGTTCGTTGCCGGCAACGCCGCTGTGCCCCTTGACCCAACGCCAGTCGACGTCATGATCGGCGACTAACCGGTCCAGTTCTCGCCACAGGTCTTCGTTTTTGACCGGCTTGCGACTGCTGGTTTTCCAGCCGCGGGTTTTCCAGTTGGGCAGCCATTCGTTGATGCCGTCCTTGACGTATTTGGAATCGGTGTACAGGATGACGCGGCATCTTCTTTTGAGGACGTTCAGCGCCTCGATGGCCGCCTGGATCTCCATCCGGTTATTGGTCGTTTTGGGATCGGCGCCTTGCAGCGTTTTCTCTTTTTTCCCCGCCAGCATCAACACGCCCCACCCGCCGGGGCCGGGATTGCCGCGACAGGCACCATCGGTGTAAATCGTCACTTCGCTCAAGTCGAATTCCTTGTCGACGGTTCGGCCAGTCCGGCCAGAACCCGCGGTGTCCTTTTCAATTCAGGCCTGATCAGCATGCCACTAAAAACCCGCTTGCAGGCGAGCAGACAATATGCGCCCGCCATCAGCTGCAATGGCCCGTTCCCGATCGGTCCATTGACCCGGCTTTCCCGCAACCAGGCCGGTCTGCTGGCCGGCGGTCCGGCACAATAGCCGCTGACGGACAGTACCTCAAATCCCAGCAATTTGAGCCAGTCGCGCAGCCGGTATTCGGAAATAAAACGCCGGATGCCGGGTGGAAACTTGCCGCCGCTGAACTGGCGACGAATCCCCCACAGGCTGTTCGGGTTGAAACCCAGGATCAGCAGGTGGCCCTCGCCCATCAGCACCCGCTCGACTTCGCGCAGGACCCGGTGCGGATCGGCCTCGGTTTCCAGCGTGTGCGGCAGGATCACCGCATCGATAGAGTCGCTGTTCAGCGCCAGTTCGCCGGCCGGGCCGATGAAGTCTGCATCTGCGTCCGGGCTGCCGGCCATGACCGCATAGCGGGTCGTCCGCGCGCTCGCCCCGAACTGATCCTTGCGCCCCCACAGCCCGACCTGGATCGCCTGCACACCAAAAACCTGGTCCAGGTAGCCGGCGGCGGCGGCTGTTTCCAGGGCGAGCAGGTGTTGCCCCAGTGAGCGTTTCAGCCAGTCATAAACGGGTGACGGATCCGACATGCGAGCAAGGATACCTTGAAATACCGGCGGCGGTCAGGCCTCGTGGACGCCCGGTTAAGGCTCGACCGGTAAAAAATACAGCCGTCGCCATTATTGCCTCTGTCATCGCAGGAGCGGCTATAGCCGCGATCGCGAGCCCGGGCAATCGGGCCTGGCCGCTCTCGCGCCTCCCTGCGCTTCGGCCGCTCCCGGCCATCCTTGGCCTCCGCGGCACTCGCACATCCGTGTGCTTCGCGGCATAAGGTCGTCCTGACCTGGTCGCTCTCGCGCGTCCCTGCGCTCCGCGGCACTTTTGCGTCCTGCACGTCGACCGCATGGTTTATGACCCACCGTATCCGTCATGCAATGGAATTCACAGACACCACGCTATCAGGTTCAGGCGGCAGCACTGTAGAAGCTGACGAAACCCATATCGGCCGCCGTAAAGGTGAACCTAAACGTCGCGCTGGTGGCGGCCACAAGCAGAAAGTGTTTTCACTGGTTGAGCGTGGCGGCAAGGTCAAATCTATGCATATCCGCGGTTCAATGTTTGCAGGCGTCAAACAGGGACTTAAAAACGTATCGCCCGACACCCATTTAATGACCGATGAGGCCACTATGTGTAAAAACATTGGCAAGCAGTTTGCTTTTCATCAGACCATCAACCACCGCATCAAAGAATGGAAGCGCGGTAACGTTTATGCCAATACGTTGGCAAGTTATTTTTTGATCTTCAAGCGTGGCATGAAGGACGTTTACCGGCATTGTCGTGGAGATCATCTCCATCGCTACCTGGCTGAGTTGGACTTCCGCTATAACCACCGCAGCGCTTTGAAGATCGATGACAAAGAGCGCGCACGACTCGCCCTGCAAGGGATCGGCGGCAAGCGCCTGACCTATCGGAGGTCTACAGGCTCATACAGCTAAGGCAAAGTCCCAAATAGCCGATAAAAAGGCTATGGATATCCTGTGAGAAATAGACTATATGTGGCACGTGGATGAGGACTAACGCCGCATCCTGTAACCCACTGATTTACAATGCTATTCTGTCGGTTGCTTCCTAACTAATTGATTGTCCTACGTAAATTTATTGTTGTTTTCTCCAACTTGGCACTTGTTCCCAAATTGGGAACATGATAGCTTGTCGTTGTGAGGATTATTGCCGTTAGCGCCCTGAGAACCTTTTGGGAAATCAACGGTGATGCAGAGGGGCCATTAAAGTCGTGGTATAGAGAGGCGAAGGCCGCTGATTGGGAAACCCCTCACGATGTTAAAGCGTTATACGGAAATGCAAGCGTGATAGGAGACAACCGGATCGTGTTCAATATTGCAGGCAACAAGTACCGATTGATCGTGAAATTCAATTACCCATATCGAATCGGATATGTACGATTTATCGGGACGCATGCTGAATACGACGCGGCTGATGTTGAGACAATATGATGAATATTCATCCAATTAAAATCGAGGACGATTACAACAATGCGCTGCTGCGTATTGATTCACTAATGAATGCGGAACCTGATACGGAGGAAGGCGCAGAGCTTGACGTACTCGCTACTCTTGTAGAAGTTTACGAAGCTAAGAACTTCCCAATCGACGTGCCTGATCCGGTTGAAGCCATCCTGTTCCGTATGGAGCAGATGGGAATTAACCGGAAGGACCTGGAGCCGTTTCTCGGAGGACGAAGTCGAGTATCAGAGGTCCTAAACCGGACTCGTGGTCTGTCAATTACACAAATCCGCAAGCTCCATGATGGCCTCAGCATCCCCTTCGAGAATTTACTGGGTGCAACCTAGCCAACCGCTCCAATTCCACCGCTAAGCCTAAAAGGAGCCTTTCGGCTCCTTTGCTTTTTTGGGCTATCCTTTTGCTTATCCTTCTTGGCTTTGCGCGGGTCTGGTGGCGCAGCGATAATAACTTTGGTTTGTGGGGCACTGGATCGTAGGTGTTGTATCAGTGGGATGTAATCACTGTCAGCAGTAACCAGAATTACGCTGTCAATGTTAGCTGAAGCGGCATCTGTAGCCACTCTTAGGGCTAGCCGCGACATCTGTTTGCTTTTCTTCGTAATTCTTACAGTAATGCGCATGACGGAAGCAATACGTCGAGGCCTTGGCGAACCTTGACTCTGTTACCTCAACACCCGTGGCTTTGAGAGCCTTCACATATTCACGGTGACGCCGGCTTTTTTCCGCGTCCCAATGCATATAGGCAGTGAAGTAGCTTACCGTGGAGAGCGTATCGCCTGGCGACAGAAAGGAATTTGCCAAGTCTGCGAGACTTAGCCATTTGAGGTGCGGCTTATCTAATTCATTGATTGCATGGTACAAATTGAAGCCATCAACGTAGAATGCTACGGTCGCCATGCTTGTTTTTTCCAATTGCTGTGCGTAGTATTTTTCATGCAGTATATCTACCCCGCCTGCTACGGCGCGCCGGAAAAAGGGGCTAACCTACGGGTTGGCCCTTTTCTTTTGCCCTTGCTTTTCATCAAGATGCCGTAGGAAACCATTCTCCCGCAAGGTGTTGCGATTTCAACCGGTCGATGCAACACATTGGTTAAATCGTTCTGCTGGTGTTTCATATTCTTACGTCTTTCTTGGTCGTTCGTTTGGCTGACGAGCCACTGCATTTAATCTTGCCTGCGAGTGCACCGATAAGTCTGTTCCCTTCGGGAAGTACTGTCTGGGCAGACCATTGGTGTTCTCGTTAGAATCGCGTTGCCAAGGGCTTTATGGATCGCAGAAGTAAACATCAATGTCGGTTGCCAGCGTAAATCGTCGGTGATCGGCCATCTCACTGCCACGATCCCGGGTGAGCGATTTGCACAGGTCCTTCGGTAGTTTGTGGGCTTGCTTGATCAAGGCATTGATCACGGTTTCGGTATCTTTACCGTTGACCTTGGCCAGCATCACGTAGCGCGTGTGACGCTCGACCAGCGTTGCGATCTGGCTGTTTCGCGATCCGGAGATGAGATCGCCTTCCCAGTGACCGGGTAGCGCGCGATCTTCGACCGAGGCCGGTGTACCAGGGCGAGAATGCGTCCGAGGCGCCCGCGAGGGCAATGATGGTGACGGGGCATCCAGCGTCACGGGAGAGGCTGCGCGCCCCGCTTCTCGCGGCTAAGCTGAGGAGTATAGGAAGTATAGACGCCTTTCCACTGAAGCGTTTTGCCAAACAACCAGCCGGTTGAGATACTGTGGCCTGATATTTGCCAGGCAAAATCGCATGCCTAAACATATTAGCGCAAACCTGTGTTTCTGCTTAATTGCGTTTCTATTGCCTTTGCAATCCTGTGTTGCACAACAATCATCGTCCGTGGAGATGTCGTTGGGCAGCTGGTCGGTGCAGAATAACAATTGGATGCTGGCGCAGATTACGCCCAATCGGGTGGTATCGAATCCGGTCCCGGCCCGGCGCAGATTGGTCGTCAGCTACGATATTGCGCCGCAAGTCTTCCCACAGGGTTACCATCG
>CAZMOM010000017.1:31149-34842 GCA_964568075.1 uncultured Gammaproteobacteria bacterium
CGCTCGGCAACCTATGACAATGCCCTGGCAGCGCTCGCCTTTACCGTAACAGGTGAAATGGATTCCGCGGCTTACACGCTCCATGCCATCACGCGGATGATACGCGCCGATGGCAGCCTTTGGTTCAGTTACAACACGGCCAATAACTGGCCGGATGAACAATATCACGAGAGCGCCATGGTTCGAACCGGCGCGATTGGCTGGGTAGGTTACGCATTGGCCTTCTATTTGCGTCATGCTCCGGATTGCGGGGAAGGCGCGCGGGGCTGCCGGCAGGAGCAGGCTTACTTTCTGGACGCCGCCAGACGCCTCGCAGGATACCTGGATTCCGTGCAGGTGGATGACCCGTCCGACCAGCGTCATGGCCTTCTGCGTTTGGGATACGCGACGGTCGAGCTGGCGTACCAGGCAGAGACAAATGAAGTGCTTGAGGTTTATCTCGATGAGCCGGCGCTGGGCATCAGCTCTGAAAATAATCTCAGTGCCTGGTTCTTTTTCCGTGAACTCCATCGGTTGACCGGGGAGCCCTACTGGCAAGACGTTGCCGACAGCATCCGCGACGGATTGCTGAAGGGCGCATGGAACGATGCTATCGGACAGTTTAACCGGGGATTCCATTTCAACGGGACGCCCGATCCGGTCAAGGCTCTGGATTGCGCTTCCTGGGGGGTGCTGTTCCTTCTGCAGAATGGCGAAACAGAAAAGGCCGCGACCGCTCTCGCTGCCATGGATAAGTATTACCTGGCGAAGGATGGTGATTTGACCGGATATCGTCCCTATTTCGACCACCCGATTTATAAATTGGCCGAGGTTGGTCGATTTTTTTACAGCGATAATCCACGTATCGAGTGGAGAGAGTTGCCGCTGGTATGGGCGGAAGGAACCCTTGGTGTGGCGCTCGCTTATCTCAGATCCGGACAGCCTGAAAAAGCGCGAACCATTATCGATAGACTCAGCGTAATGCAGGTCGAAAATAGCGGCCTGCGATATGCCTCACAGGACGTGCCGTACGAGATGACATCCGCGCCCGGCGTGGCCGCATCGGCCTGGCTGGTACTGGTAGCCGAAATTGTGACGGGCAATCCGCTTGCTGAGGCCTTCTGGCGATGATGCACGCGGTGCGGGTTTTCGTATTTTTTCTGTTGCTTGCTACAGGAAACCAGGCCTCTTCCGAGGCTGAATTCGAGTGGGGTATGGCTGTACTCAATATTGGACAAAGCGTAGATGCGCATCAAGAACAGCTCGCCGTACAAAACGCACTGCGCATTCTGGGTATTCCTTTTCTTGCTACTAGCGATGTGGATAAGGCCGTCCGGCGGGCAGTCGTGATCGTGGGTGGTGTACCGTTTAACACCGAACTGACCCCGGCCGAGCGTGAAAGTCTCTACGCCTACGTTGAGCAGGGGGGCGTGTTATTTGCGACCCAGGTCAATGGCAACATGTTTTTCCCGTTGTTCGGGCTCAATGCAACGGCCACGAGCCGGACCAATTTTCGATTGAGTTTTACTGATACGAGCGATCCCGTATTGCGGTATCTGGATCATCCCAGCGAACGGACGGTCTCACTTGGCGACCCGGAGCTGTATTTAGAAACGATTTGGACGACAGAGTATTCACCTGGCCCGCAAACCCGCGTCCTGGCCCGGTATGAAAACGGATCGGTGGCTTTCACCCGTTATGGCTATGGACGAGGGGCAGCCTATGCCCTGGGGCCCGGGTTCAAGGAAACGACGTTTATCCCGCAAATCGCGAAGAGCTATGAAGCCGCCAGGAAATGGATCAATTCATTCGAACCATCAGGGGACGTTTTCCGTTTATTGTTGCGGGGTTTATTTGAAGACCGTGTACACCCGTTCCTGCTCGTGCATACGATTCCTGACGGCAAGAAAACAGGCATTGTGTTGTCGCATGATGTGGATGCGCGGGAATCTTTTCGAAATTCGCTGGATTTTGCGAAGATGGAGGATAGTCTCGGCGTACGCAGTACGTTTTTTGTCACGACAAAGTATTTCAGTGATGACGCCGATATCGATTACTACACGTCGGACAGCGTCGACTGGTTGAAAAAAGTCAAAAAAATGGGCTTTGAAATTGGGTCTCACTCGGTGAGTCATTCACTGGTCTTTGACGAATTCCCGGTGGGCTCGGCAGACGTCGATCAAGGTAATTACCAGCCAGCGGAACCCACCCTTTTTGGGGAAGTGAGTGTCAGCAAGCAACTGCTGGATAAAGACCTGCAGCTTGATACTAACGGATTCCGCGCCGGCTACCTGCGATTTCCGAACGAGTTGCTGCGCGTTCTGGAAGAAACAGGGTACACCTATGATTCCAGCGTATCTGCCCAGTACGTATTGACCAATTATCCTTATTTTGGTTTCAGGGAAAGGAAGCTCGAGGCGGAGCAGAGCAATATCGTGGTCGTGCCCGTCACCCTAGATGATTCACGTGAATTCCTCACCGCTGAAACACAAAACGATGCGCTTCGCACATGGATGGAGATTGTCGCTGCAAATGCAGATAACGGTGCGATTACCTGTTTGCTAATCCATCCGACGGATATCACGTACAAGCTCGAAACAGAACGTAGATTAATCCAGGCCAATCTAAACGAGACAACTTGGATCGGCGACGTCGGCAGTATCGCCAGATTCTGGCATGATCGAAGCAGCTTGCATCCGATAGTCAAAAAATGGGCAAGCGAAGACCCGGTAATCGTTCTGAATATGAAACTATCGGATATTCCCCATGGCCAATCGCTGATGGTCGAATGGACGCCGGGTGGGACGATACCGAAAATCATTGATGCAGATGGTATACCGGTCAACGTTAGGACAATCGAAAATGATGACAGACTCGTCATCCTGCTACGCTGAAGCTGCTCGAAGACCGGTAAAGGCTAGGAAACTGTCGATGAAGATTAACTGCCTGCAGTACGTGTACTTTAAGATTGTCTTCACACGCATCATAATCTGTGACCAGTTCCACAGCCCATTATTGCGGCCGATACGTATACCGTAGTAGTTCCAGTAGCCGTTCGCCAATCGCCGTCCAATGTCCGTCTTCAGTTAAGAATATGGTGGGCTGTTTACCGTTCCCAGGTGGCTGTCCGTCGCATTTTCCCCCAGCGGGCCGGGACGCCGAACGCCCAACCAATCAGGCCGATCAACCGCCAGACCGAAATTAACTGGCGATAACCGAAGTTTTCCAGCACCGATACCGCAAACAGTTTCATCGTGTCGCGTACCCTTGGGTAAATTCGAAATGACATTTCTTCCAGGAACAGCGCGCTTGCTGAAAGCAAGGATCCAAGACCGATTGCGACCAACAAAAAAACCAGTAGGACTGGGTAAGATATCCATCCATTAAATGCGGCGATGATCACAAACAGGTAGCCGGAAACTTCCAACAACGGTCCCAATAACTCGAAAACCAGCAAAAAAGGAAATGCCAGCCAGCCAACCACACCCCCGCGAGGGTGCAAACACAACCCGATGTTCGCACTCAGACTCTCGGCGAGCCCTCTTTGCCATCTCATGCGCTGGCTGCCCAGAGTTTTGAAGTCGGTCGGCGCCTCTGTCCAACATATCGGGTCCGGCACGAAAGTAATTCGGTAAGGTTTACCGGATAACCTGGCCATACGGTGTAGCCGAACGACCAATTCCATATCTTCGCCAATCGTATCCGTGCGATAGC
>CAZMOM010000017.1:34852-64813 GCA_964568075.1 uncultured Gammaproteobacteria bacterium
CGATAGCCGCCTGCCGCAACCACGGTTTCTTTCCGAAACAAACCAAATGCACCAGAAATGATCAATAACGCATTCATCGGCGACCAACCGAGACGACCATAAAGAAACGCCCGCAGGTATTCGACTATCTGAAAAAGCGCCAGCTTGTTATCCGGCAGCCCGATGCTATCGATAAAACCCTGCCTGACTTTGCATCCATTGGCAATACGTATGGTGCCGCCAACGGCGATAGTCGTGGGATCCTCAAGGAACGGCTGAACGACTCGTCGCAGGCTGTTGCGTTGCATTATCGAATCTGCGTCTACGCCACAGAACACCGGGTAACGGGATGCGTTAATGCCCGCATTTAGAGCGTCTGCCTTACCGCCATTGACCTTGTCGATCACCTTGAGATTTCTGTACAGGATCGAACGATATATTGTCCGGACTTTTTCGGTCGGTATTCGAATCCGGTATGCCTCGGGGAACTCTTTCAACGAGAATTCCTCAATCAGGATATCCAGTGTTTCGTCACTGGAGCCGTCGTTGACAACGATTATTTCGAATTCGCCATATTCCAGTTGCAGTTGAGCCCGGACAGAATCACATATCGTCACAGCCTCGTTATACGCCGGAACAATGATGCTGATCGGTAACTCAAAGTCCGAATAAATCTCGGGCAAACTTTCAATACTGCGGGCCTCGAGAAAACGCCGCAGGGCAAACAGCGCGACGATATTGAGTAACAGATAACCGGCATTTAGCCCGATAAAATAGAGCAGAAAGGCCCACTGCCCCGCGATAATGACATCTTGTAGACTCATGAAAACCTGATCTCCGCCATGACCTGCTCCAGGATATCTCTTGCATAGCGATCGGCTTGCAGTGACTTAATCAGTTTGAGACGTTTGGGATTTACCCATGGAAGCTGCGCTAACGCTTGTGCGGCCCGGTATCTGACCCACCACTCCCGGTCCTCAAGTGCGGACACAATAAAGCGCTTATCCTCCTCCTCGCCAATACGTCCCAATAATTTGACCGCCAACATGCGAATATGCCACCGCGAATGGGAACACAATTTCCTGATCAGCGGCAGTTCGGAGGGGTCGTCGAGTACTTTCAGGCATGCAGCGACAATGTAATTGTCACCCGTTTTTTCCAGTAGTTCACGAATAAGATGCGCTGCGTCCGCGGTGGGAATAACCCGAAGAAAACGCAATAATTTGGCGGCCTCATCGGGTGGCGCATTCGAAATAGCCGTAATAAGCGGTTTGCGCACGATATAGGGTCCGGCTTCCATAAACAAAGATGCGATGCGGCCGACCGGCCAGTCTTTGCGGGTAGCTATGCGCGCAATAATCAGCGGTACTGCCTTTTCGGGATTTATTTCAACCAGAGCCCGCGCCGACATCAGTGAGAGTAATGTGTTATTCGATTCGAAGTTGTCTGCCAGGGATTCCCAGGCAGAGGCATCATGCAGGTGGCCGAGTGTTGCTGTTGCCAGCAGTTTCTCCTGCAAACGATTTCGTTTGATCATCCGGTTAGCTACCTGGTCGAAACCAAGATGCCGGGCCAGTGAATTCAGACCCCGTGTCGCCCCACCGGCCAGCGAATCATGTACGACATTCCATTCCCGCAACAAGGGCTCCAAATCCCTCCGCTGCAGCTTTGGCAAGTCTCTCAGCAAGTCTTCACTGTACATATGTGCCGTTTCAGCGAAAATAGGCCGCCAGGCTTTGAGCAGGTTTGCCCCCTGTCTCTGCCGGACTTTGAACCGCCATCGCATAACCAGGACACTGACCACCACTGCCATAGTAGCCACGATGGCTATCTGGCCGCTCCAGAACGCAATTCGTACGACCAGATCAAAATCGGTAACGAAGCCCAACGTTTATCTCCTTGCGACGATACAAGTTTCCTTGTTCATGCTGGCTCAAGGCCCAGGAAAAACCCCAGTCCGGCCGGACCCAATGCAGGCCATGAAGCACGACAGCGGTTACGTCCGTCGTTATTAGCTGGCTGCCACCCAGACTTTCCGACTCGCGACCATCGGCCAATAACAAGCCTACGAAGCTTTGCTCATGGTAAAAAAATTCCCCTCTTAATTCGTGACTATAGGTAACCTGTGCAGACTCCGTGTCGCCTCGGTGCAATTTATAAGCGATTCGATATGCTCGCCAGAAACGATCGACTGCGAGGGAAACAACGTTGCTTGTCGTTAACTCGTAGCTCAAATGGCGAAGAGTCATGCCAATGCTCCAATCATCCGGCAGGGTCCGGGTTACGCCAATGGAAAAGGAACGTTGTGGCAGTACGCCGTCATCCGGGCCCAGAGTCGTTTCAAACTGACTCATCCAGCGAGTACCGATTGGCAGATAGACGCCGACTTTGGCTTCCTGGTCTTGTATTCCAAATCGATCGGTCGCCCGCACCCCACCATAGATGACACGACCGCCTCGCATTGGAAACCTGGCATCTAGAAAAGTGTCGGTCCAATTGGCAAAACCATTGTCGAGATTCGCATGACTAAAACCTGCTGCCAATTCAGAATAGGTTCGCCCTCTGATTCTGGACTGAGCCAATTCAATCCAGTCGGCACCCGGAAACCGGAGTTCGGCTTGATTTGCCAGTTCCGTGGCTTTTTCGCGGCTGCCAGGTTTATTGCTGGCCTGCAGCGCTTGTAATTGCAACCGCCAAAGATCCTTGTAATCCGGGGACAGACTTAGAGCGCTTTCTAAAATCTCAATAGCCGCGTCAGGTTTTCCCCGCCACAAAAAAACCTGTGCCTTGCCGAGCATATAATCGGTATTGCCAGGGTCGTTCTGCAGCAAGTAATGGTAATCGTTTAACGCCGCCTGCCATTGCTCCGACCAGGACAGCACACGTGCGCGCAGATATCGCGCCGCAAAGTCTTCCGGGTGCTGCGCCAGCCAGCCCGTCAGCAAGTCCTGAGCCAATTGGTACTGCTCATTCTCTACAGCCGCCTCTGCTGTATCAAAAACATTCAGGTCGTCGGCCTGTGCCGCCTGACCGGGGAAAAAGGCGTAAATGATCACCATTGCGACCACGATCCGGAGCAGCAGACTGTCTGTCAAACGAGTGAGCAGCGAATCCATTTCAAAGTGTCTGTATTTCATTTGCTTCCGCCAACCTAAGTCTTATTCGTGCCATGAGTTCTTTCGGCTGATAGGGCTTGCGAACATAATCGTTGGCGCCGGATTCCAGTGCCCGCACCACATCGTCTTCGTGCGACCGGGCGGACAGCATAACGACCGGAACCTCAGTCCATCTTGGGTGAGCGCGAATCAGTTCGAGAACTTCGAAACCATCGAGACAGGGCAGCATCAGGTCAAGAAGGACGATATCGGCTGCATTGCCGTTAGCGATATATTCGGCCGCTTTCTGGCCATCTGCCAGATGGCAGACCTCAAAGCCCTCGCGACAAAGCATATGCTCCAGGAGATAGGCAATATGCTCATTGTCTTCGACAACAAGAGCCACTGGTTTTTTCTCCGGTCTCTGCAAAATATTTATCCCATAGCAGCAAGAACGATGCGCGCCAACGCACGCACAGTGACCTGTTACTCACTGCCCCAACCTGTTTACGACTACCAAGCAGACAATAATTGATCATTTAGGCCACAGACGTGTCCGAAATCACATTATGTTAAAAAAATTGCTGAAAACTGCCGGATTTTCCCCATAAATCAGCGATTTGGGGAGAAAAGACTGTAAAGGCTATTATGATGATCAGAAGCGATCCCCACCCCAATTCAGGGCCCCTGGAACTGGGAAATTCGACATGATTGAGACCCAGGCTGAAGGGAGATTATGCGGTGAAGTGATTAATTCAAGCCTGTTTCCGGGAAAATTGTTTCATCTCGCCAGTAGCGATTTGCGAGGCGTAATTAACGTTTCTACAGGCTGCAATACCCAAGACCCTGATCTGATTTGCTGGCACGAACCTGGCTTGCAGCCTAATGGCAATATAGCTAAGGTTGTGCCGGATTGGAGCCGGAAACCGATAACAGAGTTAAGTCGGATGAGTGAAGACGATTACCCGGAAGAGGAATGGCACACTGGGCTTCGAGCCTTGGATAGTTCCTCGTTCCCAAAGAAATGTGCGAACTGCGGTAGGGTATTTGAAACGGCTCTGCAATATTTTCAAGAGACCATGGACGTCAACAACGACACAGGCCTCAGGCGCTTTGTTGCCGATGACACGACCGTTATCGTTGAGTCATTTCGAAATTGTCCATGCGGCTCGACTTTGATGGATAATTTTACTGATCGCAGAAACGAATCTGCCGCCGGGAATGCTCGTCGAAAAAGATTTGACAGGCTGAAGCAGTCCCTGATTGCCTCTGGTCTTGACGCCGATACTGCCCACAAACAGGTGCTCGAGTTAATCAGGGAGGAGCAGCGTGAAACCGTCAAAAAACTTAAGCTGGATGACTATACGTGATCTAAGTGTAAGCTTTTTGCCGGTTATGATTTCATTGGCATAAGGGGAAAAACGGCGCACGCATGGATAACTTTTCGATCTGGATTCACCGCAATCCTCAGGATACATTTTCAGTGTGCGTGGCAGCCTTTTCTCCTGTTGTCAGACATTGCGGTTTATGATTCGCGGCGAGACCTCAAAATTCAACATAAATACAAACCACATGTGAGACTCAAAAAGCATGAATTTCCCGTTCACTCTTTAAAAATCACCGGCCAGGGAAGAGGGCGGGCTGATCACGCAAAGTATCGTTTGAGTACTGACAAGTTAACGGTGTTATCGAGATCAAAAGCCAGCGCAGGAATATGTCCGCTGTGGCCTACAGTTGCCCCTCAAATTTTTCCGTCAGACAAATGAAGTGGTTCCCAACCCCAAACTTCCACCATCACTTTGGTCAACTCAGCAAGCCCCTTCTTACGTCGCTCCAAAAGCTTTGGCGTGGCCAGCAGGACTTTCCTGCGGCGATCATTAGCAGATCGATTTGATGTGATCTTGCCTCGCTTGACGAGCCGAGACACGATACGGGAGACGGTGGTGATGGGAACGCCCAAGTGATAGCCAAGGTTGGAAGGTGATATCGGTTTACCTCGGTCGTAGGCCTCCACAATGGTTAGCATGACCCTGAGTTCATTCAACGTGATCGAGCCGTGCGTTTCATAAAAGCAATCGAACAACGCGATCATCCACTGCTGTTGTTGCTCTCTCGTGGCAATCCCACCCCCGGGTCGTTTCATATCCTGCCCGGTGAATCCCATCGGGCGTCCGTCGATGCCGACTGGTTTACTTTTGGAAACGATACGCATGTTGCAACCTTTTTTCGTTGTATATCTTCAATTTTAGTATAGCTTGCATTTCGTGTGGTTCCGGCCACGTGGGCCGTACAAGTTAGGTTCCTTGCGTTTCCTGACCTCCTCAGCCCTGTATGGTCGGGGCCACATTCTGCGTTGGCACGAGTAACCAAATCCCTAATGTCAAAGAACCACCCAGAGCGCTGGAGAAGTAAGACCGTATGGATCGACTCGCCGATGTGCTTACCACTCAAGGAGGTAGCAGAGGGAAGTGAGATAGTTTGGACTTTCGCAGCAGTAAAACAACATAGCTTGCGGTTCGTAATTGTGGTTCCGGCCACGCGGGCTGTACCAGTTGAGTTTCTAGGACGAGGATTTTTCAGCCGGCAACTACACGGCCCAGGATTCGTTCATCGCCATACGGATGAAGTCGGTTCATGACACGTTCCGGGAGCTTGCAGCGCGCGGGAAGCTTCCGCGGCAGCGCGACAATGACTGGTTCTCACACCCATTTTATCGCTCGAGCACGCGCCGTGCTCGATGAACTCGGTCGAACAGTGTCGTATGAAATCGCAGGTTTGAATGACAGTGAGATAAATGAGGCTGACAAACCTTGAGTAGTGGTTACAACATAACCCGGCGAGGCGGCAACGGCATTGTGATGGCGGTTGTTATCCTGATTCTTCTAGGCGCCGGCGTCGGCGCCGCCGAAGCGGCCACTATTTCCGGAACCGTCTACACCGACGAGGGCGTCACGAACGCCGGGGCCGGACTGACGGTACGGCTGATCGTCAACGGCGTCGACAACGGCACGAACGTGACCGATGCGAGCGGGGCCTATGCCATCGTGGCCACGCTTTCGGCCGGGGACGCGATGCTGGTCTATGTCGACGCCGGGCCGATCGATGGCACCGCCGTCACCGTCTCGGACGGGGCCGATCTGTCCGGGTTTGATATTTATGCCGATCACGTGATCACGCGGCACGATAACGGCGGGACCCTGAGCAACGCCGACATGGACACCGCCAAAGGAAGCTATGTAGACGATGAGATTGAATACTCGGTAACCGGCGGTGTATTGACGGTCTCCGGCCCGAACGAGCTCTACGTGCCCACGGGACACACTTTTTTCCCCGACGAAGACGTCAGCATCTACGATGTGGAGGTCCTGGGTACCTTCAATCTGGGCAATAACACCATTTCGGTAGAGCGCGACTGGGTCGCCGGGAGCGGAACGATCGCCGGACCTACAGGCGCGGGCCATGTCTTGTTTATCTCCGGTTCGGCAACCTTTATTCCGGGGCCATCGCCCTACCCCAAGGTCACCATCGCGTTGAGCCCCGGTAGCACACTGACCCTGGGTGGCGCTCTCGATGTCGACAACAACCTTGTCATTTCCAGCGGCGCCCTGGATGTCTCTGTGTCGAACTATGCCATCACCGTGGGCCAGAACTTCACCAATATGGACACGTTCACGGCTCGAAACGGCACGGTGACGCTGGATGGCACGAGCCAGACAATCTCCGGCTCCACCACTTTCTACAACCTGACTAAAACCGTAGCCGCCGCCGACACCCTCACTTTTGAGCAGAATGAGACCACGACAATCGACGGCACGGTGACGTTAACCGGAGCAGCCGGGAACCTGCTCAGCCTGCGCTCAGAAACTCCGGGGACCCAGTGGAACTTCATCGTCACCGCCGGAGCCATCAAGGCGATCGATTATGTGGACGTTCAGGACTCCAATGCCTCCGGATCCGACGCGTCACGAAAACCGATCGGGCCGACAAATTCCGTGGACAGCGGAAATACGATTGACTGGTTCTTGCCATCGCCGAGCATCCAGATAACGAAGTCTGTCATGACGCTGGAAGATCCTTTTAGTGGAACCACGGATCCGAAAGCGATACCGGGCGCGATCGCGCTGTATACGATTCAGTTAACAAATATCAGCCCAGTCGCAGCGGATGCCGACAGCGTGACGATTAACGACCCGATACCGGCCAACCTGTCCCTGCGGGTTGTCGATTACGACGGCGGCAACCCTGGGCCGATCGCATTCGTGGACGGCTTGCCGTCGAGTGGTCTGAGCTACACCTTCACGAGCCTGGGAAACAGCACGGACGATGTCGAGTTCTCCAACGACGGTGGCAGCATTTGGACTTACACTCCGGCAGCCTCTGGCGATGGCACCGACCCGGCGGTTACCGACATCCGCATCAACCTCAAGGGGATCTTCGCGGGGTCGACCGGCAGCGGTGATCCGAGTTTCCAGCTGCTGTTCAAGGCCGTCATTCAATAGCGCGGCCGTCTGTGGGTACTGTCAAGTTAACTGAGAGGCATGGGTCAGATGCAACCGTTGCAAGGAGCCACGAATACGATGAGCGATGCACCGTTTGAATTGAAAGACATAAAAACTACGCACATATTCCTTGTACTATTTTTGTTGGGGATTTCCGCATGTCGCAGTGCGGGCTCAGGAGAGGAAGCGTCAAACAAAACAGTTCAGGTCAGAGTATTTCCGCCTGCTGAAGAAATATTGGTAAAGGTATATGACACACTTTATCAAACGCCAGATTACTTTTTCGTTGATGAACGCGCCGACACGCCCAGAAGTTATGTAGTTTATCACGTCAAAGACGTCTCTATGTCTTATGAACTTTGTACAAACGACTATTACCAGGCACTAGAATGGGAAACAGCGGATCATGATAGTCGTGAAGTAAACGGGTATTACGTTGGTTCCTATGAGAACGACCGGTACTTTGAATTTATTCGAGAATTATCATATTCAAGTAGCGTGGGTAATATTAGCGATCCTACTTCCCCTGGATTTGCTCGCGTTTTCAAATGCAGCTATTTGAATCGCGACGGTGTTGACAGAAATATTCGCAATGGCTATGCAGGGACGCTAAATTTAAAGGCACTATCCAAAGAGGCAATACGAACATTTACCGAATACATGTGGCAGTTTACGTTTTTTTGGCCGGTAGAAAAGACTGTATTGGAAAGTTTTTCTACCGAGACAGAAACCGCTTTTCAACATACTTTATTTTTAGTTTTTGCGACCAAGCAAGGACCAGGCCAATGTGACCTTATTGATGTTGTTGATTGGGTCTTTAGCGTTAACAAGAACAATGGCCAGATTACCAAGGAATTCAAACATCTATATGACATGCAGGCGCAACTGGTTAACGGCGTTCCAAAAAAATGCGGAGATTAGAATTTTTGACCAGTATGTGGATAAGGACGAACAAAACTGGTTATGGAAGAACGGGACAGCCAGGGAGCTAAAGGGTGCAAAAACTCTATCGGAACCATGGTATCGACAATAATGCGATGCTACGCACCCTCTTAATAGGAATAACTTCGGGGATTTTCGATGATTCAGTAGCATCGTTTGCGGCAATAACTCATCGAGCCTTGGTAAATCATCGAGAGAGAGTGATGCCAGACATTGTGATGACCCGTACACGGCTACTCGGGCTGACCGCTGACAGTGATATCACTGTTTACCGGCGGGCTTGCCGTGGTGACGCTGGCGGGATCGCTGCTACTTCCGGTGCGCTGCTTGCGCAACAAATGGACGGTTATGCATTTCACCAGCAGACTGCGGCATGAGTGATACCTTGAGCAGCGAAGGCGTAGAGAGAGCAACCTCAGTGTTTGATAGAACCGGACAGGACAGCGTTTCGCCGAATGATGCGGGCCAGATTCGTGTGCTGTTGGTCGATGAACACGAACCGGTTGCGGAAGCATTGCGGAATATTCTTGAACCACACGACGATATCGCGTTCTTTTCTTGTACAGACCCGAAGCACGCGCTGAGTGTAGCAAAGCGCGTACAACCAACTGTTATATTTCAGGACTTAACCCTGTCCGATGGTCCAGGAATAGAATTGGTCAGGATGCTCCGTGCAGAGCCAGATCTGGCTGATGTGCCAATCGTGGTTCTATCGTCAAAAGACGAGCCGGCGGCGAAAGAAGAGGCGTTTTCATCCGGCGCTGATGATTTCGTTGTCAAGTTGCCCGATGACATTGAGGTTGTTGCACGAATCCGCTATCACTCCAGGGCTCATATGGCGCATCGGACGCTAAAGGACACCGTAAGAAAACTTGAAATGGCGTATAATCAGCTGGTTCAGTCTGAAAAGATGGCATCTGTCGGGTTGTTGGCTGCAGGTGTCGCGCACGAAATCAATAACCCAATCGCTTTTGTTACGTCGAATCTGAATAGTCTGAAAAGTTACCACAAGGATATTTTCAGCGTGATCGATGCGTATTCAAAATTGAGTGAAGACGAATCGTCCGCGTTATTGGATCTGGAGTCGGTAAGGTCAGTGCACGCCAGGGTGCCACTGGATGCTATAAAACATGATATCGGACAAATACTGGATGAGTGCCGGGATGGCCTGTTGAGAGTCAGGAAAATCGTCGAAAATCTGAAAGGCTTCTCGCGAACCAGTGAAACACAGTTTCAACAGGCGGATTTACACTCAGAACTTGAACGTACGCTCGATATTGCGAGCAACACAGTAAAATACAAGGCGGATGTCAGTAAAGATTATGGAGATTTGCCAGCGGTTGAATGTATACCATCGCAGATAAACCAGGTATTTCTAAATCTGTTGGTTAATGCTGCACAGGCGTTAAACGATCGGGGGACAATAAAGATAGAAACTTTTTCGGGTCCGTTGCCAGGCAATCTTCAGCAACCGGACTCCGGTAGCACGTCCTCCAATGCTCCCGAAGACCCCTGGGTTTGTGTGCGGATTTCCGATTCAGGAATTGGTATTGACCCGGAGAGTCTTCAGCACATATTCGAACCGTTCTTTACGACCAAGCCCGCTGATGAGGGGACCGGCTTGGGCTTGTCGCTTTCCTACGAGATTGTACGGCGCCATGGCGGACACATCGAAGTAGACAGTACACTCGGTAAGGGGACGTCATTCTCTGTCTGGCTACCGGTCCGTCAGACTCGGGAATCGGAAAACGAATGAGGCGCAAGCCAATTCGCCGCGTGCCTGGCATGGCAAGCATGAAAATCATGATCCTAATGCGGATCGATGTTTTGCCACGTGATACCATTCTTGTGCCCTTCCGCTATTTAAAAGTTGCGACAGAAGTCTGATCAACCGCGGTGCCGATCAGGTGGAGAAAAAATGGTAATAGAAGAATTCACCTGAGAACCCCGTGTTTTGATTAACCACCAAGTAAGGAAAAACGAAATGTTTCGAATCATGATTGTTGACGACGAACCAAATATTCTTAGTGCGCTGATGAGAGCGCTCAGACAAGAAAGTGATTGGGAAGTCGAAACTTATGAGGTTGTAGATGAAGCTCTGAAAAGAGTGCAAACAGCGAATTTTGAGCTGGTAATTTCTGACTACCGAATGCCTGAAATGAGCGGTGTGGAGTTTTTGAGTGAGGTTCGCAAAATTCAACCCGAAGCCATGCGCTTGATTCTAAGTGGGTTCACAGATCAGGACGCGCTGCTTGGAGCAATAAACCAAGCCGAAATTTATAGATTTATCTGCAAACCCTGGGATGACTTTGATCTTATTTCGACTTTGAAAAATGCGTTGGCTCATAGAGAAGCTCTTGTTGAGAATCGAAGACTCGCCGATCAGGTCAGGCAACAGCAGAAAGAACTATCGAACCGGAAGACCGCGCTGGAGAAACTCTCGGAGCGGCATCCGAAACTGGTCGAGGTTAATTGGTCTTCGGATGGGTATATTATTCTGGACCAAGAGAATCTGGAGCACTGAGCGGAAATCCGGTGCTGGACGAACCAGCGTTATTCGACTGCGAGGATTCTCTTCAAGATATTATGGACGCTTGGCACACCAGCATAGGACGAGCGATTGTATAGAGCTGGGGCTTTTCTGAAGATCTTGCTCAGGCGGTGAGTGACCATGAGTTATACGACCTGGGAGGTCCCCGCCTGTCACCGCTTGGGCCTGGGTACCGAGACCTGTGCCGACATTATTCAATCATCGGAAGTTGAGATAAAAGCGCTGCATGAGGCGTTGCGAATATAACCGAACTCAGCAGTCCCGACTTGACGTACTCCAAGGAATTGCAAGGGCCTCTGTTGAGGTAATTGGAAACAATTGCGCCTAATTTAGGATATTCATTTTATTTTTTGGCGGAATCGTAGGGATTAATTCCCTCGTCGTCGTCGATGAACTCCAGATCGTCATCAAGATCATTGTTGGCGTCATCGGTGCCTGCCTCGCGGAGTTCCATCAAGCGCCGCTGCGCCTCAGACTGGTAAAATATCCCTGTTTTCATCAATGATAATTTGATGGTTCTTATTGTGTCCTGCCATATATGGTGACCGCGCTCATCCTCTACAACACGGGCTTTTTTCTGTGCGTGCGGCGATTTTCGCGTCTTGTGGTCTGATTCAGAACCCATAACTCCGTCCAAGAAAATTGATATCTGAACGCTGAGAATATACCAAACGGGGCAGGATGCTGTGTATGCTGCCGACCCCCTGATCAGCGTTCACCGCCTGTTAATAGTCTATGCGCAGCAACAGGAATTATCACCTGCCTAATTACTGCTGTGCTAGTCCAAACTATCTCACTTTCGCCCGTCACCTTGGCGTCGTAATCCTTTTGGCCAACGCCAGATAGACATAGCAGCCAGCGTGTTGACTGGCCAGAAGGTCTGTGGCGGTAAAAGTTTTATCCCAAAGGGCATATTTCAGAGCACTCTCCACGCTGTCACTATTCGTAGAATGCTCGTAACTGTTTGTTTTGAAGGAGGTTTACGGTCACTTAATGAATTTGAGTGATTTTAAAATGACTGTTTTTCTCTTATAAAAATTAATAACCTACAAGGGGGCAAATTTTGAGTCTTGTCAGGTCCAAACCTGATTTGAGATTTCGTGACAAGCCCGAGACCTACTACACAGAATCGCAGAAAGCACTGATGTGGGATCGTTGGCAGAAAGGCGATTCACTGCATTCAAGCCTCAAAGGCGAAGGGCTGGGCAAAATCACCGAAGCGGTATCGATCAGCGAACGGCCCGCCTCGGTCGAAGATCGCGCGCTACCCGGTCACTGGGAAGGCGATCTCATCTCCGGATCGCGAAACAGCCAGATCGCAACGCTGGTCGAGCGTCACACGCGCTACGTGATGCTGGCCAAGGTCAACGGTAAAGATACCGAAACCGTGATCAATGCCTTGATCAAGCAAGCCCACAAACTACCGAAGGACCTGTGCAAATCGCTCACCCGGGATCGTGGCAGTGAGATGGCCGATCACCGACGATTTACGCTGGCAACCGACATTGATGTTTACTTCTGCGATCCATAAAGCCCTTGGCAACGCGATTCTAACGAGAACACCAATGGTCTGCTCAGACAGTACTTCCCGAAGGGAACAGACTTATCGGTGCACTCGCAGGCAAGACTAAATGCAGTGGCTCGTCAGCTAAACGAACGACCAAGACAGACCTTGGAATTCGAAACCCCAGCAGAGAGATTTAACGCTTGTGTTGCCTCGACCGGTTGAAATCGCAGCCAGCGATCCCACAGCTCCGTCTTCTCTGCTGTCGTAAATCCCCAACGTCTTCTTTGTCTCATCTGCATACACTCCACCTTTCCGTTTAAGATAAAGTGTTGCGTCGACCGACTGAGACCGCCGTTCATTTCGTTCCTTTGTACAAAAAAGAGGCAGATTTTTTTCGGGCCTGGCCGCTCTCGCGCATCCCTGCGCTTCGGCCGCTCCCGGCCATCCTTGGCCTCCGCGCCACTCGCACATCCCTGTGCTCCGCGCGACATAAGGTCGTCCTGACCTGGCCGCTCTCGCGCATCCCTGCGCTCCGCGGCATAAGGTCGTCCTGACCCTAAAGGCCCTCCTGCAATCACAAATCACATCATGGGAAAATAAATCTGCCTCCCTTTTTTTGTGGAAAAAGGCTCTGTCCCCTTATGTTGTGTTGTTAAAACTGTGAACCCGGTGCGGGCATCGGAACTGAATTTCGTGGAAATTTGTCATAACGCGGGGTTTAATCCCTGCTCGACGCATAAACGACGGTCCCAGGTCTATTTTTCGCTCATCCGGAAGGGTGAATGGTCTAAACCGGAGACCGCCATGAGAGGATACATGCTAGACGTTTCGCCCATTCCTGCTTTTACCGACAATTACCTGTGGCTGATCCGGGGGATCGATGAGCCCCGACAGGTCGTGGTCGTGGACCCGGGCGATGCCGGGCCCGTTATGGAATACCTGGATGAGCATAAGCTGAAACTGGTGGCGATCCTGGTGACCCACCACCATGGCGATCATGTCGGCGGCGTCAGGCATTTGCTCGACAGTCACCCGGTCCCGGTCTACGGGCCCGAGTCAGAATCCATTCCGCGGATCGACCACCAATTGAAAGATGGCGATCACGTCGGTATCAGTGGTGCGGGGCTGAGCTTCGAGGTCATGGAGGTCCCCGGTCACACGGCTGGCCATATCGCCTATTACGGCCATGGCGCCGTGTTTTGTGGCGATACGCTGTTTTGCGCGGGCTGCGGGCGCCTGTTTGAGGGGACCCCGGCGCAAATGAGTTCGTCACTGGCCAGGCTGGCGGCCCTGCCGCCGCAGACCCAGGTTTATTGCACTCATGAGTACACTTTGGATAATCTACGTTTTGCGGCACAGGTCGAACCGGAAAACCGGGCTTTGATCGAGTTTCAAGTCGCGGCTAAAGCCTTGCGCAACAAAGGCTTACCGACCGTGCCATCGACTATAGACAGGGAACTGTCGCTGAATCCGTTTTTGCGATGCAACGAGGACAGCGTCAGACTGGCAGCAGGGACGCACGCCGGGCGTGAAATTGCCGATCCCGTGGAAGTATTTGCCGAAATCCGTCGGTGGAAAGACGGCTTCGCATGACTGACTCAGGCAGGAGACGAGACTTGAACACGACACGACTACACACGGGTTTGGCGATTCTGGCGGCGCTGGCCATTCTGCTGGCGGCCTGTGCGCAACAGCGGGTGCAAGATGACGAAAACGCCGCCCGAACCCTGTCGCGTTCGACAGGATATCCCGAGGCTTTCCCGCCTGATCCCAACCTGGTGAGTTTCACGACCGTGCAGACGATCCATATCGTCGACGTGTCCCAGCCGATGATTCCCGCCTGGGCGGTCGACGCCCTGCCCGACACGCTGGACATCATCCGGGCCGGTTATCAGTTGCCCGACGCCGACCGCAGGTCGATCAATATTCAGTTCGACTGGTATCAGAAAAACCAGGCTTATCTCGACCGGGTATTCAACCGCTCCAGCCGCTACATCCATTATATCGCCGAGCAAATCGAGGCCAGGGGCATGCCGATGGAAATCGCCCTGCTGCCGGTCGTCGAGAGCGCCTACGATCCGTTCGCCTATTCGCATGGGCGTGCCGCCGGTCTCTGGCAATTTATCCCCGGCACCGGTCGCCGCTATGGCATGAAACAGAACTGGTGGTATGACGGCCGGCGGGATGTCGTCGCGTCCACCGAAGGCGCCCTGGATTATCTCGAAGTGCTGGCGAAGCAGTTCGATAACGACTGGCTGCTGGCGATCGCCGCGTACAACTCGGGTGAAGGCAACGTGCACCGCGCGATCCGCAGGAATCGAAGAGCCGGCAAGCCGATCGATTTCTGGAGCCTGTCGCGACTGCTGCCGCGGGAAACGCGCAGTTATGTGCCGAAACTCCTCGCCGTGTCGCGCCTGGTCCTGGACCCGCAGCGATACGACGTCACCTTGCCGCGTATTCCGAATGAGCCCTATTTTGCGGTCATGGAGACCAAGGGCCAGCTCGACCTCGCGCTGGCCGCCGAGCTGGCGGGCGTGTCGCTCGATGAAATATATGCCCTGAACCCCGGCTACAATCGCTGGGCGACCGACCCGGCCGGTCCGAACCGCGTGCTGGTACCGGCCAGGGCAGCGGCAGACTTTGCACAGAATCTTGCGGCGCTGCCACCGAGCGAGCAGGTGCGCTGGGAGCGCTACCGGATTCGCAATGGCGACAGCCTCAGCGTGATCGCCAGGAAATTCCATACCACGCAGTCGCTGATCCGCCAGGTCAACAATCTGCGCGGTTCGACGATCCGGGCGGGCAAGTACCTGATGATACCGAGGGCGAGTAAGGGCGCATCGGCTTACACACAAAGCGCCGAAGCGCGACTGGCCCGTACCAAGGCCCAGCCACGCGGATCGGAGCGCAGGACGTATCGTGTGCAACATGGGGACTCGCTGTGGAGTATTTCCCGCATGTTCGGCGTCAACACCCGCAGTCTGGCCAAATGGAACGGCATGGCGCCGCGCGATACGCTGTCGGCCGGCCGTGAGCTGGTGATCTGGGGCGGAAAACGCGTCTCCTCGATCGGTGGCGGACCGCCGAACGGACGGGTGCGGCGGGTCAATTACACGGTGCGCAGGGGCGATTCGCTGTGGAAGATTTCCAACCGCTTCAATGTCAGCATCAACCAGCTGAAACGCTGGAACAGCCTCAATACCAAGCGCGTGCTAAGACCCGGGCAAAAACTGGTGATGTACGTCGATATCACCAAGCAAAGTGGCGGCTGAATCCTGGTTGCGCCCCTTACGGGGACCAGGCGACAGGGGCAGATTTATATCTGCCTTTTTTTTGTCTGACGAAGCTCAAGACACCTTTTGTGGTTAACAGAAATTTGCAGGAGCGACTTTAGCCGCGATAGCGAGCCCGGACAAGCGGGCCTCGTCGCTCTCGCACATCCCTGTGCTTCGGCCGCTCCCGGCCATCCTTGGCCTCCGCGGCACTCGCACATCCGTGTGCTTCGCGGCATAAGGTCATCCTGACCTAGTCGCTCTCGCACATCCCTGTGCTCCGCGACATAAGGACATCCTGACCGTAATAGCTCTCTTACAACAATCTCCGGCTCCGGTGGAAAACGCTATCCGACTGCATCACAAATCACGTCGCGGGAAAATAATTCTGTCCCCTTTTTTTCTTTCCGGTAAAATTCTGCCACGATTGTGGTTGTCACACCGACCCCGTTTTTCGATCCTCTCAGCCGGAGATAATGCATGGGATTTCTCGCCGGAAAAAAAGCATTGATCGTTGGCCTGGCCAGTAACCGCTCGATCGCGTGGGGAATCGCCCAGGCGATGCACCGCGAAGGCGCCGAACTGGCGCTGAGCTATCAAAATGACAGGCTCAAGGGCCGGGTCGAGAAAATGGGCGCCGAACTCGATTGCGAAATCACCTTCGAACTGGACGTCGCGTCTGACGAAAACATCGATCAGGCGATGGCGACGCTCGGCAAACACTGGGATGGTCTGGATATCCTGGTCCATTCGGTCGGGTTCGCCCCGCGCGACCAGCTCGAAGGCGGGTTCCTGGACAGCATCAACCGCGAAGGTTTTCAGATTGCCCACGACATTTCCGCCTACAGTTTCGCCGCGCTCGCGAAGGCCGCCCGCCCGCTGATGGCAGGGCGCAATGGGGCGCTGCTGACGCTCACCTACCTCGGCGCGGTCAAAGCCGTACCCAATTACAACGTCATGGGTCTGGCGAAGGCCAGCCTCGAATCGTCGGTGCGGTTTATCGCCAGCGATGTGGGGCCCGGCGGCACGCGGGTCAACGCTATTTCAGCGGGACCGATCAAGACGCTTGCCGCAGCCGGCGTCAGCGGTTTCCGCAAGATGCTGCATCATGTCGAAGAAGTCACCCCGCTGCGGAAAAACATCACGATCGAAGACGTCGGCAACGCGGCCGCGTTCTTGTGTTCGGACCTGGCGGCCGGCATTACCGGCGAGATCATTTATGTCGACGCCGGCTACAGCACGGTCGGCATGAGTTTATAGTGCCGGTGTTCACTTATTGACTTTTTTGGGCAAAAAGTCAGCTGTATTCCACCGCCGCACTGCGAATAAGCTAACCGAGCACAATCATCAATGCCAGGAAAAGTGCATGCCCAGAAGACCTCGACTGCACGTGCCCGGCGGTTTGTATCATGTCACTCTTCGGGGCAATGGGCGTCAGGTCATTTTCTTTGATACCGATGATCGGCGGCGCTGGGAGTCATTGATTGAAAATGGTCTCCAACGGTATCAACATCGAATTCATGCCTATTGCTGGATGCCAAACCATGTACACCTGGCAATCCAATGCCACGACGTTCCTCTCTCGGGGTTTATGGGCTTCGTCGCAAGTCAATACGCAAGGTCCACAAATAAAAAGATTAGTCATTCAGGCCATTTGTTCGAACGGCGGCATTGGGCCATCCTCGTGCAAGCTGATTCGTATTTGAAGGAACTGGTTCGATACATTCACTTAAATCCGCTGCGCGCCGGAATAGTCGACGATTTGGCCGACTATCAGTGGAGTAGTCATCTAGCATATTTAAATGGAGACCAACCAAACTGGCTGACAGTGAATTGGGTTTTATCTGCGTTTGGTGCAACGCTCGCCGATGCTCGTGATGAGTATGCCTGCTTCATGCAAACTGACTGCCAGATGTCGATATGGCAGAAACTGAGATATGGGTCGGATGACGACCATCGTGCGGTGGGTGACGACGGGTTCATGGCATCGCTTGAACGCGAGGTAACACACACGGCATCGCAGCGAACCCTGGCGGACCTGGCAAAGAAGATCTGTCGGAAATACAACGTCTCTGAAGCCGAGTTGGCATCCTCGTCACGACTACGAAGCCACTCCAACATTCGGGCCGAAATAGGATTGGCTGCTATCGAAAGCGGTATTGCAACGAATGCTGAAATCGCAAGACACTTCAACCGAAGCCAATCCGGACTGTCGCGGGTGATCAGCCGTCTGCGGAGTCAACGTAAATAAGTGAATTTGTGAACACCGGCACCTATTTGGCACCTATTTAATATTTCCCTTAAATAAGTGAATTTGTGAACACCGGCACCTATTTAAATAAGTGAATACGTGAACACCGGCACCTATTTCCCCTTTTTTATTCTTTCGGGGCCAGCAATCCTCCCGTCTCGCCTTCCAGGCGCGCGATGACCACGGCACATGAGGTGTCGCCAAGAACATTGACGCTGGTACGCGTCATATCGAGGATGCGGTCGAACACGAACAACAAACCGATCGCTTCGATCGGTATGCCGACCACCTTGAGTATGATGGCGATCGCCACGAGAGAAGCCGACGGGATCCCGGCAACCCCGATCGAAGTCAGCAGGGCCGTGACAACAACGACGACCTGCTGGGTAACACTCAGATCCAGGCCATAAGCCTGGGCGATAAACAGCGCCGCCATGCATTCATACAGCGCGGTCCCATCCATGTTGACCGTTGCACCGAGCGGCAGCACGAAACTGGAAGTACGGTTGGAAACACCGACGTTCTTCTCGACGCAATCGATCGTGATCGGCAAAGTCGCGGAGGATGACGATGTCGAGAACGCGGTCAGCAAGGCCGGGGACACCGCGCGAATCAATTGCCATGGGTTGACCCGGCCGATGAAACGCACCAGCAGTGGCAGCGTGATCAATGCATGAACTGCCAAAGCGGTAATGACCGTGCCGGTAAATACGAGCAGCGGTTTTGCGGCGTCGAAGCCGGTGTCGGCCACGACTTTGGCAACCAGTCCGAACACACCCAGTGGCGCGAACTTCATGACCCATTCGGTCATGCGCATCATCACGTGAAACATCGAGTCCCAGAAACTGAACATCGTCTGCGCATATTCATGGGTCAAGTGGGTCATGAAATAGCCAAACAGCAGGCAGAAAAAAATCAGCCCGAGCATCTCGCCTTCCGCGGCTGCTTTGACGACGTTCGCCGGCACCATGCGGATGAATATTCCAGCAAGATCGCCGGTGTCTTTGTCGCCGACCGTGGCCGCGACCTCTTCACGATCGGCTGACAGCGCCATTAATTCGCCGGCGGGCTCGCCATCGACGATACCGGGTTGTACTGCGTTGACCAGCAGCAGACCGACGATGATCGCCAGTGAGCTGCTCAGGAGATAGAACGCCAGGGTCCGGCCACCCAACCGGCCCAGGTTGCCGCCGCTGCCGATGCCGGCGACGCCGACGATGATCGACGACGCGATCAGCGGTACGATCAGCATTTTCAGCGCGTTGAGAAACAGCGTGCCGAGAAAGCCAAAGACTGAGTAGAAAGTGACGCCGAACAACGCCGCGTCGGTCCCGGTCAGGGTCCCGACGATGCCTGCGAGTACGAGAGCGATCAGAATTTGCCAATGCAGCTTGAGTTTGGTCATACTCTTCTCGCCTTTGCTGTCGGTGACTGGTTACGCGTTAGATCATCAGGGAAGGTTTGGCGGCAACAGCACATCATCGAATGTCCTGCTGTTGATGCGCACGTTGCCGGTTTCGCGTAACTGTGCCACGAACGCGGCCAATTCTGCATTGCCCAGATCGTTCGCCAATTGTTCTTCGGTTCTTGTCCACTCGGCGGGCGTCAGTGACGCCGGATGCCCGGGCGTGACCGAACTGATCGCGAAAATCGTGTAATCGCCCGTGGCCAGTGACACGCCGCCGACCGATGAATTCGCGGTGGTCGGCCGGGGCGCGGAAAATACCGCCTCGAGCACTATCCGCGCTACGTTGACGGTGTCGCGCGTGACTTTCCGGGCGGGCGTAAAGGTTGCGCCGTTGTCCTGCGCCAACTGCCGGGGATCGGCCCCGGCGGCAATCGCCGATTTGATCCCGGCGCCGGCAGAACGGGCCAGAATGCGCGTCTGGTCGGTCACCATGAACGTGACAATCTGTTCGCGCACTTCTTCGAGCGGGCGGGGTTCGGCCGGGTGATATTCGCTCACCCGTAAACTGATGGCCCGGCTGTCTTCGACTTCGAGCAGCTTGCTGTTCTTGCCTTCGCTCAATACGTCGGTGCTGAATACGGCGCTCACGACGCGTGGATCGCTACCCAGCTCGCCGCCGCCGGCCCGGGTAAACCCGCTGACGCTTTTTAGTTCCAGATCCAGGAATTCGGCGACGCTTTGCAACTGATCGTAAGCTTCGAACGCCTGGTCGCCAAGCGCCTGCGCCGCTTCATAATAGGCGTCCTCGGCAAGCTGCGCGCGGTAATCCGACTCGATCTCTGTCCTTACGTCTTCGAAAGACCGGATATCCTCCGGCTCGATTTCGTCGAGACGAAGGATGTGATAACCGAACCGGGTCCTGACCGGTTCGCTGATCTCATTTTCCTGCATTGCGAACAAGGCGTCGGCGAATAGCCCCACGAAATCGTCGCGCACCGACCAGCCCAGGTCGCCGCCGTCTGCCGCCGTGCCGCCATCGTCGGAATATTCCGTGGCCAGGCTGGAAAAATCTTCCCCGGCGCGTGCGCGCTCCAGCACCTCGTTCGCCTTCGCCTCCGCGGCGGCGTTATCGTCTTCGTCGCTCACCGCGATCAGGATGTGCCGGGCACGACGCTGTTCTTCGGTTTTGTAATTGTCCGCGACCGTCTCGTAATGGTCATGCAGACCCTGTTCGTCGAACTCGACCTGCCCGGTAAAATCCGCGACTCTGACTTCCAGGTATTCGACGTCTGCCGTCTCGTCGGTCAGGTAGCGCTGGGCGTTGGCGTTGTAGTACCCGGTTATTTCCTCATCCGTCGGCGACACCAGGTCTTCGAAGGCACTCGCCTTGATGGTCACCAGCGTGATCTCTCGTTCCTCGCCCTGCAGCTCGAGAAAGCGTCTCATCTCGTGGGAGGTCACGAATGAACTGCCAAACAGGCCCTGTTGCAATTGCAGGATTTCCATCTGACTCCTCTGATCGGCCTCAAAACCCGTCTTCGAAAGACCCTGCGCCGCGAGCATGGCCGCGTAACTGTCCAGCGAGAATTCCCCGCCAACCTGAAAATACGACAGTGACCTGATGTACTCGATGAGCATGGCGTCCGACACCCGGTAACCGTCGCTAATCACCCGGGCCCGCATCAGCGTATTATTGATAAATTGATTTAATGTTCTGTTGCGAATCTGTTGCAGCAATTCCGGTGAAATATCGTCCTGAATCCTCGACTCATATTCTGCAACCTGATTCTGCGCCGCACGCCTGACCTCGATCGCCGGTATTTCGATGCCGTTGACTTTCGCCGCCCAGGTCGCGCCGATAGCCAGTGGATCGACTCCCCAAAAAACGAAAGCGAACGCGATAATGCCGAAAATCGTCAGTGCGACCCAGCCGGTTAATTTGTCTCTGATCGTTTGCAGCATAGTGGAATTCTTCTTCGCTACGTCTTAATAGTCGTGAAAAAAAGGGCGCCTAAAAAGACGCCCTAGCAATAATGGCGGAGTGGACGGGACTCGAACCCGCGACCACCGGCGTGACAGGCCGGTATTCTAACCAACTGAACTACCACTCCGCAGCTGGTGGGTGCTGAGGGGCTCGAACCCCCGACATTCGCCGTGTAAAGGCGACGCTCTCCCAACTGAGCTAAGCACCCGTGGCCGAAAGGCGCGCTAGTTTACTGCTTGCTTCAGGCCTTTGCCAGCTTTAAATGTGGGTGCTTTGCTCGCCTTGATGAAGATGGTCGCACCGGTTTTCGGGTTGCGTCCATTGCGGGCTGCACGGTTTTTTACCTGGAAGGTTCCGAAACCTACCAGAGCTACATTGTCGCCCGAAACCAGAGCTGCGGTAATCGAAGAAAGTATGCCTTCAACCGCCCTTCCTGCGTCCGCCTTGGATAGGTTACTTGCAGTTGCCACTGCTTCAATCAGTTCGCCTTTATTCATGTAGGTCACCTTGTAAGGTTAGTCAGTCGATTTTGATCGGATGCCACCGCATCCGCCCCCCGATTCAACATCACCGGCTGTCGCTAAATGAACCGGTAAAACTGCTGTCAACAATCACCTCGTCGATGACAGCGTGGGTCACTTATAACAAGCACCAAAAACTGCTGTCAATACAGTAGGAACGAGAAAATCGATGATGCATTGCCGCGCAAGTCAATGGGCGTGAACTTCGCCCTTGCGTTTTTTTGTCGCCCGACGAGTTCTCGCTGGCGGTGAGTCGGCATCCTTGTCGCCAATCGGCGACGGCATGTGTTGCAACGCAACTTCCAACACTTCGTCTATCCACCTTACCGGTCTTATATCGAGTTTATCTTTAATATTTCGAGGTATCTCCACGAGGTCCTTAGCATTTTCATGTGGGATCAAAACCGTTTCTATGCCGCCGCGGTGGGCTGCAAGCAGTTTTTCCTTGAGTCCGCCGATTGGCAGAACCTCTCCGCGAAGCGTAATTTCACCGGTCATGGCCACTTCCGCACGGACCCGGATACCGGTCAATGCGGACACCAAAGCGGTGCACATACCCACTCCCGCACTCGGTCCATCCTTCGGCGTGGCCCCCTCGGGAACGTGTATATGAACATCAAAATTTTGGTGAAAACCCGCTTCGATTCCAAGAATTGCCGCGCGGCTGCGCACAACTGTCATGGCCGCCTGGATCGATTCCTTCATCACCTCACCCAGCTGACCGGTGTGAATCAGCTTCCCCTTGCCGGGAACGACGGCCGCCTCGATCGTCAACAACTCGCCGCCGACTTCGGTCCAAGCCAGGCCGGTTACCTGACCGACCTGATCGTTTTCTTCGGCACGGCCATAACGAAACTGGCGAACACCGAGATATTTTTGCAGCTGTGTTGGCGTAATTCTGAAGGTTTTTTTCTTCGGGCTGAGCAATTCGGCCTTAACCGCCTTGCGGCAAATTTTAGCGATCTCTCTTTCGAGATTTCTTACCCCGGCTTCGCGGGTGTAATGCCTGATAATATCGAATAACGCATTATTCGAAATCGACAGCTCATCATCGTGCAGGCCGTTCTGCTCTTTCTGCTTCGGCACCAGGTAGCGGCTGGCGATATTCGCCTTTTCGTCCTCCGTGTAACCGGGCAGCCGGATGACTTCCATCCGATCCAGCAGCGGGGCCGGGATATTCAGGGTGTTGGCGGTGCAAACGAACATCACCTCGGACAGATCGAAATCGACCTCGAGGTAATGATCGACAAAGGTCGAATTCTGCTCCGGGTCGAGGACTTCGAGCAGCGCCGATGACGGGTCCCCCCTGAAATCCATCGACATCTTGTCGATCTCATCTAGTAAAAACAACGGGTTACGAACCTCGACCCGGGCCATGTTCTGAATAATTTTGCCCGGCATCGAGCCGATATAAGTGCGCCTGTGACCGCGAATCTCGGCCTCGTCGCGCACGCCGCCGAGCGACATCCGGACGAATTTGCGACCGGTCGCGCGGGCGATGCTCTGCCCCAGTGAGGTCTTGCCGACACCCGGTGGGCCGACCAGGCAGAGGATCGGTCCTTTCAGTTTACGAACGCGCTGCTGAACGGCCAGGTACTCGACGATCCTTTCCTTGACCTTTTCCAGCCCATAATGGTCTTCGTCCAATATGATCTGCGCCTTGGCGAGATCGCGACCGACTTTCGTGCGTTTTTTCCACGGCGCTTTCAGCAGCCAGTCGATATAATTGCGAACGACGGTCGCTTCGGCGGACATCGGCGACATCAGTTTCAGTTTATTCAGCTCGGAGGTTGCCTTGTCCTTCGCTTCCACGCTCATTCCTGCATCGGCAATCTTGTTTTCGATATCGGCCAGTTCGTTCGGCGCATCTTCCATTTCGCCAAGTTCTTTCTGAATGGCTTTCATTTGCTCGTTCAGGTAATACTCGCGCTGGCTTTTCTCCATCTGCTGCTTGACCCGGCCGCGAATGCGTTTCTCGATATGCAGCACGTCCAGTTCGCCGTCGATCAACCCCATCACATGTTCGAGGCGTTTGCGCACGTCTTTGATTTCCAACACTTTTTGTTTTTCGGAAAGTTTCAATGCCATGTGGGCGGCCACGGTGTCACCCAGCCTGCCCGGCTGTTCGATTCCGGCCAGCGAAGTCAGGATTTCAGGCGGGACTTTCTTGTTGAGCTTGACGTACTGCTCGAACTGGCTGATGACCGAACGGCACAACACGTCCATCTCGCGTTCATCGTAGTCTTCATCTTCAGTCAGCACCGTGATCGATGCAGAAAGATAATCGTCGGTATAGAACTGGTCGATGCTGACCCGATCGCCGCCTTCAACCAGCACTTTGACCGTGCCGTCCGGCAGCTTGAGTAACTGGAGAATCGTCGCCAAGGTCCCTATCGTGTACAGATCGTCGATTCCCGGCTCATCGGTGTCGGCCTGTGTCTGCGCCGTCAGGACGATCTGCTTGCCTTCCTCCATCGCGATATCCAGCGCGCGAATCGAGCGATCCCGGCCGACGAAAAGCGGAATGACCATGTGCGGATAAACGACGACATCGCGCAATGGCAATACCGGCATGCCCGTCTGCGTAGCGAACTTTTCCGGGGCTGCAGGAACTTCAGGCGTTGCAGGAGCCTCCGAAGTTTTCGGCGCTTTCGGTGTTTTCGGCTTGTCTGGTGTATCGCTGGACAAAGTATATACCTCAACGGAGTCAGGGAAATCGGCGATCAGCGTCGTTTCCGACATCGACCTCCTCTGGCAATAGATGGAGGCAGAAGACGGTTAATTCAAGCCTGTTCAGAGATCAGCGGAACCGGTCAACCTCTGTTCCTGCTCGTCCTCGGTCTGATAAATAAAGTACGGTTGCGTGTCGCCTTCCACGACCGCCGCATCGACGACCACCTTGATCACGTTTTTCATGTTCGGGAGCTCATACATCGTTTCCAGCAGAACGTGTTCGAGTATGGTCCGCAAGCCGCGTGCGCCCGTTTTTCGTTGCATTGCCTTCCTGGCGATGGAATGCAGCGCATCCTTGCGAAATTCGAGTTCGACGCCTTCCATTTCCAGCAATTTGCTGTATTGCTTGGTCAGAGCATTACGCGGTGTCTGGAGTATGGTGACCAGCGCGTCCTCATCGAGCTCGTCCAATGTAGCGACCACCGGCAGGCGTCCGACGAACTCCGGTATCAGGCCGAACTTGATCAGGTCTTCCGGTTCTACATCATGGAAAAGCTCGCCGATCTTGAGATCCTTGTCAGCCGTTTTGACCTCGGCCACGAAGCCGATACCGCACTTGTCGGAGCGGCTCAGGATGATTTTTTCCAGACCGGCGAAGGCGCCGCCGACGATAAACAGGATATTCGACGTGTTGACCTGCAGGAACTCCTGTTGCGGGTGTTTGCGGCCACCCTGGGGCGGCACCGATGCGACCGTTCCCTCGATCAGTTTGAGCAAGGCCTGCTGCACGCCCTCGCCCGATACATCACGCGTGATCGATGGATTGTCCGACTTACGCGAAATCTTGTCGATTTCGTCGATATAGACGATGCCGGTCTGTGCCTTGTCGACATCGTAATCGCATTTTTGCAGCAGTTTCTGAATGATGTTTTCGACATCTTCGCCGACATAGCCTGCCTCGGTCAGCGTGGTGGCATCGGCGATCGTAAAGGGCACGTTCAGCAACCGCGCCAGTGTTTCGGCCAACAGCGTCTTGCCACAACCTGTGGGGCCGATCAGCAGGATATTGCTTTTGGCCAGCTCGATAGCGTCGCGGGTGGGGTCGGCGCTGGCGTTTTCCAGCCGCTTGTAGTGATTGTAGACCGCGACTGCCAGGACCTTCTTCGCCTGGTCCTGGCCGATCACGTAGTCGTCCAGGGTTTGCTTGATTTCGCGGGGCCGCGGGAGATCATCGTGCGCCTGATCGGCACGCTCATCGAGTTCTTCCCGAATGATGTCGTTGCACAGCTCGACACACTCATCGCAGACAAAAACCGACGGGCCCGCGATCAGTTTTCTCACTTCATGCTGGCTTTTACCGCAAAAGGAACAATACAGCAGTTTACCTTCGTCTTTGCCGCTGGTTTCGTCGCTCATGCCCTATCCTCGGTACGGAAAATCCCTTGTCCTGCGTGCCGTAAGCCTGATTTCCGCCTATATAGCATGGCAGCCGCATGGCATGCAAAGAAATAGTACCGGTTTTCCACTAAAAGTTCGCGGTAACTCATTGAAGATTCGCTATTTTTTCTTGTTTTTTTCGGTCCGCGCCCCGACTTTGTCGCCATTGTCTCCGGCCTTGCCTCTCTCCTCGAGCACCGTATCGATCAGACCGTACTCCACCGCCGCAGTTCCGCTCATGAAATTGTCGCGATCGGTGTCTTTCGCCATCTGCTCTATCGACTGCCCGGTGTGATTCGCGAGTATCTGGTTTAACCGGTCGCGCATTTCCAGCACTTCTTTCGCGTGAATATCGATATCGGAGGCCTGGCCCTGGAAGCCGGCGATCGGCTGGTGGATCATCATTCTCGAATGTGGCAGAGCGAAACGCTTACCTTTGGCTCCGCCGGTGAGCAGCATCGCTCCCATGCTGGCGGCCTGGCCGACGCAGATCGTGCTGACGTCCGGGCGGATAAACTGCATGGTGTCGTAAATGGCCAGCCCGGCGCTGACCGATCCGCCCGGCGAATTGATATACAGGTGGATATCTTTGTCCGAATTTTCCGATTCCAGGTATAGCAACTGCGCGATGATCAGGTTCGCCACCTGGTCTTCGACCGAGCCGACCATGAAAACCACCCGGTCTTTCAGCAGGCGGGAATAGATGTCATAGGCGCGTTCACCCCGAGAGGTTTGCTCCACGACCATCGGCACCAGGTTCATCTCGATCTCACTCATTATGCCCGCCCCTTGTCGGCTGTTTCTCATAGTGGCCCGTTTCAGGCGTTGAAACTCATCATCTCGCTGAAACTTTTCGAATCAACTGATTGTTTGGCCTGTTCGAGCATCCAGTCTACGGCCTGCTGCTCGAGAACCATCATTTCCAATTGGACCATCATACCGGGATTACTCTTATATGACCGCACGACTTGTTCCGGGTCGTCGTAACCGGTGGCGATCTGGTTCAGCTTTTCAGTCATCTTGGTTTTATCGACCTGCAGCTCCTGGGAGCTGATCGCTTCTTTGATCAGCAAACCCAGGGTGACCCGGCGACGGGCCTGCTCCTCGAACGTTTCCCTGGGCGGCGCTGCGCTGTGATCCTCGATGCCCATTCGGTCCATCGCTGCCTGCTGCATGGAATCAATTTCCTCATCGACCAGCGCTTTCGGGATATCGATGGGGTTGGTCTTGAGTAACTGATCGAGCAACTGGCTTTTCATATCGCTCTGGATCTTCTGTTCGACCTCTTTGCTCATATTGCCGCGCACTTCCGCACGCAGTTTCTCGATGCCGCCTTCCTTGATGCCAAAGGCCGCACAAAACTCATCGTCAAGGTCGGGCAAAATCTGTTCCTCGACCGCGCTGCAGCTGGCTTCGTATTCCGCCTTTTTCCCCGCCAGGTCTGCCGCGTGGTAATCAGCGGGAAACTTCACCGGAATCGTCCGCGACTCGCCGGCGGAGATTCCGATGAGTCCTTTTTCGAAATCGGCCAGCATCTGGCCTTCGCCACACACCACCGGAACCTTTTCGCCCGCGCCGCCGGCGAACGCCTCGCCATCGATACGCCCGGTAAAATCCACGATGACCCGATCGCCCTCACCGGCCGCACGTTCGACCACCGACCAGTCGGCTCGCTGGCGCCGCAGGTTTTCGATCATCTTGTCGATATCCTGCGCCACGATTTCGACCGCCGGCTTTTTGATCTTGATGCGTGACAGGCCCTTGATCTTGATTTCGGGGTAAACCTCAAAAATTGCCGTGTAGTGCAGATCCTTGCCCTGCCCGACTTCGTCGGTTTCGATTTTCGGGCTGCTGGCCGGTCTGAGCTGCTCTTTGCCGATGGCCTCCGCGTAGGTCGCCTGCATGACCTCGCCGAGCACGTCTTTGCGCACTTCACTGCCATAGTGCTGGCGGATAACGGTCATTGGCGCTTTGCCGGGGCGGAATCCCTTCAGCTTCGCCGTTTTGCCGACCTTTTTCAGCCGTTGATCGACTTCATTATCGATACGCTCGGCTGGAACCTGCACCTGCATGCGTCTTTCCAGACCCCGAGTCGTTTTTACCGAAACCTGCATGTTCGTTTTCCTTTGTTCGTGCGCTACGGACGATGAACGGCTCGCGGTCATCGTCCCGCTTGTCTGGTGCGAAAGGAGAGACTCGAACTCTCACGGGTTTTACCCCACAGGGACCTAAACCCTGCGCGTCTGCCAGTTCCGCCACTTTCGCTGAAACTGTCCTTCTCCTGCCCATCGACAGGCCCGATCAGGCCTAAATTATAACCAGTATTCGAAGGGGCCGGATACCTGAAAGCCGCGCAGTGTATCACTTTTGGAATTCGCTGGGCCGCAATGATTCCATGGCGCGGCGGGATAGACCAAGGGCGAAAGCGGCCATCCGTATTTTTTTGGTAATTTGTATTTTTTTTAGCACAGAATATCTTGATCTATGTACTTTTTTTAGTACATACTGTAGCCCATGGAGAGAAAAGAGATTCATTGGTTAGGGGATTCCATTGAGGTGCTTAGCAACTTTTCAAAAACGGTCCGTCAGAAAATCGGTTGGAACCTCGATATGGTACAGATGGGAGTGCTCCCGTTGGATGCTAAGCCAATGACAACAATAGGCCGTGGTGTTTGGGAATTACGAGCAAGCCATCGCGGCCAGTTTCGATTGGTCTATGTTGTAAAGAAAGGCGATGCCATTTATGTCCTGCATGTATTCGAGAAAAAGACGCAGAAAACCAGCGCGAAGGACATACGGCTAGCAAGGCAAAGACTGAAAGGAATATGAGTAAAGTAAACAACATGCGAGGAGGTAGCCAACATGCACACAACCAGAGGAAGCGTATATAGAGATATTGGCTTTAGTGAACAGGAATCGCGGGACCTGGAGCTCCGTGGTTTTCTCGCCGTGAAAATCAGCCAATTCATTCGCAACAATAATCTCACTCAACAGAAGGCGGCTGATTTCTTCGGGATCCACCGCCCGAAGATCAGCGATATTATGCGGGGAGAGCTTGCCGGGATTTCTGCCGACTACATGATGAAATTGCTGCTAATGACCGGCGGCAAGCTGGATGTGAAGTTCCGCCAGCCAACGATGGCAAAAGCGCGCAAATTAATTAAAGATTCAATGGCGGCGTGACATTTAGCTTTGCGGATCCCAACCGCCCTATTTGGATCCCAGTCGATGCTCTGAAATTGGTGGGCCCCGGGGGACTCGAACCCCCAACCAATAGATTAAGAGTCTACTGCTCTGCCAAATTGAGCTAGAGGCCCAGTGTTTTTTTGCGGCGTCGTTTTGTCGCTTCGCCTGCTAGATTATCCTATTTCGCCATCCGGTTCGGTCACACTCAGCAAGCCGGCAACTTACGACTAATTCGCATTTCCCATTCGATGTTCTTTCTGCATCGCCGGCGAATTGGAATCACAATCCGGGGCTCTACCTGGGCCCCGTCAGGATCATGAAGCCCGTCACTAAAGGCCAGTTCGCACCAACCATCGCTGTGCTTTTGGCATCGTGGGCGAACTGCGCTACGCCCACTCGCTAAAAGTCATAAAAATTTGGGGTGGACGATGGGGCTCGAACCCACGACCACCGGAATCACAATCCGGGGCTCTACCTTGGCCCCGTCAGGATCATAAAGCCCGTCACTAAAGGCCAGTTCGCACCAACCATCGCTGTGCTTTTGGCATGGTAGGCGAACTGCGCTACGCCCACTCGCTAAAAGTCATAAAAATTTGGGGTGGACGATGGGGCTCGAACCCACGACCACCGGAATCACAATCCGGGGCTCTACCTTG